>DAIUKG010000031.1:0-48554 GCA_036848375.1 Spirochaetota bacterium
AGATGCAAAACCGGAATGACAAAACTACGTTACCCTCAAAATTATACTGCTACCCGGCGTACTCAGCCCAATATTAAAGTAAAAATTCGATCCGCTATTTTACACAAATAGTCCTGACCGCAGTATTATTAAATGAACAAACAAAGACACAAACCGCTAATGCGTTGACAGAAATAAGAATCAGGGCTTACTATATAAATACTCATACAGATTTGATTAACTATCCGGGAACTTGAATTGAGATATTCACTGACAGCACTGTTACTGACTATTATATGCTGCACGACGGTCGCGGGAGCGAATTTCTATACCATGACGGATGAAAAAAACGCGCCGAATGTTGAACTTCGCATTGAATATAACCGTGACCGCGGGCTTAAAGCGGGGATTGAACAGATCACCACGGAAAAAACTGCATGGAGGAAAAGCGGCAGCCGCTCGATAAAGCTTGGCTACAGAAGATCAGCATGGTGGTTCCGCCTTACCTTTGAGAATAACAACAAAGTCAATTCAACGGTATTCTTTGAAATTGCCTACCCCCGGTTTGAATACCTCGATTTTTACCGGAAAACTCAAAAAGAAAGTTTTTCCGTTACCCGCACCGGGACTGCCCGGCCCTTTTCCACCAGGGAGATAATCGACCGCCACTTTGTTTTTCCCCTTGATCTTGCCCCCGGGAAAAACACCTGTTACCTGCGTATTTTCACGACCAATCCGGTGAATGTCGACTTCAACTGTTACACCCCGCGTTCTTTCATGAAAAAACGAAGCGCTGAACTTCCGGCGCTCTGGATCTACTACGGAATAATGCTGGTCATGATCCTCTATAACATCTTTATTTTTTTCGGCACCAGGGAAGAAGCGTATCTTTACTGTTCCCTGTTTATCTCGTGCGTAATCGGCCTGATGCTCGCGGTTAACGGCCTCGGGTTCCAGCATCTCTGGCAGCGATCGATCTGGTGGGAGCAGCACAGCGCGTATTTTTTTCTTTCCCTGGGGCTTATCTGGCTGTTCCTGTTTATCAGGTCTTTTCTCGAGACAAAAAAGGAAAATCCCGTCTACGACAAAGTCCTTATTTTCACCGTTATCATCCCCGCTTTCCCCCTTGTCGCACTCTCCCTGTTAGTTGCCGGTCCCGCATCGATTATATTTAAACAAGCGGTCCAGGCATGGAGTGTCTATTACTCTATGCTTGTGCTCGCATACCTGGTCTACAAGATAACGCTGGGATCAAAGCAGGCTGTTTTTCTGCTGTCCGGATTTTTTGTTCTTCTCATCGGCAGCATCACCTATGTGTTAAAAAACCTTAATTTCTTACCGGTAAATTTTTTTACCGAATGGGGCTGGCAGATCGGCTCCGCGATGATGATCATTCTTTTCTCACTGGGCCTGTTCCATAACTTCAATCTGATGAAGCGCGCCCTTGAAAAATCGGATGAAGAACTCAGCAGAAAAAACCTCGCCCTCAAAGCGGCCAACGAGGAGCTTCAGGCGGCGAACGAAGAGCTGCAGGCTTCAAACGAGGAATTTGAGGCGATAAACGAAGACCTCATTGAATCACACCGGCAGATAGAGGAAAACGAAATAAAATTCAGGACAATGCTTGAACATTTTCCCATGCCGGTTTTGGCGATCAGGGAACGAGATATAGAATACATGAACCTGATTTTCAGAAAAACATTCGGATACAGCCATAGGGAAGCCCCGATAATGGGCAAAGTGATTGAACGCCTTCTCCCCGATCCCCGGCAGCGGGATGATTTTCTCAATGAATACCGGGTTAAAACAGATTCGATGCGCCAGGGGGAAGTGATAGATTTCGGAACAAAAAAAATGTCGCGGCCTGACGGAAGGGCCATCTATATCGAGCTGAAGGTTTCGCTGATCAACAATATACACATCGCGATATTCAGCGACATCACCGAGAAGAAGATGATGGAAAGAGAACGCGAATGGCTTATCGGCCTGATAGAAGCAACGACAGACCTGGTGTCAATGTCTTCACCGGATTTTAAAATTATTTATATGAACAGGGCAGGAAAAACCATGCTCGGGCTTGACGATACTGACATTGCCACAGTGAATATCGAAGACTGCTATCCTTCCTGGGCATTCGATACTATTAAATCTGAAGCGATTGCCACCGCGATTGAACACGGGACCTGGAAAGGCGAGACCGCCTTGAAGAAAAAAAACGGCGAGGAGTTCCCGGTATCCCAGGTAATAATGTCCCATAAATCAAAAGAGGGGGAGGTAGAATTTCTGTCAACGATCATACGGGATGTTTCCGAACGGAAGCATACCCAGGAACTGATGATACAGACAGAAAAGATGATGACCGTTGGCGGCCTGGCAGCGGGAATGGCCCACGAGATCAACAATCCCCTGGGAGTGATTCTTCAGGCAGTCCAGATGATCTCCATGAGGCTTGCCTGCAACAGCGATGCCGACATCAGGGAAGCCGTGAAACTCAATATTGACCCGTCACAGGTGAGGGACTACGTCCAAAACCGCGGCATCGTGCAGTACCTCAAAGGCATCCGTGAAGCGGGAGAACGCGCCGCACGTATTGTTTCCAATATGCTCCAGTTCAGCAGAAGAGCCGAGTCAATCGCAAAATATGAAGACATCCACAGCCTGATTGAAAATGCCATGAGCATAGCCATGAACGATTATGATCTGAAAAAAAGGTACGACTTCAGAAAAATAATAATCAACCGGGACTTTGATCCTGACCTTCCCCATGTGTACTGTTCCGCAACCGAGATCGAACAGGTCATACTCAATCTCCTGAAAAACGCGGCACAGGCAATGGCCGAAACATCCGAAAAAAGCTTTGTGCCCGCCATCTCAATCAAAACAGGAACTGAAGGAAATAATGCGGTCATCGAGGTATCTGATAACGGCCCGGGGATTCCTGAAGAAGCGCTTTCCCATATCTTTGAGCCTTTTTACACGACCAAACAGGTCGGTGACGGTACAGGCCTTGGCCTGTCAGTTTCCTATTATATTATAACCAACAATCACAAGGGATCAATCTCAGTCGTTTCACAAAAAGGAAAACCGACAAAATTCACGATTAAAGTTCCAATAAAAGAATAAGGGCAACCCCGTTATTATAAAATTCACTCTTTCCAAATTTTTGGAAAGACAGCCACGGAGGCACAGAGAGCACAGAGGTTTTTATTAATTTTTTTTCATTGCGGGTTTTACAATCTGACTTTTTTCTCCTCGTAGTCCGCGACTCTGCGTGAGATTCATGTAGTGTGCGCAACAAAGTAAAAAATTTGCATCTTTCTCTGTGTACTCTGTGGCAATCTTTTTCACATTGTTTTTTGACATTTGAATCCCAACATTCGGGAATGAGCCTAAAAGTTATACACCTTAAAGAGGCTTGATCCCGGTCAGAAGGAAAACGCTGAAGCTCATGCTGCCACCTGAAACAGGGCGAATTACCTCCGTGGCAGTGATGTCCCGCACCTCAAGAAAACCCGCGGTCGTAAAAACGCGCCGCAGATCCTCCCGTTCAAAGCCGAAGTGAAACACGCCGGTATTATCACTGTGGAACAGGCCCTCATCCGGGTCAAGATCAGCGACACACAGCTTCCCCCCGGGAACCAGCGCCTCATGCAACCTGCGGATCAGTGCGGCAACATCTCTCACGTGATGAAAGGCCATGCTCGATACAATAACGCCATAGCTCCCGGGAATCGGGGCATTATCGTCCGCATCGTAATACAGTGTTTTTACATTGGAAATGCCTGCCAGCGAAATTTTACGGTCCAGGGCCTCAAGCATCCCCCTGGACGAATCAGCACCTGTTATGCTCCCCGCATGGCGTGAAAGCGCAAGGGTCACCAGCCCCGTGCCGCAGCCGAAATCAAGCACATCGGTATCGGGCGTAATCTTTACCGAAGAGATAATTGCATCCGCGACATCCTGAGCGAGCTTCACCCGTACCGGATTATCATCCCATGAGCTGGCCTGCGCGTTAAAATCTCTTTTCTCATCCATGTCGATAAACCAGCAGATTGTACTTGATATGTCATTAAAAATTTTTCATGCAAGGAATAAAGATATTACAGAATCAACAGTTTTTTCAAATCAATGTTTCTTAATTTTTTATGCACAAGTCCTATAGCTGGTATTATATTTGACATTTTCTCAATAATGACTATAAATAAAATTAAAATAAAAAACAGGGGGATGGGACATGCCGCAGGTAAAAATAAACGGACTTATGATCACCTATGACGATAAAGGGCCTAAACGGGGAACACCGCTGATCTGCGTTCACGGATGGACCGCTGACAGGCACCGCTGGGACCACCAGATCGACAACCTGTCAAAGAAAACCAGAGTCATACGCTTTGACCTGAGAGGGCACGGCGAAAGCGAAAAGCCGTCAATCGAATATACGATCGACCAGCTCAGCGATGACCTCAACGCTTTGATGTCGAAGCTGAAAATCAAAAAGGCGGTGCTTGCGGGGCATTCCATGGGAGGCATGACCATTCTTAATTTTGCGCTGAAATATCCGGAGAAGGTCGAAAAACTTATCCTGGTTGACACCATCGGAAAATTCATATTTTCATTGGGGCGGAAAATAATTTTCCTGATAAGCGATTATACTCCCTTTGAATTTTTTGTTAAGACCAATATTGTCAGGGCGTTTAAAAAAGGGTTCCCGAAAAAACGCCTCGAAGAATTTATCGCGCTGTCACAGAACACCCCGCAACAGGTCGTCATGTCCTTTTTCAGGGCCATGGGGAAATGGAATGTGCTTAAAAAATTAAAATCAATCACGGCACCATGCCTGATCATTCACGGCTATTATGACATTCAGTTCCCTCTGTCACAGGCGTTGAAAATGGCACTGGCGCTTCCCCGCGCGACAATAAAAGTCGTCGACTCGGGCCATGAATCACCGATTGAAGTCCCGGAAACGATTACCGAAGCGATACGGGACTTTATACAGTAAGCCGTGACGCCTGAATCTTCTTTGTGAAATACAACAGGCGTCAGGCGGCACCGGGACTGAATCATCTGTATGAATAAATAATGACTGTAATACGAAAATCATGCCGGGCACTCATCCTGGCGGGAATATTATTTTTTGTTTTTACCTCGTGCGAACCCGGTTCAGAGACCCGGGAACATTACCTCGCACGCGACCACGCTTCCCGTGTAACCGCTCCCGGGCTTAAAAATTTTTACCGTGTCTCGAAATCCTTATACCGCGGAGCCCAGCCCGGTCCTGAAGGATTCCCTGAACTGAAAAAACGGGGAATTAAAACCATTGTAAACCTGCGCACAAGCAATTCAGATAGGGGACGTGCCGACAAGTACGGCATCGCCGGTGTCCACATCCCGGTGAACGCCTCATCCCCCCGCAAAGAAGACTTCGCCGTGTTTCTCAAGATCGCAACCGACCCCGCCCGGCAGCCGGTTTTTGTCCACTGCCGCCACGGTGCCGACCGCACGGGCGCTGCCGTAGCCCTGTACAGGATTTATGTTCAGGGCTGGACAAAAGATGAGGCAATAGAAGAAATGACCCGGGGAGGATACGGGTTTCACGCATTATTCTCAAGTCTGAAAGACTTTATCAGAAAATTCTGACAGACCGGCGTTATAGTTATTGACATATAAAAAAAACGGCCCCATGCTTACCGGATTTATACTGAAACACAGGAGGACCAGTCATGGCACATTCAGTTTCCCGTGAACGAACATCATCGCTTATCAGGCTTACCCTTTCCCTGCTTTTCATCATGTCTCTGACCGTGGACCTGTATTCAAGCGACCTCTCCGATGCCCGGACACTGCGAGAAAGGTGTGAAAAGGAATCGGCCGAAGTCCAGGTCCCGGTAAAAAATTTCGGCGACCAGGCCGACATGGACGAGTTTAACCGCGGCATGCAAATGATAAAACTGGGCAAGGTAAAATTCCTGCAGTCGAAATACCTTGACGCGAGCGAATCATTCAATAAATACCTCCTGCTCCAGCAGGCACTGTATAAAAGCCTGGCAAAAAAATACCTCGAGCGAACCGAAAAAATGCTCGATGACATCGCAGTTGAGCTCATCGACAGCAGCAATCCGAAAATTGAAGAGTACCTCAGGCTGGCAAACCAGAACTTCAAAGATGCTTCAAAGGAAAAAACGGCCGAACGTTATAAGAATTCAATCAAGCTTTGCAGGATGGCAAAAAATTACGCACTGTCGTGTTATAAGGCGGCGGGCAGGTCGGTTCCCGACCAGTATAAAAACGATTTGATCGATATCGACAATAAAATGATCAAATAACGCGTTATGGGGCAGGATGTTTCCCCTCAGTCTTTATCTCTTTTTCAAACGTGAAGGTAAATGAATCATCTGTCGAAATCACCAGGCGGTTCCTTTTTATGCGGTAGCTGACCCGTATTATTTCATCGTCCTTTGTTACGATCATGGCAAGGAACTTGCCTTCATTGGTGAAGGTGCCCTTCAAATTAATCCCGCCCCGTGCATCGGCCCAGGTAAATTTACTGTCCGGATAAAAACAAACGGTGATGTCTCCTTCCCTGTAACTGGAAACGACCCCCTTAAAAAAAGGACTGGAGCTGGTAACCGCAACACTCTTCCACGATCCGGTAACCACACCTCCCGGCGAATCACAACCGCAATGAATGAATAAAAAAACAATAGTGAACGCCTTTACCAGTACTGCTGCGGTTTTCACGATCATATCCCTCCACATTACAGCCGTGATTCGGATCAATGCATCCGTCTGAGAAATCCTATTCGGTTATTTAAGGGAACCTCTATAAATTACATTTTTGATGTTCCCTTGTGGGCACAATATCTGATAAAATCAGGAGTTATCATATTTAATAATAATGAAACTCCTGATTTTTAGAGGTGCCCTTAAGAAAATGCCGGTACGGCCTTTAATCAATAATTATTTGCTGTTTTTACGCTGAAATGTTTCATCAATCATCTTTTCCACAATCTGCCACATCCAGGGTGAAGCTCCCTCGATCACTTCCCTGTTCGCCCGTTTCACCTGGCTGATCGTTATGCCATGCTCCATCCACGACCTTCCCCCGGTCGCGTAGTTTAATATGATGGATGAAAAACGGTCAACAGCCCTGGCGTAGCGTGCATCAACCGTTGCGCCTTCTTCAAATTCCCGCCACAGGGAAAAAAGCTCCACGCCCTGGTCAGGCGGAAGGATGCCGAAGATCCTTTCAGCCGCTGCCTCTTCTTTTGCAACCTGGTTTTTACGCGCCTCTTCATCATAGAGGATGACATCTCCCGCGTCAATCTCGACGATATCATGAATCAGGGCCATTTTCATCACTCTGAAGATATCAACATCATGCGGGGCATGTTCACGCAGCACCAGGGCGATCAGCGCGAAATACCAGGAATGCTCGGCGTCATTTTCAAAACGCGAGCAGTCGGTCAGGTATGACCTGCGAAAAATCGTTTTAAGCCGGTCAATCTCGAGAATGAAAGCTATCTGTTGCTGGTCTCTGTTCATGGTTATAATGAATTAACGTTTTGTGTTTCGCTATAATATAATTCAACTGACTGCAGTTAAAAAACACTCAAGGGATATAATGTGATGAAGTTCTTTTCCTCGGTAATTACGCCGAACGCTTGCCCGCGTACTCTTCCAGTTTATCAAGGACGAGCCCGGCTACATCCTGGTCCATGTCTGAGGATGATTTCCTGAAGCGTGCACAAATGTCGTCATAGGGGAAGGGACCATCGGAAACGAGAACCGGAGTAGCGAGCGTGTGAAACTCGTCAAATCCCGTACTCACCTTATCATGAGTGAACCCCCTGTTTTTATGCCAGGTTAATGCGTGTTCCTTTCCGAAGCGGTCATAGCATAATTGAAACCCCACAAAATTCCGGTGAGCGTCATACCAGACGATCAGGTCAAAATAATCATCCTCAAACCAGCGCCTGATACGATTTTCATCTTTCTGACGTACACCATTTATTTCTCGTAACATCGAAAACCTCCCTAAACCACAAGGCACCATACAATTAATAATAACAACAAAGCGATGTCAAATAGAAATTTCGGCCGTGGAGCTGCCGCACGCCTCAATCTTAAAATTCAGGTCAAAACCGGGAAACAACGAGCATTTTATTGTTGAAATTATCATCTTTTATGGCTTACTGGCAGCCTGACCGCATCCAGAAACAGACCAAATGGTCGCATATGGGTCCAGAATAAACAAAAACATTAAAAGGATGATGAAAGAAAAAGACGCTTCGCGCGCAGTTGAACTGAACGACCGCAGAAATATTTTCGCGGTCAATCTCGGCCTCGGGTCCAACCTGGTGCTCGCGTTCCTGAAGGTCACGTTCGGGATCGCCGGGCACAGCCCCGCGCTCCTCGCTGACGGGATCAACTCTTCGTCGGACGTGGTTTATTACATAGCCGCGAAAGTTTTTCTGCACATGTCGGTCAAACCGGCTGACAAGGAACATCCCTACGGCCACCGGCAGATGGAGAACATCGCGGCCATTGTTGTCGGCTCTTTTATTATCACCACCGCGATAGCCATCTTCTGGAATTCCATTGACCTGGTCTACGACATCATCATACGCAAAACAAAAGCCCACGAGGCCGCGCACATAACATTCATTATCGCTCTTTTTACCGTGGGCCTGAAAACAGTGCTCACCGCAGTCACGCGCAGCATCGGCATAAAAACCAAAAACAACGCAATCAAGGCGCTCGCCTATGACCATCTCAACGATATCTTCGCATCAGTTGCTGTTGCGATTGGGATATTCTTCAGCAGGCTCGGGCATTTCTGGGTCGACCCTCTGGCAGGATGCATAGTCGCGCTTTTCATCCTTAAAACGGGCATTGAGATCATCAGGGAATCGGCCTACGGCCTCATGTCAACCGAGCCGGACGAAGAGCTGAAGAATATCATCGAAACAAAAGCATGGCAGATCCCCGGCATCACCGGAGTTGAGAACATCCGCGTCCATACCTTTGGCCAGTTTTTTATGGTAAACATGGACATCCTGCTTGACCAGTCTCTCACGATAAGCCAGGGCGACGCGATTGCGGACGTCCTTGAATCGCAGCTCAACAAGGAAATCCATAACCTTCTTGAAGCGCACATCCACTACCATCCCGACAGGCGGGAACAATAATTTTACGCAGAGTAAGAATGACATCACGGCCTGATGCGGGCCCGGTGTTGCCAACGAAAACGTCCCCGCCGTGCACGCCGATACCGACCTCAAAGATCGGAAGCCCCTGTTCGACACCGCCCCTTTTATCGGTTGACAGGCAATTCACTTCATGTATATTCCCCAAAAATGAGCCGGTCATGACACAGGAAGAAATAATTACTCTCGCCTTTATCTTTTTCGCCCGCATATGCGATGTTTCAATCGGGACCGTGCGGATCGTTCTGATCTCACGCGGGCACCGCTCAATAGCGCCCCTTTTCGGGTTCTTTGAAGTACTCATCTGGCTCATGGCCATAAGCAGGGCGCTTGCCAGCCTTAACGGCCCCTACAGTTACATAATCTACGCCGCGGGTTTCGCCGCGGGCAATTACACCGGAATGCTCCTGGAAGAGATGATACCGTTCGGATACAAATCACTCAGGGTGATCACCAGCAAGGAAATCACCGCCCTTCCCCTGGCGCTGAGAAGCGAGGGTTTCGGTGTGACCATAGTTGAAGGAACCGGCCTCAAGGGACCGGTCACCATCCTCTATTCCCTGGTACCGAAAAAAAGCGTGAAGAAATTCATCGACGTGGTTACCATTCTTGAACCAAAGGCCTTTGTCACCATTGAGGAAGTACGCGTTTCCAGGCAGGGATTCTTCTCGCGCAAGCCCTACCCCGAAATATTCGGAAGACTCATAACGAAAAAAAAATAAGCCGGAACACCCGAAACCGGTTATCTCATTCAAGTTTCCAACACGGCGTAACACCGCGGGATCACTTGCAGTATTATAATCCTGAAATTTTAAAAAACTTAATAATCATATTCCAGCAAGACAATTATTCAATAAAATTCTATCATACGGCCTGATTCACCTTATCCATTTCTCCAACAGGTCGGTGCACAATGCCAAAAATAATTTTTGTCGAACCCAAAGCAACTGAAGAACATATTTTCGCCAGGTTTAAACTTCCCCGCCTCGGGCTTCTCATCCTCGGGACCATGATAAAAAAACGCGGATGGGATGTTGAAGTCATCATTGAAAACCTGTCACCCATCCGCATTGACGATTTATCGCGTGCCGATATCGTGGGCATTTCAGCAATAACGAACACCGTCGAAAAGGCGTACAGCCTTGCAGACCGGCTCAGAAAAAAAGGCGTCCCCGCGATACTGGGGGGCCCCCATGTTACGTTCATGCCGGATGAAGCCCTGGAGCATGCGGATTTCGTGCTCCGTGGCGAGGCCGAGTTCCCCTTTATGGATTTCATCGACGCATGGGAAGGCAGGAGGCCTTTCACCGATGTTCCCGGCCTCTCGTATATGAAAGACGGCATAAAAACGCATAACAGGCCACCCGAAAAACCGACCGTCCTCGACGACCTGCCTGTCATTGATTTATCAGTTCTGAAAAACGGCGACTCGCTGAAAGTCCTTCCGGTCCAGACTTCACGCGGCTGCCCCTTTGACTGCTCATTCTGTTCGGTCACCGGGATGTTCGGAAGAAAATTCCGGTACCGGTCAACTGAACATATCATGAAAGAACTGAGAACATACCGGAACATGGGGAAAATGATCTTTTTCTATGACGATCATTTCGCCGCGAACAAAGCAAGGGCTAAGGAACTTCTGCGTGAAATGATACGGGAAGGGCTGAACTTTAAATGGTCGACGCAGGTGCGCGTTGAAGTCGCCCGCGACAGGGAGCTGCTTGAGCTGATGAAGCGTGCGGGGTGCCACACTCTTTTCATCGGCTTTGAATCAGTCAACCCCCGCAGCCTGGTTGAGATGAACAAAAGCCAGACCATAGAGGACATTAAAAACGCCGTCAGCGTGATCCACTCATACGGAATCCACGTGCACGGCATGTTCGTATACGGCTTTGAAAACGACACGAACGAAATGGTGAACCAGACCGTTGATTTCGCAACCGCGCTTGACATCACCTCGGCACAGTTCCTGATACTCACCCCATACCCGGGAACCGCTTTTCACCATAAAGTTAAAGAAAGTATCATCACCTCCGCATGGTCCCTGTACGACACGCACCATGTTGTATTCAGTCCGAAGAACTTCAGCATGATGAAACTGCAGTACTCCCAGATCAAGAGCCACAGGAAGTTTTATTCGATGAAACGGATGATAAATCTTATCAGAAGAAAAAAATGGCTCGCGCTGGGCATCGCGTTCTATGCCCGCTTCATCAATTTTCTTTTTGTGATCCAGAACATCCGCTACTTTCTGAAAATTATATCGCACGACCGCGCCCGGGCCGGGGCAGGTTCCATAACCATTCGGCAGGCCATGAGTGAACTGGAAAATAATCAGGCATCAGTCAGTGAGCACTATGAAAAGGAATGCCACGCCATGAAATAATGAATGCTTTCCTGCCTGCCCTGCGCGGCCGTTTACGAAACCAGGTAATAGACCAGGGCCGACACTCCGGCTGAACAGGGGATGGTAAGAATCCATGCCCACACGATCTGCCCCGCGATACCCCAGCGTACCGCGGTGAGCCTCCTCAGCGAACCAACACCCATGATTGAACCGGTAATGGTATGCGTCGTGCTCACCGGAATGCCGAAGGATGAGGAAATGAAAAGCGTGCAGGCGGCGGCGGTCTCGGCGCAGAAGCCGTCAACGGGCCTGAGCTTGGTCACGCGCTGCCCCAGGGTCTTGACGATGCGCCAGCCGCCGAACATCGTGCCCATAGCAATAGCGGCCTGACAGCTCAGCACGACCCAGAGAGGGATGTAAAAGGTATTACCCAGCAGTCCCGCGCTGAAAAGAAGGCCGGCGATAATGCCCATGGTCTTCTGCGCGTCATTGCCCCCGTGCCCCAGGCTGTAGAGCGCTGCCGAAACCAGCTGCCCCTTCCGGAACAGATTGTCGACCTGCGAGGGCGCCGAGCGCCTGAAGATACGGTACACCACCACCCCGAGTGCCAGGCCGAGAACCAGGCCGAGCAGGGGTGAAATAAAAATAAATGAAACGGTTTTAATAATGCCCTTCATAACAAGGGCGCTTGCCCCCGCCTTTACCATAGCTGAACCGATCAGGCCGCCCATGAGCGCGTGTGATGAACTTGTGGGAAGGCCCAGGAACCAGGTTATGATGTCCCAGAGGCATGCGCCGACAAGCGTTGCCATGATCAGGTTCTGGTCCATAATGCGGATGTCGATTATGCCAGTGCCGACGGTGCCCGCGACGTGGAGCCCGAAAAACAGAAAAGCGATGAAATTAAAAAATGCCGCCCATAAAACCGCGTACCGCGGAGAGAGAACCCTTGTGGAAACCACGGTAGCGATGGAATTTGCCGCGTCATGAAAGCCATTGAGAAAATCAAACGCAAGAGCGAGAAAAATTATAAAAACAATATAAAGGGTCATGATTATCCCTGTTTGACCAGGATCGAATCCATCAGGTTCGCGATGTCTTCACATATATCAAGCACGGTCTCCACGCTTTCAAAAATCTCTTTCCACTTCATGATAACGATGGGGTCCTTCGTGTTTTCGAAGAGCTTAAAAATGACGTCATCGCGAAGCCGGTCTCCCAGGTTTTCAATCTGGTTCACCTCGATGCACGCGTCATTGATGTCCTTGGGCTTGCGATGATTGCGCATGGCCTTGATGCCCCTGCTCAGCGCGGAAACGGACTTCACGATAAGCTCGGAAAACTGGATGAGGTCCTGGTTTATCTCGGTCAGTTTGTACAGCCGCAGCCGCTTCGAGGTTGTGTACAGCATGTCGACGACATTGTCCAGTTCATGGGCGAACGAGTGGATGTCTTCACGGTCAAACGGCGTGATGAAAGTCCTGTTCAGCTTGTCTATTATGTCGTGGGTAATTGAATCGCATTCATGTTCCAGGTCGCGCATGAGGGCAATCCCTTCATCGTCGAATTTTCCCTTTTGCGCCAGTTCCCTGAACGACCCCGCAGCCTGGACAAGCTTGTCAGCCTGCATATCAAACATGTCAAAAAATTTAACTTCTTGAGGAATAAAACGAAAGGCCATAGCTGGTTCTCCTTGATGCAACACCGATTACCGGTCAGGCGGATGAACTATGACGTAAAAGTAATAATCGTCAATATTAATATTTACCGATTTTAAATTAATGTACGTGGTCACGCTGAAGGGGACTGCCGCCTGCAACCTTGACATTAATAAAGTATGCTACCGGCAGTTATCACAATTTCCGCATCCTTTGACTGAAACGTTAAAATAGTGATGGATGTACTCCCTCCTGCAGCCTTCGGTCTTCACATAACCGAGCATGTCTCTCAGGCGCTGCAGGTCCCGGTCCCGTTTCAGGGAAAGCAGGCCCTCGTCGGTCAGTTCAGGGGGAAGGCCCGTCTCCATTTTAAGATTGAGCGTATTAAGGCTGCCGGAGGTCACCCCGTACCGGTCAAAAAGGCTCAGTACCGTGTCAAGCCTGCGGTCACTCCTGTTTTTATACACCAGCTGCTCCTGTATGTCTTCATAGGTGTGTGAATTAAGGGCATGCCCGAGTTTCTGCAGATGGCTCCAGGTCTTCTTTATAAAGCCGCTGTCAGGGTTCCTCCATGCCAGAAATTCCATCTGTACCGCCAGATCGGCCTCATTGTACATAAGTACACATTGTGTCGGTTTCCCGTCACGTCCTCCCCGGCCGATTTCCTGATAATACGATTCAAGTGAATCGGGAAGTTCGGCATGGATGATCATCCGGATGTCTTCTTTGTCCACTCCCATACCGAAAGCGTTGGTGGCCAGCATGAGCATGGACCCTGACTTGATGAACGTTTCCTGCACGCGCTTCCTCTTTTCAGCAGGGAGCTGGCCGTGATAAATGGAATGTTTCACTCCCTCAATATCAAGATAAGCGCTGAAGCGTTCAATACCGCTGATAAGATTGAAATAGACCAGCGTGCTGCCGTTGCGCTTTCGTACCAGGCCGAGGATTGTCCGGAATTTTTCCGGTTCATCCACGGGGTCAAGCACCGCAAGATGCAGGTTGGGCCTGCATATCCCTTCGTTGAATATCTTCACCTGCGAAGGGTCCATGCCGGTGCACGAGACGATGTCCTCCTGCACCCTTGCCGTTGCGGTCGCGGTCAGGGCCATTACCGGCGGGTTGTTCAGGATTCCCCTGAACTGAAAAATTCGGGAATAGTCCGGCCTGAAGTCATGGCCCCACTGGCTCACGCAATGGGCCTCATCAACGGCGAGAAGCGAGACATCCCTTCCGGACAGCGATGAAATAAAATCATCTTTCCTGAACCGTTCAGGCGACACGTACAGGAGCCGGTATTTCCCGGCGGCGACATTGCGGTAGCGCTTCTCGCGCTCCGCGGATGACAGAGAAGAGTTAATGAACTCCGCGTCAATGCCGCGGCTTTTCAGTGAATCAACCTGGTCTTTCATGAGCGCGATCAGGGGGGATATCACCACCGTGAGCCCGTTAAACACAAGCGCCGGGAGCTGATAACACAACGACTTGCCCATGCCCGTAGGCATGAGCACCAGGGAGCTTCCCCCCTCAAGCGTATGCCAGATTATCTCTTCCTGTGAAGGCCTGAATGAATCAAGGCCGAAATTTCCTTTCAGAAGTTCCAATAAAAAGTCGCGGTCGATTTTCATGATTATCTCCGGTTTTTTCTCCGGCTAGGCTAATGCATAACGAATTAATACGTCAAATAATTAATACAGTAAAGAATCGTATCCGGTTTATCTGTCCGTGAACGAACGGTTTCTGCACAAAACAGGCATATTGGCGAAACCCGGATTTTCCTCAAAGAACACTTCCATATGAATTAATTACTTGCCCTCGGGTAAAGAGTCAATTATCGTGTTTGAAATGCAGACTTCAGTTGAAAACAATTCATTCGATCATTATAAGGCCCTTCTGAAAAAAATCGATGCACTCTGTACGGCCCTGAGAGACTACTACGGCAGGGAGATCACCTGTTCACCGGGGTGCACTTCCTGCTGCATCAGCGGGCTCAGCCTTTTCCCGGTTGAGGCGCTGTTTATAAAAACGCACCTAAATCCGTCATCCATTAACCCGCCGAGTGGCACCGCTTCCTGCATCTTCCTCAGAGAGGGGGCCTGCACCGTGTACCGTGCGCGCCCGGTTCTCTGCCGCACCCAGGGCTTTCCCCTGCTGTACCGCGGCGACCGGGAGAACAGCGATACAGTCGAGCTTTCCCTGTGCGAACGCAACCTGACCGGCATAGAAGAAATTTCATTTGAACAGGTCATTGACATGGACGCAGTGAACCTTTCCCTCGCCGCGGTGAACATGCGCTTTTTACAGGACAAAGGCCGTTATGAGGAATATAAAAACCGGCGGATATTTATGGAAGACATCGCGGAAATGACATGGTAACCGTCATTTAAGATCGAGTTCTCTTTTTAAATCATTATGACTGGTCCACTTTTTATTTTGATTTTTAACCTTTAGAGCAGAATAATAATCCTTTTTATCTTCTTCTATTTCTTTTAATCGCTTATATTCCTGATAATCAAGAATAACCGCAATTGTTTCATCATCTTTTTTTATATATTGAGTTTTAATCATTATAGGCCCCCTGCCGGTGTTTAATTTCATAAATATGCATAACCCTGTTGTTATCATCAAATATAACGCGATAATTACCAAGGCGCAACCTTTTAAAAGACCCATAGCGACCTTTTAATAATTTAATATCATGATTTTCATCCGGATTTTCTGAATATTTTTCTATACCCTGAATAATCATCTGGGCGCTCTTTTTATCGCCGTAAGCAATTTTTTTTTACTGTTTAACAGCCCTGTCTGAATAAAAAATCTCCATAATTTTCTATAAAAATAAATAATTAATATGTCAATACATATCTATTCTTTCTATGGATTAATAAAAATATCAATACAAGAATTTAACCGTTGCCACGGTATAGACTGTTTTTTGTTCATACAGTTGGCGCCTGTAATATTCATTGACACGTTGTTCCTTATATGTATACGTTCACAAAATCACAATAAAAGGAAGCAACGGATGACTGGCCGCACGACAAAACAGAAAAATTCATTACACCCGGCAAAAAAAACGGCGCTGCTTGTTGTCGCCGCAGCGGTTCTCATCACGGGTCCTGGCCGCGCGCAGGAACCGGATTACACAAAACATCCCCGCTATCCCGAATTCGCCACCCTGTACCAGGCCTATGACCGCGCTTCCGCGTCACGCGATTTCAGGGCGGCGCTTGAACCGGCCCGCAGGGCGCTCCCCCTCGCGGTGGAAATATTCGGCGAGAATTCGCTCATGGCAGCGGCGATGCACGACAGGCTTGCCTATGCCGAATCCGCCACGGGGAATTTCGACCGCGCCATTGAACTTTACGAAAAAGCGATAAAACTGTATTCAGAGCAGTTCGGCGGCGGGCATGAATACGTCGGCACCGCCTACCTGAACATGGGAGAGGCATACAGGAGCAAGGGCGACATCACGCGAGCGCTCGAATTTCATACGACCGCGATGAAAATCTTCAGTAACAGGCTGGGCGAAAAACATGTGTACGTCGCGACCGCCTGCAACTATATCGGGGGCGCGCTGAAAACAAAGGGCGATTACCGGAGCGCCATAACCTATTATGAAAAGGCCCTCGCCATCTACCGCGAGGCCCTGGGCGACGAACACGAATTCACCGCGACCACGTACGTGAACCTGGGAGGGGCGCATGAGCCGCTGGGAGAATACCGGAAGGCCGTTGACTATTACCTCAAGGCGGTCGCCATATACAAAAAAACCATCGGCGAAGACCATCCCTTCCTGGCAGTGACCTACAACAATCTCGGGCTCGGTTACTACTACCTCGGAGACGGGGACAACTCGATCAAATATTACGACCTCGCCCTCGACATTTACCTCAGAACCGTGGGCCCGGAACATCCGCATACCGCGTATGCCTATATCAACCTCGGGCAGATACACCGCTCGCTCGCGAACTACGACACGTCAGAGAAACATTATTTCACCGCGCTTGAAATACTGACTAAAAGCGCGGACCGTGAAGGCCGCATCACCGCGCTGTCTCATATCGGCGAACTGTGCAATGAGAGAAAGAACTACGCGAAAGCGGCCGAATCGTTCAACGCAGCGGTCGCGCTCGTGCTGAAATACCGTCTTGAGATCGGACGGGGAAAAGCCGGGTTCACTGACCAGCACATCGATGTTTTCAACCGGCTGATTGATATCGAACTCCTGCGGGGAAACAACGAAAAGGCCTTCATTGCAGACTGCATGAAAAAAGGGCTTTCGATCACAGAGGATATGACGCTCAAGGGCTCCCTTGCCAAAGGGAAGGTCCCGCCCAAGGAGCAGGAACGCCTCCTGGCGGTTATCAATGATATCGAAAAAGCTGACTCTGACCGGGCGGTGCTCGCCCAGTCCGGGCGTAACGAAGAAGCGGAGAAAATCCTCAAGCTGATATGGAAGCTTGAATCGGAAAAGGAAAAGATCGACCGCGAACTCATGAACACCTATCCGGCATACGCTTCACTGCGCTCAACCGCCGCGCCGAAAATACAAGAAATCATGGACGCGCTCGGCCCTGACCGGGCGATGATCAGCTATTCAATGCGCGAAAAATACTGCACCGCGTTTGTGCTGACCGGCCAGAAAGGCCTTGAAGTGGTGCGGCTCGGCGGGGGGGACGAAGCGGCGTACGCCTCGATCATGAACGAGGCCCGGAACATGCACACCCTGTACAAGAACCCGGCCAGGGGAACGGTCCTTACCAGGATCAAAGACACCGGCGGCGCGCCCGTGTACTGGAACCGCGAATGGGAAAAAGAAAAATACCGGGTCAGGGGAAAGGACGTTTACTCATCCGAACAGAACCCCTCGGGCGCCCTCGACCTGCTCCAGGCGGGCCACGGTTTAAAAAAAGAAAACCGTATCGGCTCCCTTGACGGCGTTCTCAGGGAAAACGAAATTGAGGCAGAGAGGCAACGGCTGTCGCGCAACCTCTACAACGCCCTGCTCAGGCCGGTGATTGAGAAAACGCCTTCCGCGAAAAAATTTGTCATCATCCCCGACGGCCCGGTGTACTACGTGCCCCTCGGCCTTCTCCGGGACGATTCCGGCGCAATGTTCTCGGGGCAGTACAGCCTGGTGCACTCGCCCACGATCTGGCTCGGCCTCAGAAAAAAAGGCGCCGCCACCGCGAAGAACCCCCTGCTTGCCATGGGAAACGCGGTCTACGCCGCGGGCCACCGGGACCGGGGGAGCGCCGCGCGCGGGAAAAAAAGATCGGTAAGCGTTTCCGTGATTGACGCGCTGAAAGACGGGACGCAGCTGCCGTCCGAAAACACCGGGCAGAAAGACCCGGGATACGGCAACCTTCCGGGGACCGGTGAGGAGATCGCCCGCATAGCGGCAATCGCTTACCGAAAAAAACCGGGAGCTGAAAACCATATGTTCACCGGAATCAACGCGAACGAGGACAGGCTGTTCACCATGAACAGGGAAAAACTCCTTGAGCACTACCGGGTAATTCATCTCGCGGCCCACGGGCTCTTCATGGACAGCAACCCTTCGCTGAACGCGATTGTGCTTTCCCTGCCGGCCGCGCTAAAAAAAGACAAAAAAGAAGAATACTCGGCCTATGTTTCCCGGTTCGGTGAAATTAAACGAGACGGCTTTCTCAGGCTCGGTGAGATCAAGACCCTGAGCCTCGACTGCGACCTGGTGGTGATGAGCGCGTGCGAAACCTCGCTCGGCCATTACGTCAGGGGAGAAGGGATGATCGGGCTGCCCCAGGCCTTTGTGATCGCCGGGTCACGGTCGGTCATGGCGAGCCTGTGGCCCGTTGACGATGAGGCCGCCTGCCTGCTCATGGAGGAATTTTACCGCAACATGCTGGTCAGGGGCCTCGCGCCGGACCGGGCGCTCCAGCAGGCGCAGCTCTGGCTCAGTGAAGAATTTACCGATCCGTATTTCTGGGCGCCGTTCATTATATACGGTGAGTAGATGAAATGCATAAAACAGTGAAACAAGAGGAAGCAGTTTGATAAAATTTTTACGTATAAAATCGTGGGCCGTTCTTGCTGCCGCGATAATCATGGGCGTCTCAGCCCCGGCGCTCCCTTCATCAGCAGACAGCAAAGATATATTCACCATAAACTTCATGATAGGCAAAGTTGAAATATACCGTGACGGCGCAACGATCATCCCCGCAAACGGCGATGCCCTTCATGAAGGCGACATCCTGCACATAAGGGACCTGTCAGCGGTTGAACTGAGGTCGTCGCAGAGCATGACGTCCTGCAAAGTAACCGGCCCCACCATATTCAGGTTCAACGCGGCGAACATGACCGCGCAGGTCAAGCGGGACGGCCTGCTCTATTCGCTCCTGAGAAAGCTCTCGCAGGACGTCGTGCACTACAGCCCCAGGACCATTGTCACCGCGGTCAGGGGAAAGGACGACCCCGAAAGGGAGGCCGCCGCAGCGGAATTGATGAACAGGGCGCTCTCCCTGTACCGGGACGCACGCTACGGCGAGGCCCTGGCGGCCTTTGACCAGCTGTCGAATACGGGCGTTAAGAAACACACCGAAAACCTGATCCAGTTCTACAGGGCCGAGATCCTGTTCATGAAAAATGACTTTGCCGGCGCGCTCGCGCTGTACGTCCCCCTGCAGCAAAGCCGCATAAGGGAATTCAGGCACACCGAGATCTGCATGGCAAAAGCGATCATCTGCGCGGCGTACACCGGGGATGACGTGCTGATGAAAGAGCTCGCTGCCCGCTACAAGTCCGAATACGGCGAGTCCGGAGCCTATTATTCCACTATCGCTTCGCTCACGCAGGAGTGATCATCCCCGCTTGAAAGGGGGAAGCGGAACAAGGGCGGATGTTTTTTTCATGTGTTCGGCATATCCGGGCCTGCGCTCAAGCATCCTCCGGTCCATAAAGGGGATGCTGATAAAGAGAAACATCGCGGTGATGAGCACCGGCCCGGCCAGGGTCCACCACTGGAAGTTCCCCGAAGCGAGGCCGAAAAGAAAAAGCCCCCACCAGAACGAGACCTCCCCGAAGTAGTTGGGGTGGCGTGAATGCTTCCACAATCCCGAAGCCATGATGCTTCCCTTCGGAGGGCCGGACCTCACAAAGTCCAGGAGCTGCCGGTCTGCCTTAGCTTCAATAAAAACCGCGCCCGCGGTAACAATAAAGGCGGCTGCCCCCAGGGGGACGGAGAACGTTCCGGGTGCCGCGAGGCAGGGATAGAGCGAAAGGCAGCCGAGGAAAACCTGAACCGTGGGAAAGTAATGAATGCCGAGAAAGCTCACGGGCCAGTACAGCTTCCCGGTCTTTGCCGCGATGTCGAGATAGCGCCAGTCCTCATGGGAAAGCCCGGTCCAGTTGCGCAGCCAGTTCCACGTGAGGCGCACCGACCAGAGCGCCACACAGCCCAGGGCCGCCCACTGGAGCGGTGAGAATGATAAAGAAAAAACCGCGTTGCGCGCAAAATACAGACCGATCAGCGGAGGCGCCACGCTCCAGTACGGGTCATAGAGGCTTGAATTGTCAAATATTACACTGAACATAAAAACCACTGCCGTGGCAGCGCTGTCCGCGGCAAAGGCGGCCAGGATGGCATTGTCCGAACCAAGGTTAAGGCCGGTGAACAGGGCCGCGGCCCCTGCGGCGAAGTAAACCCCGAGGCATATCAGCAGGGACGTGGTTCGTGAATAATTCCTTTTCCGTGAGTTCATCACCTTCTCCGATTATCTAAAATTACAGCGTTCATTCTGAAGCGATGCCTGACCAGCTCTCCCGGCACAGGGGGCCGCCGGCCCTGGCCACCTCGACCGGAATGCCGGTGAGGCGCGCCATGCCTGAAACAGGCTCGAGGTTACCCGGCCCGTCCGCGGCGAGGATATTCACGTTCACGCCGCCGGCCTTTGAGGCGACCGAAAGGCCCTGTGCGGGCTGGTGGCCCCATCCGTGCGGAAGGGCGACCACGCCGGGCATCAGTTCGGGAAGCAGTTTTACCGGGACCCTGACCGTGGCGGTCACGCTGGTCACATCAGCGTGGTCGCCTTCGCCGAGCCCGCGCGCCGCAGCGTCATCCGGATGCATGTACAGGTAGTTCGTCCGCCTTTCACCGCTGACGAACTCCGGGATATTGTGCGTCCATGAGTTGTGGGTCCTTACCGAGCGCCTGGTTATCAGCCTGAGCTTTCCCCGGTTTTCTATTTCATCATCGAAAAGGCGCTGCAGCCGCCCGGCATCGTTCATGAGTGGGCCGGGGGCCAGGTCGACCTTCCCGTCTTCGGTCAGCACTCTTTTTCCCAGGAAATCGTTTTCACGGTGAGGGGGGCGGAGAACGCCGTGGGGATGTTTCAGGAGTTTTTTGAAACTTCCCAGGCCGCACGCCCTGAGTATAAGTGAAAAAAGCCGTTCCGGGGTCAGGGCGAGAAAGCGCAGCCCCTTTTTCTCGAAAAATCTGCTCAGGGCGAAGACCGTCCCCGCGACCCGTGAGCCGAAAAAGTTGACGCCGCAGGCCCGGGCAAGATCAGCGAAGATATGGGCCGGGTTCCTCTGCTCGCCGTCAGGGTCAACGACACGGTCCGTGACCTGGGCGTACGGGACCATCTGAAGCCCGCACAACAGGGGGAAAATGAAATGGATGTCGGGCATCTCGAAAAAGGTCGTCGCGGGAAGCACGTAGTCAGCGACCGAGGCCGTTTCATTGAGAAAAATATCGACCACGACCATGAGGTCAAGAGACTCCAGGGCCTTTTTAAGGCGGCGGGAATTTGACATCGTGTTCAGGGGGTTCCCCCCGGTGCAGAAAAGAGCGCGCACCTGGTCAGGGCCCGGGGTCATTATTTCATCGGCGAGGATACCGCCCGGAAAGCAGTCGCTCACCGAGGGGAAGGAGCCGATACGCGAGGTGTCCGTCCTGAGCAGAAAGCCCAGTTTTTTGCCGAGAGCGGGAAAATCGACCGCACCCCGTCCTACCAGCGTCCCGCCGAACCGGTCCAGGTTTCCGGAAACCGCATTGATCACTTCCTGAAGCCAGAACGACATGGACCCGGCCGGCCCCATGTTCACGCCGGTTGAACAGTACAGGGCGGCGCTGGGAGCGTTCATATACGCGGCTACCAGGCCTTTCAAGACCTGTTCGGCAATACCGGTTACCGGGGCGGTCTTTTCAGCGGGCCAGTTCCGCGCCAGGGCAAGTACCGTGTCGAGCCCCTTCATGTAGCGGCCTGCACGGTCATGGTCTATGCCCTGCCGCTTGTCCAGTTCGGCCAGAAAAGAAAGATAGAAGAACACATCGGTGTTGGGCCTGATAAAGATATGCTCGCCCGCTGCCTTTGCCGATTCAGTAAGCCTCGGGTCGACAAAGATGACCCTGCCCCCTCTTCCGGTGATCGCCTTAAAACGTTTGATCGCGTTCGGAAGGTGCAGAAAACTGAATTTCGATATGGCAGGGTTGCCGCCCACGATCACGAGAAAATCGGTGCGGTCAACGTCCGGGAACGGCTGTATATAGGGAAAGCCGTACATCAGCCGGGCCACGGCAAACTTGTTGGCGCAGTCCTGGGTATGGGGCGCGTACATGCTGCGCGAACCTATTCCGGTGAGAAAGCCCTGGGCGAACAGGGGATGAAGCATGCTGAAACCGCCGGCTGTTCCCAGGTACATCGCTATTGAGTCAGGACTGTATTGGGCTATTATGGTCCGGCAGCGGTCTCCTATCTCGCGAAGGGCCCGGTCCCAGGAAATCCTCACGAAAGTAGCGTCAACGCGCTTCAGGGGATAGCGCAGGCGGTCGGCGGAATCGTATATGGCATGCTGGCGTGTCCCCTTGACACAGGAACTTCCCATGGTAGCGACATTTTCCCGGTCAGGCTCGATTTTTTCAACGCGATTGTTGTCAACTGTCACTTTAAGACCGCACAACGACTCACATATGCGGCAAAAAGTATACTTCGTCTCCATCTGCTTCCCTCTTTAATTAAAGGCAACACCGCGACCCGGCATTACCGGCATTTAACATGGCCCTATTAAAAAACCGCAACAGTGACTGCCGCCACCGCAACCGGGGGTTATAATCAATATAATCCGCACGAAAAAATCAAGCCCTTTAAAAAAAACAGGGGAACCGGACGAAACATGAAAAGTTTTCATGAAAATTCACACAACAGGCAAAGGAAAACCAGCAAACAATCCGCTTAACTTAAAAATTATTCTATACCTAAAAAGTTCTTGTTTTCCCCCTGAAAAAAAGGGTAAAATATAACAGACTCAACAGAAAGAAGGTGTGCCATGAGCAAAAATACATCATCACTTTACAATTTTTTTCTTAAGAAATATGCCCAGAGTTCCTTCATGTCGCAACAGAAGGCAAAAGTATTTCTGTGGTTTGAAATCTGCGGCCTGGTCCTGATCCTGATTACGACAATGCTGACGAACATTATGACTCCCCACGCCGCAGGCCTTATTTATAACATCACGATGTCAATAATCGCCATTTCTTTCTGCGTGTGTCTCATCTTTTTAAAGACCGGCTTATACAAACTTGCCTCAACCCTGGGGGTATACATCCCCCTTCTTCTTATCTTCCTTCAGGCATACCGGGTGCCTACAGAATCAGGAAAATATATTTATCTCCTGTACCTCCTCATGTTTATCATCATGATCACACTCTTCGGGGACAAAACATCAATGCTGATCACTACGGTTATCGTTGTCATCGCAGGCGGAATCATCGTCTTTACCGCCGAAGGCCTTATCAAGCCGGAAAAAATGAAATCGACGACAACAAATTTTGCAGTGGTCGCGGCGTTTATAGCAACCATGTGTTTTCTTATTCTCAGCATTGTGAAAGCGAATATACGTGAAATGGAAAAGAAAAACCTTTCCATAACGGACCAGCTCGACAGGATCAATAAAATCGTTGCCACCTGTTCCGAGGTTTCGACAAACCTGCGCATGATATCAGGGGAAATCTCAACAGGATCGGAGTCATTCAATGATGATACCCAGTCACAGGCATCGAGCCTTGAGGAAATCACTTCCGCAGTTGAAGAGATAGCGGCAAGCGCGGAATCGTCTTCAGAGATGTCCCTGCTCCAGCAGCAGAGGACGCAGGAATTCATAGACAACCTTAAAACAATGTTTGACCTTGTGGGAAAAAGCGCAGAAAAAATGACTGACGCCATAAAAATAAAGGACCAGCTCAATATGCGCATGAACGAGTCCGAGGATGAAGTGAATAAAAGCAGAAAGTCCATGGAGAACGCCCTGTACTCCAGCGGGAAGGTCTTTGAAGCGACAAGCATGATAAACGACATTTCCGACCAGATCAACCTTCTTTCGCTTAACGCTTCCATAGAGGCGGCGCGCGCCGGCGAATCCGGAAAAGGCTTTGCTGTTGTTGCTGAAGAGATAGGCAAGCTCGCCGAAAAAACACAGTTAAACGCCAAAGAGATCACCAGGCTTGTCGGTGACACAAACAGGGAGCTGCAGCTTACGAGCGACTCACTGGTTAACGTAGGGAACACGTCGGTAGGCATCGCTGAAATAGTGGAAAAGCTCGCCACGATGATAGCGGAGGTGAACGATCTTTCCAATAGCGATCTCGAAATCAACAGCCAGGTGCAAAAACACGCTGAAGGAATCCTCGGCGGCTCGACCGAACTGAAAACATCAATGGAAGAACTGAAATCGGCGATTGACGAAATTACCAAATCACTGTCGATCATCAATGAATCAACACAGCACCTCGCCTCGGGATCGGAAGAGCTTGCCGGCACCGCACAGGGGCTGGTACAATCCGCCGAGGACCTGAACACCATACTGACCAAAAACGAAGATTCCTGATTACATAAACCTGTTGCCCTCTCGCTGCCGGAAATTTAACGGGCAGTTTCATTATCAGGAACTTCATCCACGAGCAGGCTGCTTTTAATAAATCGGATTTTAAAATCCTCAATTCCGGAACACTCTCTTTTCATCCTCTCCCTGAGCATATTCACACTGTTTTTTTCCGGAAGCTTTTCTCCGCTGAGCGTTAAAAGAAAAAAATAACGGTCACGGTGCTTTTCAATTCGAATGTCAAAAATTGAGGTATCAGGCATCTCTTCTAAAAGAATCGCCTGGAAAGTCTGCCGGGCCGTGCTTTCCCGATAGCCCTCAAACATGTACAGGCCGACGGGAATCGCAATAGCGCCGAGTACAACTACAGAAAGGACGATCTGATACAACGCGCGTTTCATCACCTTCCCCTCATCCGCAAGTGTCGGATGAATTTTCATCGCCCAGAAAACAACCGCGCCGGCAAGGGATATCGAAACAAGGTTAATCGCAAAGAGCACGAAAGCGCCGGATGCGACCTGCCTGTTGAATGTCCCGATCCCGATACCGACCGTGCACAGCGGCGGCATCAGGGCAACGGCTATCGCGATCCCGACAAGGGTATTGCTGATTTTTTTATTCGCGTTGCCGTACGCGCCGACTATTCCTGAGCCGAGAGCAACAATAACATCAAAAAGGTTTGGTTTCGTCCGTGCAAGGATCTCCGCTGAATAACCCGGCATGGGAATAAAATAAGCGATGAAGGACGAAATGGCAATCGCAAGCATGATGCCTTTCACCAGTGACGAGAGGGATGTTTTAATGATTGTTCCGTCGCCCCAGATAACTCCGAGAGAAAAAGCGAGAATGGGAGTCATGAGTGGGGCAACGATCATTGCGCCTATTATCGTTGCCGTGGAACCCTGCAGCAGGCCGGTTGTGGCAATGATGCATGAAAGCACGATGAGGATGTAGTATTCAATCGTGGGCCGCGCCCCCTCGGACAAAACCTCAAAAACATTGAGGTCCTGCTTTTCTTTTTCTTTAATACCCCGGTAGAGTTCCTGTTTCGCTTTCCAGAACCCGGGATTTAAATAATTCTTGAGTGTTCGCTCTTCGGGTTCAATTACGTGCTGGAACATCTTTTTTATTTCATCCGTCTGTGTTGCTATGACGCCGCGAACGTTGTTGTCATCATCATCCCTGGCACTGTCACGTTTTTCCTTTTTGTTTGTTTTGCGATTGATATTCCCGCCTTCCCGTGAACTAATCGTTTTCTCATTGATATCAGTTGAAATTTCTGTATTTTCTGAGGCATAAATTTTTAAAATTTTGCGGATAAAATCTCCAGCCATATAAACCTCCATCACCGGTGATCCTGAATATGATTTTCTAACAAAAAAAAGAATCAGTCAAGATGGAAAAAAAAGACCGTCCGTCCGTGATTATTATTGACAGCCCTGCATCCTGAATTAAAGTAACAGCATTGCCCAGAGTGAGTGATCACTCAACATATTAATAGCCGAAATATCGATTTATCGCTGTCGCCTTAATTTATCGAAAATCATGAGAATCCGCACCGGGAGGTCCATTATGGCGTTTAAAAAAATACTCGTCCTGATCATGCTGATGATTTTTCCGCTCTCATGCCAGTTCAACTCATCGGATGATTCATATTCAGACGACACCATGGGAACAGAGGACCAGGGGTCCTATTCAGGTTCAGGCGACCTGCCGTCAGCCGATGAAATGCCCTTCATGGTCGGATGCGGAAGCCAGGACATCACCGGCCCCGCAGCGGAAGTAATGTTCGCCGGATACTGCGACTTCAACCAGGTCGGCAGCGGTATTTTCATGCGGCAGCGGGCGCGGGCCTTCATCATCAAAGACCGGCGAAACGGCAAGAGCATCGTGCTGGTAACCGCGGAAATACCCTTGATGTCCACCGGTGTTTATGTTGATGTTCTCAACAAGCTGAAGGATGAATTCGGCTCCCGGTATACGGAAAAAAACGTGGTGCTCAGCGCGACCCATACCCACAGCGGCCCCGGGGGATATTTCAGGACATACGCGTTAAACATTTTCGCGGGCATGACCTTCCACCAGGGAAACTACGACACCATTATCGAAGGAGTATACGATGCCATCGTGATGGCCCACAACAATCTCTCACCCGGCCGGGTTTATTTCAACCACGATGAATTCTCTCCCGAAAGATTCAAACGGCTGAGCCGCCAGAGATCCGAAGAGGCGTATGTTCTGAATCGGGACACGGATGATTACCTTCTTCCTGACGGCACTTTTGACGACACCAACAGGCAGATGCACCAGCTCAAACTCATCGACGCCGATGGCACGGAAATCGGCATGTATAACTGGGCCCCGATCCATCCCAATGTCTCTGGAAGTCACTTGAGCCTGATCAACGGCGATATCAACGGATACGCCTCGTACCTCATTGAAAAAAAGATGGGGGCAGACTACCTTGCCGGAACGGGTTTCACCGCGGCCTTCGCCTACAGCGATGCGGCGGACACCTCAAGCAATCTTCCTGAAGACGCCCTGGTTTTTAACAGCGACAGCGATCCGGACAACGATGTATCCCTGGACGGCACTGAAGACTATATAGCGGACGGGCCGAATGACCACGCCAGGGTCGCCATGCGGGCGCAGACCGTAACTGCTCTTGCCGAAAAAATATTTGATGAAGCTGAAACCGAACTGACCGGGAACATCGATTTTCGCCAGGTTTTTGCCGCGGCCCAGGCAATGCCCATCAAACCGGAATATATCGCCGAAGAAGATGTATATTACGAGGAAGAACTCGACGAGAGCAAAAGTGGATGTTCACTGTGCAACGGCGCTGCGGGAGTGGGCTTTTTCGCCGGATCCACCGAAGACGGAGACAGCGGAATGGTTGCCGCCGGAGAGGGGAGCCCGCGCGACGTTGATGATTACACCGCATCAAACCTCGCCGATCTTATCCAGGACCCGGTTCCATCAATCGCCGATATTCTTCTGCGGACCATAGTTCCCGGCCCTGAACTTTACGCCGAGATGGACTGCCAGCTCGAAAAAAGGATGACCCTGAATTTTGATGAACTGAACCGGCTGCTCCCCAACGGCAAGGCCTGGAACATGAACCAGCCCTTTCAGATACTCCGAATAGGACCGCTCGCCATTGCCACGCTGCCCTGTGAAGTTACCACAATGTCCGGAAGACGTATAAAAAATGAAATCAAAAAAGTCCTCACTGACCTGGATACGGTAGTTATTAATTCAACCTCAAACAGCGACCTCCGCTACCTGACGACAAGGGAAGAATATGCCTCACAGCAGTATGAAGGTGGCGCGACCCTTATGGGCCCCTATTCTTTGAACGCGATTCGCCAGATCCTGCATGAACTGGCTGAAACATTCACCCCCGGGACACCGACACCTGATTACGCGGTAGACCTGGAAACAGTCGAAGACGGACTGGAGGATACGGCAATTTTCAAGATTGCCGGGAATGTTGTTTTTGACGATGTTCCTCTGGGGAAAAAATTCGGTTCGGTTAAAACACAGCCGCTCACTGCATATAACAGGGGCGAAACGGCAACCGCTGTTTTCTGGGGAGGGCATCCCAACAATAACCTGACAGTGAAGTCAAAGGAAAGTTTTCTCGTGGTTGAACAAAAAGCTGCTTCAGGAGACTGGGAACCCGTTGCCTATGACTGGGACCCCACGACTCGTTATCGATGGAAAAGAAGTTATGTTGCGTATTCCCTGATAACCGCTGAATGGGATATTCCCGATGAATCAACACCGGGGATATATCGGATCCGTCATATTGGGCAACGCAAATCAGGCTGGACAGGATGGATATATCGATATGAGGGGGTGAGCAACGAGTTTTCTGTGTTATAACGATGGTTTGTCTTACCTGGCCAAATAATATTTGACTTGATACTTTAAACGAGGTGTAGTATCATGAATACGTGAATTGAATAAATTATTAAGTAACGTTCCCGTACCGTGTTCTTATACTTCTCGTTTCATACTTAGTATTAACTCAGAGGGAGGGGGCCATGAGGGCACAAAAAACGGACAAACCAACAAAAAAATCACCAAAAGCCGGGACAACCCATAAAAAAGTCCATGGCGTAATTGATCCGATGCAATTACGCCGCGAGGTGGAGCTCAAAGCCTATTATAATTTTCTTGACCGGCAGCAATTTAATAAATCAGGGAGTGATATTTCAGACTGGCTCGAAGCTGAAAAATATATCGCTTCACATAGTAAATGAAATTTTAACAGGGCACGAATTCCTAAGAACCAGGCCTTTTTATTTTCTCTTTTTTCCCCTTCTTACTCGTCTCATCCAGAGAACAACTCTGGCTTATTCACGTATTAACCCCCATCCGGGGGAGAATCCACCGATTCAGAATAAACCATCCAGCTAAAAACAATATTAATACTATGGTTGAATCCATAAAATACCTACTTTTTAATATTTAATAATTTAATTATTTTCTAAAATTTTTCAACTATTTTTCCGATATTTTTGCTGAAATATGTCACATATTTGACGATACTATAAACAGGAGCCCTGGTGACATAACTTAATACAGGAGGCTCATATGATAATTCACAAAAATTTCATGTCACCCCAGAGGGATATGAATCCCTACAGGGGATTCCTCAGAAAAGAAAACACGAACAGCGACAAGCTTTTCATCCGGTCTAAGGCCGATCAGGTAGAGATATCAGAAGAGGCACATAAATACTATGAGCGAAACCGCGTTGTTGAACTTGAAAAGATAAGAAACAGAAAAATAGCGCGTGAATACTATCCCCTGGTAAGGGAATTGATCGGCAGGGACGGAGATCTTCGAAATATCATCCGCATTGAAAAAATCAAAGAAATACAGGATAAGACGCTCACTAATAATTTTTTATGGGATGATAATTCAATTCTGGAAAATGCTGCTGAAAGTGTTATCAACTTCCTCTAACGGTGTGTCATATATTTTCTGATAACAGGCAAAAAATTCATTGCCGGATGATTTACCTGTCTATTATCAAATTCTTCAGTTCATCAGTATCATCAGGTTTGACCGGAAAATTGCCGCCGAGAATCTCTCCTACCCGCGTGACCGCGCGAACAATGGCCGCAGCCTGGTCTTTTTTTCTGATCCCGTCGATGATAATCGCAACAATTTCGTCCCAGGTGTTCTGCTTCACGACCGAATGTATTCCCCGGTCTGCAAGGACATGGACCCTCCGTTCAAAAAGCGAAATAAAAATGAGGACGCCGGTTTCATCCCTTGTCCGATACAGTCCGCTTAAATAAAAATTTTTCAGCGCGGCCTCTTCGACCTCTTCGTTAATTTCCCTGTCCGATATAAACAGACGCTTCAAGGGGTATATCCGCTTAACGCATTCGTGCATAACGAGAAAAAGCGGCATAACGATTCCCAGAAACATCCACATGCTGTCATTCTTGAGTACAAGGGAAACAATAATTGATATGAGCAGCGATAACGCGAGGCCCCCGATGACATTGGAAACCGGATAGTGATAACTCGAGGATACGACCATGGGGACAATTTCGCCGGAAGTCTTCTTTTCGGCTTCCCGTACGGCATGTTCAATCAATTTTTGTTCATCATCAGTTAAAAAAACCGCAGCAAGGTTTTTCATTCCATACCTCGTAATAATTTTATTGAATGACACTCACCATCCGCCGGAAGCACCGCCGCCGCCGAATCCGCCGCCGCCGCCGCTGAAGCCGCCGGAGGAAAAACCGCCGCCGCCGAATCCGCCGTAATGCCTGCCGCCGGTCATGCCGAAAAGCATAAATAATGACGGAAGAATCAGGCCCGCGATAAAACCAATCGGGATAAGAAGAAGCAGCCACAGACCAAAAGGAAGAAAAAACAACCCGGCTATGGGGAAAAGCACGGAACCGACAACACCGCCCATAATTCTTTTAATTGAGCCGATGATGCCGATAAAAATCAGCAGGAAAAGAAGAGGGTAAGCATATTTGTCCGCCCCCTTCGCCCCGTTCACGCCGTTACCGGGAATCCCGTCAGATTTGAACTCGCCCCGCACAACCGAAATCATCGCGTCGACCGCCGCGTTCACCCCTTCGTCGTAATTGCCGGCCCTGAAATGCGGCCTTATAATATCGTCAATGATCCTTCCGCTTACCAGGTCGGTAAGGCTCCCTTCAAGCCCATAACCGACCTCAATGCGTGCTTTCCGCTCATCCCTGGCAATGATCAGCAGAGCGCCGTTGTCGAGCTTTTTCTGCCCGATTTTCCATTCCTCTGCGACACGAATCGAAAAATCCTCAAGTGAATCCCCCTCAAGTGACGGAACCGTGAGGACAGCTATCTGGGTTGAATCAGTTTTTTCCAGGCCCGCGAGTTTGACTTCAAGAGAAGAAAGCGCTGAAGGGGAAAGCATCCCGGCGTAATCATTGACGCGGCCTTTTAAAACCGGAACTTCACGTGCATAGAGGTTCGTGGCCATTGTCCCGAGAAAAAGGCACAAAGCCACCTGTCTGATAATACGCAGTGTTCCGGTTTTTTTCATTCGCTTCCCCTCCTGTTCTCCTGGTACATCCATAACACTGAGGCCGGGCCTTGCGGTCAGAATTCGACCTTCGGGGCCTTTTTGGCTTCAGCGTCAGCCTCAAAGTATTCCTTTCTTTCAAGGTTCAGCAGGATATTGTTGGTAATGTTGTACGGAAATTTCCTGATGGAAAAATTAAAATCCTTCACCGCTTTATTATAGCGCTGGCGGGCCACGTTGATCCTGTTTTCGGTACCTTCAAGCTGATGCATCAGATCAGTAAACTGCCGGTCTGCCTTCAGATCGGGGTAGCGCTCAATAACGACCATAAGCCGTGAAAGGGCGGATGAAACCTCTCCCTGCGCCTGCTGGAAGCGCGCTACTGCTTCAGGATTGCTCAGGTCGCCGGGTTTTAGCGTTACCTGCGTTGCTTTTGCGCGCGCCTCGATGACCGCGGTAAGAGTCTGTCTCTCGTGTGACGCGTAACCTTTAACGGTATTGACGAGATTTGGGATTAAATCAGCCCTTCTTTGAAGGGTTGCCTCAAGGTCCCCCCAGGCGCTGAAGACCTCTTCTTCAAGGCCCTGCATCGTGTTGTACCCGCAGGACGTCAAAAGAGCCGCTGCGGTGAACAGTATTATGCCGATTTTCATCCTCGTTTTTTTCATTATGCCCTCCAGTATTGGTTGAGAATAATCATATGTGTTTTTCCTAGTCACTAAAGTCACAATTATCAAGTTAAAATTTTTTAAATATCAATTTTTTATGGAAAATAAAAATTTTTTGTACTTTTTCCTCAATGCAAGGTATTCATTTTTATATAAAAATGTTAATTTATATATTAACTATATGAATATATAAATTTTTATATTTTCTTTATTTGTATAAACAAAAAAATAAATTTTATACAGACTGGATAACATCAGGAAAAAAACTTTCCCTGGTGTATTAATCATTATTCAGTAGACATCATTCCAGTCAATAAAATTGAACCAGCGTAAAGATACATAAAAAAAATTCTCGCTATTTAGTGCTGGAGGTAATCATCATGCAGGGATGCGGAAATAATGAAAATTTTACTCACTCAAAAAAAACATTCTTCCTTTTTGCGGACAGGAGAGAAGGTGAATGGCTCGAGAAAAAAACCTGTGAACATGAATATGAATCCTATTGTATCACCGATCATGCGATCATTCATGATATATTAAAACGCTACAACAATTCAATTCTCATCATAAACACTTTTGAAGTCCCCTGCTCCATAGACCTGATTCATATGGTGCAAAAAATCAAAGAGATCCCTGAAACAGGGGGAACCACGGTTGGAGCAATAATCGGAACCGGGGACAACGATGGAGAAAGATCGCCATTTTACGATTTTGAAATACCGATTCAAAATGACAAAAAGACCATCCTGTGTGAAAAAACATTACCGTTCCTTATAAATGCACTCGAGAAAGAGAAAGCGCGGGGCCGCCGAAAATACCTGCGCGTTAAATGCACCGATTATTACAAAGCAACGTTCAGTATTAAAATCGAAAAAAAATTATTTACTGGATTCATCAAGGACATCAGCACTGCCGGAATCTGCGCGAACTTTACCGAAGCAGTGAAATGGGTAAAAGGGTCGATTTTCAGTGACATGCAGCTGCGCCTCAATGGGACGACGTGCGGTGGAGTAGGAAAGGTGGTTGGGTCGCACACCGGTGACGACAGAAGCTGGGTGATACTGTTTGAAAACAATGGAGAATCCTGGGAAAAAGAAAAAATCCGGTCCTTTATTCACACTACCATGAAAAAACAGCTGGATGAAATCATACGCTCACTGCATCCCAATTGATGAAGGCATCTCATGCGCTCTGTATAGTTAAAATCCCGTAAAAAAAGTATTTGATATTGAAACCTCCGCGAAATACACTATTCCGGTCGCTGGAGAAATTACTCGCCAATGAAAATTACGGGATTCCTGTACGTTCTGTTATCGCTGGCTTTCCTCCTTCCGGAAGGAAGCGGAGATTATGCGTCATTGATACTGGGAGAATGGCGCCGGCACGATCCGGACGGGACCTTTCTGCTCTATGAAAAATATGTTTTTCATAAAGACGGCAGGGCAATATACAGTGAACAGTACCTTGATGGGCATGAATTGAACGAAGAAACCAGGACTTACAGAATTGCCGGGAACATCCTTATCATAGAGCTGAAAAAAATTATCGGCAGGGGCAAAGAATATTATCGCTATAAAATAATCAGCCTCAGCGAAAGCACCATGATCCTGCAGCTCATGTCAAAATACCTGCGCACCGAACCTGAAACATGGGCAAGGCCCTGATAGCGCTTTCTGAACAATTAATAAGTTGATTTTCACACCCCTCTATGATAGCACTGACCATGTTTACAGACAAAACATGGAGTGATCGGATGGACATTGAGACATATAAAAAAGTCGGGGAAATAATTCGCATCGTACGAATGGCCCAGCAGGTTGAAGAAATTGCGTGTATTCATGTTGAACGCCTTGTCGCAGAATGCATGGAAATCGGCGGCATCGCCCCTGATGAGCCGTATGATTTCGGCCCTCTTCCCGGGCTGGATAAAGAAGGCATCGAAAAAATTGAGATCGCCTGGAGAAACGACAGAAGCGTTGACATGATTTTTCACGACACGCAGGGGAATAAAAAAGAAATGTCCATTGCCTCACTGGGGATTCTTGAAAATACCATGCACCTTTTTAACCATCTTTCAAACAGAATACTTGAAAACCTTTCGCCTGAAATCAAGCAGGCAATGGACGAGGCCCAGAAAAGAAATGACGGCGGGAACTGAAAAAATATGCGCGGCACTGATAGCGGCATGCCTGCTGTCAACGGTTTCATGCAGCAGCAGCGAAGACCTGTCCCCTCAGCCGGATGAAAACATTTCGCTTTCCCTGAAAACCATCAATGATAAAAAAATAAGCCCGGCGACAGTATCCGGCAGTGATGACGGCATCACCACAGTGCATAAAAAAACTGTCAGCATTACATCCATAAAAGAAAAAAAACGATCCCCGTTTTCTGAAGAGAATAGTGCAAGCGCCTACGCGGCTGAAGAAACGGATGATAATGAAGACCGCGTGTTTGATTATGATGAAACTGAAGAGTTGAGCCCGACTTCCCGGGTCGCACCGGCATCAGCAACAAAAAACTGCAAGCTTTCCTGGAAGCCGAACAGGGAAAAAGGAGTAAATTGCCCCGGAGGAGGGTACCGCATATATTACAGCAGAGATAAACATTGCACCCCGGAAAAAGCGCTGAGCATGACCGTCACGTACGAATCAGGCCCGCTCTCTCCCACTGAAGCCGAGCTCAGGCTTGAACCGGGAACATGGCATATCCGTATCGCCGGGTTTTCACCGTATAACGGAGGCACTGAAGGCCTTCTTTCAGACCCGGTCACTATTACGGTAAAGGACTGACAACTCATATGAAAGCGGCACGAACACTGATACAGAAAAAAATCATCCCCGCGATACTCACGGTTGCGGTGCTGGTGATAATCGGTTTCGGCGCTGAAAAGGTCATTCAGTTTAAATCCCGGTTTCTTTCAGGTTTTGCCGAGCATGAAATACTCATCATGTTTAAACCGGAGACGACTTTTAAAGAAAAAATGTCTCTCATCGTCAGGATCGCCGGCCAAGAATACCAGGAGCTTTCGTTTAAAAACCTCACCAGGGTCCTTCTCGAGCCTGACCGGACCTTTGAAGAAGCCATGGACATATGTAAAAAGGAAAAATCCGTTGTCTATGCTCAGAGAAATTATATTTACACAGCTCAGGCCCTTCCTGACGACCCTGATTTTTCGCACCAATGGCCTGAGGCTGCCGCGCCTGCAGAAACATCCGGTGACGATGCTTCCGAAGAATTCCCTCCGGTTACAAGTGATGATTTTGATCTCTCATGGGACATCGTTCATGACTGCAGCACGATAATTACCGCTGTCATTGACACCGGAATCAACTACACGCACCAGGACCTTGCTTCAAACATGTGGGACGGCTCGGGAAAAGGGATCGCCGCGCACGGCTACGATTTTGTTGATGAGGATGACGATCCCATGGACCTGAACGGGCACGGCACTGTCATGGCCGGGATCATCGGCGCCGCGGGCAATAACGGCACCGGAATAGCCGGCCTCTGCTGGGAAGCGGCGCTTATGGCGGTGCGCGTGCTTGACGAAACCGGAAGGGGCACAACATCGGATATCGTTCAGGGCATCGCTTTCGCAGCGGAAAACGGGGCCAGCATCATGACCCTCGGGTTCGGAAGCGAAATACCTTTTGACCTGGCGATGAGCGACGCGCTGGACCTCGCCCGGGAATCCGATATTGTCGCGGTTGCGGCGGCAGGCAACGGTAATTATGACGGGAAAGGAATGAATAATGACTCGGGAGGAAAAGACGGCGACACCGTCACATCATTCTACCCCTGCTCTTTTAAGCATGATAATCTTATCTGCGCCGCCGCACTTGACCGTGCCGATTCCCTGGCGCCATTCTCAAACTACGGTAAAAAAACAGTGGATATCGCCGCTCCGGGGCAGGAGCTTTTAAGCACAAAAGCAGGATTTAAAGAAGTAATCAGTGACGATCTTGAATCAGGATGGGTCCTTAACGGAGGATGGGACAATGAAATCCTGGATCTCGGATTCGGCACCTTCCCGGTTCTGGTAAATCCTGAAGACTGGGACAAAGGCGGTTATGAACCCGGGACCGATGACAGGGCATATAAATCTTTCACGCTCTCATCGTATGATTCGGCAGTGCTGAGCTTCTACGCATTTGTAAACACTCAGATCGATCAGGATTTTTTCAGGGTCGTCTTGAGTTCAGGCGGCAGGGACCCGTTCACTGAAGGGATTGAACTTGATCTGATGTCAGGTGAAACAGGCAATAACGCATACTTATTCTCTTACGCCCTGACCGAGAATATCGCTGCTGCAAATACAATCGGGTTTCAACTCATGACTGATGAAGAACAGGACAATACCGGAATCGGTATTTTCCGTTTCGAGTTAAGCGGCCTTAAGCTTGATCCCGGAGCATACGGCCCCATGGAAGGGACCTCGATGGCCGCGGCCTATATCAGCGGCATAGCGGCACTGGTACGGTCACAAAACATCGATTATTCCGCCCGGGATACCATTAAGTCCCTGCTCCATGGTGGCTGCGAAAACAGTATCTTATCCGATAAAACAGCCACGGGAAAGGACGCCGATGTGTACGGATCACTCCTTTTTATAAACAAACCGGAAGGACTGACCGTCAAAGTCGAAGAATGAGAAACAGGAAATCTCCGCTTATTTTGCCCTTGATCAGCATGCCCCTTGATCCATCAGTAAAGCGATAAAAATCATCATTTTTTTCAATTAATAGTGCCACATAAATTGACATAATTAATATTGTATGATACAGTGAGACATAATAAAGTTTTTTATGCAACAATCTGACAACTGTTGCGTAGTGATCACAACCTTAATAAAATATCAGAAAATATGGACAGAGTGAATATATTATTGTATAATTAAACGAATTATGGAAACCATTAAACGACCTCTTTTCATGGACTTTTATAAATCAGTGGGGCTTTCCGGAACTGATGAAATAGAATCCATCATTCAGAGCATCTGGGAAGACTACCTCGCCATATACCGGGGAATACGGAACAGAACGATCAACTTCAGTTTCAACACCGATCTTTTCCGTGATGTAATCGGTGAAGAAATTTCAGATCAGGACCGTTTTCTCATGAGTGAACATCTGCGCCAGGAAATAATTGAACATCCCCATGAAATGGCTTCTTTCACCAAGTACCTGTGCATGGGGCTGATTTCAATGTCCGGAAATTAATGAAAGTGCCCGGTTATCAATCCTCCCCAGAGCCGCCTTCATCCCGATCAATCAAATAAGACCGAGTTCGTCGACTTTTTGCAAACCATGGTGCGTAAAAGGAATGTTGAAACAATTCTGATAGACCCAGCTCCCGTCACTGGTAAAATAAAATGAAGTGCTGTTTAAAATTTTCGAATCGATGAGTTCCCGGATCAATTGTATGTCATCCGGATCAGTGTATCCTGTTTTAATTTTATTAAAATAAAACTGATGGATTTTTTTCATTATTAAATAATGCTCTTTTTTCAGGTTCATTTCTTTACTCGATAATTTTATATAGTGTCATATTGCACTATTATCAGAGTATTGTCAAGAGATGTATGCTCCTTTTTTATGGAAATTCCACCTGAAAAAGATAATTTTTTCTTGCGAAAAAAAATTATGGGTATAGACTTATATCCTGTAACCAGGGAGGGATACCATGAAAATAGATGTACTCAGCAATTTCAACGTAATTCCCAAAGGGGCTCTCGACAATTCCACCAGGTATGTCAGTTCCCAGACAACGGAAAAACCGGAACCTGATGTAATGGAAAAAATCAGGGAAGAGAACAAGGGAGCCAGACTCGATGTAACGGCCTGATTGTACGGATCAGGCTCCCCCTGTCGGGACCATCGGTTAAATAATTGACACCGGGCATGCTTCACTCACAATGGTGGGGTGGAACATTCCTATGTATGCTTTTGAATTAATAGCAGAACGTAAAATCAGAGAAGCCATGGACAGGGGCGAATTTGATAATCTCCCGGGAAAAGGCAAACCCCTTCCCCCTGACGGCCTTGATAATCTGCCACCGGACATGAGAATGGCCTATAAAATATTAAAAAATGCGGGGGTCATTCCGGAAGAGGTTGAACTCCGCAAAAATATTTCTTCCATTCAGCATCTAATCAGGATCTGCCATACAGAAGAAGAGCGGGAAACGCTGAGAAAAAAACTCACGATCAGCCAGTTGCGCTATAACATCCTTATTGAAAGAAGAACCGGAAGGATTATTGACCATGAGTACCACCTGAAAATCATGGAAAAACTCGGGTCCTGAAATAAATCACATGCCCGAAAAGACAACATCCAACCGTTCTTTATCACGGTAACCGTTACTATTCATTCAGAGGAAACGCCTGATGATATATCTTGCAGGACCGCTTTTTACCGCAGCCGAAAGGAGCTTCAACAACAAACTGGCCCGGGCCCTTGAAAAAGCCCTTAATGAAAAGATATTCCTGCCCCAGGACGAATGCGCCAGCTATACTGAACCCGAAGATATTTTCACCTGTTGCAGGGACGGAATCGACCGGTCACGCATGGTCATCGCGGTTCTTGACGGACCTGATGCCGATTCAGGAACAGCCTTCGAAGCCGGTTATGCCTATGCAAGAGAAATACCGGTAATCGGCATAAGAACCGATTTCAGGCAGTGCGGGGATGACGGGGGCTTGAATCTGATGCTCTCAAAAAGCTGTCACCGCCTGATCACGGTTTCATCACTCCATAACGATGACTGCATCACGGAGATCATACGCTCGCTGAAGACATGACCTGCAGCGCCAGGCTAAAATACACTCCAGGCACAGCTATGTCCCGCGCAACCGGGCAAAATTTAAAAAAATTTCGCCATTTATGTCCCCTTATTCAAATTTTGCCCCCCTACTTTCCGATTAATAATTAATCACATCCGGGAGAAATTGCCATGACTGAAACATTGATCGTGATAAGCATTATCTGCTTCTTTACCGGCATGTACTGGTCTTCGCGAATAGAATAGATCAACAGGAAAAAGTATCCATGAAACAGAACCAGGAAGCACCGGCCGCTCTGCTCAGACAGGCCAAGTACCGGATATACCGGGATAAAAAAAAGGAACTGCTGGATTATATTATCGAGCAGACCAAAATATGGGGAAGTTACCAGGATATTCCCGGCGAAATTACCGAATTCATTGACCGGGAATTCACGAAGCTGGGAATATTCGGTAAAAAAATAAACGCACATTCCATGGAACGGGAATCCGAAAAAGACCGGGAATACATCTTCAGCAATGATCACCACTGAAAGCGCATCGAATGCGGGATGAAATATAATAGCTTGCCATCAACTGTCTCTGAATCCGATCCGTGAAAGACCAATTTTTTATTCCGGATCAATATTTCAATTGACTCCTTTTACCAATCATTGACAATAAACTCAATACACCAATCAATAGCACCAAGCCGAAACCATGACCGGCCAGAAAAAAATAATTGTGTTTTCCTGTATCTTCAGCGCACTTCTGTGCGCCAACCTGGTTCAGGGCGCTGAACCCGCGCCTCAGGAATCCCCATCAACGGCCGCGCAGATAAAATCAATCCTCAGCGCTGAAGATAAGAATATCACCGGGGCAATAGAACTGGCGAAAACCATCCCCGTGTTCTCCGCGGAAGGAAAGATACATTCCGTACTTATTGATTATCTCCTTCGCCTTGACATAACCAGCAATGGATATCACGACTTCGTAATAACAGCATTGAGAAGCGGCCCTGTTCTCAAAAACGATCACGAAGCATTTCTGCTACTTGACCTGATACGCTATATATCATCAGACGGTGTGGATGCCGCTGAATGGAAGGCGGCCCTCCCCGCCCTGGTGCGCTGCAAAAAAACAGAATACACCAGCTCACTGCTCTCAGAGCTTTTTTCTCCCCACCGGGGAGAAAAAATATCCACCCGTGAAAAGATAAAACGTATTGACGAATATTTCACTGAAGCGGCAAGAATTGCCAGAAACAACCGCGTTCAGGAAACCTGCTTTGAAGAAATGATACAGGCCCTGGTATATAGCCCTATAGAAGCGTATGACAGCAGGGCCGCCCTTCACTGTTTCAACAAACACTTCATACTCGTCCCTGATAATCATAAAAAGAGCCACTACCCCGCGCTGAAAAAAATGTATCTGGATGAAAACATCCCGGCGAGCAGGAAGGCCGTACTGAAAATCATCTGCCGCGATATTATAAACGACAAAACCGGGCGAAAGCAGGAAATTCTCGATTTCCTGTTTCTTTTCCGGAGGGGAGATACTGACCGCAAAGATGAACCGGAGCCTGAACATCCGCCCCTGTCAGACCTGAAAACGGTATTTGCCCTGAGTGGTCCCGCGATTCAGAAAATATTTACCGCTCTTGACACCGGCGAAGAGAAGCATGAAGCCGCTGTTTTCTGCCTGGAAACCGGGTTTTCATGCCCGGGCGTTATCCCCGGAGAGGCGGAAATTCTCTCGCTTCTCCAATCGGATAACGAAGACGATAACCTCGACGGGATCGGGTTTATCACGGCAGCCCGAAAGGCGAGCCCGGAAATCGAGTCCGCGCTGGGATCACTGATGAAACAAAAGGACCAGCAGCAGGGAACTTCCCCGGCAGCGGTTCTTGAGCAGGGGATCAGGTGCCTGGCAGCGATAAACACGGACAACAAAAAATCAATGGATCTCCTGGTGGGCCTGCTCGGCAGCACGCACCAGGGCATCTGCGACAGGGCGGCGGATGCGCTGGTCTCCCTGGGCGCGAAAACCGTGCCATCCCTGGTTGAGAACATCAATACTAAAAACGATTTTTCCGCGCTGATGGCGATCATGGTGCTCAAAAAAGCCGCCCCTTCTTCACGGTATCTGGCATCCCTTTTAAAAAACAAGGCGGCTTCATGCAAGAACCCCCGGATCGCGGATGAAGCGCTCACCTCTTTCAAAAAAAAGCAATAATATGCTTGTAAAATTTATTTATGCATGCTAAAAGTCTGCATTAAAGATCATCTGCTCACAACCCGATCTTTAAAACAAACCGCCTTAACCCTGGTGTGTATAACTTTTCTTTTCATCGGAGGACAGGACCATGAAAAAAATCCTCGGTTTTATTGCGTGCCTGATTATCGCCACAGCCCTTGCTGCGAAAAAACAAAATACGGAATTCTCCGAATACAGCCCCACTATTTCTGCAGACGGCAATACCATGATATACCAGTCTGATTTCCTCGAAAAAAACAGTTACAAAATATTCATGCGAAGCAAGACCATGGACGGCTGGACCCAGCCCATACTGCTTGACCGGGTATGCTCAAAAAAGGCCGATGACGGCGGCCCGTTTATCACCTATGACCAGAACTGCCTGATAATCTCCTCAACCCGTAAAGGGGGCCTGGGTGACGTCGACCTGTGGATATCCCAGCGCCAGGGAGAGCTCTGGTCTGAGCCCGTAAACATGGGCGAACCCATAAATTCAAAAGGCTATGACGGTTTCGCGTCACTTTCACCTGACGGGAACACGATCTACTTCGTGCGTGAATGCCCGGAAAAAACCAAGGGCGGCAACGACAAGTTCGGGCTGTTTACCGCGACCCGCGACGGCGACGGGGAGCCCTGGTCCGAACCCGAAAAGATGCCGGCGCCGATAAACTCCGATTACAGCGAGTTCGGGCCGATAATACTGGCCGACAACATAACACTGATCTTCAGCTCGACCAGGCCCGGGGGAAGCGGGAGCTATGACCTGTACAAGGTCGAAAAACAGTTTGACGGCTCATGGACGAAACCGGTCAACCTGGGCAGTTTCATCAACACCCCGCAGGAAGACAAGCTGATCACGATCCCCGCGTCAGGAGAAATTCTCTACTACGCGAAAGCGCTCCCCGGCAAAAAGGAGATTTACCGGATACAGTCCATCCCCATCCCGGAGAAGCTGCAGCAGTCCAAGGTCCTCACCTTCGCGGGTACGGTCATGGACGAGCGGGACACGGAGAAAAAACTCCTCGCGGAGATCACCATTACCGACGTGAAAAACGACGCGCGGTCGATACGGATCAGGAGCAACAAGGACGACGGGAAATTCATGGTCATCCTCAACAAGGGAAGGCTGTACGATATCGCGGTGAAAAGCAAGGGCTACACCTTTTACTCCACGCGCATCGACCTCACGAACCTTGAATACTACAAGGAAATGAGGCAGGACATCATGCTCGAGCCGCTTGTTGTCGGGGCGAAAATCATCCTCAACAACATGTTCTTCGCCACAAGGAGCTATAAGATACTCACCGAATCAAAGTACGAGCTCCAGCGGGTCATAAGCCTGATGAAAGAAAACCCGGGCATGAAACTTGAAATAAGCGGCCACACCGACAACGTCGGAACGAACAAATACAACATGGCCCTTTCACAGAAACGCGCCCTTTCGGTCATGAACTACCTTATCGGCAGGGGAATTGAGGAAGACCGCTTTGTGGCAAAAGGATACGGGCCGAGCAGGCCGATCGAAGAAAACGATTCGGAAGAAGGAAGGCAGAAGAACCGCAGGGTTGAAATCAGGATCCTTGAAATATAAACACCACGCCCGGCCTTTATGAAAGCGGGACCGCGCTTTCATAAAGGTCACCGTTTTAACTTTTTCTGCGCCTCTTTCATTTTTCTCCTGATCTCTTTATCACTGCTTCCGAAAATCAGAGTGCTTTTTTTCCAGTCCGCGGAATTCCTGAAATACTGCGATGCCATACCCGCGCCCTCGTACAGGGGCAGGCTCAGGGACTCGCCGGTTTTGAGCGTAACGTCAATCTGCTTTCCGAGAGGAAGGGCGAACACCACTGAATTATCAATGATGCGCCTGAAAAGGTCTCGCTCCCGGTCATACGGGTATACCTGGAGTTTATCCAGGGCCAGGGCCAGGACCCTGGTGTCCTTGTTGTCCGGAAAAATTTCAGCGGGCTGCGTTGCGTCAGGAAAATAAAACCGCAGCGAAATATCGTCCCTGCCGTTTCGCACCTGCGCGGGAACAAACAGGGAATACCTTCCCCGCAGGCGCGCGCAAAAACTTCCCACGAGCGTGTCATTGGCGGAAACGACAGCCCTCTGGCATTCGAGCTGATCATTGTAGATGACCGCACCGAGATAAAGATCGATCATGCTTCCCTGGTCCCCGATGCTTACCGGAAGCGTCAGGCACGACTCGTTCCCCCGTGACCAGGTGATCTTCGACCCCGGAGAGTCCCAGCCGCTGGCGAGATACCGCCCGGGATCGTCATCTTTCCTGAAAGATATTGTCAGGGCGCCATCTGGCGGCGGGCACTCTTCGTAAAACACAAAAAGCCTGTTGCAAAAAAACCTGATCACGCACTTCCCGGGATAAACGAGATAAACCGTCCTTCTGCCCCGGTCAACAATATACTCAGCGGCGTTTTCCAGCACGATGACCTGGTTGGTTCTTATGTAATGCCTGATCACGGTCAGGATGAAATTCACCGAAAACAGGTTCACGTAATACTTCGAGGCAATGGCAAGTTCCTTCTCAACCCGCTCTTTTTCCGCGGGATCGGTTATCACCGGGTCCTTCTCCTTTTTGCTTTTGAGGACCGCGTCAAGGTCAAGCCCTGCTGGAGAGGATATCTTTTTATACGCGGTAACCGCCGCGGAAAGATCGCCCGTGACGGACGCGGCAACGGGCCTGACCCGGTAAAAATAGATGGCACCGGGTTCGCCCGTGGTATCGGCAAACTCCTTTTTGTCGGTTTCGCCAAGCAGGTCAGCGGGGCCGTTACGGAAAGCGGAACGGAACACCTCGTAAGCGCTAGCGTCACCGGAGCACTCCCATTTCAGGGAAACTTCCTTTTCGGTGTCGCACTCAGCCAGGGCAATATCGGCCACGACCGGAAGCGTCCCCTCCAGGAAGAGCTTTACCCTTCCCGAGAGCGAGGCCGCGCCTTTAGTAAAATGTTCAGGCCGCAGGATCTCCTCGGTGGAATATACAAAGCCGCCCTCATCCAGCGAATACAGGAACAGGCGCACGGTACAGGAAACGCCGGCACCGTCAGGAGGCGCGACGGCTTCAGCGGCTGCAGATGTCTCAGCGCTTTCATGAACAATAACGTCACCGGCAAGCAGATGCGTTGTGGCAATGCTTCCCTTTTTAAAAAGGGCACTGTCATCTTTACCGGAACAGGTTTCAGGGGTGATAACTTCAGCCAGGTCGTCCCTGGCAACGGCAGCAATCCCCTGCGCGGTAAAAGCGGCGATCAAATCGTCCCTGATGTTTTTTTCAACCCCCGCCGCAGGGCCTGCCGCGAAAAACGGGGCGATCGAGATTGACAACCCCTGATCCGGGACCGCAGGCACCGCTGGCAGTAAAAGCGGAATAAATAAAACAATAAAAACGATTCTTTTCATGAACAACCACCTCGCTATCCGGTATCGTGACCCTGTTACCAGAGAAAAAAGAAAAAAGCAACCCGAATAAATTATTCTTGAAAAAGATAGCGACTGATGGTCTGCTTATTCAACGGGAATGTTACCCACCCTATAAAAACAGGATATAAACCATGCAGGTCCCTTTTCACCGCCCGTATATCACCGAAGATGAAATCAACGCCGTGGCCGATTCAATGAGAAAGGGATGGCTCACCATGGGAGAAAAAACCCATGATTTCGAAAAGCGCTTTCGGGAGTATGTCGGGTCCGCGCACGCGGTGGCAGTGAACTCGGGCACGGCGGCAATGCACCTGGCGCTTCACTGCATCGGGCTGAAACCCGGAGACGAAGTCATCATCCCCGCCATGACTTTTACCGCGACCGCTGAAGTCATCCGCTATTTCAACGCCGTTCCCATGCTGGCGGACATCGACCCCGACACCCATCTCATATCTACCGCGGAGATCGAAAAAAAGATCACCGCTAAAACGCGCGCGATCATGCCGGTGCACTACGCGGGCCAGCCCGCGGACATGGGCCCCATACTCGAAACCGCACGCGCGCGCGGCCTGCACGTGATCGAAGACGCGGCACATTCACTGCCCGCCACATACCGGGGAAAGCAGGTCGGCACCATCGGAGACATCACCTGTTTCAGCTTCTACGCGACCAAGACCGTCTGCACCGGAGAAGGGGGAATGGCCGTGACCGGGAACAGCGCCTGGGCGGACATGATGCGCACCCTGCGGCTCCACGGGATATCAAAGGACGCGTGGAACCGCTACTCGGCGAGCGGGACCTGGGTGTACGACGTCGAGTACGCGGGGTATAAATACAACACCACGGACCTCAACGCGGCAATGGGCATCGAACAGCTGAAGAAAATCGGGCACATGCAGGCGATGAGGGAAAAGATCGCTGAAAAATACAACAGCGCGTTCAAGGACTATGAAGAGCTCATCCTGTACCGGGTCATGGACGACCGGACAACGTCGTGGCACCTGTACCCGCTCAAGCTCAACACCGAAATGCTCTCGTGCACGCGCGACGAGTTCATCGAATCGCTGAAAGAACAGGGAGTGGGCACGAGCGTCCACTTCATCCCCCTGTACCGCTTCACCTATTACCGGGGCCTGGGCTATTCGGCTGACGACTATCCCCGCAGCGAATGGGTGTTCGCGCGCTCGCTTTCGCTGCCCATTTTTCCCGGCATGACCGAAGAGGAATCCGACCACGTGATCGAGTGCGTCACCGGCCTGGTGAAAAAAAACAGGCGGTGACCCGGCCACCGCCCTGCCTGCTACAGTTTTTCGATTATATCGAGAAAGGCCGGCATGGGATGCGCGCCTTCCAGCACATGGCTCTCGTTGATGACGATCCGGGGAACGCCCTGCACTCTGTATTTCTGCGCGAGGTGGATAAAGGTCGTGCTTTCGACCATGTCCGCCCGTATGTTTGTGCTCTCAAGGGCGAGCCGGTGCGCGGTGCTCACCGCTGCCGGGCAGTAGGGGCAGGTCAGGGACACGAAGACCTGGATATGGACGTCCTTGTTCACCGCGGCGACCCTTTTGGCAAGAGCGTCGGGAAGCGGCTCCTTCTGGCCGGACGTTTCAAGAAGGCTCTGCAGAAAGGAATTGATCTCGTACCCGCCCGGCAGGCCGTAGAACCTGATGCCGGTGTCGGCCCCGGTTTTGTCGAGCAGTGCTATGGCCGGTATTTTGTCTATCTTCAGCGAGGCCATTTTTTCTTTGTCTTTCACGAAGTCATAGACCTCGACCCCGATCCTGTCGCTCAGGGCAGCAATTTCCTCGATGAACATGCGGGTGTCCCTGCATGTGTTGCACTCGATCTCCTGCGTGCCGTACACCAGGGTGACCGTATCTTTCATGTTTTTCAGTATTCCACTGAGCTGGCCTTTGACCTTGTCATCAAGTAACGGCATGGCAACCTCCTTCACCGTGATGGTTATTCTTTCAATAAATATTCGCACGCCGAAAGGGCGGCCTTGGCCCCTTCACCCGCGGCTATGATGATCTGTTTGAACGGCACGGTGGTGACGTCACCCGCCGCGAAGATGCCGGGCCTGCTCGTCGTGCACGCGCAGTCCACGATTATTTCACCCGCCTGGTTGAGCTCGACAACACCTTTTACCGGGCCGCTGTTCGGGACCAGGCCGATCTCCACGAAAATACCGCTGGCATTGACTTCTTTAAGAGCGCCGGTTGTTCTGTCTTTCAATGAAACCGACCTGACCTCGTCGTCGCCGCTGATCTTCGCGACTTCATGGCTGTACAGCACGCCGACATTGCCGAACCCCATAAGCCGGTCAATGAGCACCCGGTCTCCGGTCAGCTTTTCAAGGAACTGCACCACCGTGACCCTGGACGCGATCTTCGCCAGGTCTATCGCTGCCTCAAGGCCCGAATTGCCGCCGCCAACAACGATAACGTCCCTGCCCGCGAAAAACGGCGCGTCGCAGGTGGAGCAGTACGCCACGCCCCTGCCGATAAATTCATTCTCGCCGGGAACGTTCAGCTTTCTCCACGACTTGCCCGTGCAGACAATGAGCGCGCGGGCGCTGAACGTCCTTCCGTCATTCATCGTTACCTTTTTGATTTTACCGTATTCAACGGAGCCGACCTCGGGGCCTTCCTCGTACGCGAGACCGAACTGGAGCACCTGCTCCCTGAACTTCTCCACGAGCTCCATACCGTTGATGTGGCGGTAGCCCATATAGTTTTCGATCCCCGAGGTCTCGGCGACCTGGCCGCCCGCGTGCTTGAGCGCCATCGCGGTGCTCACGCCCTTGCGCATGCAGTATACGGCCGCGGTGAGGCCCGCAGGGCCGCCGCCTAAAATCATCACGTCATATACGGCCGCCTCGTCAAGGGGATGAAAATTCTGTTCAGTGGTGAATGATCCGAGGGAAAGATTAAAGTCCATACAGCGCAAATCCTCCGCAAGTATCGGCAAGAGACCCCGCACAAGATTCATGAGGCGGGGCACTATACCCTGCTGCAATTCTATACCACATGACGGGTAAAGCAACAAAAATTTGAGGTTCGCGGGTGGTGGCCATCAGGAAAATTGCGGATGATTTCGATAAGGAAGATTAGCCACAGAGGCACGGAGGACACAGAGGATTGGAAAAAATAAACACGGATGGGACCTGATTGCCACAGATAAAAAATATTATAAATCTCCGTGTCCTCTGAGTCTCTGTGGCATTCTTAATAATTACTGCGGCTACAACAGCCAGGCGTTGCGGGAGGTGAATTCGTCGCTGCCGCTGTAGGTTATGCTGATGTCAAGGGTGTGACCCTTGGTCATGGTTATCATGGCGCCGTCACCTTCACAGGCGTCGTACGGATTGGACGTTGCGTTCCCGCTCTGTGTCGCATCATAAATGGCGTAAGGGTCGCCGGAGCTCGCGGTCCAGTCTTCGTCATAGTTCTGGTCGTAAAAGACCACAACGTAATAATAACCCACGTAGACATTGTTGATGGTGATGGTCCCGGTGCTGGCAGTGCTTGAGCCTGACGAGGCGCTCTGTATCACGTTGTAGTCAGGGTACAGGGCGAATTTCTGCACCAGGTACACATATACCTGGCCCGTGGCGGAACCGCTCAGGGTACCGAAATCGCCCACCGCGAAAAAATCATAGGTGACCTTAAGGGTGCCCACCGGGTCAGACGGGCTGTCAACATCATCACATGAAAAAAGGGCAAGCATTACAATCATGATAAACAGAATAACCGGGTTCTTCACAGCGTCCCTCCAGGTACGGGTTCAATTGATATATGGTTAAAACTTATGACATGCCCCCTGTCCCC
>DAIUKG010000032.1:0-44936 GCA_036848375.1 Spirochaetota bacterium
GATGACAACAAAATGTGTTATGAAACGGTTGCCCCTAAAAATAATTTGCTACCAGACAATCAGGCGGATGTTTTTTAGTTGATTAAATAACATTGTTATTCAGTATACTGACTGTTCATAGTATATGTTCAGAAGGGCGCATGGATTTCGGAATTGACTCTGTAGCAGATAAAATTCTCTCCCGGATCGCAAACGTTTCCGGTGACTATGCTGAAGTCAGGCTTTCGGCCGGTGCGGGAACAACGATCACCCTCTCGGGCAGTGAAATAGACCTGTTCACGTCAGGAGATTCCGTGGCCGGATCGGTCCGCATCCTGAGCAGGGGGACCTGGACCTTTGTTTCATTCAACAATATTGAAGACACCGAATCGTTTTTGAAGAAAGGGCTTTCCATTGCTTCGAAAATCCCGGCCGGGACCTCGACAATCAGAAAAACGAAAGCCGTTGCGGCACAATACGCGACGCGATGCGCCGTGCCCCTTGACAAAGTGGGCCTTGATGAAAAATTCGAACTGACAAAAAAATACAACGGGATCCTCGGTTCACACCGCAACATACAGACGACCAGGTCAACGTACCGGGATTCGCAAAGCCGCTATATCTTCCTCAACACCGAAGGGTCTGATCTCCGATACGACCGCTCGTATTGCGGCATATCGCTCGCGTCAGTTGCCAGGGACGGCGCGGTGATCCAGCCCTTTCATGAATCCGTTTCGGGATACGGCGGGTTCGAGATTGTCCGGGGAAGGGAGGCGGTCGCGGAGAAGGTGGTGAAAACATCCGCTGACCTGCTCAAAGCCGAACCGGCCCCTGCCGGGACACACCGCGTCATCGTCGACCCGAAGCTCGCCGGGGTGTTCATCCACGAAGCGTTCGGCCATCTTTCTGAAGCTGACTTTGTTTATGAGAACCCGCAGATGAGGGACCTCATGGTCCTGGGAAAAAAATTCGGCCCTGAGGATCTGAACGTTTATGATGACGGCACCATGAATGCTCTCGCGGGATTCATTCCCTTTGACGACGAAGGCATCATCCCCGCCAGAACCGCGCTCATAAAAAGCGGCGTACTCAGCGGAAGGCTCCATTCACGGGAAACATCAGAAAAAATGAATGAAGAGCCCACCGGAAACGGCCGCGCCCTTAACGTGATGCGGCAGCCTCTGGTGCGCATGACCAATACTTTTATTGACAGGGGGCCCCATGACCCGGAAGCCCTCTTCGATTCGATCGGCGACGGCATCTACGCCGTTGACGTGATCGGCGGCCAGACAAATCTTGAAATGTTCACCTTCACCTCGGGCTACGGCTATGAGATAAAGAACGGAAAAAAAGGCAGGATGTTAAAAGACATCGTGCTTTCAGGCAACGTTTTTCACACCATGGACAGCATCGGGATGATCGCGTCGGACGTTCAGATGTTCGGCGGCCTCGGCGGGTGCGGCAAGGGGGGGCAGAGCCCGCTGCCGGTCTCATTCGGCGGGCCGCATCTTTTGATCAACAACGTTCTTATTGGCGGGAAACAATGATTGAAAAAATCTGCCGCGATCTAGCAAAACAATGCCGCTGGTTTGACATCATTCACACCTCGGGCAGCTCGATACCGATACAGTTTAAAAACAACCGGCTCCACTCAGTCCAGGAAAAAGAAAACAGCGGCTTCGGCGTGCGCGTCAACATTAAAAACCGTACGGGGTTCTCCTATACGAATTCTTCGGGCCGCCTGCCCCAGGCCGCGGGCAGGGCCGTTTCCATGGCCCCCTACGGTGATGAGGAGATCTTTGACCTTCCCGAACAATGTTCAGCCGATTTTGAACCCTACGGCAATACCATAGACGAATTTAATATCGACAGGGAAATAAGCAATGCTGAAAGTGTCATTGACCTGATTCTGTCCCGCTTTCCACAGGCGGTTGTTGATGTCGGCATCACGAAATCTTCCGGGTCGATGCGGCTAATAAATTCACAGGGGCTGGATGCATCGTACAGACACTCATTATATTCAGCGGGAATTTCACTGACCCATGTAACTGAAAAAGGATCGAAAATTGACGTATGGGAGGGGACCTCATCCACCCATTGTGTTGATTATGTTTCACTGGCAGAACGGATAATCGAACGGACCACGCTGGCGCTTGCCGAGCGCGGGTGCGCATCCGGGAAAATCCCGGTACTGTTTACCCCAAAGGCTGTTGCGCGGCTCATGGGAATTGTTGCCTCGGGTTTTAACGCCAAAGCGGTATGGAAGGGGATTTCTCCCTTCGCAGACAAAAGGGACACAAAAATTTTCAATGAAAAAATGAATATTCATGACGACCCGTCTGTTCCCGGTTCCCCTTACAGCTATCCTTTTGACGATGAGGGAGTAATCGCCGTTCGGAAACCCCTTATTGAAAACGGCGTTATCTGCAACTTTATCACGGACCTCAAACATGCTCATAAACTCAATATTAAGCCGCTCGGAAACGGATCACGGGGATATGCCTCACTCCCCTTCCCCTCATTCAGTAATATTGAAATCGATGCCGGTACCGAGCCTGTAAAAGCCATGCTTGAATCAATCAATCAAGGGATTCTCATTGATCAATTCATCGGGCTCGGGCAGTCCAATACGCTTACCGGGGATATCTCGGCAAATCTCGATCTCGCCTTTCTTATTGAAAAAGGCGAGATAACCGGCAGGGTCAAGGACTGCATGATCTCGGACAATCTGTTCAGCCTGTTAAACGGAGACATTGTTTTAAGCGAGGAGAGAGAACAGGTCGGGTCGGCCCTTGTTCCCTACATGCTTTTAACCGGGGTAAGTTACACCGGGATTTTCCAATAAATGATCTATACTCGTATAATAGATGTTAATATAAAACTTTTAATTTAATTTGTGATATTTTTTTCATAATAATTTATTAATATATATTATACTGGTATTATGAGTGGCGATGCATTTTAACACTTTCATTACAAGGAGTCCTGTTAAGCTAACAACAGTGATCAATGCCATGAAAACAATAATCTTCCCGGCTTCCCTTTTAATCAGCATCATTTTTACACCGTGTCTTAAGGCTGAAACGATCTACTATCACAGCAGCATATCAAAAATAAATATTACCAAAGAAGTCCGCTATCTTGAAGACGCCAGCAAGGCCTATACAATTGAAAAACTGAGATGGGGAGAATTCCCCTGGAAAAAAATCAATGAAGACTCATTAAATTTCGGTTTTTCAAAATCCGCCTACTGGATGAAATTTGACGTTGATAACCAGACCGGAAGGGATGTGTCATGGTATCTTGAGATAACCTATCCCATGCTTGACTACCTTGACCTCTATACTGTTGAAGAGGGAAAAGTCTCAGTAAAAAAAACCGGCGACCACCTCCCCTTCCATTCACGGGACATCAAGGACAAAAATTTCGTTTTTTCTCTAACACAAAAACCGGGCATAGCTCATTACTATCTGAGGACTGAGTCAGCGAGTTCCATCAACTTCTCCCTTGTGTTGTGGCAGCCGCAATCGTATCTCGACAGGCTCTTCTCTGAACTTCCCGTGTTCTGGATTTATTACGGATTGATGATGGTAATGGTAATTTATAACTTTTTCATATTCTTATCTATAAGGGAACGAACCTATGTTTTCTATGTGATCTTCATTGTTTCATGGATAATGTTTCAGCTTACCCTGAACGGGTTCTCGTTCCAGTACCTGTGGCCTGAAAGCATCTGGTGGGCCAACAACAACCTTCCTTTCTTTATGTCATTCATAAATTTATTTGCTGGCCTGTTTTTCATTAATTATTTCAACACAAAAAAAGAATACTCAATTATTAATAAAATTATTATTTTTTCCATTATTGTTCCATCATCCCTATGTGCTGCCGTCTCCCTTTCGGGGAACTATGCAATCGCCATAAAGTTCGCCACGATCCTTTCACTTACAACAGCAATCACACAGCTGATAACAGCGCTGATACTTCTGATCAGAAAAAACCGCGCGGCATGGTTTTATTTCATCGGTTTCTTCGGTGTTTTGATCGGAATTATCACCTATACTCTTAAAACGCTCGGCGTTCTCCCTTCGACATTCTTTACCAACTGGAGTGTGCAGATCGGCTCATCCATGGTTGTGGTGCTGCTGTCAATAGGCCTGGCAGACAAGATAAACAGCATGAGAAAAAACCTTCTGGTGCTCAACAGCGAAGTTGAGCAGAATGAAAAGATCGCACGCGAGAAGGCCGACTACCTTCAGGGGGTGGTTGACACTGTTGAAGAAATCTCAGACGAACTTCAGATTGTAAGCAAAGAGCTCTCGGAGATAACCGGAAAATTCTCCAGTGTTTCCAGCGAACAGGCAGCGACCAGCGAAGAGATGTCCGCAACATTCGAGGAACTCACGTCATCCAACGAAAACATAATGAACTCGATGTCAAACCAGCAAACCGAAGGGAAAAAGACGAGCGAGCTTGCAAACACGTTAAAGTATTCCCAGAAGGACATTAAAATAGCAAGCGAATCGGTCATTGAAAACATTGGGGTCATCTCTGAATCAACAGGGGCGACCGAAGTCACCCTGAACGGAATGCTGGAAAAAATGAAGATAATCCATGAAGGCGGAAGTTCCATCAATGAATTCATAGTCGTGATCAATGACATAACCGACAGGATAAACCTCCTGTCCCTGAACGCCGCCATCGAAGCGGCCCGCGCCGGCGAACATGGCCGCGGTTTTGCCGTTGTCGCCGATGAAATCGGCAAGCTCGCGACCGCCACTTCGGACAACTCAAAAGAAATCGCGGGCAAAATCTCGGCAATCATCAACGATATCAATGAAGGGCTTGAGCTCGTTAAAAACACCAAAAGCGCGATTGATGTCACTTTTAAGATGGTAAACTCAATAACAGAAAAAATCGGCAATGTTTCGGATCTTATGACCAGGCAGGGAAACGCGATCCAGGAGGTAGTTCAGCAGGCAACCCTGATGGATGATCTTTCCCGCGAGATAACCATCGCGTCGAAAGAGCAGAACACTTCCATGTCACAGACGATGTCAACAATTGAGAGGCTTTCTGAAATGGCCCAGGACATCACCGTTTCAAATCAAAAAATAATAGACCTCACTGTCCAGATCAGGGAAAAAGCGGCAACACTTGACGCGATAGTTAAAACAAAAAGCTGATGCACATATTTTAATGATGCTGAATGCCATCAGGAATATAAAATTTCAGCGGTGAGTTTAAAAACAGGGTTATTAATAATATCCCTGCTTCTGCCTCCACTTTTCAGTTCATAATCAGCACGGGCGATGAGCGGAAATATTTTATTAATGCCCATTGCATCATATGCCCGCACCATCTTCCAGAAAATATCTTTTTTTCTCTGATGAACGCCGCATTTATTTATTGCCTCCTCAGACGCCAGCCCACTAGAGGTAAGCGAATGAAACTGCTCAATGGCTTCACCCTGTTTGAAAATCATATTAAGAATGAGAAGTTCAGGAACGCCCTCCGAGATTATCTTATTCAAAAAAACAAAGGCCTTTTTATTTTTTAAAAAAAGCGCGTCAATAAACTCAAAGATAGTCGACTCGCGCCGGTCATGGACAAGATTGAGAAGAATTTCTTCCGTAATTATTCTGCTCTCGGATGAACTCCGCAGCATTTCCAGGGCCTCATCAATTTTTCTGATATCTTTGCCCGTGAGATCAAGCAGGCGGGAGACAACATTTTTATCAAGGGTTATTCCCATTTTTGCCGTGGTTACGGCAATATACCGCTCAATATCACGGTCAAAATATCTCCAGAACTGGACTATCTTAATTTTTTCAATCATCTCCCGGGCTAAAACAGCCGGAGGAGCGTTGTGCTCCGTAGTCATGATCAGGGTCATCGAATCGGGCATTGACAGAAAAATTTCTTCGAGCAGGTGCGTATTCCGGTCTTCTTTCTTCAAAGAATCGATATTATAAAGAATACAGGCCCTGACCGGATAAAATATTGATTGTGAAAGAAGAAAATCGGCCGCTTCATCGAATTCATTGTTCTCGATATGAAACCGCGCAATGCAGTTAGCACGCTCCGGAATTTCTTTAAAGAGAAGATCAAGGATGATCGAAACGGTTTTCTCTTTTTCGCCTTCTTCCTCTCCGGTGAAGAGATATATATGGTCAAGTTTTCCCCTGTTCAGTTCTTCCCGGAAAGCAGATGATGTCTGGTTCCTCCCCTGCATTATTTGCTCTTTCCTCTTTCAACCGGCGTCATGAACTCCGTATACCATCCGGTAATTGTCTTTGCCGTAATTCTCTGGGCGAGTTCAAGCAGAACATTCTCCAGTGCCTGAGATTCGCTCATCGCCGGAGGTATAATGTCTGAATATTCCTTAAACGCCTGAAGATCCGGCTCATAAAAAATTGTTCTTCCCGAAAGTGTCTTCGTCAATTTTATCGCCACGGTGATTCGCATCCTTTTTTTTTCGGCAACACCGAAACTGTTATAATCCATGGGCTGTATCTGGTATGAAGTTATTATTCCCTGAAGAGTGACATCGGATAATTCGGGATCAGTAACAACCGCGAGCCTGCCCTCTCTGCTGATAGATTCTTTGAGCCTGTTATACAGCTTTTCCCTCAGGCCTTCTCTTTTCGTCCGGTCAATGAAATAAGGAAGAAATATCCTGTTTGCCGTCCGCGGTATAACTGGCTCTCCATTAATATTTTCAAGAATTTTATCCAGTTCAGGATCGTTTCTCCGGTTATCTTCAGCACAGTAAAAAAAATTTAAACACATAACAGATAGAATAACGATTATAGCCGGAAAATATTTTACTTTTTTTTGCATCATAAGCACAATATATAATTTAGAATTTTATTAATATCTACAGTTTTTATGCACTTTTTTTATCTCATTACCAGACAGATAATTCAACACTAATAAAATTTTTCATTATTTTTTTGCTAAATATTTTTCTAACAGTGCCGATTATATAATCAGAAAATCATTTTACACAACGGTCTTCCTTGTAACCAGACTGGGCAGTCATTAAGGTGAGACCTTTTGCAACAAGCGGGATAGGAGACTATCCCGTTTTGTATTCCACCGCAGGCCTTATTATTCTTATGGACTCGGTCAAATCATAAATTTTTTCTATATACTGACGGGCAGGCCTGTCCCAGAAATAAGCCGAACTTTCTGCATTATGCCTCGCCTGCAGAATAACACTCTCATCACTGGATTTAAAAAAAGAGGACGCCCGCGACATTGCGTCATAGAAGGCCCAGGGCGTATAGTCTGAAAAAAGAAAGCCGTTGCCGTCAATGCATTTTTCATTGACCCGTATGGGGAACACGGTATCGCGGAGCCCGCCGGTCGCCCTTGCCAGCACCAGGCACCCTGCTGCAAACGCCTCAAGCTGGGAAATTCCACCGGGTTCGTGCATCGAAGGCATGAGAAACAGGTCAGCGCCGAGCAGGGGGATGGTAACATCCTGGAACCCGAACGAAACATCAACAAGGGCCTGGTAATCGCGGCTGAGCAGATAAAGTCCGTGGGCGATCTCGTCACCTTTCCGGTCTCCCGATGCCACCGCTCCGCCGACAATCCCCTGGAACCCGAGGTGTTTGAATATTCCCTCAGAAGCTTCCAGAAGCAGCTGAAACCCTTTTTGTTCGGAAATGCGGTGAATGAAAGCAAACAGTATTTTATCAGGGTCAACCATCAATCCCCTGCTGTGCTGCAGGGAGAGCTTGTTGCGCATACGCCAGAGAACGGCTCTTCGATTGGGATCAGTTACTTTTTCAAGAGCATTTATTCCCTTTAAAAGTTCCGGGTAGCGTGTTTCAATTTTATCATGGAGATGTTTTTCAGCTTTGATCTTTTCAACAAGTTGATAATAGGTGTTTTCAATGAAACCTGATTCGTTAAAACGCTTCTCCATCTTTTCCCTGAAATCAGCGCCAATGGCATTGCTTATGCCTATAACATTATAAAGCAGATGCTCCATGCCGTCACAGGCATATTCAATCTGCTTCGCGTAACTGGGGCTCACGGTGATGACGCGGTCCGCGAAACGTATTCCCGAAGCCATGCAGTTGATTCTATCCGTGCTGTACGGGTCGCAGAACTCCCAGACCCTTTCGGGAGGAAGGTTAAAAAGGCCGAAAAGGTCTTTTCCTCTTTCATGCCGGGAATACGCATCAAAATACTGCCAGCCGCCGTTATGGATCACATGAAGATACGTGTTTCTGTTGAAGTTAGGATTGTTCGAGTAAAAATGATCGCAACGGACAATACCGTTGAACAGTCCGGAATATGCGTCATTCGTAAACGTGTAACGGGGCCTGAGATCAAACTGTATTATCAATTCCGCGCACGCCCGGGCAAAGGCGATCCGTCTCCTGATCTTCTCCTCTGAGGTTACACCCCAGTACAACCCGTCGAAAAACTCATGGTGGTCAAGAAGATAATAGGTAACGCCGTCAACATCCCCTGAATGGACGCCGACATCATAATCAGCGTTCTCGATTTTGAAGCGGACATTTTTCCCCGTGTAAGCGATGCCGTATTTTTCCGCGTTGGCCATCATGTTTTTAACAGCCTTATCATCGCCGTGCCGGTAAAATCCGGAAATAACGCAGACCTTCTCGCCAAGGCGGACCATTTCCCGTGGCAGTTCATACACCACATTGGCAAGCCCGCCGCTTTTTGAAAAAGGCATGGCCTCGGCTGACATGAAAACCAGGAGCCCCCGCTGGCTCAGGGCCCTCAGCGATTCCCCGATTTCACGTATCATGGGATCAGCATCGGCCAGCATCTTTTCCCCGTAATCAAGGACCGTATCCGCGTCGAGAATCTTTCTTTTGTGGATGTGATAGGCCGCCCTCTTGACCCCGAGTTCGAGAGATGGAAGGTGGTTTTCCCATAAAAGGGGAACCAGAGTTTTCCTGATAAAACTCCTCAGTTTATCATACGTTGCACAATTACGGGCTATTTCAGAAAAAGCGAAATTCGATTCAATTTTATCGACATCAGACAGGGTACAGAGCCTGAAAAAAGACGTCATGAAAAAATCATGGTAATTCTCTTCAAGAGAAACGTGTTCCAGCTTGAGGAGCTTTACTCTTTCGGTATAGGAAACAACCGTGTTGACCCGGGATATTTTCAGTTCTGCTCCGGTAAAATAGCTGTACTGACGGGTAATGCCCGAGTACAGGGGATCAACGACGCGGTAACACGCATCATCAGAAATCGGCAGCACGGGGCTGTCGAACTGTATGTCAACGGTCTGGTTTGAATCGGCGAAATTGAATGCGCCGACCCAGATGTCTTTACCGGTAAATTTTACCGCGGCGACGACCATGGTGTTGTTCGCCCAGACAAGGCAGCCCCTGCCCTTGCTCGTCCTCTGGAACTTGTACCATTCGCCGTAAAAAGTATCCAGGCTGCGGTGGGACGCGTACTCAAACTGGTTCCAGTTCACGTAGATGTTGTCCAGAAAAACTTTCCATCCCTCACCTTCGGCGCTGCCTTCATAGTCCATGATAATGTTGCTCATGAAGCAGGTGAGCGGAACCGCGGCGCGCAGGCCCCGGTGGCCGAAGGTGTTCAGGGCGCGCCGCTCATCGTGGTTTCCCAGAATTCCCAGAAGCTCGGTACCTTCCGGAAGTACCGAGGGGAAATAGTTGTCATAGATATGATAGATTTCCCTTACATCAGTTTTGCCGTGAATTATGTTCTCGCATATTTTAAAAAGTGATGAGTTATACGGAATCAGGCCGGTCCTGGTGAGAAAGCGCTCATGCCCCCAGTAGCATTCTGCAATGTTAATAAAAAACTTTTTTTTCTTCAGCCGCAGCTTGCGTTCTATCCGCTGCATGAGATAAAAATGAAACGGAACCGAAATAAGATCGCGGCAGGCGCAATCATAATACCCGGTGGTTATATAGTGGTCATCTTCACGATCATTAACGATGATCGAACCCTCAACCATCTCATCATGTTCACGCTTTTTATCATAGGTATAGAGATAATTGTTCTTTTTCATCATTATGGGCACGGCATGGGCCGAGTCAAAGCGGATGCCGTCAATGTCAAACTTCTCAATCAGGGTCTCGACAGAGTCCGCCATCCATTCCCATATCTCAAATTTTCGGTAATTCAACAGTATGCCGTCATTCCATGACCCGTACCGTCCGTCAGTTGACGCGCGGATCACCAGGCCGCCTTCATGATTATAGGTATAAACCATCAAATCATCGGCGAGGTGGTCGCTTTTACGGTTTATATGGGGGATGATATCGACAATTATCCGTATATCAAGCGCGTGGGCCCGTTTGACCAGATCGATGAAATCCTTTTCACCGCCAAGTGACGGTTCAATATCCACAAGGCTCATCGGGGAAAAGGGTGACGGGGATGACGCTTCGGGCGCCCAGTCCTCCCTGTTGCTTCCTCGTTTCTGCACACCAAGAAGATAGATTTCGGTAACCTGATATCTAATTTTAATGTCAGGAAGATGTTCGGTGATGTCTGCGAAGGTGCCGAGCCTGATGACCTGGCCGTTCTCGTTGTACACAAGCCCCGGGTGACCTGTTTCGTCATGCCAGTATGTTTTTGTATGGCCGTGAATGTCGGCGAATATTTCAAGGATGATTTCTCCCCTGAGGTCCGGGATTACATTGACCCTGCCGCTTGTCCCCTGAAGGTTGATCCACCGGGGAGATTTCGATTTCTGGTACACCAGAAAATCATAATGGCCGTATGAGTTAAAGGTGTGCGTCGCGGAGTACGCTCCCGCTGCTTTGTTCCAGGTCAGGGGTATGTCAAAAGCCGCAATGTCCTTTTCAAGAAAAAGCCTTTCACTGGTCCTGTTTTTAAAAATCCTGATAAAATATCCTTCATCGTCCCGGGGCAGTTTAAACGTAAAAGAATAGGCTTCCCCGATATGCAGGTTTATGAATCTGGTCGCGAGCGGCGCGTCAAAATCCTTGGGGGCAAAAACCCGCTCCAGTATTATATTGGCCCTGTTTCGGATCTCATGAATATCATGCCCTGATACCGCGACAAGAAGCCGGATGACTTCCCTCAGGGACTCCATGTCATTGCTCTTTTTATAGCGGCGTGCCATGCTTTCCAGGGATTTTATCGCTTTAAGGTTTCGCTCATAATTAAAATCAAGCTCGCTTTTTTTCAGCCGCGCATTAAAATCCCTGAGAAATTTTTTCCTGTTTTCTTCGGTAAAAGGCGGGACCTTTTTTGCAAGAGGAATTACTTCTTCCGCTTCGAGTTCTCTTATCCTCGCATATTCAATCACTGAATCAACGAGAAAATTCAAAGATTGCGAAACTTCAAACGGGTACACTTCAATATGGGTGTATCCTGTTTCGATGGCCCTTTCTTCGATCATAAGAAGCGATTGGAAAGCTTTGAAAAGCCCTGTTTCACCCTTTTTCTGTTCGGCGAGAAGCGCATCAAATAATTTAAGGCCGAGGTATATTGTGGGAATTTCTCCCCAGGGAGGCCCCTGGCCGACATGAGCGATGACCGTGGTTTCAGTTGAAATATGAAAAAGCGTGGGGACCCTGGGAGGCTCCTTCACGATAACAAATCTTCGTGAAACAATAGTAGAAAAATTCCCTTCAGCAACCGCCCGGTGAAGGAAAGCCATTGCAAGAACAATACGCGATGAAAGCCTGACGTCATTCAGAAGGATGTTTTTCTGGGTCTGGTCACCGTTTGCGATGAGGTCAAAAATTTTGTTCCTGATATCAATGAACTGTTCGCGGTACACTTCAACAGGAGTCCCTGTTTTTAAATCAGATATTATATCCTGTATAAGATAGAAGTCATAACAGCGGTTTTCACTGAAAGCGCGGGCGATCTCACCCTTCACGAGATTATCGGAAATCAGGTGTTCATCGGAAATTCTGAATCTGCAGAGGCTGCTGGCAATACTTCTTTCCAAACCGGTAAGTCCTCAATTATTTTATATAAGGGAACCTCTATAAATTACATTTCGGATGTTCCCTTGTGGGCACAACCATTGGATAAATCAGATTTTATCATTTTTCAATTAATGAAAAAACCTGATTTTTAGAGGTGCCCATAATGCATGACGCCGGTTCAATTCCCCGTCAACCGAAAAAGTAAACTTTCGTCAGCAGCGATCCTGAATCACGGTGCCATATCCAGATACGATTCTATATCCTTTAACACAATTAATCAAGAATCATTTCTCATTTAAAATCACGTGCTGCAGATTGCAACAAAAAACGCTTTGGCATTAAGCCAAAGCGTTTATATTTTATTTATAACAAATATCTATCGCAGTGCTTCTTTGGAAAACTTTGAATCCGCTATCTCGGTATTATAGATGACCTTGTCCACGATCAATTCTGTTTTACCGTTTTCTTCAGCCATGGTTACGGTAATATTAAACGGGGTCAGTATTCCATCGATTTTTTTAATATTTTTATTTTCAAGATATTTAAAAAGCTTTCCCTTCTGATAAAAATCAATTTTAACTATGAAATAATCCGACTTTCTCACATACAGTGTGTTTTTATCATAGGTTTTTGTTCCGGATTTCTTTACTGCTTCGACCTTATAACAGGCCTCGCCGTTAACGGCCGCATCGCCGATATAATTGTAGTCATAGTTGTCCACGTCCCTGCTTTCAAGGTCTTCATACGTCATATGAGACTGTACAAAAGGCTTGCTTTTGTCGCCTCCCACGATTCTTTTTACCTTGCCGGAAGAAAGCCTGAGCCACTGATCGTCATCCCCCTGCTTATGGGTATGGGTGAGAACTTTTATCTGTGTCGGCTTGGTAAACGTGATGAGCACTTTGTCATCCCCGCCGATAGTTTTCTGAAAAAGTAAAAATTCCTTTTCCATAACGCTGCCGCCTTTGTATATGTTCATCGCAACCTTGCTTTTTGCGCTTTTGGGTTTCGCGAGCTTTTCGGACCTGTCAATAATTTGCCTTCCGGTCAGGGCTAAAAGCGCCTGTGATGATAAAAATAAAACAAATATTGCCATTACCAGATAACGTTTCATAGATTCTCTCCTTAATTATTCTTTTTAACGATGATATTATGATCATCATTTTAAATCATTAATATTTGAAACCGAACCATAAAACAGGCACCTTGTATCCCTGTATGAATTATTTTTCAATAATTTTATTAAAAAAAAAGGGGGATGACCTTTTCCCCCTTTTCTATTTGAAAATCATTTACACAGCGATCAATAGGTTCTTTCCATGATCGTCACTACTTCACCATTAGGCAGTGTGTTCACGCGGTCATAATAGACCGTTGAATATTTAGCCGGAATTTTATTGAACCAGTACCAGGTCCAGTAGAAACCGACATATTCTCCCGTATCAGGCCAGCCATTGCCGTTTTCATCAAGGATAGCATAGATATAAACCTTGTTCATCCGCAACGGGTTAGTGCTGAGAGATATATTGTCATAAATAAACGGGAAGAAACCGACAGTATACGTGTTGTTCTGCCACGTGCTGGTGTCTGGAATAGTCAGGTAGTCGATCGTGGTAATATAATCCATGTCGGTAATACCATAGGACGGAGGATCCAGCAGGTTCCAGAAGTTCCAATCGTCATCGACACCGGCTTCGTAAATCGTCACCACGAGCACATCTTTTCCCCTGATCAGGTTTGGATCAAGATCGCCTTCAGACGTTTTCTGTTCAAACTTGAAGCTGAGCCTGGCGTCATGGTCGTAAAGGGTCTTGTTGATGCCGAAACTCCATCCATTGGTCAGGTTCGCGTAATTGGCCCCCTCGTCTATCTCAATAGAGAATGAAAAATCAGACTTGTTCTGGTAATAGCCGATCTTGTCTCCCTCATCCGGTGACGGGAATCCGGCCGTGAAGTTTCTATCCCACAGGGCCATGATCCTGATCTCATCTCCCGGTTCGATTCCGGTCCCGGACAGATCGATGTTATACGATGTAGAGCCCTGAGGCAGGCGCACAAAGTACTTGATAACCGACATCGGGTCATTGAATATCTCAAAAGTATTTTCAGCGGAAGCGATTATAATGAAGATCGGCTTGGTTGACGCACTGGTCGTATACCCGCTCGGCGCCGTGATCGATCCGCTGAGGGTCATGGTCGTCCCGCCTGATGAGGAATCGATATAATTCATCAGGAACTCAACATCATAACCGGTATTCGCAGAATTCTGCAGCGTCGCCAGGGACGGGATCCCATTGTCATTATCGGTGTAAAAACCCAGCAGGTCTCCGCTGTCAGGTGTACCGTTTTGATTCCTGTCGAGTATCGCGAATATGAAAACTTCTTCCAGCGGGAACGTCACAAAGGGCAGCAGGTCCATGCTGTACGCGGTTGATGACGTCCCCTTGGTGATCTTCTGGTATCCAACGATCTCGTCAGTATCAAGTGTCGTGTCAAGAGAATTGAATTCACCCGTATAGGCGATGATTATAACATCCCCGCTCTCATCTCCCAGGATATTACCCTGTACCGTCGCACTGTTTTCCTGATAGGTGTGGCACAGGCTTATGCTTATGCCGGAATTGACCCCGTCAGCAAGTGCATACTGGAACTGGTAATCTTCCTGATTGATGTAATAGCCGATCATGTCACCTTCCGAAAGGTATGGGAACCCGGACACATAGTCGCGGTCCCACAGCGCTATGATCATCACTTCATCACCCGGGACGAGGTCAGTACCCGAAAGGTCAAGGTCAAAGGTTGTCTGGCCAAGAGGCAGCTTTTCAAAGTACTTCACCGTACTCATGGTGTCTTCAAAAATCTCTTCCGGATCGTCCGCCTGGCATACGACCATGAAGACCGGCGATGAGCTTGTAGCGTATCCGGCAGGGGCATCGAAGCTTCCCTGCAGAGAAATTGAATAACCGGTAGGTTCCGAAATCTCATTGTCAATCGAGATGTCTATACCTGAAACAACGCTGTTATACAGATCAACGGTCACCGGATAGCCTTCAACGTCATTGTAGCTTCCCCACTTGTCACCACCGTCGGGGGTGCCGTTATTGTTGTTGTCCAGGAACGCGAAGATGTAAACGTCCTCAACCGGGAACGTCACAAAGGGAAGGATGTCCATGCTGTACGCGGTCGGCACCGCATCTTTGGTGAACTCCTCATATCCGATGATTTCGTCGCTGTCAAGGCTGATGTCATAGGAATCAAAATCGCCGGTATACGCCGCGACAATCACCTTGCCGCTCTCATTGCCAAGGATCGTGCCCTGTACCGACGCACTGTTCTCTTCATATGTTTTATTGAGATTAATCGAGATGCCGCTGTTAACTCCTTCTTTAAGCGTATACTGATAGGAGTAATCACTTTCATTGATGTAGTAGCCGATCATATCCCCTTCTGAAAGCCGCGGGAACCCGGATACCCAGTCCCGGTCCCACATGGCTATGATCATTACTTCACTGCCGGCAGCAAGGCCCGCATTGGAAAGGTCAAGATCGAAGGTTGTCTGGCCAAGAGGAAGTTTTTCAAAGTACTTAACCGTGCTCATGGTATCTTCAAATATTGTATTCGGGTTATCGGCCTGGCACACGATCATGAAGACCGGCGCAGAGCCCGTTCCGTATTCGGCGGGCGCATCAAAGCTTCCCTGCAGAGAGATATCGTAACCGGCGGACTCGGTAATTTCATTGTCAATCGAAATGTCAATTCCCGTGGTCAGACCGTTGATAAGGTTTATTGTAACAGGATAGCCATCGGAATCAGTGTAACATCCCCACTTGTCTCCCCCGTCTGGCTTGCCGTTATCATTGTTGTCAAGGAATGCGAAAATATACACATTCTCAACCGGGAACGAATCCACAAAGGGCATGATGTCCATACTGTACGATGCCGGAGAAGCTCCCTTCGTCATCTCCTGATATCCGATGATCTTGTCCGTGTTGAGGCTGATGTCATAGGATTCGAATTCGCCGGTATAGGCAACGACAACAACCTTGCCGGCATCACTGCCGAGAATGGTCCCTTCAACAGAAGCATCATTTTCCTGGTATGTTTTGGCAAGATTAATCGAAATACCGCTGTTTACCCCTTCTTTAAGCGTGTACTGATAGGAATAATCACTGTCATTGATGTAGTAGCCGATCATATCATCTTCTGAAAGCCGCGGGAACCCTGAAACATAGTCGCGGTCCCACATTGCTATGATCATCACCTCGTCGCCGGCCTTGAGGCCTGAATCGGACAGGTCAAGATCAAACGTTGTTTCACCAAGCGGAAGTTTTTCGAAATACTTCACAGTATCGATGGTATTTTCAAATATTTCATTCGGATTGTCAGCCTGGCACACAATCATGAATACCGGAGGTGCATTTTTATCGTATTCTTCAGGCGCCACGAAGCTTCCCTGAAGGAATATCTCCTGGCCTGACGATGAGGTTATTTCATGGTCAACAAGGAGGTCAAGATTCGTAACTGAATTGTCAGTTATCGTTATGGTCACCGGATACCCCTCATCGTCATAGGCGCTTCCCCAGTAATCGCCGTCATCAGGGGTCCCGTTGCCGTTTTTATCAAGAAAAGCGAAAATATAAACATTATCAATGGGAACGTCATAGCCATAAGGAAGGATATCAAGGGTATAGGTGGCTGACCCTGTGGGATTTTCCATGATTTTGTATCCGATAACTCCGTCAATGTCAATATCATTGAAATTGACGGAATTGATCTCGCCCGCATAGGCCACGAGTATAACATCTCCCGGCTCATGGGTAAGCACCTGCCCTGTTACCGAAGCTTCAAAATCATACACGGTTCGGTTTATGTTTATTTCTACAAAATTATTTTTTGGTTGAAGTTCGTAGGTCAAATCAAAGTTATCACCAATATAAAAGCCAAGAATATCGCCAGGAGCGATATTGGGGATTCCGCTCTCGTAACCGTTGTCAATGAACGCAAAAATATAAATCTCCTCACCAGCCTTAACGCCACATTCGGTGAGATCAATGGAAAAATCCCGCTGCTCCTCACCGGTGAGATCTACTACTAAAAAATCCTGCGGCCAGGAACCCACAAGGGCAATTTCAATAATGTTATCCAGGGGGTCTTTCTGAATGCTGTCATAGTCCATGGTTTTTGATACTGCCACAAAGACAGAACTTATGGGGTCAAGATCGGTATTGTCGGTCTCCACAAAGACCCTGCCGTCAAGATACAGAGAGTCCTTGTTATCCTCACCGCAGCTGAAAAAGGTAAAAGACAGCAATAAAAGGACAATCAGGGTAATGGTTTTAAAATTCATAGCGTACTCCCAGTATCAATATATCGTGTTTTTTGAAAAGCGTAAACACATTAATGTCATCAGTTTCGGTGCTGCCGATATGTGAATAGGCCAGCCTCAGCGAAACACCGTTATGAAAGTCAAAACTGACCGATGGGAATAAAAGATAGCCTATATTTTTAACATCACAAACGGTAACCAGGGACAATTTTAAGAGCTCATCGAAAAAAGTATAACTTAAGCTCATGGAAACAAAATATGTGTAAAAAGGCTCCATCAGGGATTCGTCAGTATAATCACTCTGGAGCCATTCCGCGGTAAAAATGAGGTCATTCCATATGAAATTAAATCCCACGGCATAGGAGATGTAATGGCTTTGCTTAACAGGCCAGGGCCATTTCATATCGATTCCATCCGAATGTTTTTTCTCTTCATCAACAACGCCGTATTTATTGGGAGAATAGGCCATTTCAGCATGAAATTCAAATTTCCACAGTTTAAATGATAAATCCCAGCCCAAATTCGTGCTGGTATAATAGGTCTGTTTAACCTTAATATTTGAAGTAGTCTCAAGATAATCGACCGGTCTCAACATGGGGTTTACATCCGGCCCCTGATACAGGCTGACTGAAAAATCAACCCCCTTGACACTGCCTGAACAACGCACCCCGTATCCCAGATTTTCACCTGCGGGGGGCAATGCCTGATATTTTTCTTCCTCAACTTCCAGAAAGTAGCCGCGTTTATAGTGGTATGCCCAAAAATTGTCCGATTCTGGAGAAATCGCACCGATGTGAAAGGGAACAAAAACAAACTCAAGGGTAAAATCGGATAAAAAGATCATGGAAGACAGGGAAGGCACTCCCAGCTTGTTTTCATCCGCATCCTTATAAAAAAGCTCGCGAGAATCAGTGGGATTGATAAAGGATGTGGGATTGAATACATCGGCAGTACCCCAGGCATATAGCTGGTTGCCCAGGCGGACCCTGAAATGCTTAAAGCCGAGATTCAAAAAGCATTCGTTAAAGGAAAGTTCATAATACTCTCCCGACATTCTCCCGTTACGCGCGAGCGTGAAATCGCTTTCAGAATAATGATAATCGTCATACAGGCCCTCGCTCAGGAAAAAAGGAAGAAAATAAAAATTAGGTACGCATTTAAAGTAATAGTTTTCATTGCCCAGCTGCATTGAGAGTCTGACTCGAAATTCATTCTTTTTAAAAACATCTTCAGGTTCCTGGTGCACGTATGTATTGACGAAATTTTCAAGCTCCACAAAGCCGTTAAAAATGAACTGGAACCCGAGACTGGTCTCCTCTTCATCAAAATCATCGAAGTCATCATCGCTCTCAGTTTTTTTTGGCTGATCCTTTTTTTTCAGGCTCATGGGGGTCTGGTCTTTCTGCTTGAGTTTCGGGGTCTCCTGTATTATGTCAATCAATGAATTCGACAAAAAACGAAGGGGCATGGCGTTCAGGTGCAGGCAGAAAAACGGAAACGCCATTGCTGTGCCGGTCATTACAGCAAAAAAACGGAAGAGATTTCCTGGCATAATCCTGTTTTTTTTTCTCACGTTTTTCATCTACAGTTCTTTCCGGCTCAGCGCATTCCGGTATTTGTGGTAACGACTGAAACTATCAGTTAAAAGCCAACGGTCAAGTTCATTTTCCAAAAATACATTATAGTAAAATGTCCAATAAAAAAACCATCTGGACGGGATATATTCAGGTATACTACTGATAACAGCAATTAGTGTAAAGATTAATTTTATATGAGATGAATATTTTCAATGGATAAAAATCCATGCTTATTCTTGAGTATTTTGCTCTGACCCCCGCTATTAAATAACAACATTGCTGGTGCTCTGACCCCACGCAACCCTGGCTCATAAACACGCCACTTATTTTTGCTCTGACCCCGGATCTCCCCGGATCTGGGATGCTCTGACCCCCTGTATCAAGCCATTCACCAGAATAATATTGCCAGCAAAGCACCGCTATAGCGTTCACAATAACAATAAATCCCTGATAAAATCATATCTGAAGCGACATAAAACCTGAAAAACTATTCATTAATTAAAAATTTTTAGAAAAATGTCTTAAAATCGCTTTACACCAGAAAAAAACAATTATATTAATCAAAAAAAAGTTTCATTTTTAGCCCGACTGGTCGGTATAAAAATTAAACAAAAAACCCGGTTAAATTTTGTCTTAAAGGAGATATACATATGACCAGCATCTCTGTTGCCTTTAAGAACTCCCCAGAGGAGCAAAACTTAATTAGAAAAGCAGGAAACACGGAAGAAATCCCCTTACAACGCTATTATGTGCTTACCTACCGTGGATTCAGATTTCACACAGTTGACATCAAGCATACCCCCAAGAATGAACTGGAGCCCATTTTAAAGGGGTGTGAAGCTGTTGAAAAGGTCTGCTGGAAAGCCCAGGAAGATTTTTTTGACTATGCCAGAAAGCGCGATCTGTTGACCTATGTCGAAAAAGAAGGAAAAATTGTGGCTTTCCAGATAGCTTCATACTGGATAATGGACAATTACTTCATCTTCGACCTGGATGAAACCATGGTCCTTAAGGAATGCCGCGGCAACAGCATTGCGCGGGCCCTGGCCATGCTTAACGGAAGAACTTTCTACCTGCGGATGTGCAGGATGAAAGGCCTTAACAAAATGGTATTCATGGGCCTCACACCAAATATGAGACTCGTAAACACCCTTGACCGGCTTCATTTCGTATACAGCTTCATGGACAATTCATTTAATCCGTCACCTGACCTGTTGAAAATTCATGACACTTTTCTCGAAAAAAAAGGAGCCGAACTGGTGCATAAAGACTACCCGTTCTTTCTAAAAAGCGCATTCCCGGGTTCGTTAAAACCCTCTGACTGCGGACAAAAAATTTCAAAAAGAATTGAAAAAATACTGCCTCCCGGACTGGATTTCAACTACCGGGGGGACGCGTTCCTTTTCTTCATGGCCTTTGGCAAATTAAAGGTATGGCCTGCCATGATATTCATGCTTCTGCTGACCTTTGGCGTTCAGACCTTCATTAACGTTAAACTTGGTATCTTCAGCAGAAAAAAATTTATTGAAACTGATAAGTATCTGAAATTGAATGGCAATACCCTGGTTGAACGCCGTAAAAATGACAGAAGAAATCCGCATAATACGGCAGTTCTGAGCAGGGATTTTGTTGAAAGAAGGAAAAGCGAGCGCCGCGTTTCCGCGGAGAAATAAATAAGTCGATAAAGCTTCAGTGAATAACCGGCGCTGCCGGCACCGAAGCGTTACACACCTTTGATACGTGAAAGGGGAATTTTATGAAACACAATCTCATTAAAATCGCAATTCTGTTCATCGCGACATTATTGATACAGCAGCTGTTACAGCATGAGACAAAAGCATGCAATGTTGCCGTGGTAAGCGCGAGCGCTTCGGCCACTGGAAGGCCCTTTATCTGGAAAAACAGGGACCATGCTGAAAGCTACCGCCAGGAGGTACTCTACTATCCTGAAGTCGTTTCTGGAGTGGGAGGCAGCCTGCGATTAATGGGGGAGACCACTTTTGACAGCGGGGTTTCTGTGTGCACCGGCGGCGCGAATGAATCGGGTTTTGCCATAGCCAACACCACGTGCTGGGAATCCCTTCTTCTTGAAGCCGCCAATGTCAATACCGAGCTCATGGAAGTGGTTCTCGAAGAATGCAAAACCCTGACCGAGTTTGAACAGGTCGTTTCGGAATTTACCGACCGCTGGAGCAATAAAAATATTTCTGGGATCTTCGCTGTTATTGATGCGTACAACGGTGCAGCCATTTACGAGATGTGGAGCGACGGCAACGGCAATGATGTCATGTACCGAAAATACAATGTTGATACCGGCACCGTGACCGACGAAGACGGCCATACTGCTACCGATTGCCTGTATGAACAGACTGTCGGCTTCAACAACCGCACCAACAGCAACCATACCGACGGATGGATAAGCATATGGACAGACACCCCACGCGAACTGCGAGCCCGCCAGGTTTTCACCGAAATGCAACTCAACGACGAGCTGACACCGCGAAACCTGATGCGGGAAGTATCAAAAGACGTGTGCGGCGGTAACCCCGCCGATTACTGCTCAACTGAGAGTAAAGTCATGAATTCCTGGGACGGCGACAATGATGACAATGACAGCTATCTCAATCCCAACCGCGACGGCGAGATGTACACCAGATACTGCATCAGCCGTTACCAGACAACCATGGGCCTGGTGATCGAGGGCGCAGCTGACCCGGACGAGGCGAACCTGACCACCATGTGGGTCTCCCTCGGCGAGCCTTCCTTGAGTGTGTTTGTCCCCTTTTTCCCCTATGCCGAAGAAGTGTCAAAATACGCCTATCATGACGAACACAGCAACAGCGGGTATTACTGGAACGGAACATCCGATACTGAAAACAACGGGGATAATTCATTCTTAAACCTGCTGTTCGACTGCGTTGAAGCAAATCCCTTCAGCAGCGGAGATTCCCTGTACAGCACCTATAATGCACTGGCATTGTATAAAAACAACGGGTCAGGAACCTATGTTGACAGTCAGGACAGAAATGACGGTGAATACTATGGCTGGTTTATTTATTACAAAATGGACACCACCATCAACTATCCCCGCCTTCTGAGCCTCCAGAACTGGACCTTCCCCCTGGAGGACAATGTGTATGACCGCGTTGACGAATACCTTTCGGTCCTCAGGGCGAACCCCTCGCTGATCGACCGCGAAGGCCTTGGTGAACTCTCGGATTACAGCAACAAATACGTGTACGTAAACTATTCAAACCAGTCCGATTCATACATGCTCTGGGACCTTGAAATCCCGGATGACGGGCAGAACCCGACCATCAGCTCGGTCAATACCGGAGACGGCACCGACTTCCCGGTTGACGGAAGCATATCAGTACAATTCAGCGAACCCATGAATGAAAGCTCAATTAACGATTCAACGTTCACGGTGAGTACGGGATCGACTTATATTGAAGGAGAGGTGGTCTATGATTCTTCGACTCACACCGCGACCTTCTATCCTTCAAGCGATCTGGCCTGCGGCACGACCTATACCGTGACCCTCACCGACGATATTGAAGACCTGTCAGGCAGGACGATTGACGGCGTTTATTCCTGGACCTTTACTACCGTTGAATGTGGATCATCCGATACAACTCCTCCGACCGTCATCCTGATCAGCCCAATTGACGGGAGCACCGGTTTTGCAATATCGGGGAACATTACGGCGCGGTTCAGCGAAGCAATGGATCCAAGTTCAATAGATGAAGACTCTTTCGAAGTGTTCAGGGGCTCAAGCAGTGTATCCGGTACGGTGACCTATAATTCATCAACCCGTACAGCTACGTTTAACCCGGACATAGATCTTGCGGAAGGAACCGAATATACGGTCGAGCTCGCAAGCAGTATGACCGACGTGGCAGGCAACGGAATAGTGGGAGGTTTCTCCTGGACGTTTACCACCGCAACAGGAGGAACTACCGGCGGTGACGCACCGACCGTAGCCGCAGTAAGCCCGGCTGATGAAAGCACCGGTTTCTCGGTATCCGGAGTCATTACCGCTCGGTTCAGCGAAGCGATGGATGAAAGCTCAATAGATGAAGATACGTTTGAACTGTTTACTGACGGGAAAAATGTTTCGGGTTCCATCTCGTATAATTCTTCAACCAATACCGCGACATTCGAACCGGACAGCGATCTTGCCACCGGTACCCTGTACAAAGTCGAACTCTCAAGCGATATAACCGATGAAGATGGCTACGGGATCGCGGGCGGCTATTCCTGGACGTTTACCACTTCTTCAAGTATATCAACCGACCCGGTCTTGCTAAAATCGAGCTCATCCTCGTCGGGCGGGGGCGACGGTTGCGGTACCGCAGCCGAGGCGTCGACCCTTGCAGGCGGGACACGGCCGTTCCTGCCCGGGCTCATAAGCCTCATGGTGACCATGATCTTCCCGTTCTCACTGACCATGCTGCACCGCAGAGCACGCAGGAGAAAGCGTAGTTAACAAAAATATGAATCATACCGGTTATCGTCCGTGCCCCGGCACGGACGATAACTTTCTTTCTATCATTCCCGCGCAGGCGGGATTTTATTTTAAGGACACCATGCCCTATGATCGACAAAATCTCGGCATATTTCCATTTTCACAACAACCACCGCAAACCTGCCGCGTATATTCAGGAGCTGCAGGATGCCAAGCTCAGAAAAATCATCCGTCATGCGTTTGACACCTCGCCTTTTTATCGCGGGCTCATGAAAAATGCCGGCACCGGGCCGGAGGACATTAACACAACAGACGACCTGTATAAACTGCCAACCGTGACAAAAGAAGACATACAAAAAAACTTCGCATCCATACTTTCCACCTCTTATGACAGTGAAAAATGCGCCCTGAGAACAACATCAGGCTCGTCCGGTAAAATGCTCAGGGTTATATGGGACGACTTCAATTTCCTTTCCCGGCTTCTTCTGTATTACCGGGCCTTTACCATGATCGGATACAGCCCTTTTAAAAAGCTGCTGTACTTTCTCCCGGTTGTTGAAGACCCCGGGTTCACGTTCTGGCTGTTCAGGCAAAGGGGCATGACTCTTGACCTCCCCTTCGGCGAAGTGCGCGACCTGCTCCTGCGCTACCGCCCCCACATAGTTTCCATCTACCCGTCGTACGCGGCAGACCTTGCCCGCCACCTTGAACCGGATGACGTAAAAAAAATCGGCATTGAAGCGATCTCGCTCAATTCGGAAATGATCCTGGCAAAAGACCGCGCGTTCATTGAAGAAACATACCGCTGCCCCGTATATGAGGAATACTCCTGCGTCGAGGTCGGCGTTATAGCCAGCATGTGCGTGCATAAAGGGATGCACATTTTCAGCGACAATGTTGTTGTTGAAATTCTTGACAGTGACGGAAAAAAATCAAAGCCCGGAGCAAGGGGTGAAGTGACCATAACCGCGCTGAACAGCTTTGCCATGCCGTTCATCAGGTATCGCATCGGCGACATTTCCTGCCTGTCGGGCACGGCATGCGCCTGCGGAAGCGGCATGCCCCTGCTGGGTAAAATCGAAGGCAGAAAGGACGATTGCTTCACCCTTGAAGGGAACAGGCTCGTTCCGGCATGGAGCATTTACGAAGCGGTCGAACGCCCATTGCATCAGTACGGCGAAGAGCGCCTTGTGTTATCGGATTTTTATCTGGTGCAGCGTGATTCGGGGCTTGCCGAGTTTTATTACGTTAAGGGCCCGCATTTTGATGATACCTACGTCGCGGCCATGCTCCAGAGAAGCAGGGAACTTTTCGGCCCGCAGTTCACCATGAAAGTGACCGAGCTTGACAGCATTGACCGGGTCAAAACAGTAAAAAGAAAATACATCCACAGCGAGGTAAAATGATATCCGCAGATCAGGACAATGCCGTGAAGAGAAGTTCACTGCTGAAAAGGGCCGCTCCCTGGGCGGTCGCAGCAGCGATTCTGGTTTATCTTTTTCTGGGCATCGATAAAAAGCTCTTTATTGATTCACTGAAAAAAGCCGACCTTGCGGTGTTTGTCCCGCTTATCATGGCCTTTATTCTGATCTGGTTTTTCATCGAGTCACACAATATCAAGAAGCTCTACAGTTATTTCGGCCATCCGGCACGCTATATTGATATGCTGAAAATACGCGGCGCCACTTTTCTGCTCATGATCGTGAATTACGGTCTCGGGGCCGGCGGGATCGCGCTGTATATGAAAAAATTCTACGGCATATCACTGCTGCGTTCAACCGGTATGCTCTTCTACTACATGGTTGTCGAGAGCGCGGGCATCGCGCTTCTCGCGGCTGTCGGATTTCTTCTCGCGGGCAGCGGGTCGGGAATCCAGCACTGGATATTATACCTCAGCCTTGCTCTTTTCGCTTTTTATAACAGTGAACTGCTCTTTCTCAAATTCATGCCGCCCCTGGGGTTTTTAAAAAAATTTTTTGGAAGCAGGCTCCTGGCGCCGCTCAGGCAAAGCACAATTCAAAGCTATCGCGGCATTTTCTTCCTCAGGATCGGCTACTTTCTGACCTTCGTGGTCTTTTTCTACCTCGCCGTGCAGGCGTTTCACATGAAAATCCCCTTTATGGACCTGACCGCACTGGTCCCGATAATTTTTTTCGTGGGCAACCTTCCCATCACGCCGTTCGGCCTGGGCACGATCCAGGCGGCAATGCTTTATTTTTTTAAGAACTACAGCACCGAGGAAAACATCCTCGCCCTGAGCATTCTGTATTCCGTGTCGCTGCTTTTTTTCCGGGCATGTATCGGCATTTATTTCTTAAAAAAAATTACTGAAATAAATAATTTGTCCGCCGGTGAAATCATTCAGGAGAATAACACAATCAATGGCAATTACCATGACATTGAAACAATACAATAAAGCATCATCCCCTTCAGAGGGAAGCCGGAGATGGAAGCGCGCGGCATTGTTCACGATCATTACCGCTCTTTGCATGCTGTCAGGCACCGCGCGCGCGGTACAGCCTGTTCAGGCCATCTCGAAAAACCCCGAACAGTATTTCGCGAAGCAGGGCCCTGCCCAGTGCGGTCCAACAGCTTTCTATCTTGTGTTAAAATTTTACGGCGACACCGGTAAAGGACATCCCTATTTTTACGACCGGGAAGGATCGCCGATTGACCTGGGAAGATGCGGTCAGGGCAATGACAAAAACCAGGCTGAGATTGTAACTGAAAATTCACCGGTCTCGGCCTGGATCAAGGGCAATGACGCATCAACCGCCTGGAGCAGCCTTCTTGCCGGAATTCGCGGCCTGTATTATAAAAACGAAAAAGGATCTTTCAGCCGCTATTACCCGGTTGTGGATTCGTATGATTCTGTCACGCCTATAAGCAAAAAGGGTTCACAAATCAGAAAGACCAATTTCACCATGAGGCTGGTCCCTGAATTTCTCGATAAGAACAGGCCGGTAATCATCCACCTCAAAAGAAAATGGCCGTTCCCGGGGCATTATGTGGTCCTGATCGGGTATGACAGCACTGTGAAAAAAGTCTATTACATGGACCCCAACGGTGAAAGAAATTCAGTGGTAAAATCAGTTGACGCCGACGAATTTGTTGATACATTCTGGTATGCGGGAAACGCACCCGCACTCTGGGGAAAGGCGCGATGGAGCGGGAAATGGGTCGGGTTTTACCGCGGTGAAACGGCCAGTGAACATCCCCGTGTTCCGGAAAATTAAGGACCGAAAAAATGATAAAAGGAGAGTATTATGTTCCGAGTAATCAAAAAAACCGCGTTAATATCTCTTGTGCTTGTCACTGTCGCCTTTATCGGATGCGACAACACTGATTCTATATTATCAGTGGGCGGAACGGTCCTGTGCGAGGGCAGCGGCCTTGAAGGTGCCGCGGTAAATATTTCAATGAACGGTTCTGCAGTGGCCGATGTTCAGACCGATGAAAACGGCGCCTACCTTGCCGAAAACCTGAGTGAAGGAACATATCAAATCACACCATCACTCGAAGGATACACGTTTGTTCCCGAATATCTTGAAGTCTCCCTTTCCGGGGCGAACAGTTTACGCAATGATTTTACCGCAGTGGCCGATTCAGATCCTGACGATCCTGATGATCCGGGGTCCGATGATCCCGATGACCCCGGTTCGGATGATCCCGGCAACGGGGAACCCGTCAGTCTTATCTTCGTGGGAGACATCAATTACGCGCATTTCGTCGAAGAAGTGATACAGGAGCCGACCAAGGGCAACGGCGATTACACCTATCCCTTTCATTACGTTGCCGACTACCTGTCCGGCGCGGACATCACCTTCGGCAACCTGGAAAGCCTGATTTCTGACCAGGGGGATGACACAAAAAATGTTCTGTCCAAGCTGGGTTATGGATTGTCACTGAGGGCCGCCCCTGACTCAATAGAAGGATTTTTGTACGCGGGTTTTGACATTCTGAACCTGGCGAACAACCACACCGGTGATTATGATGTCGAAGCAATGGAAGACTGCGTAAACCGGCTTGACGCCGCAGGGATCGACCACATCGGCGTGGGAGAAAACCACGCCGCGGCCCATGCCCCGGTGATAAAAGAGGTCAAAGGGACGACGATCGCGTTCCTGGGCTACTCAAACGTTCCCATGTACGCAGACGACACCTGGTTCAGCCCTACCTGCGAATGGATAGCGCGCGGCCCTGAAAACGACGATGAAGAACGCTGGGGCCTTGCCTGGGCGAGTGATTACCGGTTTGAACAATACGGCGACTTTTCCGCGATGCAGGACGATATCAGCAGCGCGAAAGAACGGGCCGATATCGTTATCGTGTCAGTGCATTTCGGCTGGGAATACGCTCAAATGCCGGACACCAACGAAGACGGTGAAGCAGCGTCAAGCGAGCAAAAAGCGCAGGCGCAGCAGCAGATGGCGCACATGGCCATAGACGCGGGCGCGTCGCTCGTTGTCGGGCATCATCCCCATGTGGTCCAGTGGCTTGACGACGCGAAAACGACTGCTGTTGAAAGCTACAACGGCGGGTACATTGCCTATTCGCTGGGAAATTTCATGTTCGACATCAGTTCGGAAAGGGACGAGACCGCTCCGCTCGGACTTTTACTGAACGTAACAGTCAAAAACGGCGCGATAGATTCCATCGAGCAGGTAAAGACGTACTATCTTGATGATTACTGGCAGACCTATATAGAGTAGCGTGATTTTCTACTGCGAGTCCTTCCAGACCTTGAGCGAGTGCCGGTAGTATTCAAACGGGGGCGGGGACGGTTCAAGTTTTTTCACCAGGATCTTCCGCGCCCAGCGGCGCTCGGCAAACTCGCACAGGTCCTTGATCGTCCTGCCGGACACTCCCTCGCTTCGTTCGCCCAGGGTCGCGCACTCTTCGGAACCGAGATGTATGGCGTAATTTGAAAAAATCGACGCGCGCTCTTCTTTATTCGGAAGAGGGAAGAGTATCGTCTGGTCAAAGCGGCTTAACAGGGCGCTGTCAAGATCCTCCTTGCGGTTGGTCGCCCCGATGGTGATGGTCTTCATCGCCGCGTCGATGCCGTCAAGGCGGCGCAGCAGCACTGACAGTATGCGGCGGGTGGCCTCGAACATGTTCTGGTTGCGCGATCCCGCCAGGGAATCGATTTCATCCAGAAAAATGATGGCACCGCCCATGTCCTCGCACGCGTCAAATATGCCCGACAGGTTCTGGGACGACTGCCCGTACCACTTCGACATAATGGATTCAACGGGAACGTAAACCAGGGGGATGTCAACCTCTCCGGCGATGATGCGGGCAACGGTTGTTTTGCCGACCCCCGGAGGGCCTTCAAAGAGCACCGCCCGCGGCCGGTTAGACTCAAAAATTTTTCTCGTCTGCCGCGCTATGGAATCATAGACATCCGGATTTTTAAGAGGAAGAATGATCGTCTCCCTTATTTTTCTTTTTACCTCGTCATACCCGGCTATGTAATCCCAGGTAATGTCGCTGTTGCCGGCTATCAGAGATGAGCCGAGCTTTCTCAGCCGGTAACAGGGGTCTTCCCTGCTCGCGGTATACGCCGCCTTGAACAGCTCAATACAGACATTGGCCTCTTCCTGGCTCAGGTCTCCTTTTTTCGATATTTCCGCTTTTGATGACGTCGAAAGATTGAAAAATTCAACTTTCAGGTTATCAAGAATATTATCAGTAGTGAAAAGGTTGGCGTTGAGGGCCTGGAACGCGAAATAGCCGTCCTCAAAAGAATGTATTCGCAGATTGGCCAGATGGTTCTTGATAATTCCAAGAAACCCGAAAAGCTTGCTTTCTGAAAAATCGGGAAGGGTAAAGGAAATCTTCGTGGTTCCCTGTTCATAGGAGAGCGCGGGCATTGACACGGCATGAGACTGTGCCGTTTTTTCAAGAAAGGAGGACAGCTCTTTTTCAATCTGCTCCTTCAGCCTGTCATAGGGTATTGTGGACAATGCTCCCCTGTTCATCCGGATGTTACCTGGTATTAGTATCGGAAAAATCGAGTTTGAAAAATTCTCTTTTAATTTCAATTTTACGGGTAAAATCATTGTTCCATTCCATCTTCATGAACACCAGGAACAGCTCGGATTCCTTCAAATCTGCGATATCAATTTTTTTCCGGTAATCAACCAGGTTAATATGAGAGATATTTCTTCTGCACATGAGAACATTCTTTTTGGTGATCACTTCAGTAAAGCGGTGGTCATTATCACTTGAGTAATGCCAGAAATTCGGCACCGCAACCGACACCGCGAGCATTTCATCCTTGTTGAACATTTCTTCATCAAGTCCCGGGTCCCTGAAACCGGGAATATTGTCAACTTTCTCACCGTTCATTGCGGCCGCGAACGATTCTGGTTTCAGCGACGCGTTCACAAAAACACCGTCATTTTCTGAAAATGAAACAATTATGGTAAAGGGCTTCTTTTTAAGAAAAACCGTATTGTTTTCAACATCTCTCACTATTCCGTCCTGCTCAAAAGCGACTTTAAAATACTGAAATCCAGGATCACCGGTTTTATAGCTTCCCCCGCTTCCCATGCATCCCAGCATAAGAAATGATACAAGGCCGAGTATAAATCCAAAATGTTTCATCAAGGTATTCCTTAAATAATTATAACAAAATGAGGCTGTTTTAAAATGCCTCTTAAAAATTACCCGTTAATTTTCTCTGAGTCCATCACGCAGGTGGAAAGAATGCCGCCCCTGATATTATAAACAGTTTTAATCATTAATCTTTTCGGCTTCATACAGTTCATCAGATCATTAAAAATTCTGTTCGTCGCGGCTTCCTGGTATATCCCGACATTCCTGAAAGAAATCAGGTAATATTTAAGGGATTTCAACTCAACAATTTTATCTCCAGGAACATATCTGATGGTGACCTGGGCTATATCCGGAAGGCCGGAAAAAGGGCAGACCGCGCTGAATTCACCGGTTTCATAGGTGATCTCCTGGGGATTTCCCTTATAATCAATGGTCTCGAGGAATTCGGGCCTGATATTCTCCTCACCGCAGAAATCAAATATCTTTCCTTCAGGGACTGGCATTTTTTCTCCATCCGTTTTTTCAGGTTTATGATCTTAACCGGTTATGCAATAAAATCAACCGAAATATTTTCCTGAAGGGGTTAAATCACGTCAAGTAAAAAGATTTCAAGCGTAAATTTGTAACGAAAATGGGGGTCAGAGCACAACATCGGGGTCAGAGCACAACATCGGGGTCAGAGCGCTTTTTATCATGCAAGTAAGGCAGGTTGAAGAAAAAGGCCTCAGTGGAAGGTTATGGTTCTGTCATCACTGACCGTAAATTCCCGGTTACAGTCAGGGCAGAGAAAATCACCGCTCTGTTTAACCCTGACCAGGGCGCCGCAGCCCGTACACTCAACAACAAAAGGAGTGAATCCACCGGTCCCGGTACCGGCTTTTTTCTGTACTGTATCTTCACTGCGGCTGACCTCACCTGAAACCTGAACATCTACCGTTTTTTTCTCTGCGAAATCAGTGGATTCATAGGTTTCCGGCTGAATACCCTGTTCCCTGAGCTCCAGCTGGCGGTCCATTATCTGCAGTGCTTCAATTCTGCTTTCCGCTATCCGGAATATCTTGTCAAAGCCGAGCAGTGAATAAAAAGAAAATATTTCACGCGGGAGATTGAAAATAATAAACGAACCGTTATTTTCAGAAATCTTTTTCTGAATGAATAGAATCAGGCCGATGCCTTCAGAACTCACGTATTCGAGTTTGGCGGCGTTGAGCAGGATGAAATGTTTCTTTTTTTCAAGCAGCCGGTTTATGTACTCCTCGAAATCAGGGCTTGTGCGGCTGTTCAGAGGGCCCTCGATTTCAACGACGGAAACCTTCCCGTCCAGAACTTCTGTATGCTTAATATAAATCATCCATTACCTCTTCCGCATTACGGGTATGGCGTCCTTAACTTCCTTGCCCATATCAAGCACAGGTTCTTCGCTACGACGGGTAAATGAAAACGTTTTTATCTTCTGCGCGGTAATCGCGGGCATTTCACCGGTTTCGGTTTCAGAACTTGACATTGATGAAGCGGGTTCAGATGACATGCTTTCATCCAGATCAATGGTAATCACATCATCCCCCCGAACGACTTTAGCGTGCAAGGGGACCACCTTCAGGCCCTTATCGCTTTTTTTGACTTTTGTTACGGGAAAATCAATATCTTCAGACAATGCCAGTGAAATGGTCTTCTTCTGAATGCTCCGGTAGCGAATAAGCACGATCAATGAAATTATCAGAGACAGAACAAAAGCGCCCGCGGTACTGTAGATAAGCGACTGTTTTGCCTTTTCAATCTGTTCTCCAATATAATCAAAAATCTTCTCGTTATAAATCAGAAAATTAACGGTCCCCAGCGGCTTTTTCCCGGAGTACACGCCGCGGGTCACGAGCCATCCAAGGGTATTGATGTCTTTGTAAACATACTGTTTTATCAGGTCTTTTTCCTGCCGGTTAAACGGCACGATTTTACCGATTATGTTATACGGTGTAAAGATGACCTCCCGGGTCTTCTTTTTAAGGGGCAAAAGGATCATGTCAATATTATAGGAAAATTCGTCGTTGGCTATATTGCCATGTAAACTTTTTTCGATATTTTTATTGGAATGAACAATCAGAGTGCCGTTTTTAAGCACAAAAAAGGCCTCATCAATTATGTTTTCCCCGATTTTTTCCTTGAAGAGCGACTTTAATTTCGAATAGTTCGCCGAACGATGACTGAGTTCAGCGACTTCGGCAAACGCATCAGCCAGTGTTATGGAAAAACTCTTACGGTATTTTTCCATATCCTGAATTTTCGTCAGCCCGGTTTTATAGTAATAAAAAACAACACCGGCTGAAGCGATCAGCGATTGCACAATAAAGAGCATCAGAAAAATCCCCAGCGGGAACTTCTTTTTCGTTATTTTTTTTTGTTGCGCGCCCTGTTTCATGGTTGTTTTTGTTGTCAACAGCAGTGAATGATAAAAATCCCTTGTATAATTATGTGCTTTTTCCTTAACATAATAACTATCGGATTATTTTTCATCTATATTCAATAAAAAACAGGGGCTTTATTCATGAGTAATAAACAGGAGGAGGAACTCCTTGAAATATGGGACTGGGAAGGGGTGTTTCCAACCGGAAAGGCCGTTTCGCGGTCTGTTTCTCACCGGGACGGGGTTCCGCACGAAGGTGTTCACCTGTGGGTGTTCAGAAACACCGGTACTACGGTTGAAGTGCTTTTCCAGCACCGGGCCCTGACCAAAAAGATGTACCCTGACTGCCTTGACATCACGGTGGGCGGCCACGTGCCCTTCGGCCTTGCTGAAAAGAAGATACAAAAAGAAGCGGAAGAGGAGATCGGGATTGTCCCGGAAGATAAAGATCTGGTTGACCTGGGTTTTTTCAGGTATGAAGAAAGGGATGACAACGTCTTTCACCGTGAATTCCAGCATGTTTACCTGCTTAACGATAACCGTCCTCTGGACGGTTATTCATTCAGGGACGGGGAGGTCATCGGAATATACGCGGTTCCCCTGCAAAACCTGGACCGCCTGATGAACGAGGACCACTCTTTTCCCGTTTCCGGGTATGACGGCGGTTCAGTTTTTACCAGAACCGTTTGCCGGGCTGATTTTCATCCCCTTCTTTTTTCACCGATCATGAAAGAGTATATGGACACTGTGCTTCAGGGGATCAGGGCAGCATCCCGGGGTCAGAGCATTTCCAGGCTCCTGCCCCTTACGCCGGGCCACAAAAAACCATGAAGATGATAACCTACACTGAATCCCGCGGCCTGACAGACCCGCTCTATGTGGATGTGCGCTCGCCTTCAGAATATGCGCACGACCATATTCCCGGCGCGCTGAACATTCCGATTTTTACGGATGATGAGCGCAGGGAAATCGGAACGCTCTACCGCCACTCGGGAAGGGACGAGGCCATTGTGCGCGGGACCGAAATGGGAGGCCGGAAAATAGCATCCATCATTGCCGAAATCAGCAACTACCAGGGCCGGCAAATCGTTATTTATTGCGCCCGCGGCGGCATGCGTTCAGGGTCGGTTGCTTCCCTGATTTCATCACTCGGGTTTGAGGTGTACCGGCTTGACAGAGGATACAAGGGATACCGGCACCAGGTGCTCCGGAGCCTGGAATGCTCTGACCCCTGGCCGCGGCTTATCGTTCTCCAGGGCCTTACCGGCTCAGGGAAAACCGAAATACTCACCCGTATCGGCCCGGGAATCGACCTTGAAGGCATGGCCGGACACCGGAGCTCGCTTTTCGGGGCCATAGGCCTGAAGCAGAACAGTCAGAAGATGTTTGACTCGCTTCTTGCCAGTCGCCTCGATGAGCTCGGCAATGAGCCTTTTGCCATTATAGAAGGGGAATCAAAAAAAATCGGCAACTGCCATATTCCGGAAACCCTGTATGACGCGATGAAAAAATCGCCGGTTATTTATATTGATACTCCCATGGAACGGCGAATCGACATTCTGATCAGAGAATACACCAAAGTGAGGGATGATGAGAAGGTCATTTCCATTGTAAAAAGCCTGCGCTCGAAGCTGAGCGAAAAAACCGTTGCCAAAATGATCGAACTGTTCACCGGCGGAGACCTTAAAGCGTTTGTGGAACTTCTCCTGCTGAAATATTACGACCCGCTGTATCGCTACAGCATATCCCGCCTCGATTTTATCGGGACGGTCACCAACTACGATTCGGACACAGCGGCGAAACAGGTAATGGAAATCGCTGAAAATTTTATTTAACTTAATTGACAGAGCATGACATTGCACTAAAAAGGAATAATCTTTTTCGGAGGGACCTGGAATGAAAAAAAGAATTCTGTTAACGTGTATGCTGGCAGTCATCATCACAGGATGCAGCGGAACACAGTACCGGGACGCTGCAGAAGACAAGGGCTCAAGGGAATGGGGAGCGCGGGAAATAAAAACGACCGTAAACAAGATGGTCGCCTCGCTGTATCAGAACCTGAAAGATTCAGGCAGTAATGCATTTATCGAGGTAAAAAAAATCCGCAATAAGACCGGCGATCACAACATCGACACCAAAATGCTCTCTGATGAAATCGTGACCCAGCTTCTCCAGAAGGGAATAACGTTCATCGACAGGACCTATTCCGAGGAAGCCATTAAAGAAATGGGAAAGGGGATGACGGGGCTTATTGACCCGGAAACAGCCATCCCGACCGGCGGACTGGTGTCGCCGAATTTTTATCTCTACGGCGAAATCCGGGAAAACCTCCAGTTTCCGCGGGGCAAACAAAAGCAGTACATTGTGGTGACCCTGACCCTGACCAGCCTGAAGACCGGTGTCGTCAAATGGCAGGACCAGCAGAATTTTTTCAAGATCAGCAATACCATCAGAACATCTGAATAATCAGGCGGGGGGATGCCACTCGTATGAAAAGAGCTGTTCCACTGATTATATCCTTCATCGCTTCTTTTCTGCTCATAGGCTGTTCAAAAAGCTATCTCGAGGTAATGAAGGACCCGGAAAAATATTTCTATCAGGAAAATTATAAAAAAGCGGCGGAACTTGTCCAGCCCCTGGCAAAAAAGAAAGGCAAAGACCAGCTGCTGTACATGATGGAATGCGGCTACATATACCATGCAGCCGGGGATTTTCCCGGGAGCAACAAGATACTTCTGCCGGCCTCGGACCTGGCCAAGGTGGTCCCGGTGAGCATCAGCAAACAGGCCGCCTCACTGTTTACCAACGAAACCGTGACCAACTACCGCGGAGAGGATTTCGAGAAGGTGCTGGTCCATATGTACCTGGGCATAAATTTTCTCATGATGAATTACCATGACGAAGCGCGAGTGGAATTCAAGGCGGTCAACAACGAACTGGCCAAAATAAAAAGTGAAAACGGCGAGGCCCGCTACAAGCAAAACATCATGGCTAAATATCTTACCGCGGTCGCTTATGAAATATCGGGAGAAATTGACAACGACCCGGAAGACCTTGAATTCGCCTATATTGAATACCAGCAGATTTTAAAACTTAAACCTGATTATGAACCGGTCAAACGGGACCTTGTCAGGCTCGCGGCAAAGCTTGATTACCAGGACGATTATTCCCAGTGGTTAAAACAGTTTTCCCTCAAAGACAATTATGACCCTGAAAGCGGCGAAGTGATCCTTATCTATCAGTCGGGCCGCTGCGCGATAAAAAAATCCAGAGGCAAGCTCCTTGAGGACAGGGCCATGAAAACAGCGCTGGTTGCGACCCTCGCGACCGGGAACCTCGCAGCCGGGGTCACGGTCGGCGGGGTAATGGCGACCCTGGGCAACGTCCAAAACCCGATTCCGCGTTTCGTACGACGGCCGGGGAAAATCGAGCAGTGCGTGATCAGGATTGGAAACACATCCTGCAAGACACAAACGCTTGAAGACATCTCAACAACCGCTATCAACAATATGGATGACATGTACCCTCTGCTCGCGGGAAAAGTCGCCGCCTCTATTGCCGTAAAAGCCGCGGCATCGGTCGCTGCCGGCATTGCCGCAAAAAAAATAACCGAAGGGGCCGGCGGAAAAAGCTCCCTGGGTACGATTCTCGGGATTCTCGCGGGCGTCGGCACCGGCGCTGCGCTGTTTTCACAGGTAAAACCTGACCTCAGATGCTGGCATACCCTTCCAGACAAGCTGCAGCTGGCGCGGATGCGCTTAAAACCGGGCACCTACAAAGCTGTTTTAGAGTTTAAGGATGCCAGCGGAACTCTAATAAAAGAAAAAAATATAGAATTAACCGTGGAAAAAGGAAAAAAAGTCTTTATTAATGAACGGACCCTTATTTAATTGTCCCACGTTGGGGTTATTGAATGGAAATAAATGTTGAATCCTCTGCTCCGGACTTTAAAACTCCTGAACAGTCCCGATATATAATCTTTGAGTCTCTCGACCATCCGGTATGCATACTGGGGATCGACGGCACTTTTATCTATGGCAACAGCGCTTTTTCACGTTTTTTCAGGCCGAGTGAAAAAGGTGTCCACCTCGCATGGGAACATCCCTTCTTTCCCGAATACAGAAAAAGAATATCTCTGGCTTACCTGAGCGCGATAAAAGGGACCGAAAAGCAGTGTTTTGCCATGATAAATTCATCTGAAGGCAAACAGCTTCCGGTTGAAATCTATCTCTACCCGATGTATGAAAACGAATCAGTCATCTCAATACTTGCCCTGATGAAAATCGTAGACGAAAGGCTCCTTTCATTCGACCGGTCAACGCTCTCAATAATATCAGAAGATAATTTTCACTATGACAGCCTGCATTTTGAATTCTCCCCGATGCCGATAATCAGGGTTGATGACAAATTCGATATACTGAAATGCAGCCATTCAGCAGAAAGCTTTTTCGGTTATGGCGAGGATGAAGTCCCTGACAAGTGCAGCCTTTCCCTGCAGTCGCTTTTTCCCTATGACGCAGAACGGATAAAAAAAGCCATTTCAGGGATCATATCCGGTGAAAACACGTTTCAGAGGATCGGCGAAACAAAAATCTCAACCGGTGACAATGAAAAAAAACTGGCAAACCTCATTCTCTACCCCGTAATTCAGAACAACGAAATTTCAGCCGTTGAAATAATTATCGAGGACATCACCGCCCTGCGCGACCTGAAAGACCAGATCAACACCATGCACCGGATTCAGCTGCTCAGCGATATAACCAAGGGCTTCCTCCATTCGCTGAACAACACCGTGAACGTGATCATGAGCAAAACCCAGCTGCTGCTGCAGATCACCGAAAAGGAGAGCGTGCTCGAAGGAATACACCTCATAGAGGAATCCGTGTCCGACCTGGTTGACCAGACCAGGCGCATCCAGGACTTTATCGCGCTCAAGGGTGACGCGATCGTCGAAAAAGTCGAGCCCCTGGTGAACATCATTGAAGACGCGATTGAGTTCGCCAAGATGCAGTTTAAAGTCGAAGACAAAGAGAAGAGAAGAAGCATCAACATCGAAAGAAAATACTTTACGAGCGTACATATAAAAACCGATACCAGGCTCCTCAGGGAAATCGTCATTTCAATCATACTGAAAGTCGCAAACTTTCTTCTGAAAAAAGGCACGCTGCACATCGAACTGAAAAGCAACCATGATATCTGCCTGACCGTGCATACCAGCAAGGATGAAAACGCGGAACAGATCCAGCCCGTAAAAAGCATTTATACCTTTTCAGGCGTAAACATACGCGAGATAGCTGAAAAAATTAATATTAAAATAATTGAAGAAGAATCCGTGGGATCATATTCGCTCAAAGCGTTTTTCCCGCCGCGGATGATCCAGGAAAAAAAGGCCAGGGACAACGGCAGTATCGAATACAAAATAAGGGACCTGGACATCATCGTTGTGGAAGACGAGATTTCCCTGCAGAAAATCCTTTACGAAGTTTTCGACAGGATGGGCAACAGGGTCTTTATCTGCGAAAACGGCCAGGAGGCCCTTGAAGAGTTCAAATCAAAGCACTATGACCTGGTGGTAACCGACTACGGCGTAGCAGGGCTCACGGGAATTGAGCTGGCGGCAAAGATCAAAGAGCTCAACGAAAAAGTTCCTACTGTGCTTCTTTCGGGATGGATGCTCGAGGATATGACATCCTATAAAAACGTCATTGATCTGTTTCTCCCGAAACCTTTCAGGCTCCAGGATCTTTTGAAAGGGATTTCCCGGCTCTTCACCGAGAAGGGAAGGACTGATTAAACAACGCTGTTCATCCGGATCATGTCCTCTTTTTTGCCCATAACCACGATAACGTCCCCCGCATCAAGCTTCTCCGTGGGCAGCGGATTGAAAATCATATCACCGTTGAATTTCTTAATCAGGACAATGATCACGCCGAAATCCCTGCGCAGATTGCTCTCGATCAAGTTTTTGCCGATCAGGTTTGATTTTTGCTTAACGATCATTTCCTCCATGTGAAGGCCGAGGTTCCCCTCCATAACCGCGATGTCAATAAAATCAACCACGGTCGGGCGGATGAGCACCTGCGCCATCCTCTTGCCGCCGAGCATGTAGGGAGAAACAACGCGGCTGGCACCTGCGCGTTTGAGCTTCATTTCGTTCTTTTCTTCCGAGGCCCGGGCAAGGATGAAAATGTCCGGCTTGAGCCCCTTCGCGGTGAGGCTGATGAAAACATTGTCCGCGTCCGAACGAACCGCGGTGACGATTCCCTTTGCTTTCATGATCCCGGCTTTGACCAGGGACTCGTCTGCAGTGGCGTCAAGAGGCAGATACAGATAAGCGCACTGGATGAGCTCGTCAATCGCTTCAGGCTGGTTCTCTATCACAACAAAATTCTTGCCGTGGTCATGCAGCTCCTGGCAGATGAGCTTGCCGATCCTGCCGAAACCGCAGATGATATAGTGGTCTGTAAGCTCCGCTATCTTCTTTTCCACTTTTCTTCTCCCAAACGTTTTTCTCATCTCACCTTCGATGAACATACGCAGCAGGGTACCCAGGGTATAGGCCGCGATCATGATGCCGGTACTGATCAGGAGTATGGTGAGTACTCTCCCCTGTTGAGACAGGGGGTGCACTTCGCCGAACCCGACCGTGCTTATGGTTATCACCGTCATATACAGGGAATCAAACAAGGACATCCCTTCAATGAAATGGTAACCGAAAACACCAAACATCAGGGTGGCAACAAAAAGTATCAATGACAGCCTGATTTTTTTCACTCATCTTTCCTGGTGCGATAATATGATCATAAACATTTCGGGCCGCTGATGATGAACGGTTACGGCCCTTTACATCCCCCGATAAACGGCACCATTATTATCATGAATCACGGTTTTGGCAACCACTATTGGGGATTCATTGCCTCATGAAATACAATTCGGAACCATACGGGCGGACGGTTGAGAAATTTTTTCACGTATGCATGAATTATCGATGGGTTTCATGCGCTGATCAACGCTAAAAAAGTTGACAGTGATGGTTAACGCGTGATTACGTTAACCATGAAACTATTTCTCGCATCATTGACCGCCATGCTCCTTCTGTCATGCGGGACGCCGCTGAAACGGGCAATTGTACCTCAGGAAAACAGGTTCATCGACGTCCGCAAAGACGGAGCGGCCCTGGTGAGGAGCATCCCCTGCGACGTGTATCTTGAACACGTGAGCGAAAAGGGATGGAAAAAAATTCTCTCCCTCAGGGACTACCGCGCCGAAGATTTCGCGCCCGCGGTCTATGACATCCCCCCTGTTGACTTTTACCAGATCATCATCAGAAACACCTCGCGCCTGCCCCTTACCGTTGAAAACTGTTACGTGAGGTATGAAACGACAACAGTGCCGGCCCTTGACAGCGGCCGGGCCGCCGTGCTGTGTTCATACAGCAGTACGCCTCCTTTTCATGTTAAAAATCTCTACAATCCAAGAAGATTCACCGGTGAAAAAAATTCCATTGAGACCATAAACTATAAAACCGAAACGGTCCGGAGCCTGATTCCGTTCATTCCCTCAGAGGACGCCGTGCTTTTTTTCCGGGCCTTTGACTGGATCCCGGCCGAAACACGGGCCTTCTTTATTGTCCTGGACATCCGTTACGGTGAAGCGCAGACTTCCGTTGTTTTTACCATGAAAGAGGCCGTTTACCGGACGCGGGGAAAACACTTTCAGGAACCGAAACAGGAAACTGACGATTATGACTTCATGAAAAGTTATTGATTCAGCCGGGGAATGATGTAGTATGTGACCGGCATGCACGTCATGAACAGAGAACAGAGACTTTTTATCGCACTACCCTTTGACGAAGCGGCGGTTGAGTCCCTTGAGGGCACTGCCCGTTTTCTTGAATCGCATAAATCCAGCGTAAAAATCGTATCACCGCAGCAGTATCATATCACGGTTAAATTCATCGGCGGTGTTGAATCGGCCCGGGCAGAAGAGCTGGTCAGGCAGTTCACTGCTCTGACCCTGAATTCCGGCGCGGTTTCCTGTACGATAAAAGGCCTCGGCGCCTTTCCCTCCCTGTCGAGGGCATCGGTGCTCTGGGCAGGTCTTGAAACAGGGGGGGATGATCTTCTCTCCCTGTTCAGGCAGGTTGAAGACTCCTGCGCCGCCCTTGGCTTTGCCCGGGAACCACGCGGGTTCCGGGCGCATCTTACCCTTGCACGGGTCAAACGCGGGCACACCCTTCCGGACAGAGTGAGGGAATATTTCATAAACGAAAAAGAGCGGGAGTTCTGCAGGACGAAACTCGCGGAACTGGTCCTCTATGAATCAACGCTCACACCCGCGGGGCCCCTGTATAAAGCGCTGACGGTAAAAACACTATGAGAGAACACGCAATGCACCAGTTAATTGACACGCCGAAGCAGGTCGCCAGAGACCATTACCTCATCAGAATCAGGCATGACGGCCCGGCTCCCGAGCCCGGCCAGTTTATCTCCATAAAAGCATGCGAAGGGACCGACCCTCTTTTACGACGGCCCTTTTCGGTGTTCAATCATGACGGCACGGTTCTGGAAATTATCGTACGGGTCGTGGGGCGCGGTACCGGGCTGATAAGCAGGGCCGACAATTCACTGGACATTATCGGGCCGCTGGGAAGGGGCTTCACGCTTGAAACAGCCGGGCATGCGCTTCTTGTCGGGGGCGGCGTGGGATGTGCTCCGCTGTTTTATCTGGCAAAACGACTGAGAAAAAAAGGCGCAACTGTGACCATGATTTTCGGTGCTTCATCAGCTGAATATGTTTACTGCGCGGACAGGTTCAGGAAGGAGTGCGATGAGTTCCATATCACCACTGATGACGGATCTGAAGGGCACCGGGGGCTGGTGACCGATTTAATGGAAAAGCTGATCGCTGCAAATAACTTCACCAGGGTCTACACCTGCGGGCCGACGAAAATGATGAAAAAAACAACGGAAATCGCCCGGGGCGTCCCGGTTGAAATATCAGTGGAAAACTATTTCGGCTGCGGGTTCGGGATCTGCGCCGGATGCACTATAGAAACGACAGAAGGTATAAGGCGGGCCTGTGTGAACGGCCCTGTATTTGACGGAACAAAGGTCCTGTTTAATTCACTTGAATAAATGCTGCTTGACGGTATACAATAGTGGTTGAATTCTGTCTGTCAGCAGTTAATTAATACGTGCGGGCGGTAAAATTAATTTAATGTCCGCGGGGACGTTGCTCAGTTGAGCATAACAGTCAGATAAGCTTATAAAAAAGGAACCGTGTATGCAAATACGTTCAGCTCTCTCGAATCTTACCATCAAGGCGCTTTCAGAATCCCTTGACGTGAGGACAATGATCAAGCTCATCGATCCCCTTTTCCCCAACTACAATGTATACCAGAGAACCGGGCTGCCCGAAACAATCCCTATACAAAAACAGGACGCCGCGAAGCAGATCGTGCGTGATGTTATCAGCGCGAACCTGTATCTCGAATTTATCAACAGGCTCATTCTGTACCATACAGACGGATACATGGGCAAACGATACCCGATTAATCACCTCAAGCAGATCATAAAGGAAATTCAGGAATTCGGCCTGATTTATGATCAGGTTAATAAAATTTTCGTAGAAGACCCCGTAATGCGACGAACACGAAACTGGGGGACGCTCCGCGAAGGCGAGGATTATATCTTCGCCTTTCTTCGTCTGGACATCGTCGGGAACACCAAGCTGGTCAAACAGTACCCGGAACATCTTATCAAACAGACCTATGCCGACCTTCGGGCAATCGTCCAGAATGCCATTGACAAACGCAATGGAAGAATATGGAACTGGGAAGGGGACGGCGGCATGGTCGCCTTTTACTTCTCAAACAAAAACTTCTACGCGACCCTGAGCGGGATGGAGATCATCCATGACCTTTTTATCTATAACCAGGTCAAATGCCCGCTCGACAAGCCCATAAGCGCCAGGCTCGCCATCCACGGAGGGAGCTGCATGTACACGGACAATGAAGAAGACATAAAAAAAATCGACGTGATAAAAAAGCTCATCGAAATCGAGTCAAAGTACACCAGGCCCAACAGCCTCACCATAAGCAACATCATTAAAACCTCGCTTGATACCCAGCTTGCCAGCCACTTCAAACTGGTTGACGGGAACAATGACAACGAATATTTCAATTACCAGCTGCGATGGGAGTGAGCCATGGATATTTATATTTTCAGCGACAATAAAAACGCAGGTAAATATTTTGCGGGAATTAAAAAAGGGTTTACGATAAGCTTTTATCCCTTTGCCGATTTCAAAAAAAGGCTTGCCGCAGGAGGCGGAGGGTTCATCTATCTTGACGCATGGAACCAGACCGAAGCCGCAATGAAAAAAACGATGCAGACTGTCAACAAGATAGAAGGATTTAACTTCGGAGTGATTGACGCTAAGGGAATATTTAAAGATACTGCGTTAGTCTTTTTTGAAGGCGCCTCTGATTATATCGGCAAAGAACTCGCCACATCCGGGCTCAACGCCAAAAGGCTCCAGCAGGCACTTGATTTCAGATCAGAAGAAATAGCATGTTTCCTTGAAAAAGAAAAAATAAAAGGAGGAGACTATATCCTCTCCGGTGACAGCTGGCAGGGAATTAAATCCGGCAATGAGTACACGTTTCTTTTCATGTTCATCGAGCTGGACAACAAGGCCGAATTCAAAAAAATGGGCCATGATTACGCATCTGTGGTTCTTAAAAAATTCCATGACCACATATCCGATGTTGTCAGCTCAGTCAACGGCAAGGTTTGGATGTGGATGGATTTCGGCGGGCTCGTCCTTTTCCCGTTTGACGGCAAAGAGTGCAGTGCGATCATCCCGGCCTTCAAGCTCATGCTGGACAACACAATCACCAGCTCCGAGATATTCAACCTTGATATTCTCCTGACCTACAGGATCGCCATGCATGTCGGTAATACCGTATATAGAACCCGCGGGGATACCGGCACAATTGTCTCGGATTCAATCAATTCGATTTTTCACCTGGGGCAGAAATTCACTGCACAGGGAAATTTCTGCATAACTAAAGAAGTATTTCAGTACATACCCAAAGGACTCGGGCACTGCTTTACCCTGGCAGGCGATTTTGAAGGAAGGGAAATACTGAAAATGATTCCCCTGAAATAAATTTCAGGGAATAAGTTTGCCCGGATTGATGATGCCCCTGGGGTCAAATGCCTGTTTGATCCGCTTCATCAGTTCTATTTCAGCCGGGGTCAGAGCAAGATTAAGATAATCTTTTCTCAAACACCCGATCCCATGCTCACCGGTAATGGTCCCTCCATGGGATATGGCACGCTTATAGATCTGCTCTTTCAGGCCCGGAAGCATCTCCTTCCATGCAGTGTAATCCATGGTTCCCTTGAGCACATCAATATGGACGTTGCCGTCCCCCGCATGCCCGAACATAATCGAGTGCAGGTTCTGCCCGGTGAAGTATGTCTTTAAATCGACCAGAAAAGACGGAATTTCAGACCTGGGTACCACACAGTCCTCTGCAAGAAATACCGGGCTTTCAGCGTGGATGGCTTCGCGGATCGCACGCCTGGCCTTCCAGAGGCGGTCGCGCTGGGCCCCCCCGGAGGCAACAATTATTCTGCTGCTCTGACCCCCAATAACATCCGCTATTTTCTCAAGATCGCGGTGTAACGAATCTTCTGAAGGTCCATCAAGCTGTATTAGCAGGTGTGCCCGTGCTTCAGGAAACGGCATATCCCCGCCATGAAATTTGGCAACAAGCCTGATCGCGTCCTCCTCCATGAATTCCATCGCAGCAGGGACCGTCCTGCTCTGAAGAACCCGGTAAACAGCATCAATTGCTTCTTCAAGCGAGTCAAACGGGACAAGCAGATCAACACTATACAGGGGAGCGGGAACAAGCTTTAAAAAAATTTTCGTTATCACGGCCAGGGTTCCCTCTGACCCCAGAATAATACCGGTAAGATTGTATCCGGTTGCGTTTTTAACGAATTTACCGCCGGTAGTGATAATACTTCCGTCAGCGAGTACGAATTCGAGGCCAAGAACATAATCCCTTGTTGTCCCGTATTTTACAGCCCGTGGGCCACCTGCGATTTCTGCGACATTACCGCCGATTGAACAGATATCCAGGCTCGCCGGGTCAGGAGGATACATGAGACCCTCTGCAAGAGCCGCTTTCTGAATCTCGCCAGTAATGGCGCCGGGCTCAACTACGGCAACCATATTGTACCGGTCAATTTCAATTATATGGTTCATCCGCTCAAGCGACAGAACCAGCCCTCCCAGAACGGGAACAGCGCCACCGGTAACACCGCTGCCTGCACCCCGGGGAATCACCGGAACACCTTCGTCATTGCAGATGGATATAATCTTACTGACTTCAGCAGTTGATTCTGCCCTTACCACCAGTTGCGGCATGGCTGAAAGATCCGATGTTTCATCATGCGCATATACTTCAAGTATGTCCCGGTCAATGAATACCCGTTCAGGTCCAAGAGCACCAGTCAACTGGTGGTACGCTTTTTCAATACTTTTCATAATACAATTATTCTGCTCTCTGGTGATCTGTCTATTACTTTTGTACGCCGGGGTCAGAGCAAATTTATAGTGCCATGCCCATTATGGGTTCACCTGGGGTCTCACCGGGGTC
>DAIUKG010000033.1:0-1854 GCA_036848375.1 Spirochaetota bacterium
GGGAAACCGCAATGTACTTGAATATCACGGCAGCTCGATGCGCCTTGATTGCCTGAACTGCCATGGCCGGTACAGCATCAATGAATTTTCTGAACATGAAAAAATCCCCCGATGTACCATATGCGGCGCAATTCTAAAACCGGGAATAATCCTTTTTGGCGAAATAATACCCGCGGGCATTATATGGGAAGGGCAGCTCCTTGCCGGGACCTGTGACCTGCTCATGGTCATCGGCACCTCGGCAGTGGTGCAGCCTGCCGCGGACATCCCCTTTATCGCGAAAAAAAACCGGGCAACGATTGTGGAACTGAACCTGCAGGAAACCGGCCTTACCGGCTCCATTACCGATATCTTTATCAAGGGACCTGCTGAAGAAACACTGCCCGAACTCGCAGAAATGCTCCTGGGAAATGTCTGATATTCAATAATATTATTTGCTCTGACCCCGATATGGGGCATGCCATTGCGGACTCCGGATATTTTGCTCTGACCCCGGGCAGGTTGGGACCTGCCCCTGCGGGCCCCAATATTGCTCTGACCCCGCATACATACCCTGATGCAAAATATTTGCTCTGACCCCGGGCCAGGCTGGGAACCTGCCCCTGCGGGCCCCAATAGTTGCTCTGACCCCAAATACCCGAATAATCCTTGACAATTATTGCATAGTTTGCTAAATAACCAAATAATATGAAGCCAGAAACACAGCACTAGGATGAAGGACGGGCCGCGATAATAAAGGCCATTGCTCATCCCAGCAGATTATTTATCGTGGAAGAACTGAGCAAAGGTGAACGCTGCGTCAATGAGCTTACCGCGGAAATCGGCACTGACATGTCAACAGTTTCAAAACACCTCTCAATTCTTAAAAACGCCGGGATCATAGGTGACAGGAAATCGGGCACCAGTATTTATTATTACCTGAAGACCCCCTGTATTCTTAATTTTCTGGGATGTCTTGAGGAAGTGATTGAGTGCAACATGAAACAGCAGGGCGAGATCCTGATGGCATGCAGGTCCCGTAAATAATTTTTTTTGTTTATATTTGGCTGTTTTGCCAAAAATACTGAAATAACCGGAGTATTAAAATCTCATGAAATTCGAATGGAAAACCGAGTGGAAGCCGTTTCTCTGGATCGCGGCATTTTTTACCGCGCTCTATTGCATGCCGGTTGGAACCTCGCGCTTCGACAACGCGGTCTTCGAGGCCCTGAACCTCGCCCGATGGTACGCAAGGGAGCATGTCCTGCTCTGCCTGGTGCCCGCCTTTTTCATCGCGGGCGCAATAGCGACCTTTGTGCGACAGGAATCGGTCATGAAATATCTCGGGCCGGCGGCAAACAAGCTTCTTGCCTACGGGGTGAGTTCGGTCTCAGGATCAGTCCTCGCGGTGTGTTCGTGCACGGTACTTCCTATCTTTTCAGGCATCTACCGCATGGGGGCGGGGCTCGGGCCGGCGATCGCTTTTCTCTATTCCGGCCCGGCAATCAATGTGCTGGCCATCATCCTTACTGCCCGGATAATAGGCGTTGACATTGGGCTGGCCCGGGCAATAGGTGCCGTGGTTTTCAGCGTGGTCATCGGCGGCATCATGCATTTCATTTATAGGAACGAAGAAATTGAAAAATCCAGGGCGGCCCTGCATATGCCGGCCCCGGAAATAAAACGCCCGTTATGGAAAGACAGTATATATTTCGCTTCCATGGTCGCGATACTGGTCTTTGCGAACTGGGGAAGGCCCGCGGAGCAGTCGGGATTTTTTCATTTTATTTTCTCGTTCAAATGGATCATCACTGCGGGCTCGGCAGCGGTCTTCGCCCTGGTGCTCGTGCTCTGGTATGAAACAGCATGGTGGAA
>DAIUKG010000033.1:1954-44146 GCA_036848375.1 Spirochaetota bacterium
GCCTTCATGTACTTCGCGACACTTACCGAAGTACCGATAGTCCAGGCCCTGCTCGGCGCGGGCATGGGCAAAGGCCCCGCTCTGGCGATCCTGCTTGCCGGGCCTGCGCTATCGCTGCCGAACATGCTCGTGATCCGCAGTTACATCGGCACGCAAAAAACAATCGTATTCTGCTCGCTGGTGGTCATCATGGCCACGATCAGCGGCATGATCTTTGGGACGTTTTTTTAGGAGGAAAACATGAAACTCGAAATACTGGGCACAGGATGCGCCAAGTGCGCCAAGCTCGAAGAAGTTTCCAGAAAGGCCGCGGACGAGCTTGGCCTTGACTATGAACTTGAAAAAGTCAAAGACATCAATAAAATCATGGACTACGGCGTTATGATAACTCCCGCCCTTGTGGTCGACGGCGAAGTAAAGATCGCGGGAAGGGTCCCGTCGGTCGAAGACATCAAGAAACTGATAAGCAAAAAATAAAATATGCATAAATTGAAAATACTCTTTCTCTGCACGGGCAACTCATGCCGCAGTCAGATGGCGGAAGGATTCACCCGCCACCTGAAAAATGACGCTATCGAGGCATTTTCCGCGGGCACTGACCCCAAAGGCATTGACCCGCGGGCGGTGCGAGTCATGGCCGAATCCGGAGTCGACATCTCGTCGCAGCGGTCAAAAAAAATTGACGAGATTTCCGGTATTGAGTTCGACCATGTGATCACCCTGTGCGGGCACGCGGCCGAAACCTGCCCTTTTTTCCCCGGCAAAACCAAAGTGAGCCATTTCGGTTTCGACGACCCGCCCCTGCTCGCGGAAAATGCCTCTTCAGAAGAAGAGGCCCTTGCTCACTACCGCAGGGTGCGTGATGAAATCCGTTCCTTTGTGAAGAAGCTGCCAGAAGAGCTTGACAGAATCTGAACCCTTAAAAACATACCATATCGGGACGCTCATTAAAGCGGTGCAGTAATCATAAAAACGTTATCTTTCCCGCGTTTGAACGAAAGTTCGCCGCCGAGTTGCCGGGCAAGCATTTTGACAAGAAGAAGGCCCAGCCCTTTCGGTTCGTCGATATCAAAGTCCGCGGCCGGGCCGGCGCCAGTATCTGAAATTGACAGCATAATGTCACTGTCTCTTTTTTTCAGCTGTATGAGGATCACACCGCTTTCGCCCTTTGGATACGCATATTTCAACGCGTTTGTCAGCAATTCGTTAACGATAAGTCCCCACGCAGCCGCGCTTTTCACATTGGTAACTAAGTGATCACATTGTTTTTCAATTTTTACAGAGTTTATTCCCGAAATACAGGAATCTGCCAGAGATACGGCAATTGAATTAATATATTCATCAAGGCTTACCTCAGTCAGTGATTTTGATTGAGAAAGAATGGTGTAAAGGAAAGCCAGTGATTCTATTCTTCCTTTGATGTTTTCAAGAACAGCCTGGGTGTCGGCGCGGCCGGAATGTTCTATTTCAATCGACAGGATGCTTTTAATCATCATAAGGGTGTTTTTCATGCGGTGCTGCAGTTCATGAAAAAGCGTTTCTTTTTCCTGCAGGGCTTTCCCGAGCGCTTCTTCCGCACGTTTGCGTTCGGTTATGTCCTGAACGGTTATTATCGTCCCGGCTGCAGCATCATGCCGGTCAACCGCGCTTGCCCTTATATAAACATCAATCATCAGGCCGCTCTTGTTCATCAGGCGTGTCTCTATCTCACCCACGCCGCTTTGCTCAACCATGCCGTATATTGTTTCCCCTACCCGGTTGAATTCATCATCATCAGCATAGAATTCCTGCACAGACTTGCCCAGCAGATCGTCGGGAGTATAACCTAACATTTTGACCAATTGAGTATTTACTTTTAATAACCGGCGGTCTTTCAGCAGTCCGATGCCGGTAGGGCTGGCATCGAAAAGGCTCTTGAATTCATTCTCACTTTTCTTAAGCGCTTCTTCAATGCGCCTGCTTTCAGTTATATCCACACAGGTTCCGTCATAATGCAGGATATTCCCCTGTCCATCTCGCACGACATGGACATTCATCCTTATCCATATCCGGTTTTTATCCTTGCGCACCATCTCAACTTCCATGCCCTCACACTTTCCCTGCTCCGCCATTATACTAATGAATGTGTCGCGGTCTTCCGGATGCGCATAAATCTGCCGGCCGATATCGGTCACGGAATTGATCATATCCTCTGGAGAGGAATAACGGAACATTCTGGCAGTCGAGGGATTCACGTTTATGTAGCGGCCCTCGGGAGTGGTGAGGAAAAGTCCTTCGGTCGCGTTTTCAAAAAGCGTTCGGTAACGCCCTTCGCTCTCACGTAATAATTCCTCGGCCCGTTTGCGCTCGGTAAAATCCTGCCAGATGCCAAGCATGGACGGTTTATTGTTATAGGTAATGAGTTCCCCGGCGGCCTCCACAATCCTGAGGGTGCCGTCTTTCATCCGGAACATCAGTTCAAGGCCGTCAACCCGGCCATTCCTCTTGAGGTCCCGCACCATGTTATGCCGGTCTTCAGGATCAACCCAGATATTGAGGTCTTTCAGCGCGTTCTTCCCAACGACCTCCGCCTCACTGTAACCGCTAAGCCTGGAAAAAGCCTTATTCACATCAGAGATCAGGTTGCTGTCGATCTGCGTTATTGTCATCGCGACCGGGTTCAAATGAAACACCGTGGAAAAATTATCACTGGTCATCTGCAGCTTTCTGTTCGCTTCATGAAGTTTGAATGCCATCTTTATGGAGGCCAATAAAACGGTTTTGCCCGAATTCTTGACGACATATCCGTAAGAAGTGATCTTCTCTGTCTTTTCAACAATCTCCGGTTCGGTGTGGCTCGAGAGAAAAAGTACGGGGATGTCGATATATTTCAGGATAATGGCCGCTGCCCGGGTGCCGTCCATGCCGGCCCCGAGGTCAATGTCCATCAGGATGAGGTCTATACCCGTATTTCTGGTAGCATATTCAACGGCTTCCTCGCCGTTATAAGCCGTAATCACGCTAAAGCCTTCTTTTTCAAGTGATGTTGCCTCTGCCATTGCAGAAATAACTTCATCCTCGACAAGAAGGATGGTTTTTGTTTTTGTCTTTTGCGCGGATAAACTTGATGCCTGGGATGACACTGGTTTTAACTCCATTTTTAACTTTGAAATGTTCATTTTATCTGCATAACCGTGGTATATCATCACCTGAATTCACTGGAGCGTCAACCAGTAAACGCCGCAGATGCCTCCGGCAGATGAGATATTCTTTTATCCGATAAAAAAGACCGAGACGCTGTCCCGGCCTTTTGTGTGCATGACAGTTGTTAGGCCTTCATCTTTTCTTGTTCAGCATCAGCCTCCGGGGAATACGATGGAATAAGCTACGAAAAATATCGAAGCGTACCGATGGATCGAGTTCCGGCTGGGCAGTGTAATCAACTAAATAAGGCCGATTACGACTGCAATAAGTAGCGCGATACCGTTCAGCGCAAGTCCCAATATTGTCCTGGGCGGCATTTTCCCGGAATCATCCCACTCTTTCGGGATACTTATTGCCCCCAATAACAGGCCACAGGTCCCGAAAAGCATGCCATATGCGGCCATTCCTGCGAGCAGGGGTTCCACGGCTGCTAAAACCATGTTGATGCAGGCGAAAATGATTGCTGCAGTTGCCATTTACGCACCTCCGGTATAATGAATCATGATGTAAATACTATAGCATGTCGCACAATAGTGTCAAAGAAATTATGAAAGCATCAGATCGCGGAGATAAGTCTTTAAAGGGAAGGTATTATGTCCCGGTTAATGCAATAATTATGAATAACCCTCCCCTCTCCCCCCCCCATTAAGGGAGGGGATAAATTATTTTCAGCGAAACCCGGCCGGGAAGGATGAAGTCAGCCACTCACTTCCAACTGGTGAAGGTCCTCATAAAGGTTGCCATAAGCTTTGCTGATCCTGTAATCCTGTTGCCAGGACCCGGACCATAAAGAAACTGCGCAACACCCTTAAGCCCTTCATATACTTTTTTAGTATGAGGATGCCACCAGAAATTTCTCCGGGCAAAAGGAAGGAGTTCGTTCACTATTACCTGCGGCTGGGTCATTTCACTAAAACCGATGTCGCCATGCGTGCGCCCGATAGCGGATTCCTTGAAACCTCCCCACGGTGTTTCCGCAAGGCCATGACTCATAAGATGGTCATTAATGGTCACCGCACCGGCCTGAAGCTTTCTGCAGATTTTTTTCGCCCTGCTCCTGTTCCTTGACCATACTGACGCGGTAAGGCCCAGATAGGAATCATTGGACAGCTCAAGAGCTTCATCGATGTTTTTGACTTTCATCACGCCAAGAACAGGGCCGAATGTTTCGTCACGCATTACGGTCATGGTATGGTCAACATCGGTAAGCACGGTACAGGGAATAAAACGTCCCCTGGCTGTTTTTGGCGGTCTGGACTCGGCAAAAATCGTGGCACCTTTTGCCAGGGCGTCATCAATATGGGACTGGACTGTCGCGATCTGACGCTCAGTTGTCATGGCCCCGATATCAACGTTGAAGTCAGTGTCATACCCTATTCTCAGGGCCTCGACCTTCTTTTTAAGAAGAACCATGAAGCGGTCATAAACTTTCTGGTGTACATATATCCGCTCAACGCCGCCGCATGACTGTCCGGCGTTCTGAAGCCCGGCCCAGACCGCGCCGTTTGCGGCTCGCTCCAGGTCAGCGTCCTCGCATACGATCATGGGGTCATTGCCGCCCAGTTCCAGGCACACGGGAGTCAACGTCTCAGAGGCTTTCTTCATTAAATACTTGCCCACAGAAACTGACCCGGTAAAAAACAGCTTGTTCAGGCCCGCTTCAAGAAAAGCATCCCCCGCGAATCTTCCGGGTAAATTGGCGTAATTAAAAACTCCGTCAGGAAGACCGGCTGATTCTATGCAGCGTTTGAGGGCGAAACCGACAGTCTGTGTTTCGTCGGATGTTTTCAGCAGCACGGTATTGCCAGAGAGAAGAGCCATCACCACTTCAGAAAAAGGAATGGAAAAAGGATAATTCCAGGGGCCGATTATTCCCACGACGCCAAAAGGGACACGGACGATCGTGCTTCGTTTGTTAATAAAAGCTATCGTGCCTGTGGCAAGCGGGCGGTCTTTAAGGAACCTTTGAGCGTTTTTACAGTAATAGGTGACCGCCATCACGGCAGGAACAACTTCCGCGGCCATAGCGTCAACCCTGGTTTTCCCGTTATCCCTTGCTATAGCTTCAGCAAGCTCGTCAAGATGATCCAGGATGTAATCCCTGAACTTTAAAACATAACCGGTTCTTTTTTTCAGTCCCAGAGCATGCCATGACGGCTGAACATATCTGGCCCTGTCGACCATCATCTGGATTTCTTCAATAGAGGTACGCGGATATTCCCCCAGAACCTCCCCGGTGCCAGGATTTATGGAACGGGTAACACTTTCATAAGAAGCGACTTTAACGACCTTTGCTTTACTCATATCTCCCTCTCGTATACTCATATGATTTTTTTGAAAATAATCATATATTTTTACAAAAAGTCAATAATAATTACTTATTGTTCCGTCCTGATTTATAATACCATACCATTATTGCGTCAAAATACCCTGATTTTACTCCCGGATGCATGGATTCACCGGTATACTCACCACAGAATACTTAAAAAAATCCTGCCGAAGCACGCTGTACCGATAACCATGAGGCTGACAGGGCAATACTGATGAAACGAAAAAAAATTTACCAAAATAATCCCTTGACATCGGCCGCGGCGGATTTACTCTTTGTATTAACAATAAAGGCATAACCATCCCGTGCGTATAACGACCGATTCAATCTTGCTGCAAGGAGCTTCTTTATGGACCTCGACCTATTCTTTACCAAAGACCAGATAATCAAAGTCAAAGCGACAGAAAAACAACTGGTATTCAAAGAAATGATCGGGAAGCTGCAGGATCTTGGCCTGATTGAAAACAAGGACCGCTATTACGCGCAGATCGTACACCGGGAATCACTTGAAAACACCGGAATTGGAAACGGTTTTGCCATACCGCACACCAGGACAGAAACGGTCTCGAAGTTCATATCTATTTTTGGCATCCTGAATGAACCGGTTGATTACCAGTCACTCGACGGCAACCCTGTTGAATATGTGCTCCTGAGCATCTTCCCATCAGAGTTAAGCACCAAATATCTTTATCTCATCGGGATGATGGCGCGAATATTCTCAAACGCGGAAAAGAAAAATAACCTCGACAATAACCGCACTCCCGCAAAATTTTATTCAATTCTTCACAAAGAGGCTGCAGGATACTTTAATTCGCTTTCAGATGTTGACAACAGCGAATACAATCCCGAAGAAAACCTTCAGGGAGTCCCCTCTTCGGATCTTGACCTGATTATCAGGCTTGACCGGCTTTATAACGCGCAGAAAGAAAAAGGAAACACCGAACTGACCAGAAAAATTGACGATCTGAAAAAACTCATCGATAACCGGTCATTAACCTATTACGAAAGGATGAAAAAGAAAAGGCATAATCCCTTTTCAATTGTGGAAAAAAACAGTTGTTCAGGCTGCCACATGCAGATACCCCCCATCCACCTTAAAGAGATCAAAGAAAGGAAGGGCATCCCGGTTTGCACCCATTGCGGCAGGTTCCTGATCATCGTATAACATAAAACCATTATCTCTTCTGCTGGAAATCAACAGAATAACACGTGTAGTAACGCAATGCATGCTTACACGGCCCCGCCCTGTTTCCTCAAATTATAATTAAAAAAAGAAACTTTCAGCTTAATTTAAAGAAAACATTACTAAATCGTATCCCCGTCAAATTTACACTAATAATATAATAATTTTAACTGATTAATTAAAAAAAAACCATTTTAACGGACGGTAATAAATATTGTTATTGGCAGAAAAAAAATAAAGTACTACCCTGCCTTCGGCGTATTTGGTTTCCATTTTTACGGAACCGCAGCCAAAAATAATGATCCCTTACAGTAATGTTCACATGAAGGTTATGTTTCCGTTTAATAAGATATCAAATTATTTTCTTGAACAATACCATACAACCGACTATGTAACCCTTCAGAAAGCCAAAACGCTGCTGGCTATTCTGATGGTAATCCTTTTAATTGTCTGCCCCTCTTTTATTATCTCGGCTTTTATGAGAGAACTTGGCCCGGCAGAAAAAATCGCTCCCACGGCTGTTTTCTTTTCAATTCTGATCATCCTTGTACTGCTGAAAAAAGGGAAATTCCCCCCGGCAGCACATTCATTTATGGCGATATCCCTGACCGCGCTGTGGCTCGTGATGTTTCTCGGAAGCGACAAGGGGAACGCCATAATTAAAATGGACACGATCGTCCTGATACTGGGGCTTATGACCAGCCTGCCCCTGATCATTTCACGCAGGGCTCGGGATGTGCTTATATATTTTATAATCAATGCGGTGATGCTGACACTGTTTGTTATTTATTTAAAGTTCGAATACAACTTCGACCAGGGCCTGATTACCGAATATTTCCAGGACAACCTCATCGCCATGATTTTTATTGGAGTAATTTCCTACCAGATTTTCACCATCCACCGGCAGGCGCTTGAAAAGGCAAAACTGGCCGAGCTTGAAATTACCTCCCAGAATGAGGAGCTCAGAGCCTCGAATGAAGAGTTCGAGGCCATCAACGAAGAGCTGATCCAGTCTCAGCAGGAGCTGCTGAAAAGAGAAAAGGCCCTGAAAGAAAGTGAAGAGCGCTACCGCAACATCATCCAGAGCATCCAGGAAGGATATTTTGAAGTAGACCTTAAGGGACGTTTTATGTTCGTTAATAAATCCCTTGAAGAATTTTCCGGCTACACCATGCAGGAACTGATCGGCATGGACAACAGAAACTACACTACTGTTAAATGGTCGCAGTGGATTTATAATATATTCAACAAAATATACCGGACCGGAGAAACGGAAGAAATCATAGACTTCGAAATTATTAACCGCAACGGCGAGATAAAAAACCATGGAGGTATCCGCCTCCCTGATACGTGACGCTTCAGGAGAAGGGATCGGCTTCAGGGGCATAACGCGGGACGTGACGCAACGCAAGAAACAGGAAGAAGAGATCCTCAAAATAAAAAAAATCGAATCCCTGGGCCTTCTCGCCGGCGGCATTGCGCACGATTTCAACAACATCCTCACCGCGATCGTGGGCAATATCTCCCTTGCGAAAAACAGCATCACCGCCGATAACGACGCTCACGATATGCTGAACAGCGCAGAAAAAGCGTCCCTGAGGGCACGCGACCTGACTCAGCAGTTGCTGACCTTTTCCAGGGGGGGCGCGCCGATAAAAAAAATCACCACCATCCGGGACATCCTCGTTGACACCGTTGATTTTGTACTGCGCGGGTCCAATGTCAGCCCGCAGTTTGAGCTTGATGACGACCTGCACAATGTCGAGATCGATCCCGGACAGATAAGCCAGGTCATCCATAACCTGACCATTAACGCCCTGCAGGCAATGCCGGAAGGAGGAACAATCACGGTCACGGCAAAAAGCACCGGCCTGAAAAATAAAACCATCCCTCTGCCTAAAGGCGATTATATAATGATTTCAATCACTGACCAGGGCAAGGGGATCCCTGAAAAAGACATGGCCAACATTTTCGACCCCTACTTCACCACAAAAAAAGACGGGACGGGCCTTGGCCTGACCATCTCGTATTCCATAATCAAAAACCACGGTGGATATATCAAAGTCAAATCAGAGGTCAGCCACGGAACAACATTCACCATGTATCTCCCCGCTTCAGAAAAAACTATCAATAACCATGTAATAGACCCCATATGTCAGCCAGAGCCTGAAACTACAATCAGAGGGAAAATCCTCATTATGGATGACGATAAAATGGTTATTGACACCACAGGCATGATGCTTAAGAACATGGGCTATTCAGTTGACTTTACCTCAAACGGCAATGAAGCCATAGAGGTCTATAAAGCCGCGTACCGGAAAGGTGAACCCTATGTGCTGGTCATTATGGACCTTACGATACCGGGAAGCATGGGAGGCAAAGAAGCAATCTCTGTTTTAAGAGAATTCGACCCCGGCATCAGGGCGATCGTTTCCAGCGGCTATTCAAATGACCCTGTCATGGCCCAGTACAGGGAGCATGGTTTCTGCGGCGTTATTGTTAAACCGTATACGCTGAACGACCTGAGACTCGCAATCACGCAAATTATCGGCTGACCGCCCGCAGATAAGTACCTCAATTACCCTTTAATTTGGTTTTCACTTTCTTCTTTGTTATTATAGTTACAGAGACTGATGAAAGGAGGGACGGCCATGAAAGAAATGGAACATGTCTATTTCTATCTGGACGACGGTGACGTGTTCGAGGCATGGTCTTCAGGTTCCGTTCCGCATCCTCATGAGGAGCATGTTTCCCATTACGTCGATGACGGGGAGTACTTCGAAGCCTGGTCACTGATGCACGAGCCGAAGTATAAGAGCAGTGACACCACTGATGAAAGCGGCAAGTTTACCGGTTCACTTCACTGACGAAGGGGCCCTGTAGGGGCATTCAGCTTCCCCGCCGTACATGGTGGCCACGCAGGTGTTGCACGGGCCTGCCGGGCCGCCGCACTCCCGGCAAAAGGACACATAAGCGGAATCTTTTTTTATCCTGTTGATAAAATCAGGCTCATAGAGAAGGGCGCGCGCGATCTGCACAAAATCGAACCCGCTGCCGAGGGCCTTTTCGATTCCCTGCCCTGAAACGATACCTCCGACATAGACAAGAGGAAGCGAAACCTTCTCGCGGATTTTCATCGCGTCATCAAGGAAAAAAAGCTCCCGGTAGGGATAATCACGGATCATCACGCGCGAGAAAAAAATCATCCCTGCCTTAATGATCAGGCTTGTCTGGCGTTTAATGAGTTCGCGGTGAGGGGTAATTCCCCTCATCATGAAAAAAGGAGTTTTGCTCACGAAACCGCCGCTTAAGACCAGTGCGTCGGCGCCTTCATCTTCGAGCAGCTGCGCGACCCCGAGGCCCTCGCCGCGGTCCATGCCCCGGGGGAAACCGTCTTCAATGTTCATCTTCACGATGACCGCCATGTCATTACCGGCGGCGGTCCTGACCTCAGACATCACCCGCGAAAGAAACCGCGTCCTGTTTTCAAAAGGCCCGCCCCATCGGTCTTTTCTCCTGTTGGTGAAGGGTGAAATGAACTGGCTTATGAGATAACCGTGCCCCGCATGGATTTCAACCGCGTCGAACCCCGCTTCCCGCGCGGTCCTGACCGCGTCGCCGTGCGCCCTGATCATGTCTTCTATATCGGCCTCGGTCATTTTCCGGGGAAGCGTCAGGCCGAACAGCGTGAACACCGAGGAGGCGGACACCGCCCGCTGGCCCGATACCTTGCTGTCTCCCATGTTGCCCGCGTGCCCGAGCTGTACCGAGGCGAGCGCCCCTTCAGCGTGTACCGCGTCAGTGAGCTTTTTCAGCTCAGGGACAATGCCGCGGTGCATGTAGGCCTGGTGCGTGAACGTGCGTCCGCCGTCCACGACAGCCATATAGGCGACCGTGGTCATGGCAACCCCGCCGGCCGCCACTGTACGATGATAGTTGACCAGAGAATCAGAGGGCACGCCGCCAGGGCACATCCCCTCAAAAGCCGCCGAACGGATAGCCCTGTTCCTCAGGGTCAGGGGCCCGATCTTTCCCGGTGTAAAAAGAATGCTGCTCATAATATCTCCTTGAGAGAATCATATATTTCAAAAGGAATGACTTTCCCGTTGTAATGGCCGAGCTTTTCATCGCGGTCGCCGTGATAGTCGCTGCCGCCGCTCATAAAAAGCGAGTGCTTCCGGGCAAGCCCGCTGAACAGGGAAACGTCTTCCGGGGAATGCATGTCCGCGAACACCTCGATGCCGGCAAGGCCGTTCTCTTTCAGCTCCGCTATGAATCGGCCATACGCATCCGCGCCGTCAAGATTGAGCGAAGCGGGATGAGCAAGCACCGAAACCCCGCCCGCGCCGCGGATGACCTCAAGGGCGCGCGCGCACGAGATCTTCTCCTTGGGCACGTACCCGGGCAGGCCCTTTTCGAGATAATTTTTAAACACCGCGTCAAACGAAGTGACGTACCCTTTTCTCACCAGGACCCGGGCGATATGGGGCTTTCCGGTCACCCCGCCCGCAGCCTCGGCAATGACCTCCTCAGCGGTGATGTCGAGTCCGTGCCTCGCCAGGTCTTCGACCATCCTCAGGGCCCTGGTGTCCCGTTTCATCGCGAGGTCGCGTGTAACCGCCACAAGCTCAACGTCCGCATGGTCAATATTCAGGCCGACCATATGGAACGTCCCGCTGGCGAAATCGATGCTGAACTCAACGCCCGGGATAAGGCGAAGGTTCCTGCCGCGAGCCCGCTCAAGAGCGGGAGCGACACCCGCGACCGTGTCATGGTCTGTGAGCGCCATGACCGCAACGCCCTGTTCGCATGCGTAGTCAACAAGATCGGAAGGTTTTTTCCTGCCGTCTGAAGCGGTGGTATGGGTATGAAGATCAATCAGGTTCATGGTAAAAAATATACTTGTTACAAAGTTGAGGTATAATGGCAAGCATAATTCAGCTCATCAGCATCTATTGTTTATTAAATAAAGAAAGTGCCCCCCCCAACCCTGCCACGGCACTTCATCTAAGACTTAGTGTTTCGACAGGCCCTTCGACAAGCTCAGGACGGCGCTCAGCAACCGGGCCGGATATAAAATCCCCCCGCTCCCCCCTTTGAATAAAGGGGGGCATAGAAAAAAGATTACGCTAGCACATTCTTAACCCCCTTTGGTAAAGGGGGTGGCCGCAGGCCGGGGGATTTATAACCCCCTCTGGGGGTGGCGAGCGTCAGCGGATCGGGGGCAGGCCGGTTAACCCAAAAAGTGTAAATTTTTCCAGAAAAAGAACTTTACAGATGCGACATAGTAAATAAAAGGAAAAGAATGATAGCAGGAATTGATATAGGCGGTACCTTTATCAAAGGAGTGCTCACCGACAAAAAAGGAGACGTGCTCAGCTCACGCCAGGTTCCCACTCCCGGAAAAGCGCGCGAAATAGACAAAGCGATACTTTTGCTTATCGAGGTCCTGGCAACATCGGCATCGGTATCAAAAATAGACATTCAGGGAATAGGCATCGGCTCGGCCGGGTCAATTGACAAAAAAAAGGGGATGATCATTACCAGCCCGAACATCCCCTCGCTCAGAAACCATCCCCTGGGGAAAAACCTCGAGAAAAAGACCGGGCTCAAGGTATTACTTGAAAATGACGCGACCGTTGCGCTGGTGGGCGCCTGGTGGAAAGGAAGCGGCAGTAAATTCAGGAACTGGATCATGATCACCCTGGGCACGGGAATCGGCGGCGGCGTTGTCATCGATAATAGAATATACACGGGCCAGACCGGCAACGCCATGGAGATCGGCCACATGACCATTGACTATAACGGCAGGGAATGCTCCTGCGGCAACAGGGGCTGCCTTGAACGCTACGCCTCGGCGACAGCGCTGGTTGAATGCGCGCAGGCCCTTCTTGAAGAACATCCCGGATCTTCACTTCATGAAAGGGTGAAGGATGAACCGCTCACCGCGAAAATGGTCCACGAAGAGGCCCTGAAAAAAGACGCAGCCGCGCTGACCGCGCTGACCGAAACCGCCGGGTACCTGGGCTACGGCATCGCGAGCCTGGTCAATATTTTCAACCCCGAAGCAATCATCCTGGGAGGAGGGCTGTCGGAGGCCCACAAGATTATCATCCCCCTTGTTGAAAAAATTGTAACGCAGCGCTGCCTGCCCGGCCTCAAGGAAAACGTGAAGTTTCTGCCCGTTAAAGACCACTCGATCATACCGGCGCTGGGTGCGGCGAAAATAGCCCTTGATTCAATAAACGGAAACAAATAACACGGGCAGGCCCCGCGTGGCTCAGCCGCGGTCACGGTCTTTCAGCGGAGACTGAAGGGGTGCGGTGTCCCGGCTTCCCGCGTATACCGACGCGGCAATACCCACAAAGAGGATCCCCCCGATAATCGCCAGAGAAGCCGCGGTGTTGATGTGGTAATGGTTCGCCATGAGCATTTTGACGCCCACGAAAGCCAGGACAAAAACCAGGCTCATCTTGATAAACCTGAACTTGTTCATGAAAGCCGCAAGGGCGAAATAAAGCGAACGGAGACCGAGGATGGCGAAGATGTTCGAGGTGAACACGATAAAGGGGTCCCTGGTCACGGCGAATATCGCGGGTATCGAGTCAAGGGCGAACATAACGTCCGTGCTTTCAATCACGATAAGGGCGATCAGAAGCGGCGTAATAACGATTTTTCCGTTGGCCCTGAGCACAAAGCGGCTATCTTCATATGAGGTCGTCACGGAGAAGAACCGCCGCGCCAGCCTGACGAAAACATTTTTCTCAGGGTCGATCGTGTCATGCCGGGTCACCAGCATCTTGATCGCGGTAACGATCAGCGCTGCGCCGAAAACGTAGGTCATCCACTGAAACCGCGATATCAGGGCAGCACCTCCCAGGATCATCATCCCCCGCATGAGCAGTGCCCCGACGATCCCCCAGAAGAGCACCCGGTGCTGCAGTTTCAGCGGCACGTCAAAATAGGCGAAGATCATGGCGATCACAAAGATGTTGTCCAGGCTCAGCGATTTTTCAAGCACATAGCCGGTGAAATACTGCAGCGCGGCCTGGCTGCCGGTCAGCTGATGGCCGATTTCCTCACCGATGCCCAGCCAGTGGTGCTGGTACATGAAATAGATAACGCCGTTAAAGACAAGTGAAAGGACGACCCAGAAAAAGGTCCAGAGCAGGGCCTCCCGGGCGCTTATAACATGGGTTTTCCGGTGAAACACGCCCAGATCAAACGCAAGGAGAATGATTACCAGTACGATAAACGCGATCCAGATTACAACAGTCATTAAGGTTCCCCGTGCTCAATAAGAGCTGCTTTTTTAACAGTTACGAAAAAATACAAGGATTGATCCGGCTGACGACCATTATCACAGGGGCCTCCGGATGTCAATCACGATGCGAAAAAACTTCAGGCACGATACTGAACCGGCAAAAAAAATGACAACTTGACTTTTCCTAACGCAGTGTTATGATACAATTAATGTTTTTAAAGAAAAAAAACGGCCGAAGGAACATGCCCGGTGTTTTATTTTACAGTGCGGTGCTCATTATCCTCGCGGTGCCCCCACTCGCGGTATTCACTGTCTTTAAACTGATGCAGGCCCGGGGATTTTCATTCTCAGCCTCGTACCACTTCCTCCTCATCGAGGCCGCCCTGGTCGCTGCGGCATCCGTGGTCATCATCATTTTCATGAAAAAGACACGGGAGGAGACCCTTCAGCGCGCCCTTGAGAAAGAAAAGGCCGAAGCAGCCCTGAGAGAATCCGAAGAGCTGCTCAGGGACCTCATTGACTTCCTCCCGGACGCGACGTTCGTGATTGACCGAAACAACAACGTGGTGATCTGGAACAGAGCGATAGAGGAGCTCTCGGGAATCAAAGCGAATGACATGCTCGGCAAGGGAGATTATGAATACGCCCTCCCTTTTCAGCATAAACGAAGGCCCCTGCTCATCGATCTGTGCACTGCAAGCGACCGTGAAATCGCGAAATACTATTCCTCATACGAAAAAACCGGTGAGAGGCTGACTGCCGACTTCTTTGTTCCCGGAACAGCACGAAATGGCGCGCACCTGTGGGCCATAGCCCAGCCCCTTTACGACAGAAAGGGAAACCTGATCGGCGCTATCGAGTCAATGAGGGACGTGACCGAGCGCAGGGAAGCCGAGGAGAAATTCGCTTCGGCATTCAAGCTGAGCCCTTTTGTGTTAAGCATATCATCCGCAGAAGACGGGCGCTACATTGAGGTAAGCGACAGCTTCTATGAGATATCGGGATACACGCGTGAAGAGGTGATCGGGCATACGGCTTTCGAGATCAACATATGGGCCGACACAAAAGACCGTGAACGGATCATGCAAATGCTGCGTGAAAAAGGCCACGTGCACAACGAAGAAATCTGTTTCAGGGCGAAAAACGGTGACATCCGCACCATGCTTTTCTCCGCCGAGCTCATTATGATAACCGGCAAGCCCTGCCTGCTCGTGGTCAACGTAGACATCACGGCGCGGAAGCAGGAGCAGGAACTCATCAAACGGCAGAATGAAGAGCTCATGGCCTCAAATGAAGAATTCGAAGCCATGAACGAGGAGCTCATCAGGTCACAAAACGAGCTCATCATCGCGCACCAGCTCCTGCAGCAGTCCGAGCAGAAGCTGTCAACATCATTTCACCTCGCCCCGGTGATCATGACCCTGTCCCGGATCCCGGACGGGCAATATGTCGAAGTCAGTGACCACTTCCTGAAGATGACGGGATACACCCGTGATGAGGTCATCGGCAAAACCGCGCTTGAACTGGGCATATGGGCCAGTACGCATGACCGGGAACGCATGTTCCGGAAGATACGGGAACAGGGGTCCATCATTGACGAGGAGATTCAGTTCAAATCAAAAGACGGAATACACCATCTGATGCTTTTCTCCGCAGAAATCGTCAGCATCTTTAACGTCCCCCACCTGCTCAGCATCGCGACAGACATCACCGAACGGAAACGGGCCGAACAGGAAAAAATGCTCCTTGCGGAACAGCTCCGCCAGTCGCAGAAAATGGAATCAATCGGAAGGCTCGCCGGGGGGATCGCCCACGATTTCAACAACCTGCTCACCGCGATCCTGGGCAACACCGATTTCGCGATCAGCCATATTGAAAGGGGCGAAGACGCCATTGCACGGCTTGAAATCGTGAAAAAAGCAGCAAAGAGCGCGGCGCAGCTCACCCGGCACCTGCTGACCTTTTCACGCAAGGAAATCATTGAACCCCGGGTGATCGACCTCAATGAAATGATAGAGCACATTCACGGCATGCTCGCCCGGCTTATCGGCGAAGACATCAAATTAAAGATCGAGCCCGGTGCATCCGGATGCATCAGGGCCGACCCGGGTCAGATCGAGCAGATCATCATGAACCTTGTTGTCAATGCCAGGGACGCCATGCCCGGCGGCGGGACTATCATTATCAAAACCGGGGAAACATACCTTGACAATGACTATTGCAAAAAACATGCCGGCGCCGCTCCCGGGGACTACATCATGCTTTCCCTGAGCGATACCGGGCATGGCATGTCCGAAGAGACCAAAAAAAACCTCTTTGAACCCTTCTTCACCACCAAGGCAAAAGGGAAAGGCACCGGCCTCGGCCTTGCAATGGTTTACGGCGCGGTCAGGCAGAACAACGGCATGATCGAAGTGTATTCTGAACTCGGCCAGGGAACGACCTTCAAGCTGTATTTCCCTGTTGAACACAATAAGGCCGGTGAAAAACCTGCGGTGCATGAAAACGGCGATATGCCCGGCGGCACTGAAACGATCCTGCTGGTTGAGGATGACGACATGGTGCGCGACTACGCGCAACAGGTACTGTCGCGCCTCGGGTACCGGGTCATATCAGCATCAAGCGGGGAAGATGCGCTCACCGTGGTGCGAAACTCGGAACACGGATTTGATCTTCTGCTGACCGATATAATTCTCACCGGCATGAACGGGAAGGCCCTTGCCGGCGAAATTGCCGCCATGATACCGGACATTAAAGTGCTTTTCACCTCCGGGTACACTGAAGACATCATCGCCGAGCGGGGAATACTGGAAAAGGGAATAAACTTTATCGGCAAGCCTTATGCGGCCGCCGCCCTCGCGGCAAAAGTTCGGGAAACGCTTGATTCATGAACTTTTGATTTTCTTTTTTCTTCCATAACCTTTTGGGCTTTCAAAAATTCTTAACTGTGGATCGACATGGCCTTTTCGTTGCGCAACACCATGAAATGAATTGGTCTCAACGTCTTCATTGCCCCACTGATCCCAGCCAGGACGCTGAAAACGGGCAAATAATTCTAAATATGGACCGGGGGAGCATGCCTCAATAATATCATATATTTCATCAGGCTTTCTGGAATGTTCTCTCTTTCTGGTAGATAATAAATTTACCATGGTTCGGCCCGGCTGAAGGGTTCTCATGCTACCGCGCACACCGAAAAGAAGCAATTCAGTAACATTGCGGAAATAAAAGCCGACACCCCGGCCATCTGGACCGCCATCCTTACGGATCTTATACCATACTAAATTTGTTTTATAGGTAAATCCCCAGGCTTCCATTACTTTTAATCCTTCCTGTAATAAAGCATTTGGAACCCATAAATATAAATGTGATTTCGCGGCGGCCAGTTTTGAAACAGGAAGTGCCATAATTTCATTTAATTCCATTGTCGGATAACGCAGCAGGCGTTTATGTTCCGGGGCCATTTTTCCGGTTCTATTCTGAAATTGCCAGGGAGGATCAGCCAATATCGTAGCGTATGGCCCCTTTGCTTTTACAAGCAAATCTTCAGAAGGATTTATCTCTGATATGCTGTATATTTTTTTCATTGGTTTTCTCCGAGTATTCATTCAAAGAACTACAATATCTTTGGGGATGCCGATTAATAAAAGAGGACATGGATTACCCACACCTCGGTGGACCCTGTCCTCAAGTTTTCTCCAATGGGTTGTAGCCTCACCAAATTTATCAGACACAAAGGCATGAGCCCATCCCTGTTCAAAAGAGCCCTTCGATTTTGAGGCTTTATAAATAATTTCTTTTTGTCTATCAGTGGGCGAATAATATTTTTTTATTTTATCAATAGTATCAATTCCTTTATTAACCGCAAAAGCTTCAATTAATTCACGCATTCCTTCCTGCAAGGAAGCCCCCCGGGTAATAATAGCCCCAATTGATATTACCCCATCGGCATGGAGGCGTTTAAAATTCTCAAGATCTCTGTCAAAGAAGGGATCTTTATTATTCCATTCAATTTCTAAAACGAATGTTCCCTTTGGAAATTTTTTAACATGGTCTATTTCATGGGAAATTGATTCTTTTTCAATTCCATCAATAATTTTTTTTATTTCAAAATTATGTTTTTTCCATCCATATGTTTCGGATAATGTTTTTCTAAGCCTCTGGGTTAATTCACCTTCACCTCCACCGCCATATACCAATTCTTCAACTGGAATTGAAATATTAATCAAAGCCTGTTCAAGTTCCTCAACAGCAGTATCCATGTCATGTTTTAAAATAGCTTCAGCATGGTGAAGGGTTAAAATTTGAAACCCCTTTGATTTTAATTTCTCAAACATTACGAGCCTTTTACTGATTGATTTAATATGACTATTTATGTAGAATTATGTCCTGTCAAGAATAAAGTAAAAAAAGATCGTTCAGGCTATCCAACCTGAGCACCGATTTCAGGAAACACTTTACAATCTTGACGGGGGGATGTATATTTGTTCAATACCGGTCAGCGTTATAAGGAGAACACTCATGGCCATTGTGACAATGAATCCCCTGTTCACCGCCGCGGGAGGGCGCGTTGCAAACATCCTGTTTTATACCGTTGAAAGAACAGTCTATGCCCTGAGGTATGTGAAACCACGCGACCCGAAAACAGACGCGCAGAAAAAAAACCGCGCCCTGTTCAGGCAGGCCATGCAGTCATGCAAGGGCCTTTCAGCGTTCTCGAAGGCCCGGAACAATGACCCTGCCCGCACCGCATCCGCCCGGGATTTTACCCGCCCGGGAACGATTAACGGCTGTTTTTCCCGGTTTCACCCGCAAACGGGCTGAACCGTTCCCAGATTTCTCCCCTGCCCTGTCGGGCAGTGAACCCGGTCATCAATTCATAATACAGGAGATGCAGCAATGGGACTTTTTACTCCGAATATCGAGAAACTGAAAAAAAAGAACGACATCATGCAGTTGACCAGATGCCTGAAGCACCGGAACGCCGAAGTGCGCTACAGCGCCTTTGCGGCCCTTGCCGGCATTGAGGGCCTTAACGCCGAACTGATCACCAAACTCAGAAAGATGATGAACGACCGGGACCCCTGGGTACAGACCATCGCGGTGCTGAAATTCGCCGAAAATGGAGACACCCCCCTTTCCGAAAACCTCATGGAAATATTCGTTAAAGGAACGCGGAACGCGAAAATCGACCTGCTTAAAATTATTGCGGACAAAGGACCGAACAACGACCAGGCGGTCACCATGCTCCTTCTAAACATGCTCGACGATAAAAATGAAATCGTCAGAAACCAGGCGATCATCACCGCGGGCGCGACAAAAAACATCCACCTTTTCCCGTACGTGGCAAAAAACCTCCACGAAAAACACCATGACCTGCGCATCCAGGCAGCGAAGGCCCTGCATGAAATCGCCGGAGAGGGAAGCGTTGACGCCCTGATCGGCCTGCTCGCCGACAAAGAGCACACGGTGCGGACCACCGCCCGTTCGCTTCTTGAAACCATGGATCATGAATACGCGCGCAAAGCGCTGCATGACGCGACCTTTATCCAGCTCATCAGGGGCATGAACGACAGGGAGCCGGTGCGCAGAAAAACCGTTCAGCAGATCGGAGAGGAAAGAATACGGGAAGGGCTGCCGCTCCTTCACCGGGCCTGCGGCGACCCCTACCGGGGCGTCCGGCTTGACGCGGTAAAATCCATAGCCGTGTTCAGGGACCCTTCGTCAATCGACGCCGTGGTCAGGCTCCTTGACGACAGGTTCCGCGACATCCGCCTCGCGGCCGTGCTCACTCTTGAGCAGATCAGCGGTGACACACCCCCTGAAGCGCTCAGGCGGGCCTGCGATGACCGGGACCGGAAAGTCCGCGAGGCAGCGTACCGGGTATACTACCGGCTGAAAGCCGCCAATAAAAAAACAGGCCCCGCTTCGACATAACCAGTCGAATGCAGACACCGGCCCGGGAATAAATATATTGATTTTTCCCCGCCTTCAGGTACAATCTGTATAAGTTCATAGTATATAATGGTTGGGATTTCATCGCAGTATGAGTTCCATAGTGGAGCATTTATGCACTAAAAATTTTTCATTACTGAATATATAGGTTCAAAGACGCGAACCGGATAACAACACGTGAGCACATAATGCTTGAATCATTGTTCAAAACGTTCAACTCGACAACCGCCCCTGTCCTGATCCTGAATTCCAGAGCGGAAATTACCTGGATGAACAACGCGTTCAACCAGGGATTCGGCTTCTGTGTAAGCGACACCGACGGAAACTCCCGCCTGCCTTTTTTAACTCCGGAACATGAAGCAACATTCAAGTCCCTGGCGCTCAGGGCATTACAGGGAAAGCCGCCTGAACCGTTTATCATGCCGCTATTATCCGCTAAAGGGCCGATGCAGGACATTTCCTGGAACACGATGCTGCTTGATGATCAAGAGAATCCGGGAAAAACAGCTGTTGCGTTATTCGGGATTGAGACCGATTCCGCAGAAAAAAAATTCACCGAAATATTCATGATGGCGCCTGACGGCATATCCATCACACGGATGCGCGACGGCCTCATTCTTGATACAAACATCGGGTTCAGGGATATAACCAAATGGGAGCGGGAAGAAGTCATTGGACGGACGTCACTTGACGTCAACTTCTGGGCCGACCCCGCTGACCGGGAATACCTGGTCAAAGAGCTGAAAGCCGGGAGGGAAGCCAGGCGCCGGGAGTTCCGGTTTTGCCGCAAGGACGGGACAAAGGGTACCGGCATTTACTCTGCCCGGAAAATCACCATTTCCGGTGAACCCTGCATTCTCTTTGTCATGCAGGACATTACTATCAATAAAGAAATGGAAAAACAGCTGGAAGAAAACCGGGACCGCCTGCACCGGATATCGATAAACCTTCCGGGAGCGCTGTTCCAGTTCTACGCGACAAAGAACGGTGACTACGGCATGAACTACGTCAGTGAACGAATAAGAGAATTTTTCGGAATCGAACCTGAGATGATCACTCATTATCCCGGAATGCTGACATATGTTCACGAAGAAGACCGGGAAAGGTTTACCGAGAGCGTGCGTCAGGCTGTCGAGGCATGCACCCCCTGGAATTTTGAAGGGCGCTTCATCAAGCCTTCCGGTGAGGTCGTGTGGTTTAACGGCATTTCCTCTCCCAAAAAGGTCGAGAACGGCGTGATCTTTGACGGGATATTGATCAATGTCACTGAACGGAATCTTGCTGAAGAACGGCTCAAGCGGCTCGCCGACCTGCATCAGACCGTGCTCGACACCATTCTGACAGCGGTCATGTATATCAAAGACCGGAAAATCCAGTGGGTCAATAACACATGCCTGAAAATGTTCGGATATACGGGTGACGAACTCATTGGAAAAGAAACATCGGTATTTTACTACCGGTATGATGATTACGTCGAGGTCGGCAAGGAAGCCTATACCCACCTTGCCCGCCGTGAGTCCTATTTCAGAGAAGTTGAAGGCAAAAAAAAGGACGGGGCCCCCTTCTGGTGCAACCTGGCAGGCAGGGCCGTCAATCCGGATGATCCTGAAGAGGGGTCGATATGGACCGCCCAGGACATCACGGACCGTAAAAACGCCGAGCTCGCGCTGCAAAAAAGCGAGGAGCGTTTTTCAAAAGCGTTCAGGTCAACCCCGGTCCCCATCTCCATCACTGAAACTGAAACCGGCAGGATTCTTGATGTCAATGAACAGGGCGTGAAAATCAGCGGTTTCAGCTATGATGAATTGATCGGCCATACGAGCAGTGAGATGGGGATAATATATGACTGGAACCTCAGGGGTGAATTGATCACTGAGAGCCTGCGGAATGGCGCCATCAAAGAAATACCGATCAAGCTTATCAATAAAACGGGGGAAACAAGGGACATTCTCTGGTCAGCCGAACCTATAAATCTGGATGATCGTGAAGTTATGCTCTCAATTCTCTTCGATGTTACCGAACGCAACCAGGCTGAAGAGTTTATCCGCAACTCACTGAACGAAAAAGAGGTCCTGCTCAAAGAACTCTACCACCGGGCAAAGAACAATATGCAGGTGATCTGCAGCCTGCTGGAACTCAAATCCGACCGGGCGCAGGAGCCCGGCGTCCATGAAATCTTTACCGATATCCGGACCAAGATCCAGACCATGGCCCTGGTGCACCAGAAGCTTTATGAATCACAGGACCTGGTCAATATAAATCTCAACGACTTCGCACAAAGCCTCTCAGAGCTGATCATGAACGGCCACGCAATACCGCCGGGCAAGGTGACCGTTGAACAATCAGTCGATGACCTTCCCATTTCAATTGACACTGCCATGCCCCTGGGCATGGTATTAAATGAGCTTATTTCAAACTCGATTAAACATGCGTTCCCGGGTGACAGAAAAGGAAAAATTAAAATCACGATTCATCGTACCGGCAATGACCTGCGGCTCGAATACCGGGACAACGGGAAAGGGCTTACCGGGGACTTTGACCCTGCCGCAAGCCCCACCCTGGGAATGCACATTATCCAAAATATTGTGGAAAAACAGCTCGGAGGTACCATTAATTTTATAAACAAAAACGGATTATTATGTATTATTAATATAAAAACCGATCTGTACGGGAACCGCGTTTAATGGCTGAAAAAAAGAAATTACTGCTGGTTGAGGATGAGACGATCACCGCGATGTCGCTCAGGGCCTCGCTGGAGCGCCTCGGGTATGAAGTAAGCGAAACCGTGGTCACCGGGTACGAAGCGGTCCAGAAAGCCTTCAGTTATAAACCCTCAGTGATCCTGATGGACATCAATCTGATCGGCGAAATGAACGGGGTCGAAGCGGTGGAGAAAATCCATGAAAAGAACCCCATCCCGGTCATATACATTACCGGGTATTCGAACCGGGAGATCAAAGAACGAGCCCTGCGGACCCGTCCACTTGCCTACCTGGAAAAGCCCGTTAATGTCAGCGATATTCAAGCCCTGCTTGAATCAGGGGCCGGAATTACCGCGACATGACTGGAGCGCTGCTCCATCCGCCTCATCCCCATCCGAGAATTCTTTTCTTGACTTTTATACCCCGCGGTATAAATCAATCCACAAAATTACGATTAATTTCAGGATAAACCTATGGAAGAAAAACTAAACACCATCCTTGAAGAAGCCCTTGCCGCGATATCCTCGGCGGCCGACGAAAAGGGCCTTGAAGACGTCAGAGTCAGGGTGCTGGGGAGAAAAGGCTCGCTTACCCTTATCCTCAGGACCCTGGGAGAACTCGCCCCTGAAGAACGGGGCAAAATGGGCAAGCGGTCCAATGAAATCAAGAAGCAGATCGAGTCCGCTCTTGACGAAAAGACGGCCTCCCTGAGCGAAGCGGGAATCGACCAGCTCCTCCAGAGCGAATGGATCGACGTGACCCTGAACTCTCCGGGATCAACGCGCCGCCGCGAACCCGGGCACCTTCACCCCATTTCCCAGATACAGTATGAAATAGAGGATATATTTACTTCCATGGGCTTTCAAATCCTGGATGGCCCCGAGGCCGAGACCGAGCACTACAACTTTGAAGCGCTCAACATCCCGAAACACCACCCGGCCAGGGACATGCAGGACACATTCTGGACTGAAGACGGAAACCTTCTCCGCACCCATACGTCGGCCATACAGGTGCGCGGCATGGAAAAAGTAAGGCCGCCCTTCAGGCTTGTCGGCCCGGGCAGGGTCTTCAGGTACGAAACGACCGACGCCTCGCACGAGAACACCTTCTACCAGGTAGAGGGGATGATGGTCGACCGCGATATCAGCGTGTCGCACCTGATCTTTTTCATGAAAGAGCTGCTGAAAGAAATATTCAAACGGGAGGTCAAGATCCGGCTGCGGCCGGGATATTTCCCCTTTGTCGAGCCGGGCTTTGAGCTGGACATCAACTGCCTGATATGCGGCGGCAGCGGATGCCCGGTATGCAAGCAGTCAGGCTGGGTGGAGCTGCTCCCCTGCGGCCTGGTGCACCCGAACGTTCTCCGCTACGGAAACATCAACCCTGACGAGTGGTCGGGCTTCGCCTTCGGCCTGGGCCTGAACCGGCTCATCATGATGCGTTACGGGATCAATGACATCCGCCATTTCCTGAGCGGCGACGTGCGCTTCCTCTATCAATTCTAAGGAGAACTATCATGTGGCTATCACTGAACATATTGTCCAAAATGGTCGACCTTGAGGGCATAACGCCCGAGGAGCTCGCACTGAAGCTCACCATGTCGACCGCAGAAATAGACTCGATCGAGTACATGAACAGGCACCTCTCGGGCGTGATCACCGCGAAGGCCCTTGAGGTCATGAAGCACCCTGACGCGGACAAGCTCACCCTGGTCGACCTCGACACGGGAAAGGAAAAAATCCGCGTGGTCTGCGGCGCGCCGAACCACAAAAAAGGGGACATCGTCCCCCTGGCCACCATCGGCACCGATTTCGGCGAGGGCATGGTCATCAAAAAGACTAAAATACGGGGTGAAGAATCAACGGGGATGCTCTGCTCCGCGCGCGAACTCGGGCTCTCTGATGACCATTCGGGCATCATGATCCTTCCCGAAAACACCCCCCTGGGCGTGCCCCTGAACGAACTGTTTCCCGAATACAGCGACGTGCGACTGGAGATCGACAACAAGTCGATCACGCACCGGCCCGACCTGTGGAGCCACCGCGGCTTCGCGCGGGAGATCGGGGCGCTTTTCAACAGGCCCGTTAAAGACGTGGTCGACCACGGGCTCGTCAAGGAGTTCAAGAGCACCGACAATCTCAGCGTGCGCATTGAAAACGCCGAAGCGGCGCCCCGCTACTGCGGGCTGGTGATGCGCAACATCACGATCAAGGAATCGCCCGACTGGCTCAAGGCCGCGGTCAAATCGATCGGCATGAGGCCCATCAGCAACATCGTTGACATAACCAACTACGTGATGTTCGAAATAGGCGAGCCCATGCACGCTTTTGACCGCAAAAAGCTGCGCGGCAACGAGATCATCGTGCGCACCGCTGCCGAGGGGGAGCCGCTCATGACACTGGACGGCTCAGAGTACGCGCTGAACTCTGAAGACGTGGTCATCGCCGACGCCGGCGGCCCGGTCGCTTTGGCCGGGGTCATGGGCGGCGGCAACAGTGAAATTGAAGATTCGACCTCGGAAATTGTGCTCGAAGCGGCGAACTTCAACCCGGTGAACATCCGCAAGACCGCGCAGCGCTACGCCCAGCGCACCGAGGCCGCGATCCGCTTTGAAAAGGCGCTGTCGCCCGACCTGTGCATTGACGCGCTCATCCGCTGCTATGACCTGATCAGGCAGGTGTGCCCGGAATCTGAAGCGGTCACCGGCATCGTGGACGCATACCCTGTCCCGGCAAAACCGGTAACGGTACAGACATCGGCGGCCTTCATTAAAAAGCGCCTGGGACAGGAAATACCGGACACGGAAATCATCCGCATCCTCACGTCCCTGGGCTTCACCATTGACGGCGGCCCGGAGAACATGACCATCGGCGTGCCCCACTACCGCGCGACCAAGGACGTTTCAATACCCGAGGACATCGTCGAGGAAGTCGGAAGAATCTACGGCTACGACAACATCACTGAAACGCCGCCGTATGTTCCCTGCGAGGCACCGGCGCACAACAACTTCCGCACCTTTGAGCGAAATATAAAAACCACCCTCGCCTCGTTCCACGGCATGACCGAGATCAGCGGCTACTCGTTTATCGGCGTGGACCTGCTGAACAAAACCGGGACCGACGAGGGCCTTGAGCTCAGGCTGAGCAACCCCCTGTCACAGGAACAGGACAGGCTCAGAAGAAGCCTGATCCCCAACATCATCAACAACGTGAGGCTGAACCAGCGCCACCAGGAGGAGTTCAGGATCTTCGAGCAGAACAGGGTGTACCTGAAAAATGACCGCTCGAAGCCGGAACTGATTGCCGAGAACACCCGCGCCGCGGGCGCTCTTTACGGCAGAACGGCGGAAGGCCTTTTCTACGAGGCAAAGGCCGTGGTTACCGATCTTGTTGAAAGAAGCAGGGTAAAGGGATGGAGGATGCTCCCGGCAACGGAGAACATCCCCGCGTACGCGCACCCCGGCCGTTCCCTGTGGCTTGAGATCGAAGGTAAAAAAGCCGGGCTGGTTTTCGAACTGCACCCGAAAGTCCTTAAAAACTTCGAGATAAACGGCGATTCAGCCTACTTCGACCTTGACCTTGACATTCTTTTCAAAAGCAGAAAGAAAGAAAGGACGTTCTCTGATCTGCAGAAATTCCCGCCGGTTCCTTTCGAGATCAGCGTTATCGCGGACAGGACGGTCTACGCGGGTGAGCTGATGTCCATAATCAGGGAAAGTGAAAAAGGCCACATCACCAGCGTTGAGGTGATGTCGATTTACCAGGGAAGCCCCATTCCGGAAGGCAAGAAATCGGTCTCTATTAAAATGGTCTTTGCGGCAAAAGACAGGACACTGACGCCGCAGGAGATCGAGACCATGCAGAACAAGGTCGTCAAATCACTGGAGAAAAAAGGGTTTTTGCTGAGATAGCAGGGTTCCCGCCGGTTTGTAGGGGACGGTCGCGACCGTCCCCTACAAACCGGCGACCGTCCCCTGCAAACCGGCGACCGTCCCCTACAACGGGGCGGCATCGAGGATCAATTCAAGGTAGGACCGCCGCTCGAACCGGGTCAGGCCGAGCTCTTCGGCGAGGCTGAAAAGCACGGCCTCGACCTTTTCACGGTCAGTGTCTTTCTTTTCAAGCTCAATGAAAAGGCCCAGGCCCTCGACCCGGTCAAGGCAAATTTCAACGTCATGTAAATGATAGAGTTTTCTCTCTTTGGCAACCCTTCCCGATTCAACAAACCCGAGGCTCGTTAAAATCGCTTTTACCGCTGCGCGGTCAGGGATATCGGCTTCCTGTTCGACCCTGGTCTTTGACCTGCCGCCAAGTTTCGGCCCCTTGTAGGTGAGCACCGTGCTGCCGCCTACCCCGCGCAGGCGCAGGGCCTCGTCGGTAATTCTAAAGTCGCGGCAGGGATGATTGAAATAGATGTCCTCTTCGCGGCGCGCTTCAATAAAAACGCCGCCAAGCTCCATGATGCGCGTTTCAGCGGCCGTGCCATCTTCACAGTAGGCCTTAATTTCAATTTCAAGCAGTTCCATTGAATTAATCCAGTGGCATGATAATATTACTGTTTCCTGTGAAGCGGCCCGCTGATGGAAAGACCGTCTCCGCCGAGGCTGTTTTTTCTTTTTCCGTCTACCATGATGACCAGGCTGTCAACCGTGTCAAACTGCGTGGCAGTATACACGATCTGGTCAATGCGGTGGATCAGCACGTTCCCCGCGGCACCGGTTTCAATGGCGCTGTTGAAATCAACAAGCGCGGTCCTGTTCGACACCGAAACCTTTCTTATTTTCAGTGTTTCGGGTACCGCGGAGAGGTAACCCTTCCGTTCTTCAGCGGTGCTGGGTCCCTTGATAAGCTCGTCAAGGGTATCTTTAAGCATCGAGTTTCCTCTGACTTTTCGTGCCACTGAAGCGAGGTAAAACTTTTCGGTTTTTTCATCAAGCCTGATGAAATAGATCTTCACGCTTGCTTCCCTGACCGCTTTGTCCTCGGGCTTTTTATCAGCGGGAACGATTTTGGGCTCCTCTTTGACGACCGGAAGAGGCTTTATCTGCGGCTCTTCATGCCGGGCCTCTTCAACCGCAGATTTTTTTATCACCGGTTTCGAAGAGTAAAACCTGTTGGCCATGACAACTATCGCGGTAGCCAGCGCCATAATGGTCAGCACGGCAAAAGGGTTCCAGCCGCTCCCTGAAGGGGCGCTCTTCACCGGTTTTGCTTTGCCGGCTGCGGGCCTTCGGTTGCCGGTTCCACCCTGTTTCGGCTTCTGCGAAGCGCCTTTTTTGGCAGCGCTTTTCGGGTTTTTTTTATTTTCTTCTGCCATAAGGACTTTCCTGAATGTATTACCGGCGGAAATGCTTCCGGCCGGACAGGGGACAGAGCCTGCCCCTGTGCTTTACAATATTTTCACCTGACCATACATAATAACCAGCAACACTTTTACGCAAGGACTTTTTATGTCACTATGAAACTCCGGGAAAATGAAAAATTCTTGAAAATAACCCCCGGTCAGGATACAGTATTAATGTCGGACAAATACCATGACTTCAAGACTTATAATATGCGTTGTATGCGCCCTGTTCGTTCTGCCCTGTTGCGCAAAAGGAGAGGTTACCATGGAAAGACTCCGCGAGCAAATGGTTACAAATCAGATCAGCGCGCGAGGAGTAACAGACGAAAGAGTATTGAAAGCGATGTCCACCGTGGAACGACACCGGTTCGTGCCTTCGTATGAAATTTCAGAGGCCTATAACGATCATCCCCTTCCCATAGGACACGGCCAGACCATATCGCAGCCGTACATCGTGGCGCTGATGTCCGAGCTGTGCGAGCTGCGGGGGAAAGAAAAAGTCCTCGAGATCGGTACCGGGTCAGGCTACCAGGCCGCGGTACTCTCTCTTCTCGCGGACAAAGTTTTTACCATTGAAATAATCGAGAGCCTGGGCAAATCAGCCGAAGCGCGGCTCAGGGAACTGGGCTACGACAATGTGCACGTCCGTATCGGCGACGGATACAAAGGCTGGCCCGAGGAGGCCCCCTTTGACAGGATCATCCTTACCGCGTCACCCCCGCAAATTCCCCAGAGCCTGATCGACCAGCTCGCAGACGGCGGTATCCTTGTTTCTCCTGAAGGAGAATTCATGCAGGAGCTGGTGCGTATAAAAAAATCCGGTAAAAGCGTTATAAAAGAATCAGTCACCTATGTGCGTTTCGTGCCGATGGTTCACGGCAGGTAAGTAAAAAAGATTGACAAATTACAAAAATTATCAATAGTGATTGATGGCTGATATCTTTCTTTCCCCTCAGCCTGAATTTACGACAACATTTGTTTGCCATGGCAAAAGAAAAAAAGAAACAGCACAATCAATACCGCTTCCTGCATGACCATATAGCCAAAGAAGCATACATTTTTGATATCCTCAACGTGATCAGCGACTACCAGACAACGGCCCTCAAAGAAGGCAGGGGAGAGCTCGCGACACTGGAAAACCTGAAAAAATCACGGGGCATCAAAATGCCCTTTACGCCGACAAGGAACAAAAACATCTCGTACCTCGTTGACCTGCTCAGTAAAAATTATCCTGAAGACGTGCGTTCTATTGTATCGTTTGGTTTCATCGCTGACCCTGAAACGAAAAAGCTGGAAATCAATGAGTCAAAAGAATTCACCGTGTCCATGTCAAACGATGATTTTAACCGGATACAGCAGATCAGAGACAAGGAATCAGCGGAAAACCTGCGCAACCTTCTCTCCCAGTTCAGGCTCTTCAACATCACCAAGCTGATCAACAAGTCGCAGAACAAACAGCACCTTTCCCGGCTTATTAAAAACGAGATCGGCGAAAACATTTTCATTTTTAAAAATCACCGCCTTGACAGGAACGGCCTCGAAGCGATGGACGATTATGCCTTCCATAAAAACAATTATGAATCCGTAAAGAAGTCGCTGGACATGGAGCACCTCAGGGACATCATCTCCATTTACTCAAACCAGATACTGCGAAGGCTGAAAAATTTCGGCATACTCAATACGACTTTTACCGATTACCGTGACACGAAGCTGGACTACCTTCTTAACATCCTTATCGACGACATAAGTTCAATGCTCACGGAAAAGGAAAACATTGTTGTCAAGAATTTCCATTCCCTGAGGACATGCCTTCAAAAAGTTGAAAAAATAATCGATCCGCTGCTTACCGTCAGCAACGACCTGGTGGGATATATCAGGGAAAACGGCATATGCAGGGAATCAGACCTGCTCATCCTTTTTGACAATCTAACTCCCGACACGCTGAGGAAATGGGAAGAGTCCTGTTTTGACCGTTACAAGGTCATCCCCATAAAAGACCATTCCGGATCGCAGCTCTATCTCGATGGAAGGATACTGCTGCAGAAAATATCGGAGCTGCACAAGCTCATCATTTACCAGGACGATGTTTTCTCATCCATGACCCAGAGCGAGAGGGAAAACAAGGTCTCGAGCATGGAACTCCTCTGCTCTGCTTCACGTGACCTTCTCTCCAGCGAAGAAAAAGCGATGAGCCTGTTAAAAACAGAAGACAACACATCCAGGCTCAGGACGATTCTCAAGGAATACTCCGACTACCAGAGAAGCCTGGCCATTAAAAACACCCTTGCAGACAGCGGCTACCAGGATAAAAAACAGAAAAGAAGCATCATCGTGGTGATCGGCGAATTCATCAGGTCGCTCTTTGGCAGGAGCAAGGAAGAATATTTCGATGATTCATCAGTTTCGGTACGCCGGTCAGCGCAGAGAAGAAAATTTTCGCGGGAGACAAGGGACCTGTACAGCAAGATCAAACATAAAAGCAGCAAGTTAATTCCCCTCTCGGATTACATTGAGCTCACCCCTGAGAATGAACTGAAAATTGACACGATCATTAATGACATTCGGGGGAACAACCTTAAAATCGTCATACCGGTATATAACGCGCGTCATGTGCTTTATCCCAACAGGAGCCAGAAATACCTGGTTTCCGATATTGAGTACCTTCTTGTCGATACCGAAATCATCAAGTCACCGGAATCAGTCAGGGCATTTACCGATTCCATTATCGGGGAAAAGCTGAAGGATGAAGTGCTTCCCGGAAGCGGAATGCTGGTAATCGAAAAATACCTTCTCACTTTGTACCGCCAGAAGCGGGCACAGACCCTGCGCAGCAAGGGAAAATCATAATCTCAAGAAACATCAAACGCCCGGTTGTTCCGGGCGTTTTACTGAGCACAACAGTATTGAGGTGACGGTTTAATCCGATGAACCGCCGGACGCGGGACAGGAACCCGCGGCGGCGCATCCGGCGCAGGCCTCTCCGGCGCTCACGCTGCTCCTCTTTTCGGGATCGCTCCCCTTCTTGTAATCGTTAACATAAAATCCTGATCCCTTGAAAATAACACCGCCGGTCCCGAAAAGCTTGCGCACCGGGGCCCCGCATTTTTCGCATGTCTTAACCGGTTCATCGGTCATCATCTGAAATTTTTCAAACTTGTGGCCGCATTCAATGCACTTATATTCGTATGTGGGCATGGAAACCTCCCTTTTTTGACATAGTAAAAGTATTGGATAGTAAAAAAACATATCTTGTTACGTCAATAAAAAAATATCATTTCCGGGATTGAACTAAATGATAGCAGTATAATGTTGAGGGTAACGTAGTTTTGTCATTCCGGTTTTGCATCTTCCGAGTTTACAAATACCGGAATCTCATGCGATAAATTCATGAATATTTTCTATGAGATCCCGGTATTACCTTCGGTAAACCGGGATGACACCAAAATGTGTTATGAAACGATTGCCCCTAAAAATAATTTGCTACCGAACTAAATCGTAAAGCAGTTGTCACACAACCCGAGTCTACACAGAGATTTATCATTACGACCCGTTTAATCATTGTCTCTATGTCTCAGCGCCCTGGTGGTATTCTATAAATTTATTAATTGTTGACATGAAAACTGCCGGGCACACCATCCAGGCATGCCGAAACAGCATATGACAATCCCGATATTCGTCCCGCACCTGGGATGCCCGCACCGGTGCCTCTTCTGCAACCAGTGGAGCGCCAGCGGCGCGAAAAACGTTCCTGACCGTGAAACCGTCGCCCGCGCCGTGGATGAATACCGGTCAACAGCGGCACCGGGGACGGAAACTGAACTCGCCTTTTTCGGGGGCAGCTTTACCGCTATTGAACGCGGGAAGCAGACAGAGCTGCTCTCCGCGGCTCATGAGCAGAAAAAAAAGGGAACCATCAGGGCCATACGGCTATCAACCAGGCCGGACTGCATTTCAGCTGAAGCGCTCGACCTGCTCTGCCGCTACGAGGTCGACACCGTTGAGCTCGGCGCGCAGTCTTTTCACGACGATGTGCTGGAAGCGGCAGGCCGGGGCCACTCCGCAGAAGACACGCTCAACGCCGCGGGAATGATCCGGTCGCGGGGAATGGGCCTGGTCATACAGCTCATGCCCGGCCTTCCCCGGGACACTGCCGAAAAATCAGTGGCATCGGCGAGGCAGGCCGCGGACCTTGCCCCGGACGCGGTGAGGATTTATCCGACTGTGGTAATCAGGGGCACGGGGCTGGAAAAGATGTGGCAAAGCGGTGAGTATGTGCCGCTGTCTCTGGAAGCAGCTGTCGCGTGGTGCGCGGACCAGTATTCCCTGTTCGCGGCAAAAAACATCCCCGTGATCAGAATGGGGCTGCACCCGTTCTCGCCGGACGAGGCTTCTTCGATCCTCGCTGGCCCCTATCATCCCGCCTTCGGCTTCATGGTCAAAGCCAGAACCAAGCGCGCCATCCTGGAAAAAAGCTTGCGCGATTTTCTCCGGCACCGGCATGGTGGTAACCCCGGCAGGCTCATGCTTCACCTGCCCCACAACGGGATAGAAGAATACATCGGCCACCGCAGGGAAAACATCCGCTACCTTGAACAGCTTTTTGACATTACGGGCCTTGAGTACCGGATGGCTGAAACGAAGGAAGCATATTATTCGGTAAAAGATTAAGCACACGCTTTTCCCCGGCTGTGCCACATGAATGGAGACCAATGAAAGAACAGCAGGACAGGGTTTCACGGATCATCTGCGAACGGCTCAACTTAAGGGCATACGCGGTCAACTCTCTCAGGGCGGTCCGGGAGATAACCGGTATCCACGGCACCACTCCCAACGCGACCATCCCCCTGGCACGGACGATCACCGCAGGCGCGCTTCTGGCTGCCACGCTCAAACCGGGATCGGGCCAGAGCGTTTCACTGAAGTTCTCGGGAAGCGGCCCGCTCAAAGAAATAAACGTTCAGGCGGATGCCGGAGGGAACGTGAGAGCGTATGTCGCGCGGCCCGAAGTCGACCTCGAGGAACATTTCGATTCGATAAACTTTTCACGCGCCATAGGTGCCGGGTTCCTCACCGTGGTCAAAGACCTCGGACTCAGGGAGCCGTATACCAGCCACATCCCCCTGCTCGCCGGCGATGTCGCCCGGGATATTGCCTATTACCTCACGGTTTCGGAGCAGGTTCCGTCCGCGCTGCTCCTGGGCCTTGCCTGGGACAGCGACGGGCTCTTGACCGCTTCAGGGGGAATCCTCATACAGACCTTCCCCGAAACTCCTGAAACCTCAATCGCCCTGATCGAAAAAAACATTAATTCAATGCACACGCCCCTGGGCGACATGCTGCTTCAGGGCACGGACATGCACGATATCGTTTCAGAGATCTTCAATGGTGAGCCGCTGAACATACTGGGAACCTACCCCCTGCATGCGGCGTGCCGCTGTTCCCGCGAAATGCTCGCCGGCGCGCTGCTCTCGCTGCATGAGGACGACCTGAACGAGATGATCACCGAAGATTCAGGCGCGGAGATCACCTGCACGTTCTGCAAAAAGAAACACAGCTTCACCGGCGATGACCTGCGCGCTATCGTTGAGAAGAAAAAATCACGGTTGTCATAAACCCCGCGGGGTTTACGATAACCGGCTTGACACTTCGGCGATTTTGTGTAATCCTCCTGAATCATGAATAACAAAGAAATCCTCTTCACGAACTGCACGGTAATAACCATGGACCGAACGAACCCGGCATCGGAAGCGGTTGCGGTGCGCGGCGGGACCATTGCCGCGGTGGGGACAACCGCGCATTGCCGCGCCGCGCTGTCTCGCGGCCATGAAGCGGCTGACCTGAAAGGCGCGGCGCTCGTGCCCGGTTTCTGCGACTCCCACATCCATCCCCTTTCGACCATATACTTTGACATGAACGTGAACCTGAGCGGCGTGCGCAGCCTGGATGACATGCGGAAGCGCCTGCGCGGCCGGATAGACTCCGGCGCGAAAGAAACCTGGGTCATCGGGGTCAATTTCGACGAACAGGGGATGGAGCGGCCTGCGCTCCCGACGCGGCATGACCTGGACGCGGTGTCTTCGACAATTCCTGTCGCGGTCATAAAGCACGACGGCCACACCGTGTACCTGAACACCACCGCACTCGAGGCCTCGGGCATAACCGCAAACACACAGGACCCGCCAGGCGGTGTCATTGAAAGGGACGGTTCGGGCGCGCCGACCGGGGCGCTCCATGAAACCGCGGTCCCGCTTGCTATCAACCATTTTCCGCCGCCCCGACCCGAGGATTTTAAAAACGGCGCGCGCCGAACGTTTAAGCGCATGCTCAGGCTCGGCATAACGTCCCTGGGCATGATCATTCAGACCGGGACAGACGGCCCGGAGGGCATCCTGGGAGTGCTTGATATCCCGGTGCTTGAATCGATCATAGACGAAATACCGCAATCACTGAGCGCCTATGTGATGACCACTGATCCTTCATCGATTGAGGCCCTGCGGCGGCGGCCGCTGTGCAGCGGCGAAAGGGCGAAACGCCTCAGGGTACTCGGCGCCAAGATCATCGCGGACGGGACGTTCGGCTCGTGCACCGCGGCGATGCGCGAGCCGTTCTCCGATTTTCCTGACAAACGCGGGTTCATGCTTCATGAAGATGGAGAACTGTATTCGCTGATGGAGGGGGCGCATCTCGCGGGCCTCCAGATCGCGGTCCACGCCATTGGCGACCTCGCGAACCGGCGCTGCATCGACCTGTACCGCCGCCTGCTCGCGGAACATCCCTCACCCGGCCGCCGTCACCGCATTGAGCATGCGTCGATGCTCGACGCTGAAATGATCAGCGACGCGGCATGCCTCGGCCTGGTCCTGTGCGTGCAGCCCATGTTCATTGAGTCGGAACACTTCTGGCTCGAAAAGCGCTTCGGCAGGGAGCGCCTGAAAATAATTTACCCGTTCGGGTCAACGCTCGGGGCGGGGATCACGTTGGCCGGCTCGTCCGACTCGCCGGTTGAATCGCAGAATGTCATGGCAGCGATTGAGGCATGCGTGACCCGGCGCGGCCTGGTGCCCGAAGAATCGATCACCGTTGAGCAGGCGCTGGGCCTGTACACGTCAGGCGCGGCGCACGCCCTCTTCGATGAGCAGAACCGGGGAAGCGTCACGCCCGGCAAAGCGGCCGATTTCGCGATACTGGGGGCCGACCCGCGGCAAGTACGGGCGGACGAAATACATTCGGTCTCGGTGCTGAAGACGGTCGTGGGGGGAGAAGTATATGACCATGATGTCAGTTAAAAGTCATTGATCAATATCGGGTTTTGTGGTTATGATATTTTTAACATCTATCCGATAAAGAATCTCCGTCCTTCCCAGGAACATGCCGGTAGCGCAAAACATACAGGAGTACGCCGGTGAAAAGCACGCTGTTGACGATACTGAACACCCTAAAAACCATATCGCTGGATATAAGCGCCGCGGGAAGCATGAGCACGATACAGGCCCACACGCCAACGGCCCACACCAGGGAAATATCCTTCGATGACCCCCGCCTCCTGATTTTCAGCATAAGGGGCAGGTTGAACAGGGGAAGCGCTATACTGGCAATCATGCCGACTGATTTAATTAATACGTGATGTTCCATGCCTGAGTGTCCTTCCCGTATCATCCACCGGCTTTTTTCACGGTAAAGCCGTCTTCTGCGACGAGCCGCAGGGCATCGTCAACCCTGTCTCCCTGGACAATAACGGCGCCGTCCCTGACCGTCCCCCCTGTTCCGAACCTGCGTTTTACCTTTGCGGCGAACAGGTACATTTTTTCTTCGGAAAGGGGAAGGCCGTAGATGACGGTAACGGTCTTGCCGCCACGGCCATTATTTTCACGCCTCACCCTGACTATACCGTCACGGGGCAGGCCCGGCTTCTTCGATTCACGGTGCGAAGAAGCCTTTTCCTTTTCAGGAGATTGCCTGAGGTCTCCGTATTCGCTGGAATAAACGATTTTATCAGCCACCGCGAGCGCCACATTCCATTTCAGTGTTATCGGCCAAAAGCACTGTTCCACTGATCAACACGATCAGGAAACTGCGCGAGCAGGGCATCGGTGTCACCCTCAATCGTAATTGATTCAATGCGGTCGCCCTGCCTTATGGCATTGACCGTATTCTGGTCGTCGCTCCCCAGTACGGAACCGAAAACCGCATGTTTGCCGTCAAGCCAGGGAGTGGGAACATGGGTAATGAAAAACTGGCTGCCGTTCGTATTCGGGCCGGCGTTGGCCATGGAAAGTATTCCGGGCCGGTCGTGTTTCAGTTCGGGAGTGCATTCATCCTCAAAGGTATAACCGGGTCCTCCGGTTCCGTTCCCCCTGGGGCACCCGCCCTGGATCATAAAATCCTCGATAACGCGGTGAAATTTCAGTCCATTATAAAAACCGTGCTTTACCAGATTGACGAAACTGGCAACGGTCACCGGTGTTTTATCTTCATGAAGCTCGAGTTTGATCTCGCCTTTGTTTGTTTTTATGGTCGCTTTCAGCTGGCCCATGATGTTCTCCTTAAATATAGTAGCGTGTCTCCCGTAGTGAACGGTCGCGACCGTTCACTACGGGAGACATTTCTTGTTACCGCACAAATAAAGCTCTAACCCTAATCCTGTCCAGTAAAATTTACTGCGGCCATGCTGCCGGCAGCTGAAAAAATTTATCATGCCTCCGGAAACTTTTCTGCTGCCGGGGCCGAAATGATTTTCAGGCCCAGGCAGCAGATGGAAATGTTTGAAGTCTTGATCTAAATGGAGAGAGGATATTCTATAGTATAAGATGAACTCATATAATTACTGTTCCCATCGTAAATCATATCAGGTAAAATAACTAAATAAAACTGATTCGGAGCATATGAACCGGTAACCGTTAAATATAAGGTAGCAGTAAATGTCGCTTCATCGTACGTAATGCTTACCAAGGTGACGGATGTTGCGGTTATACCACCCGTATTATAGGTTGTCACGTTATCAGCATCGTTAACATTTTCAGAAAAAGTAATATATATGTAGACATCCCCTTCATAAATAGTTTCAGTGCTCGGGTCAGGACTGACCACGGATACAGCGGGCGCGTATAAATCAGGCGTGGCTAACGCTGATGAGCTTACACCCGACAGCACGCTCTGCCCGTTGGTGATGGGCGTGGTTCCTTCTATAATCCGGAAGGTGACATCCGAGCCGTCAGTCCCGGTGCAGATGACCGTCAACACAGCCTGGTACGTCGAAGAGTTATAAGTCACTGACCCGATTCCCACCGTGCCGCTTCCTGAATAGCTGACCTGGTAATTTGTATAGTCATCAGCGTTGGAAACAGCTTCTGAAAAATAAACATATATCTCCGTTGATGATCCCAGTGTGGTGACACCGCCCGAATCCCATTCTGCGGTCACGGTCCCTCCCGTAGTACGGTAAGAAGGCGAATGTTTATCGTCGATGACCCAGGTGCCCATGGTTACGGGCGTGTCGGAACTTACTATTCTGATGTAAAAATAAGAGCCGTCAGTGTCCGTACAGGTTATGCTCAACGTAGCGGTAAAAGTCGCGGAATCATAGGACAAACCGCTAATTGATACCGTTCCCGCTCCGGCGTATACGATCTCGTAATTATCGATAACATCGGCGTTGATCACGTCATCGGGAAAAGTCACGGTTATAAGCCCTCCCTCGGGAATGTTTCCCGACGCGGTCCATTTAGGCCCGTAATCGCTCATTTTACTGACATAGGAAAAGAGGTCGTTGTCACAGGAAATCAAGGCAAAACCGGCAAGAACAATGACAAGGGGAAGGATGATTTTTCTGGTAATTCTCATACAGTGCCTTTGGTGTTTAAAATTTACAGTTACTTTAATATAGTAACAGCATTACCCCTGTGGCAAGCACAAAATCAGCCCCCTGCAGGGAACAGGCATGCCTGTTCCCTGCAGGGGCAGGGGCATGTAATATCATGAAATCATTGACAGAACACAATGACATGGCAATATCTATTACTAAGGCCTTACGGCGACTATAGTTTATAAACCTCTGTGCTCTCTGTGTCTCCGTGGCTATCTTTCCCAAAATTTCGTAAAAGTGAACCATGAAAAACAGTGAAAAAAAACCAAAAGTCGTGCCCCTTGACTGGGTTGATGAAAGCGACCACTGGATACTCGCACCCGGCACCGAGCTGGAAAAGCGCAGGCGCCGTATAAAAGAAATAACCCACCGGAAAAAAAACTGCCTGTTTGCTGCGGGCGTGCCTCTGGGCATGCATGATTTCATTTACCGGGCAGTTAAAGCGCTGAAACTGGATGACCGAACACTGATTTTCTCACGAGGCATGGTGCGCGCGGGGCACAGCCGCGTCAAGTATTCGGTTTCAATTCAGGAACTGGACTGGGGCGCAGGCACACTGATCACCATTCCCCGTCTGCTTAAATTTCGGGAGATCATCACTGTGATCATTGAAAACAGGGAACACCGCCTGCGGGCCATGGAACTGGCGCTGCTCAGGGGACTTCTCGGCCTGGCCTTTACGGGCAAAAACAACGAGTATTATCCCGCTATGGCCGCGCTGGTACTGGCCCAGGGATGGAAGGGGTTGGACAACGTTGACCTGCCAAAGATATATTTGAAATGAATTATCCCGTATTTATCCCCGCAGGGGACGGTCGCGACCGTCCCCTGCGGGGATTATTAACGATATATTGTCTTATGCGGTTCAGTTCCAATTCATCGCGGATTATCCTGTCCCAGTATGATCTTTGCCACCGGAAATCGGTTTTACCGCATTGGTGGATTTTTTTTGACGTTGTGGTTTTATACGCGCCCATCAATTGCGGCAATGGTTTAATTCGATAATGTAGGGGACGGTCGCGACCGCCCCCTACATTATCGCGACCGCCCCCTACGGGATTGACCGTCCCCTACAGGGGGTTATTCCCAATTGGGACATTCCCCTCGGTAAAATATTATTTCGATCAATCTTGTGTCATGCTGACACCGTCGACATACATCGCGTCATCTGCCGTTCCTCCTTCTGATGCATTGTAGCAGGCCCTGATCGCTATACGGCAGAACCGGGCGTCAGCCGGGATTTCATCAGCATCCCTCTGAAAAGAAACACGTTCCCAGGTGTTTACCGAAGTAAGGGCAACTTTATTTTTGGTGTACGATTCGTTTTCACATGGGTCAAGGCAGCCAGTATCCCGGTAATAATATATTTTAATGCTCACTTCAGCATCGTCCGCCAGCGCATCATCGTTTTCATCAACAAGGTAAAACCAGGCCTCCACTTCAACCGCTGTAGCCCCCTGCATCGCAACCGGATCACTCAGGACCTCCCTTCCGCCGATTGTCTGCGTGAGCGTTTCAAATTTTCCTGAATAGGATCCGTACAACGCATACGTATCAGAAACGAGAAATCTTCCTGAAGTGTTCATGGTCCAGTTCACGGGAACGGATGATTCATCAACGGTCTCAAAGTATTCAAACGACCAGTTCGGCACCGCGCTTTCGTGCAGCTTAACGATCTGGAGAATATAATCACGTGAATTTTCATCCCCTGAGGAAACCGTTATGGTGAGCTCGGTACTGTCATCCGACAGAGTTATCACAGACGAATAATCATTTCCATCGATTGGAACCCCGTCAACTGACAGCGTGAGTCCGGAAGCGGCACGGGCGGCAACGGTCAGTTCGCTGACCGTGTCCTCAACTTCGAGATAATAAGAATATGACAGCGAGCTGAACGCCGGGTCAAGGGTTCCGGGCGATACCTGCAGTGATTCGAGGCGGGCCTCAATTACCGGGTCGTCCTGAAAGGTGCTGTCATCGTTGCCGCCCGAATCATCGCAGGCTGCGAACGCCAGAACCAGGACACAAAAAACAGCTCGTACATACAATATTCTCATGAGTAATCTCCTGAATTTGATTTCGGAGGCATGAAAGGCCCTGAACATCACGAGTTTTACCGGTAAGGCCATTCATCCCCCTGCTTTATTACGAACAGGAGAGTCCTGCTGAAAAAATTTTTTAAAAAAAGTATGGACAAAATTTTCTTCCTTTCCATGATTCTTATTTCTTTGCGGATAAATTTTGTTTGACATTCATTTTTGACAGGATTACATCTTTCACATGCGTACAATAGAAACCGAGGTGATAGTAATCGGAGGAGGGGCGACCGGATCAGGCATCGTCAGGGACCTTTCACTGAGAAACATTAAAGCTGTCCTTGTTGAAAAGGACGATATCGCCTTCGGTACCACAGGAAGGAACCACGGCCTTCTTCACTCCGGCGCCCGGTACGCGGTAAACGACCTTGAATCTGCGCAGGAGTGCATCACCGAAAACAAAATTCTGAAAAAAATCGCGGCCCACTGCATAGAAGAGACCGGCGGCCTGTTCGTCACCCTGCCCGAGGACGACCCTTCATACCACAACCGCCTCATTGAAAGCTGCCGCTTTGCCGGCATCGACGCGCGGGAGATCAGCATCAAGGACGCGCTTGCCCTTGAACCGAACCTCAACAGTTCCATATTGAAGGCCATTAAAGTTCCTGACGGAACCATTGATCCCTTCAGGCTTGCCTCGTCGAACATTCTTGACGCGACCGAGCACGGGGCCATGGTTTTCACCCACTCGCGCGTTACCGGGTTTATCCGCGAGGGGTCGCGGCTGGCCGGCATAACCTGTGAAAGGGAACAGGGCGAGCCCCTCACCATCAGAGGCAACCTGGTGATCAACGCGTCCGGCGTATGGGGCCAGCACATATGTTCGCTCGCCGGGATCGATCTCACCATGCATCCATCCAAAGGGTCCATGGTCATAATCGATTACCGGATCAACAACGTGGTGGTCAACCGCTGCAGAAAACCGGCCGATGGCGATATCATCGTTCCCGGGGACACGGTCTCCCTGATCGGCACCACGTCAAAAAAAATCGACTACGACAAAATTGAATATCTTAATGTCGACGACGATGAAATAGACGTCCTCCTCAGGGACGGCGAAAAGCTCATCCCCAACCTGTCAAAGACCAGGGTCCTCAGGGCCTATTGCGGTGTGAGGCCGCTGGTCGCGGTCACGGGAGAAAGCAAGGGAAGAAACATCAGCCGGGGCATCGTACTTATCGACCACCATGAGCGCGACGGCCTTGACGGTTTTGTAACCATAGCGGGCGGGAAGCTCATGACATACCGGCTCATGGCTGAGATGACCGTTGACCTCGCCTGCGCCAAGCTCGGCGTTAACCGGAAATGCACGACCCATAAAACACCCCTGCCCGGCTCAGAAAGAAAAGTATCACCGAAAAAACATATTAAGGCCTTTACCGGAATCCCGCACTCGGTTGTGGGATCGACCCTGTACCGCCACGGGCAGCGCGTGCACAACATCATCAAAAAGGATAAAAAAAACTACCGGATCATATGCGAATGCGAAATGGTGACTGAAGGCGAGGTCGAATACGCGCTGAAGAACCTGAACGTCAGGGACATCGTCGACCTCAGGCGCAGGACCAGGATCGGCATGGGGCCGTGCCAGGGTGAACTGTGCGCCTACCGGGCCGCGGGCCTTTTCAAGGAGCTCGGCGGCGAGAACAAAAAGGCGTCCTCATCGCAGCTGCTCAGGGACTTCCTCGAAGAGCGCTGGAAAGGGATCAAGCCCGTTCTCTGGGGTGATTCACTGAGGGAATCGGAGTTCACGTACTGGATTTACCAGGGGCTGTTCGGCCTCGGCGACATAGATTTCACCGGGCACCACAAACCGGAGGACAAGGACTCATGAGGTATGACTGCCTTATCGCCGGCGCAGGGCTGTCGGGGCTGGTCTGCGGCATCAGATGCGCTGAGATGGGCCTGCGCACGGTGATCATCTCCGGAGGGATGAACGCGCTTCATTTTTCCTCCGGTTCCATTGACCTCATGGGATACGAGCCTTCGGGGAAGGCGATAGCGTCCCCCTATCAATACCTGAAAAAATTCACGCCTAAAAAACCGGGCCATCCCTACGCGAAAGTCGGCCTTAAAACAATCCGGGAGTCTCTTGCCTTTTTCAAGGAGCAGTGCGCCGGCGGCGGACTCACCCTTTATGACAACGGTGAAGAAAACCATTTTCACATAACGGGACTGGGAACGATGAAAATATCATACTTTTCGCAGGAAAGCGTGTTCAACAGCAGGCTCAAAGAGGCGTTTGAAAAAAAGGCGCCGGTCGCGGTGCTCAACT
>DAIUKG010000034.1:0-42492 GCA_036848375.1 Spirochaetota bacterium
ATTGAATCGTCAATTATATTTAAATCATATTCCACAAAATCGTTATGCTCAAATTTATGCTCCTTGATTTTATCAAAAGGAATTTCAGCCATCTTCAGCGAATCGTGGTTTTTATAAATTACAGCATAGTTTTTGTTGGCGTAATCAAGATCGCTGTCTACTTTACTGACTCCTTTTTTAAAAAGAATGAAATCCATTTTTTCGACTTTCATCTGGAGATAAGCCTCAATTTTATCTATTGGCTTGTTGCTTACCTGGTTGAGCCTCAGATCCCTTCCCTGGGAGCTGATGGTTTCAAGAAAAGGGACTTCCCCCCTCGCAGGACCTTTGTGAAGGGAATGCTTTTCCTTGTATTTTACTATCTGTTTTTCCATTTTTTCAACGAGAAGATCTATAGCGGAATATAGAGTGGAGGCCTTCTCCCTTCCGTGGAACTGAATGCCATCACCATTGATAATTACCTCTGCGCCGTGATCCAGTTTTTCAACATACATTATTACATGAGCATCGATGAGTTGATCAAAATGTGTTTCAAGTTTTAACAGTTTTTTTTCAGCATACTCCTGAAGCCTTTCGGATACATGCATGTGTCTTCCTGTAATTGTTATGTTCATAAGTTCCCCTCTGACTTGATCATATTAATTTTTTTCCTTTTATGTGATGGAGGTATGTTTAAAACGCTCCTGTATTTACTGATGGTTCTCCTGGCAACATTTATTCCATTCTTTTTCAGAACAGAAACAATATCATCGTCTGTCAGCGGTTCCCGGTGGTCTTCACTGTCGATTAAATTTTTTACCAGGTTCATCACTTGGTCAGATGATTGTTCGTTTGTATTAGCTGACTTGAGCTTTGAAACAAAGAAATATTTTAATTCAAAAACGCCCCAGCTGGTCTGCACAAACTTATTGGTTGTTGCCCGGCTCACCGTTGATTCGTGCATGCCTATCTTTTCCGCTATCTCAACGTGGGTCAGCGGCTTGAGGTTCCCCGGTCCTTTAATTAAGAACGGCTTTTGCGCCTCCATTATGGCGGCAACAACTTTTATTATAGTCTCCCTCCGGCTGGCAATATTCTTGATGAGATATTTAGCTGACTGTAATTTGTCCTGAATATAATCCTTCAAATTTTTTTCAATGCTTTTTTTCCTTAAAATCTCAACATAATAAGAATTTATTCTTATGGGCGGAATCCAGTCATCATTCATTGCCACAATAATTTCACCGTCAACATACTTGACATCAATATCAGGAACAATATAACGGACTTCGTTCGACCTGAACTGCCTTCCGGGAAATGGATCAAGATTCTGAATCATTTTACTGGTTTCAATTATCTCTCCAACCGACTTATTAATTCCTCGAGCAATCTTTTCGTAATTCAGGTTTTCCAGATCAATAAAATGATCCGAGAGTATTCTTTGCATCACCATATCATCAGGATAATAATACTTTGCCTGAATAAGCAGTGATTCCTGCACATTGCTGCATGCACAACCTACTGGATCGAAATGCCGGATTTTTGTTATTACCTGTTCAAAAAGGTCAGTTGAGACGGATTTTCGGCCAGTCATGTCGGGAATTTCTTGTGTATAGAATCCGCTTGGGTCAAGGGAAGTAATAATACTTTCATAAAGAAACAATTCTTCTTCATTTTCAGCAGTTAACTGTGCCTGCCACATAAGATGTTCGGACAGTGACTCGACATGGGCAACGACACTTTCCAGATAGTCCCTTTTTTTATCCTGTTCTACAGAAATGGAAAAGGGGGCTTCACCCATATCGCCGTATTTATCAAGCTCTTCTTCAGCCCTGTTTAACGTTGATTCATCGCCGCTGAGGTTCTGGCTGACCTCGCTTACCAGATTGGCATTATCAATATCACTAGAAGAAGATTGCTCTCCTTCTTCTAAAACCGGGTTGTTGAGAAGTTCTTCACTTATTTTATCAGCCAATTCAAGTGTTGAGAGCTGCAATAACTCAATAGCCTGTTTAAGTGATTGAGTTAAGATCAGTTTCTGGTTCTGTTTTAATCCTAGCTGCAGTGAAACTGCCATAGAAAAACCACTATCAGATAATCATCAATTCCCGTTTAATGCTCAATTTCAGGAGCATATGTTAAATGTACTGCAAATATAAAATAAATCAAGATTCTTTTTTTTTCGAAAATCTGGTCCTTTTTGAACACGGGTGAATCATGATTGAAGAAAAAAACCGGGAACAGTATAAATCAGCTCAAGAGATAATATCCCTTGAGCTTCATCAGCTTTTCGAATCAATCGGGTTATGACTTTTTACTTATCTCCTCTGGAAGAATTTTTAAGCGAAGCTGCTATAAAATCCTTGAAAAGAGGATGGGGTTTTACCGGTTTTGATTTAAATTCAGGATGAAACTGTGTCGCGATAAACCAGGGGTGGTCCGCAATTTCAATGGTTTCAACAAGACTGTTTTTTGGATGAATTCCGCCGAAGACCATGCCGCGTTCCTCATAAAGTGATTTGAACCTGATAGTAAATTCAAAACGATGGCGGTGACGTTCCACTTCAGACGCTTTATTGTAAATTTTTCTTATTATACTGTTTTCCGTAAACTTGCATAAATAGCCGCCCAGACGCATGGTCCCGCCCTTCTCGATAATAATCTCCTGGTCTTCAAGAAGTGAAATAACCGGATAGGGGGTTCCCGGGTCAAATTCACTCGAATTCGCACCTTTCAGGCCGCAGACATTTCTTCCAAATTCAATTACCGCGCATTGCATACCAAGGCATATGCCAAAGAAAGGAATCTTTTCTTTTCTTGCATGGGATATAGCCATGATTTTACCTTCTATTCCCCTGTCTCCAAAACCGCCGGGAACAAGTAAACCGTCAACGCCCTTGAATAATTTTTTCAGGTTTCCCCTTTTTTCATCTTCAATGTCCTCAGAATCGATCCTGACGATTTCAAGCGCAGCATGATTTGCCACAGCGCCGTGGAGCAGTGCTTCATAAATTGACCGGTATGAATCCTGGAGGGAAATATATTTCCCCACAACAGCGATAGTAACCGTTGCCCTGGGGTTCGTGAGTGATTTGATGAATTTATTCCATTCCGGAAGGGTGAGCTTGCTTACCGGAAGACCAAAATGTTCAAGAACGATCTCGTCATAACAGTTTTTATGAAACATTGCCGGAATTTCATATATGGACCCGTGGATGTCTTCGGCTGATATGACGTTTCGCTCTTTCACGTTACAGAAAAGAGCAATTTTACTTCTCATCTCATCAGAAAGACGTTTCCCAGTGCGGCATAAAAGAATGTCAGGGATGATCCCCAGCTGCATTAATTCCTTCACGGAATGCTGGGTTGGCTTTGTTTTCTGTTCCCCGGCCACTGAGATAGTGGGCACCAGAGTGAGGTGAACATTAAGGACCTTTTTGCTTCCCAGTTCCTGCCTTACCTGACGAATCGCTTCAAGAAACGGTATTGATTCAATATCACCAACGGTTCCGCCGATTTCCACCATGACGAAATCGATGTCCTCTTCATTGGCAACATCAAAAATCCGTTTTTTAATCTCATTCGTAATATGGGGGATGACCTGGACCGTCCTTCCGAGATAATCGCCGCGGCGTTCACGCTGAATAACTGAATAATAAATCTGTCCTGTTGATACAGAATTTTTTTTGCTTAAATTCGCATTGGTAAAACGCTCATAATAACCAAGGTCAAGATCGGTCTCGGCACCGTCTTCGGTAACATACACTTCTCCGTGCTGAAAAGGGCTCATTGTTCCCGGATCAATATTAATATAAGGGTCCATTTTTATGATTGAAATTTTATAACCATGACCTTCAAGCAGAAGTCCCAGAGAAGCGATGGCTATTCCTTTACCTAATGAAGAACAAACACCACCCGTTACAAAAATAAACTTCGTCTTTTTGTTATTTACTTCCATTATAGTTACCCGTATTGAATAGTATTGATTTTATGTCTCCTCTGGAATTACACTTTGAACCAAATTGCTGAAGAGTACAAGCAGGAAAAAGTCATATTAAATTTATTTTACCTTGTTGTAACACAAAACTATATTAAGGGATAAAATTGTACGTCAAAGTGATGACATTACTGAAATGAGAGACAAACATGACTTGACATTATTAGTCTATCCGGCTAATAATTCATTTATTATATACAAAATCCATGGGTTTTACAGAAAGAATAATCATTATAATACCGGACATAAATATCAAGTAAGACTTCCGTGTAATTATATCAAAACAAGAGGTTCCCATGACAGAAAAAAGAAAATACCCCCGATATGCCTGTAAGTTAAAGGTAAAATTCGACTATTACGAGGGGAATCCTGAAGAAATTGATATAGATATATCCGTATCAAAAAAGGGGAAGGGCTTCATCCTTGATATAAGCAAGGGAGGTGTTTTCATAGTAACCAATGAGCGAGTGACCATCGGAAGTCCGATAAAACTTACGTTTGTGACCAAAAAAAACAAAAACATGATCACCGGCAATATTGTCAGGGTCGGACTGCTTAAAAACAATCCCTCTGAAGTAGCACGCAGATTTGTACAATTCTCTGATAAAGGCGATTCCTACATGGCTGTTGAATTCAACGAACCATTGGAAAAACTTTATGAAGATGAACTATAATACCGGAATGCAATGAAAAATAAAATTATCCGCATAGATGACATTTCCGATATCGACACCTCTCGTATCTCGGTATATGACCTCAACAACCGCTACATTGACAGAAGGGGCAACATGTACACCCTTCGCTACAATAAAGTCCAGAAGAAAGTTGAAATTATTAAAATTATGCGAACCCATATCAATGATGCTTCGTACTTTCAAAGAAAAGTTATACAGAATAAAATTGACCGAAGCAGAAACGAAAACATTGAACCTGAAGAAAAAGAAGCTCATGACGACTATGATGATAATGAAGATACTTTCGAGCCAAACAGTTTTATCAATCTGGCGATAGAGTTGATGATGACACACAGAGAGCGCCTTAAAGGCATCATGATGAACATTAAAAACTCAAACGTGGTACAATGGGAAAATAAGGCAGCATCAACCGAACTTGACGAAATATTCAGAAATATCGATATTGACGGCATCCAGAGTTTTGAAAAAGCGGAAAACTACCAGAAAGAACTCATCAATTATCCCCGTTCAATAACCTATTACCAGGCAAAAATAGACAAAAAAGGCCGTGACATCATTGAAGCCCTGGCCGGACATAATGAAAGAATAATGAAATTCATTTATGTTTATGAAATGCTGCAGACAATTAAAGCCCTGTACCGAAACCTCAAAAAACTCATCAACACGCTGAAAACATACATAGACGGCATCGAACCGGAAGATATTAAAAACCTCAACCAGGGTGAAAAACAGTTTTTTAACGATGCTCTTGTTTCAATCAATAACACCATTGACGAAATCGACGACCTTCTTGACGGGTCGCGCCACCTCGAAGAGTATGTCTACTCAAACAAAAATTTTTAACATTACGGACAGGGGCTACATTCTCATAATCACATCCTGGCCCTGATAGCCCTGTTCACCAATCGCGATTGACGCTTTATCATCTATTTTAAACCGCTCAACCATTGCAAGAAGCTCACGGGCCCTCGACTTGATTTCTTCGCTCACTGTTGTTGTTTCCTCTACCAGGGAGGCATTTTCCTGGGTCACGGTGTCCATTTCCGCTATGGCAATATTGATCTGGTCAACCCCAGACCTCTGTTCTTCGCTTGAAATTGCTATCTCGGAGATAATTCTGTCCATATTCTTTATTGAGCCCACAATTTCCTTTAAAGCGCCGCTGCTCTTGTTCGCAAGAACCGATCCCCGGTTCATTTTTTCTGTGGACTCCTCAATGATCGAGGTAATTTCCTTTGCGGCTGTACCTGCCTGTTTCGCCAGATTTCGAATCTCAGAAGCGACCACAGCGAACCCCCTTCCCTTCTCTCCGGCGCGCGCTGCTTCAACCGCAGCATTCAGCGCGAGGAGGTTTGTCTGGAAAGCGATATCATTGATCACGATGATAATTTCGCCAATTCTTTTACTCGAATCGCCGATTTCATTGATTGAACTCATCGCCTCGCCGACAACAACGCTTCCTTCATCTCCAAGGCGCGATGTCGTCGCCGATAACCGGTTTGCCTCCTGGGCGTTATCTGCGTTCTGTTTGATACTGGCCAGGGCCTGCTCGATTGTGGATACGACTTCCTCGATCGCCGAGGCCTGTTCAGACGTCCGCTGAGAGAGATTCTGATTGCCTATGGTGATCTGTTCAACTGCCTGAACGAGACCCATCGTCTTGGTGAGCACCTGGGAAACAATATCATGCACGTCGTTTATGAACTTGTTAAACCAGCATGAGAGCTCTCCCAGTTCATCCCTTGAAATAACTTCCATCCGTTTGGTAAGATCTCCATCGCCTTCCGCGATATCCTTCATGATCGCGGTTATTTTATTAATGGGTGTGGCGATTGTCCTGGAAATAACATAGAAGAGCGCAAGCATGAACACAATCACCGCCGAAAAAATACCGAGCATCATCATGATTATTGACCGGATCTCTTTTTTTACGTCTTCAACATACATTCCGGTCCCGAGGATCCATCCCCACGGTTCATATGCCTCAACATAGGATATTTTGGGCACGATAAGGTTCTTCTGGTCTTTCCACTGCCACATATATTCAACGTAGCCCCTGCCATGCTCGGTGCAAATCGTCACAAAATCCCTGAAAAACGTTTTTCCATTGGGGTCGGTGTAGCTGCTCACATCCTTTCCGTTGAGTTCACTTACATAGGGATGAAGGATCATTGTCGGATGAAAATCATTGATCCACAGATAATCTTTTCCCTCTGGCCCGTAACGGAGATGCTTTATCACCTCTTGTGCTTTTTCCTGCGCTTCATCCTTTGAAAAAAGACCGCTCGCAGATTCTTTGTCATACAATTTGATAATACTGATCCCGAGATCAACCACTTCCTTAAGCTTGGTTTTTTTCTGGTCAATAATGCTTGTTTCTATACGGGGGATGAGATAAGCGAGCATCAATACGATAAAAATCAGAATACTTACTGAACCTGAAATAAATATCTTTGTTTTTATTTTAAGATTACCCAGGATGTTCGTGATTTTCATAACCCCTCCCTTATTATAAGAAAAAGAAAAGTGCAACAGAAAACCTGTGACTAATGGCTGATTATATGGCTTGAATAAAAACACTATAAAATAATTATTTCAAGTATATAACGATTATGTAGTGTAATTCTACCACTTTTTTTAAAAAATATACGATTCTTTAATTCTTCATGAAATTGACTTACATGACAATTCTGTGCTATAATTTCCTGAAAAATACACAATCTTTCATATAATAAGAACAATGAGGTGAACCCATGTCATTCAAAGGCCTTACACCGAGGAATAAGCAGGGAATCATGATCTGGATCATTATTGCTGTATGCTACCTGATCGTATGGCTGATTCCGGCATTTACCGCCTATACCGGCCAGGCACCGGGGTCAGAGCAAAATTTCGCCATATTACGGGATTACGGGCAATTCAAATGGTATGTTATTCCCCTTTTACTGGTGGTGATCAATCTTTTCGCTGATGAAATGAGAAGGGGCAACTGGTCCGGCATCATGGCGGCATGCGCCCTGTTCCTTATGGACGCTTTTAATGAAACATGGAACGGCCTGTTCTACACGGCAACAGGAGGCTATTCGGCAGTATGGATGTGCTCATACCCGACCGCGTACCAGCCGCTTATCGGATGGAACATAGAAATCATATTCATGTTTCTCATGATGGGAATTGCCTCAACCAAGCTGCTCCCCAAAGATAAGGAAGCGATGATCTTCGGAAAAATAAACAACCGGCATTTTTTCGCCTTTATAATGGCATGGATGTGCGTGTTTGTTGAAATTGTCCTGAACCTGTGCGGCGCGCTTGTCTGGAACTACTGGTGGTGGCGTCCGTCGTTTCCGTGGCTGATATTTATAATCGGATACCTGCCCTTCTTTGAAATTGCGTTCCTGGTATACGACCTGCCCGGGCTCAAACAGCAGATAACAGTAGTCGGGGCAATGGCCGCCCTGTTTATCCTATCGCTGGCGGTTTTTATACCTCTTGGATGGCTTTAACAATCCATTCAAAAAATTCTTTTCTCTTGACAGGGTAAAATATATTTCACAGCGTGAAAGCCGGGAGTCGTAAAAAAGACATCCCCCCTTCCCTAACAGGAAGGAGGAGGAGGTTAATCTTTTTCTATGAAAACATACCTTGACTGCATTCCATGCCTGCTGCGGCAAATTGTCGAAGCCTCGAGTTTCTTTACGCGGGATGAACATCTGCGAATCCGGATAATGAAGGAAGTGCTTTCATCCCTGTCGCAGCAGGACCTGTCGCAGTCACCGCCGCACATAACCGGCTCTGTTTACCGGCTTCTGCGCAACCGCTTCAGCATGGACGACCCCTACCGCGCGATCAAGGACCGCTTCAACCGCCTGACCCTGTCAATGCTCGGGCCGTTACGGGAAACAGTTCTGAACTCACAAGACCCGCTGCTGCAGGCCGTAAAACTCGCCATTGCCGGCAACTCCATTGACTGCGGGGCGAAAACAGGGCTGGATGAACATGAAATACGCGTAGAAATTGAAAGTTCATCTGCAAAGCCCCTCGAGGGGGACGTTTCGCTTTTCCGCAGAGCGGTTGAACAGGCACGAAAAATCCTTTATATAGCCGATAATGCGGGCGAGCTCACGCTTGACCGGCTCCTTATCGAACAGATCGGGCCCGATCGCGTGACCGTGGCAGTGCGCGGCGCACCCGTTATCAATGACGCTACCATGGAAGACGCACGACAGACGGGCCTGCATGAACTGGTCAGAATCATTGACAACGGTACTGACGCGCCCGGGACCATTATCGAAGAATGCAGCAATGAGTTCAGGCAGACCCTTGCCGGATCTGATCTCATAATCGCCAAGGGCCAGGGAAATTATGAAACTCTCTGCGATGAAGAACTCAATATTATCTTTCTGCTCAAAGTAAAATGCCCCATCATTGCCGACCACACCGGGTTCCCGGTCGGGTCGCACGCGGTCATACAGGGGCCAGTGCGATGAAAAACCGTGAAAGACAATAATCCGGATCATCGCCGGCAATATTATCAGGTCACCTGAATACCTGGTTAATCCCCATACACCTATTTAAATTACTTTCAATAATACGTACTATAATATAATTTATATAATCGTATTAATTTTGTAACATATTTTAATTTTTCATGTTATTTTATTGACAAAAAAACGCTAATTTGAATATCAATAGCCATTATGTATATAATTAAAAGGTTATTTATATCCATGATAAAAACCGGCATAATTAATATTATACTTCCGGTATATCTCATCATCGCCAGCATATCAGCCTATAGCCAGGAACACGTTATATCTGAAACATCAAAACCTGAAGCTTCTGTTAAAAAAGAGGGCAAGCAGGATCAAGACTCATCCATCGTCACCCTTGACACCGTGGAGGTCTTAGGCGAACGGCCCCTGAGCGCGGCATCTGACAGCACCATCCGCAACAAGGACTTCATGAACTTTCCCCGCAAATCGGCATCAGACCTCATGCGATTTGTGCCGGGCCTGCATATAACCCAGCATACCGGCGGGGCAAAAGCGCACCAGATATTCCTGCGCGGTTTTGACGCTGAGCACGGCCAGGACATCGCGGCCTATATTGACGGCATACCCCTGAACGAGCCGTCCCAGGTGCACGGGCAGGGTTATCTCGACCTGCATTTTCTGATCCCCGAGTCGCTGGAGAAAATCTGGATCATGAAAGGCCCCTACGACGCGCGGTACGGCAATTTCGCCTCTGCCGGGGTCATCAACTTCCAGCCATACCGGAAAAAGGACTACACCTGGTCTTTAGCGGGAAGCGGCGGCAGCGAGTATACCTTTGACGCACTCGGCCAGGTCAGCGGCACCTGGCAAAATATGAATACCTATGTTGCGGGCCAGTGGAACCGCACCGACGGCTACACCGACCCCGGTGAACTCATGGCGGGCAGAGGATTCATCAATCACAGCATACCCCTGTCGTCACACTGGGAAATGCGCATCCTCTATACAGGATACACGGTGAGGTCGGAAGCCGCTGACATCCTTCCCAAAGAGCTTATCGATAGCGGCGACCTGGACCGTTTTGAGTCCCTTGACGATTCCAACCGCGTTGACGTTGACCGGCACCTGACAGGGCTCACCTGGGAATACCTTGCGAAAAACAAACAGGCAAAAATTCAGGCCTACTACAACTATAAAAAAACCATGATCTTCAGCAATTATACCTTCTATTACTATAACGACGATCCTGCCGAGGGAGACCAGCTTGAACAAAGCGACGAGCGCCACTACTACGGCGTTCATGGATTTTACAAAACGATCAACTATGCAGGGGACGTCGAATTCAGCACCGAGACCGGCCTTCAGATCAGAAACGATACCATTGACCAGACACAGGCGAACACGCACCGGCGCAAACGCTTTAATGTGATCAACCACTATGAGTTCGATGAAACATCAGTGGGCGCGTACCTCGATGAAAGGATACTTCTTACGTACTGGTGCCAGCTCATCCTCGGCGCGCGGTATGACATGATTTTCTATAACGGTGACGGCATCCAGGACCGCAAGGTCTTTGACATAGCCACGAACAGTGAAGTGATCTATCAGGATGTCGAGCGGGACTTCTCCACCTGGGCATATGCGATATCACCCAAGGCGTCGGTTGTTTTCATGCCCCTGAAAGAGCTCTCCCTTTTTCTCAATTTCGGACGCGGTTTCGTCTCCACCCAGGCGCGCCAGATGGCCTGGGACAACAGGCATAACATCCCGGCAATCACCGGCGCGGAGATCGGCGCCCGGACCAAGCTCTGGAAAAACAGGATAACCATTGCCGCGTCAGGATGGACAGCGCTGAAAGAGAAAGAATACGTGTTTGACAGCGAATTCGGCATGTCCATTGAGCGGGGTAAAAGCAGGCGCATCGGTTTTGATTTCGAGTTCCGCGTCGAGCCGTTAAAGTGGCTTTACCTGGGCACTGACCTCAACTACGTGAACGCCGTTTTCGTTGAGACCGGCGATCCGGTCCCCAACATGAGCAACTGGATCATGACCAATTACGTGAGTGTCACCCACCCCATAGGAATACGCGGCTCATTACGGGGAAGGATGATAGGTCCGCGCACGCATGACCTGGATTACCACTCCCGCTCATATTACATTGTGGACCTGCTTCTCGGATACGAGCATGAGCATTTCAGCATCATTGGATCAGTGGAAAACCTGTTCAATACCAAATGGTACGATTCGGTCTTTGCCTATGAATCAAGGCCCTACCAGGGCGGAAGCACGGTTGAAGGCCTGCATGTGACCCCGGGAAACCCCATTACCTGGAAGCTCACTGCAGAGGTCAAGTTCTAAGAAGCCACAGCCTTGCTGCCATTTTAGGCCGGGGTACCGGACAATGGATTCCGGGGTCCCTGTCTGAAGACATAGTTTAAATAACATTTTTTAAGGAGGACATTATGAAAAAACTGCTTCACCTTTCTCTGGCGCTCATGGCAGCGCTGTTTATCTTATCCACCGGGTGCGACGATGACGATTCCAGCAGCAGCAGCGGGAGCGGCACCCTGGTGTTTACCGCCAACGGTGAGGGATTTGTTGACGAGGGTTTCACCTCTGAGGACGGATGGGACATCCAGTTCGACCATGTGTATATGAACATTGAAGGGCCCACCGCCTACCAGGTCGCAGAAACATCTGAAACATCAGAGTACGCCGCTCACGCAGGCCATCCCCACGCTTCCATTCCCGAGGGAGCGGCACATGTTGCCCTTACCGGTGAATACTTCATTGACCTGAAACAGGCGACCGCAGGAGATCCGGTATTCGAGATCGGCAGCGTTACCGGCGCGGCTGTGGGCAACTACAATTACCTGAACTTCAACCTGCGCAACGTGCACACCACCGGAGACGACCCAGTGGAACCGACCACAGTGCTCCAGAGCGGCGACACGGCAACAGAGCCTTCAGATTATGAAGGATACTGCATGATACTCATCGGCACTGCGACCTACCCAAGTGGCGGCCCGGCGACAACGACGGTAAACTTCACCATAAAATTCGACCAGCAGATGGCTTTCAGCGGATGCGGGCCCCAGGAAGACCTTGACGAAGACGGCACCAATGACGGCATTCTCACCAGAGGGGGAACAGCCAGGACCCAGATGACCTTCCACTTTGACCATGTGTTCGGCGATATTGATGAAAACGATGAAAGTGAAGTCTTTGTGGGAGAAGATCCAAACAATCCAGAATATATGAATTTCTGGGCAGTGGGATTCGGCCCCTTTGCCTATATGGTGGCAGCCGCCGATGCTTATCCCTATGATACTCCTCAAGCCGGAACCTTTGATGATGCAGAGTTTTCTCTGGCTGAAATGATTGACGGTACAGGCACCGATATAGATTTCAATGTCTACTTTCACCTGTACACCACACTCAAGACCCTGGGCCACCTGGGCGAGTGCCATTGCGGATGTGAAGATTACGATCCTGACGCTGAATAATCATGATAACAGTTTATAAAAAACCGGCGGTTCACACCGCCGGTTTTTTTATAAACTGTTATTACCAACCGGGGCAGGCATAACGCCCTATCATCATCACACCTACCAGTTCCCGGTCGTCAAATAATCGTCAATCGCGAGCGCGGCCTTTCTTCCCGCTCCCATGGCGAGAATGACCGTCGCGGCCCCTGACACGATATCACCCCCGGCAAAAACACCCTGTTTCGATGTCTTCATTGTTTCCGGGTCAGCAACTATGGTCCCTTTTCTCGTTGTTTCCACACCGGGGCTGGTGCGCTGAATGATCGGGTTCGGCGCGTTTCCTATCGCGACAATGGCCAGGTCAATATCGAGGATGTATTCAGACCCTTCCATTGGCACAGGCCTTCGTCGTCCCGAAGCGTCGGGCTCGCCAAGCTCCATGCGCTGGCATGCAACCGCGCTCAGGCGCCCGTCATCCCCGCCGATAAACTTTAACGGGTTTGAAAGCAGTTCAAAGATGACGCCCTCCTCTTCGGCGTGGTGGATCTCTTCGGCACGCGCGGGCATTTCAACGCGCGATCTCCGGTAGATGATATATACCTTGTCAGCTCCAAGCCGCAGCGCGGTTCGCGCCGAATCCATGGCTACATTTCCGCCGCCGAACACGGCAACACGTTTTCCCCTGATAATGGGGGTGTCGTATTCGGGAAACCGGTACGCCTTCATTAAATTGGCCCGGGTGAGGTATTCATTTGCCGCGTACACTCCCAGCAGGTTTTCACCGGGAATATTTAAAAACAGGGGAAGGCCCGCGCCGGTCCCCACGAATACCGACGCATATCCCCGGTCCATGAGCTCGTCAATGGTTTCTGAAATTCCCACTACACGGTTCATAACCACTTCCACTCCCATTTCGGCAAGAGCGTCAATCTCATAACGGACGATATCTTTCGGCAGCCGAAACTCCGGGATGCCATAAACCAGCACTCCTCCAGGGCTGTGCAGCGCCTCAAACACGGTGACATCATAACCCCGGCGCTTGAGTTCTCCGGCTGCGGTAAGGCCGGCCGGGCCGGACCCTATGACCGCGATCTTTTTCTTTTTCGTTGACGCGACTTTTTCACGGGGAAGATTTTCCTTTTCGCGTTCGTAATCGGCAACAAACCGCTCCAGTGACCCGATCGCGACCGGCTCAAATTTCTTTTTAAGAACGCACAACTCCTCGCACTGGGTTTCCTGGGGGCAGACACGTCCGCACACCGCGGGCAGCGCGTTTGTTGACTTGATCACCCGGATTGCCCCGATAAAATCCCGTTCGGCAATCGCTTTAATAAATCCGGGTATATCTATATGCACCGGGCAGCCTTCAACGCAGGAGGGCTTTTTGCACTGGAGGCACCGCTGCGCTTCAAGCACAGCGGTCTCTTCGCTGAACCCCCGGGGGACCTCATTGAAGTTTTTTACCCTTTCCTGCGGGGGCTGCTCCAGAATTTTCTGTCGGGGAACTCTATCTTTCATGAACAGCTCCTTGCAGTCTGCATTTATGCTCGTATTTTTCCAGTGACTCGGTCTCCGAGCTTTTATACGTACCGAGCCGCGCCATGAGCTCATCGAAATCGACCTTGTGTCCGTCGAATTCAGGGCCGTCAACACAGGTGAAACGGCGCTCACCGCCGACAGTGACCCTGCACCCGCCGCACATACCGGTGCCGTCGATCATAATGCTGTTCAGGCTGACCATGGTCTTTGTCCCGTTCTTTTCAGTCTGGCGGCTTACGGCCCGCATCATGGGGACCGGCCCGATGGCGACGACAAGATCGATCTTTTCGCTGTCCTGCGCCTCTGCCAGGGCCTCGGTAACAAAGGCCTTTTTCCCGTAGCTGCCGTCATCAGTGCAGGTGATCATCCCGTCCGCAATTTCACCGAGCTCCTTTTCAAGGATAAGCAGTTCTTTGTTCCTCGCGCCGATGATCACCACCACACGGTTGCCGGCCTGTTTCATGGCCGAGGCAATGGGATACAGGGGCGCAACACCGATACCGCCGCCGACGCAGGCGACGGTCCCGTAATTTTCGATTTCGGTTGGACGGCCCAGCGGCCCGGCAATATCGCTCAGCACATCTCCCGCTTTGAGCATTGAAAGATGCTTTGTCGACTTTCCGACAACCTGGTAAAACAGGGTAATCGTCCCCTGTGAAGCGTCGGCGTCACCGATAGTGAGAGGAATGCGCTCGCCGTATTCGTCAATCCTGAGAATGATAAACTGTCCGGCCTTACGCTTCTCGGCAACGTACGGAGCTTCGACTATCATCCTTCCCACATTTTCCAGAATCATATCATTACTGATTATTTTATGCATGTCAGTACTTTCCTCGTTAAATTATGGTTCCCTTGACTTTCATACAAGCCGGGATATCACATCACAGGCTTCGCCTGGTATAGTGAGTATGAAGCAGCTCATGTGAAAGATGGCCAAGCGGCTCCTTGAGGTACTTTTCATAAAGCTCCTTGACTGCCGGGTTTTCATGCGACTGCCTGAGCTGCTGGACCTCTGCATCGTCACGGTACAGGGCCTCTGCCCTGAGCCTTCGTATTTCATCGTTAACCGGCAGAGGCTGGCCGCCGCCGCCGACACACCCGCCCGGGCAGGCCATGATCTCGATAAAGGCATAGTCCGCGGTCCCCGCAACAACCTTCTCCATCAGCTTGCGGGCATTGCCAAGCCCATGCGCCACCGCGACCTTTACCGTTCCCAGTGACCCGACTTCCATCGCGGCTTCCTTGACGCCTTCTAGGCCGCGCACCGGCGTAATATCGAGTGACGGCATGTTCTCCCCGGTCACCACCGCGTAAACCGTTCGCAATGCAGCCTCCATGACTCCGCCGGTCGCCCCGAAAATCGTTGCCGCACCGGTGTAGCTTCCCATGGGTTCGTCATAAGTCCCCTCGGGAAGGTTCACGAAATCAATGCCGGCCTGTCGTATCATGCGGCCCAGCTCCCTGGTGGTGAGCACCACGTCAACATCCTGAAAACCGGATGAATTCATTTCCGGCCGCGCCGCCTCATACTTCTTGGCAGTGCACGGCATTATGGACACAGAGAAGATATCTTTTGCGTCAAGCCCGGCCTGAAGCGGGTAATATGTTTTAACCAGCGCGCCGAACATCTGCTGTGGTGATTTGCAGGTGCTGACATTCGGAAGCAGTGTGGGATAAAAATGCTCAATATACTTGATCCATCCCGGGCTGCATGAGGTCATCATGGGAAGCGTTCCGCCGTTTTTCACTCTTTTCAGCAGCTCAGTGCCCTCTTCCATGATCGTGAGGTCAGCGGTAAAATTCGTGTCAAAGACCCTGTCGAAGCCGAGCCTTCTTAACGCAGAGATCATTTTCCCGGTAACCAGGCTTCCCGGGGGCATGCCGAACTCTTCTCCGAGCTGGGCCCTCACCGCAGGGGCCTCCTGTACGACCACATGCTTCGCGGGGTCTTCCAGTGCCTGCCATACTTTCCAGGTATCGTCCTTTTCAATGATCGCGCCGGTCGGGCAAACGGATGCGCACTGACCGCACATGACACAGGCGGCGTCGGCAAGGTCCATGCCCATTGCCGGGACCACCTTGCTGCTGAATCCCCTTCCTTCGGGTGTTAGAAGACTTACGGACTGTATCTCGGAACAGACCGCAACACAGCGCAGGCAGTTAATGCACTTCGACGCGTCCCGGATAAGGGACGGCGACGAGTCATCTATGCGGTGCGCGGTAAAATCAGTCTGCGGGACCCGTATTTCACGCACACCGACCATTTCCGCGACACGCTGCAGCTCGCAGTTCCCGTTTTTCTGGCAGATGTTGCAATCGTGGGGATGGTCTGACAGTAAAAATTCGACGACGCTGCGCCGCGCTTTCCTCACCCGCCGGGTATTCGTCTTCACTTTCATGCCGTCAGCGGCGGGATATACACACGACGCGACCAGGTTTTTCATCCCCTCGACTTCAACCACACAGACCCGGCATGAGCCGGGTGTGTGGTGAATTTCGGGTAAGGCGCAGAGGCTCGGGACCATAATGCCGGCTTTTCTCGCAGCTTCAAGAATTGTCATCCCCTCATCTGCCTGTACTTGTTGATTATCTATGGTTAATTGAATCATGTTTTTTCTCCTTAATGTCCCTCTGGGAATTAATCTGAATTTCCATCGCAGCGCATGCAACGGCGCGCTTCAGACATGGCGGCTTCCATGGTATAGCCGAGTTCGACCTCTTTGAAGCTCCTTCGCCGCTTGTCAGCGGGAAGTTCGGGCATTTTTGCCTGGGGACACTCGACCGTCTCTTCATCGATTTCAAACGGAATTTCAATATATTCATGCGGCGGCTGGACCCATGCCGGCTCGCCCTTTGAAACCCTTATGGACATATCGATTGCGGCAGCGGCCTTCTGCCCTGCGGCGATAGCGTCGATCACCATTGCCGGGCCGGTAACCGCGTCACCCCCTGCCCAGACTTTCGGATTGCTGGTACGAAGGGACTCGCTGACATTGACCGTGCTCTTTGATACCAGAACATTGCTTGTCTTGGACAAAAATGACTGGTCGAGGTTCTGGCCGATTGCGGCGATGATGGCATCAGCCCTGACGACAAACTCGGAGTTCTCAATAGTCTCGGGACGTTTTCGTCCGCTGCGGTCGAATTTTCCCAGCTGCTGACGGCTCAATTTCAGGCCAATGACCCTGCCGTCCTGACGCATGACTTCAATCGGAGCAACGAGGTATTCAATTTTCACGCCCTCTTCTTCAGCCGCGACAATTTCCTCTTCCTGTGCGGGCATCTCTTTGCGCTCCCTGCGGTAAAATATCGTCACATCCTGCGCGCCGAGCCTTAAAGCGCTGCGCGCGGAATCTATGGCTGAGTTCCCGCCGCCGATTACGGCCACACTCTTTCCGATATCGATTTTTTCGTTCAGGTTAAACTGCCTGAGAAATTCAACCGCGCCCCATACTCCCTGGGCATCCTCGCCGGGAATTTCGAGCGGCCAGCTCTTCTGCGCGCCAACGGCGATGTATATCGCGTCATAGTTGCCGTTCAGCTGGTCAAACGAGATGTCCCTGCCGACCATGACCCCGGTTTTCAGCACAACACCGGTATCGGTAATGTCGCGGATCTCCTGCTCGAGGACCTTCCTGGGCAGACGGTACGCGGGGATTCCCCAGCGCAGCATGCCGCCCGCTTCAGGCATGGATTCGAAAACCGTAACCGCGTAACCGCGTTTCTTGAGTTCTAGCGCGGCGGTAAGGCCCGAAGGACCGCCGCCGATCACCGCGATTTTTTCTGTGCGGGTAACGGGGATCTCCTTCACTCTGGGTTTTTTCGCGTTGTCTGTTACGAAACGTTTCAGGTTCTTGATTGCCAGGGGCTCGTCCAGCTGTCCGCGGCGGCACTTCGATTCGCAGGGATGACCGCACACCCGGCCGCACACCGACGGGAACGGATTGGTCCGCTTGAGTATTTTATATGCGTCATCGATCCTTCCGGCGCGGGTAAGAGCAATGTATTTGGGGATGTCCATTCCTACCGGGCACGTGTGCTGGCAGGGACTGGTGAACATCGCGCTGCACACCGCAGCGGGGCAGCGTTTATCGTATATATGCGCTTCGTATTCGTGGCGAAAATAACGGATGGTGCTGAGCACCGGGTTCGGGGCCGTCTGCCCCAGGCCGCACAGCGCGGAGTCTTTAATGTCTCCGGCCAGTTCTTCAAGGAGCTCGATGTCTCCTTCCTGGCCCTGGCCTGCGCAGATGCGCTGAAGGATCTCGAGCATGCGCTTGGTGCCGACCCTGCATGGCGTGCACTTGCCGCAGGATTCATCCTGGCAGAACTCCATGAAATATCGCGCCATGTCGACCATACAGGTGTCTTCATCCATGACGATCATGCCGCCTGAACCCATAATTGCGCCGGCTTCGCTGATCGCTTCATAATCGGTCTGAAGGTTAAGATGTTCTGCCGGAAGGCATCCGCCCGAAGGACCGCCGAGCTGTGCCGCCTTGAATTTTTTACCACCGGGGATACCGCCGCCAATGTCATAAATGATCTGGCCGATGGTTGCGCCCATGGGCACCTCGACGAGACCGATATTGTTTACCTTGCCGGTAAGCGCGAACACCTTGGTGCCCTTTGAAGACTCGGTTCCGACTGATGCGAAATCAGCCCCTCCGTGAAGGACGATCTGGGGGATATTGGCCCAGGTTTCAACATTATTCAAAATCGTCGGCTTACCCCAGAGGCCGCTGACCGCGGGAAAAGGAGGCCTCGGCCTGGGCATGCCGCGCCGTCCCTCGATTGAGGTCATGAGCGCTGTTTCCTCTCCGCAGACAAAGGCCCCTGCCCCCTGGTATATTTCCATGTCAAAATCAAAACCCGAACCCAGGATATCTTTTCCAAGAACACCGTACTCACGGGCCTGTTCAAGGGCGATGTTCATTCTCTTGATCGCGAGCGGATATTCCGCGCGGCAGTAAATATATCCCTGGTGTGAGCCAATCGCCCTGGCCCCGATAATCATGCCCTCAATCACGGCATGGGGGTCTGCTTCCATGAGGCTGCGGTCCATAAAAGCGCCCGGGTCGCCTTCATCGGCGTTGCACAGGGTGTACTTCACATCACCTTCCGATCTTGCGCAGAATTCCCATTTCGTTCCCGTGGGGAAGCCGGCACCGCCGCGGCCCCGTATCTTCGATACCTTTACCTCGTTGATTATTTCGTTCGGCTCCAACTGCAGGAGCGCCTTGTACGCGCCCTGGTATCCGTCACGCCATAGGTAATCTTCAATGCTCTCCGGGTCGACAAGGCCCTTATTGCGGAGAACCCGTGACTGCTGGTGTGAAAAAAACGGAATATCGGAAAGTTTGGGGATGGTTACACCCGTGACCGGGTCGGTATACATCAGTCTTTTCACCGGCTCACCCTTGATAAAATGCTTTTGCACCAGTTCGATCACATCATCCGGGTCGAGTTTTTGATAAAAAATATTTTCTGGCAAAACGGTCATGACCGGTCCCATGGCGCAAAAACCATTACAACCGGTTTCAATGATTTCTACCTGGTCGGCCAGGCCCTGTGATTGCACTTCAGCCTTTAACACATCTTTAACTTTTAAGCTTCCTGATGCATGGCAGCCGGTGCCACCGCACAGCATGACGCGCAGTCTGAATCGTGATTTTACCTTATCTACTTTATCCTTGATTATTACTAAATCTTCTAATGTTCTAATTTTTGCAGACATCATAGTGCTCCTTGGATGAATCGTTTTCAGGCTGGTATTCCCTGAGTATTTCATCTATTTTGACAGCTTTTACCTGCCGGTGCGTGTCATCATTTATAGTCATCACCGGAGCAAGGCCACATGCACCAAGGCATCGAACCACATCAATACTGAATTCACGGTCTGCAGTACATTCACCCTGCTTGATATGAAGGCGTTGTTCAAGGGCATCCATGTTCTGCTGCGCACCGCGCACATGGCAGGCAGTACCGAGACAAATTCTGATCTGGTTCCGTCCGCGGGGTTTCATGGTAAAAAATGAATAAAAGGTTACCACGCCGTAAACCTGCGCCAGCGGGATATTAAGGCCTGTTGCAACACGGCGCTGAACGACTTCAGGCAAAAATCCCGTAACCGCCTGGACTTCTTCAAGCACCGGAATGAGCGCTCCGGGCTTTCCGCAGTATTTGTCGATGATTTTATCAACCTTTGCCCACTGCTCATCGGTGAACTCATCAACATCATAATGATCTTCACAAATGCATTTCTTGTTCATAATTTTCCCCCTTAATTTTATTTTAGTGTATATCTCTCAAATATTAAGTGCGTGGTTGTATATCCGGGAAGCGTGGAACAATCTAAATAAACTGCATTCCCGATATTTTCAGTGGTTATTGAAGAAAGGTGATTATTGGAGTTTTCACAGTATATAGTAAGCCCTTTGTCCGGGTTGTGATCGTTATGAATCATTGTAAGCATCATGAAATTCTAATAGTATGAAATGATTTGTAGGCTCATTTCATGAGTAATTAAAGGAACAAAATCCCGATTTCGCATGTACCTTTGACACTAATCATCAAATTAATTTGCGTTTAATAAGTCAAGTATTAATGCTATTTTTTCTAAAAAAGTATTATTTATTATATATTAATTATAAAAAAGTATTATTATAAAACATCTTAACCGATTTTATATATAATTCTTTTAATTTGTTCAGATTTTATAAAAAATCCTGACATGAACATACGCCATGAACTTTAACATGATATATTACCAAAAAAATTGAATAAACAGTTATTTAACAGGGAATCAGAAGAACAAAAAGCGAAGCCTGAATAGATAACAAAAATAGATACTATATATCTAAAAAATATATTCATCAAATATTACTTTTTTATAAAAAATAATATTTCTTCTTGATTTTTAATACTTTTAACCATTAATGGATAAAAGCTCTACTTAATACATATAATCCTTCTCTTTGCCCGGGAGAACCTCAAGCTCCCGGGTAAAGCCTTTTTCTTTCAAACTGGGCAGATCAATAACAGGAGATATAAATATCAATATCACTGAAGAAGTGCCACCGCTATATCCGGAGAAAAAGATCTGCGGGAATTTCTTGACTTAATGCCGGTTATAACGAAAAAAGAACTTCAGCAATGCTGAAGAAAATGAAAAACGGCGAGCGGGACGTTTTCGGTTGATTCCCTAAAAACAATGTTCACCATTGACGCAATTATCACATCACTCAAGTCGAAAGACCCTGAAACCCTGAAAAAACTGATGCAGGCTGCCGACTCCATTCGCAGGGACGAAGTCGGCGATACCATTCACGTGCGTGCCCTGCTCAATATCTCCAACCGGTGCGCCAGGAGCTGCCTGTACTGCGGCCTTCGAGCTCCGAACAGGAAGCTCGCGCGGTACCGCATGGCCCCGGAGGAAATAATCGCCTCGGCCGAGCTCGCGGAGAAAACAGGATACCGGACCATACTCATGCAGTCGGGAGAAGACCCCTGGTACACCGACGACATGGTCGCGGATATCATCCGAAAAATAAGCGAGCGGTGCACCATGGACATCGCGCTCAGCCTGGGTGAACGCCCTGCTCGCACGCTGGAGAGATGGCGCGAATGCGGCGCGCAGCGTTACCTGCTCAAGCATGAAACGTCCGACGAAATTCTGTATCGGAAGCTGCACCCCGACCTGGACTACGAAAACAGGATCAATACCCTGATCACGCTCAAATCGCTGGGCTACCAGACCGGCTCGGGAATCATGGTCGGACTTCCCGGGCAGACCTTTGAATCGGTAGCAAAAGACATCCTTCTGTTCAAAGACCTTGACATTGACATGATAGGATGCGGCCCGTATGTGCATAACCCGGACACGCCCCTCCAGCCGCAGAGCGATGATCACCAGGAAGTACTGCCAACGGAAGAAATGCTGCTTAAAATAACCTCCCTGAACCGCATCATCACCAGGGACACCATGATCCCGGCAACAACCGCGACCGAGACCCTTTTTGCAGAGGGAGGAAGGCTCAACGCATTTGAAGCGGGTGCCAATGTGGTCATGTTCGACATCACGCCGGAGAAATACCGCTCACGGTACCAGATCTATCCCTCTGATAAAACAGCAGACGGCATCAGGGACTACCCTTCACTCGTCTCGGCACTTCATCAAGAGAGCAAAAGGCCGGTCGCGACCGATCCCGGCAGAAGGACAAAAAAGGAGGGGCAACCTCTCCGGTGAACCCCTCCCTGCTTATTTCAGATGTAACAATCGATTTACAGTCTGACCTCTATGCCCCTGTTTTTGGCAGCAGCAACTTTTGCCGAACGGTCAACATATTCGGTGTGCAGAAGATGGTGCGCCTCGTGTGAATTCGGTTCATGGAGGAAACTTTTGTAAATTTCCTTTATCATGGGGTTGTCCTGGGACTTTCGGTATTGCATCTTCTGGTCCTGGGCGTATACGCCGTTTGTTCTCGCGGTTACATAGTTTACCGCGCCGGCGAATCCCTTTTTAATAAAGGAAAATCCCGTTAAAGCCGAAACCGATACGATTGCGGCAACTTTAATAAACGCAAGACGTGTCATATTTCTGAATTCTTTCATGATATACTCCTTTTTAAGCCATGCTGTATTCTTTCATTTTTTTCTTGATCATCGTGATCGTTTTTCTATACCAGTCAGTGCCGGTCAGTTCAGGATCAAGAGGCTGTCCGCCGCCGTTCACGCAGCCGCCGGGGCAGGTCATGACTTCAATGAAATGATAAGGAGAAGTGCCGTTTCTTACCGCGTCTGCAATTCCCTTTGCATTGCTCAGTCCTGAAACAACACAGACTTTAACAAGCGGTCCGCCCGGGAGCTGTACCGCGGCTTCTTTGACGCCTTTCATTCCGCGGACCGCGGTGAATTCGACATTGGTAAGAATTTTTCCCGTGACTGCTTCATAGGCGAAACGAAGGGCGGCTTCCATAACGCCGCCGGTCACGCCGAATATCGTCGCAGCGCCGGTTGAGAGGCCGAGAACAGGATCGGCAACATCATCCTGAAGCGCGGTAAAATTGATGTTGGCTTTCTTGATCATGTAGGCCAGTTCGCGGGTGTCGATCGTGGCATCGATGTCGCGGTATCCGCTGTCATCCATTTCAGGCCGCATTCCTTCGAACTTTTTAGCGATACAGGGCATAATTGAAACAGTATATATATTTTCAGGATCGATGTTCTTTGTCTTTGCGCCATAAGTTTTCGCGAGCGCGCCCATCATCCCGATCGGCGATTTACAGGTCGACAGGTTCGGAATGAGGTCCGGATAAAAGGACTCGACATATTTGATCCATCCCGGGCAGCATGAGGTGAACTGAGGAAGCGGCTTTTTCGCTTTACCGGTTATACGGTTGATCAGCTCGGTGCCTTCTTCAAGAATAGTAAGGTCCGCGGTGAATTCATTGTCCCAGACATAGTCAAAGCCGAGCGCTTTCATCGCGGCAAACATCTTGCCCGTGGCATATTCGCCGGGCTTCATGCCAAAAGGCTCGCCGATCGCATAGCGGACCGCAGGTGCCGGCATCGCTATGACAATTTTCTTCGGGTCAGCCAGGGCCCTGAATATTTCATCAACATAGGATACTTCCTCCTTGATTGCGCCATAGGGACAGTTTATCAGGCACTGCCCGCAATTCATGCACACATCAGGGCTGGTGACCCGATGCGGCCCGCCGGGCTCCTTGCTGGTGATGGCACCTGTCGGGCAGACTGAGGCGCAGGTACTGCAGCCCTGGCACAGGCTCTGATCGACCTGGACAAAAAATGTTTTGTCGTAACCTGATAATGACGGCACCTTGGGCGAAGCCATTACCTTTTCGATTTCAACATCACTTTTTTTACATGATGTCAGAAGTTCAGTGCCCATCAGTGCGGCACCGCCTCCCATAGCCTTAAAAAAATTTCTTCGATTAAGGTTCATAAAAAATACCCCCAGATTTTGTTCCACGAAGGATTCATATATTTGTTTATAGAAGGATTATAAGCAGGAAGCCTTTACCGGATCAGCACTCGTGCGATGCATGAACACAGGGTGATCATTTATACGCGCACTTATTCTTACCCGTACAGTGAAATTCCTACAAAAAATCAATAATCCTTTGCGGAATCACACAATATTCAATAGTATTGTCAACTTTTTATTATTAAATAAATAAATTTTTTTAATTCGTATTATCAATACTATAAATATGCTAATGAAGTGTTATTCTTGTGCCCAAAAGGCTTGAGGGCACGCTCATAAATTCCGAGGCAATACGCTATGGCCATTCCGTAATTCGTCACCGGAACTCCCGCCTCAACAGCAGGCCTGACCCTGTTGATTATCTGCTTGCGGGTGAGCATACATCCGCCGCACTGAATAAGCAGTGAATAATCCTCTACCGGACGCGGCGGATTGTCCAGGCCGGCAACCACATCAAAGTGCACGTCTTTGCCGGTATAATTTTTGATCCAGCGGGGTATCTTTACCCTGCCTATATCGTCCCCGGCAACATGGTGGGAACACGATTCAAGGATGAGCACTGAATCACCGTGCCTGAGTTGTGATATATGCGGGGTTCCCTGCAGGTATGACTGAAAGTCACCTTTAAGGCGGGCGAAAAGAATGGAAAAGCTGGTAAGGGGGATGTCTTCCGGCACCGAGGCCGCGGCCTTGAGGAACTCCTGGCTGTCGGTCACGGCCAGGGCGGGCCTGAAACCGGTGTTTTTCCACAGGGCCTCGAGCTCCCTCTCCTTGCACATGACCACGATGCAGTCATTATCCAGGCAGTCGCGGATGGTCTGGACCTGGGGCAGGATAAGCCGTCCCCTGGGCGCCTGCACGTCAATCGGCGTGATCAGCAGAACGACATCCCCGTAAGAAACAAGGTCACCCAGAATTGTAGGATTGTTAAAAAGCGACGTGGGGATGTGCTTTTTCAGCAGGTCGATCAGCGCGCCAACGTTAGAAGAGTCTCCGGTGCTGAAATCAATCACGTCGGTTTTAAGCTGTTCACGTATTAACGCTGCTGTCTCGCCTTTAAGTGGCTCCACGTCAGACTTGTTGTGCACCACGAAAAACGGGGTGTTCTTTTTTTCAAAAAGGCGCACCAGTTCCCTTTCATACTCATCGACCGTGTTGTTGACAACGACCATTAGCGCGCAGTCGACCTGGTTGATCACGTCCATTGTCCGGTTCACGCGAAGGCCGCCCAGGTCGCCGGTATCGTCAATGCCGGCGGTGTCAATAACCACGACCGGGCCCAGCCCGGTTATCTCCATGGCTTTTTTTACCGGGTCGGTCGTGGTGCCGGGCCGGTCGGACACTATGGCCACATCCTGTCCCGCGAGTATATTTATGAGTGAGCTCTTGCCGTTGTTTCTTCTGCCGAAAATCCCTATATGGGCTCGTGACGAATTGGGAACGTTTTTATCCATCCTGCTCATCCTTTTTGTTCTGGCTGCCGGCCTGCATGTCAAGCAGCTCGGAAACCGAGTATCCCAGACGGAGCATGTTGCCCGGCTCGAGAAGATACGCAAGCATCGATTCTTCCATGAGCCCGAGCCGCCTGTTCGCTTCAAAAACATCCAGCGATTCGTCTTTCATGAGGCGCGCCAGCCCGGCCGCTTTATTATAGCCGATCACGGGATTGAGCGCGGTCGCCACGGCAGGGCTGCGCATGAGGCGGCCCTTTTCGGCTGCAGCATCAATAGCGAGGCCCCGCACCAGGTTTTCGGTGAGCGTGATCCCGCACCCGGCGAGGAAGTCAAGGCTCTCGAGCATCGCATGGCCGATAACCGGAATGTAAGGGTTAAGCTCAAGGCATCCCTGCGCGCACAGGCCGGCGACGAGCGAATCATTGGCATAGACCCGGCGACACAGGCCGATAACGTATTCAGGTATGACCGGATTGATTTTCCCCGGCATGATCGAGCTGCCAACCTGCCTTGCGGGGATGGCAACGCCCTTTATTGAGGAGAGGTCGGCGGCGATCATCCGCATATCGCCCGCCATCTTTTCGAGGTTCACCGCGTGCGCTTTAAGAATGGCGTGCACCTCGACCAGGGAATCAAGGTTGGACGTGGCGTCGCCCAGGTTCTCTGCCCGCGTTACCGGCCTTCCGGTTATTTCCCTGAGCACCGCGGTAACGCGGAAGATCACGTAGCGCGGCACGGTAAGGCCGGTACCCAGGGCGCTGCCACCGAGGTTCACGCTTTTAATGCGCTCATGGCAGCGGGTAAGGCGCCACCAGTCGCGGGAAAGGGCGCTGCTGTACGAGCTGAAGAGCCTGCCGAATGACGTGGGAACCGCCTCCTGCATCTGCGTGTACCCGATCCTGAGGGAATCGTATTCCTTCTTCTCGATCGCCTCGATCGATTCGCGCAGAAGGTTAATGCTCTTCTCAAGCCCGTCGAATTTTTCCATGAGGGCGAGCCTGAGGGATGTCGGGATCACGTCATTGGTCGACTGGAAAATATTGGCGTGGTCAACCGGGTCGACGATGTCATAGCTCCCCGGTTTATGCCCGAGAAGGAGCAGCGCCCGGTTGGCGATTATTTCATTGGCGTTCATGTTGATGCTGGTACCGGCCCCGCCGCACAGCGCCGGTACGATAAAGTGGTCACGCAGTCCGCCTTCGGCAACTTCGCCGGCGCCGGCGATCAGGGAATCCAGGACACGTTCTTCAATCATCCGCGCCCGTGCCCCGTCTATTTCGGCGCGGGTAAATTTTTTTTCAAGGTTCCGCTGATATTCCCTGCAGGTGAGGTAACACGCGAGCTTAACCTTGCCAAGGGCCCGGTACCACGCCTCGTGGAACGGCGTGCGGTCCGGGAAGTTCAAAACGGCACGGGCCGAATGGATCCCGTAAAGGGCATCCGCCGGTATGGTCATTTCGCCGATGTGGTCTTTCTCTGTTCGCATGCAAGCTCCGTTCAGGTCAGTGCCAGTAAGGCCCATTCCGGGCAGATATGTCAATGCCATTTTTTTATCTTTTGTGTTACATTATTGTATTCAAAGCGGGGTCAGAGCATTTTTTCTAGGCCGAGGCAAAAAAGAAGAATCAGCCCAAACCAGACAAGCATGGCCGCAACATACGCCCGCGGAACTGCCGGGGCAGCCTTCAGGGATGCTTCAGCACGCGCCGGTGATTTCTTCAGGGAGAGTAACAATCCGCATCCCATGGTGACCGCGAAGCCCGTACAGTTCCACCACATCCAGGAAACCTGGCTGCTGAAAAAAATCCAGAACAGAATATTCGACGCGACTCCCGCGACAAGGCCCGCAAGGGCGGCAGGCTGACCGGCATTTTTTACGGCAATGCCCATGACAAACACCCCGGCTATGGGCCCGTAAAACGCCGAGCCGATCTTGTTCACCAGTTCAACCACGGTCTCTGAACGTCCCGCCATCATCAAGGCGAATGAAACCGCAAACAGGCCCCATACAAGGGTGATGAAACGGGAGACCCAGATCTTCTTCCGGTCAGCCATTGCGGCCCATGACGGACGGAGCCTGACCAGGAAATCCTCCCAGGTGGCGGCGCTTAAGGAATTGATGGTCGAATCAAGGCTCGACATTGAAGCCGCGAAAATCCCGGCGACCATGAGGCCGAGCAGGCCGGACGGGACAAAGCGCACGAAAAACGCCGGCATGAGCATGTCGGGCGGTCCTGACATTACCTCCGCCGCGAAGGGTTCATTGCGCGCGAGAAAATCAATGAGCAGCAGTCCGACAATGCTGTAGGTGATCACCAGGGGAAACCGGACCAGGCTGTTGATCACGAGCGACCGCTGCGCCCCGCGGTCGGTCTCGGCAGAGAGAAGGCGCTGGGCCTGGCTCTGGTCGCACCCGTAATAGGAGATATAAAGGAAAAAACCGCCTATGATCATCGGCCAGAAGGAGAACGTGTTTCCCCTGCCCAGGCCTGCCGCGGAAAGGTCGAATATTCTGAGCCGCGAGGGGTCAGCGAGCGTGAAATCGGGAAAGCCCCTGCCCCACACCAGCAGCCCGATGACCACGAATGAGCTCATCCAGAGAAGGGCGAGTTGAAGGATGTCAGAGTAGATGTCGGCGCGGATGCCTCCCACGGAGGTGTACAGGAGCGAGACCAGGCCGATAAGCGCGATCGATTCGAACAGGCCCAGCCCGGCGCACGCGGACGTGACATACGCGGTGGCGAGCAGGGCCACGCCTGCGGCGAGTGACCTGCTTACCAGAAAAACCATGCTCATGCACAGGCGCGTGCCCCGGCCGAACCGGTCCTCGAGGTAACGGTAGATGCTCACGCTTCCGGTCGCGCGAAAAAGCGGGACCAGTAAAACGATGATGACAATCATTGCAAGGGGGATGGCCATCTCGTACTGGAGCCACACCAGCCCCCCTCCCCGCTTCACCGCGATAAAGGCCGGGACACCGACCAGGCTTATGGCGCTCACCTGGTTTGCCGCCATTGACACGCCGAGCTGCCAGGGCCGTATCGTGCGGCCTCCAAGGTAATAGTCATCCTGGTCTTTCTGCCTGCTGCCGATGAAAAAGCTCATGCCGACCAGGACCGCGAGGTAAACGATAACAATTCCCCAGTCAACCAGACCCATGCGTCCTCCGTGCAACACAAATATATTGAAAGCGGACCTGCTCCGTGCGTACGCCACTCATCCTTCACACCCTCCGCCGGTAAATGCTTTCATTGAAACGCACCACGCAGGTCAGCCCGCCTGATGATGCGAAGGAGACCGTCCCTTTCAGCTGCAGTTCGGCGAGCGCGAAGACCGTGCGCAGGCCCATGCGGCCGTCCTTTCTGAAATCGAATCCATGAGGGAACCCGGGCCCGTTGTCGCTGACTTCAATGACAATAAAGCCGTCATCGTCACGCCGTATACTCGCCCGGATCTTACCCCCGGGACGGTCATTGAACGCATGGATCAGTGCGTTTACGAACAGTTCATTTAATAAAAGGCCGCAGGGTATGGCAACATCGATAAGGACGGAAATCCCCGGTGAAAAATCGATATCGGCCTCGATAATCCGGCCGACAGAATAGTTTTTCAAGAGCATATCAACCAGTTCCGCGGCATAATCTCCCAGATCGATACTTGAAAGGTTGTTAGACTGATACAGTTTCTGGTGCACCAGGGCCATGGCGTGGATCCTGTTTTCAACTTCATTGAAGGCCCTCCTGAGGTTGGGATCATCGTAATCCTGAGCCTGCAGGTCGAGCATGGAACAGACAACGGACATGTTGTTCTTGGTGCGGTGGTATAACTCGCGCAGAAGGGTCTCTTTTTCCTCGAGGGCTTCCCGTATCTTTTCTTCGGCCATCTTGCGTTCGGTTATGTCAATGCCAAATGAAAGAGAGCCGTATATGCCATTTTCATTTTGCAATGAGCTGTTCCGCCACACGATAAAGCGTTCCTCCCCGTCTTTAGTCAGAATGGGGTTCTCATATTTTACCGGCATGCCCCCTTTAATAAGCCTTGAAAATTCTTCCCATACCTCTGGATAGCGGTCCCCGGGCACAAGCACCTCAAACCAGTTTTTGCCCTCCAGATCGGCCCATGAATATCCCGTAATTTCTTCAGCTGCCCGGTTGAATATCGTGAGGTTTCCCTTAACATCCAGCCCGACAATCATTGTATTGACGTTGTACATCAGGTTCTCGGCGAAATCCTTCGCTGCCTGGAGCTCCTGCCTGACGTGATACTCGACAGTGATGTCACGCACAATAGCGAGAATGTTTGCATCGCCCTTGGGAACCAGACGCGCCTCATAGATGTGCTCGCCGTCAGCCATCTTCAGTGTATATTCATACTGGACCATCTCCTTCCGGGCAAGGGAGCGGGCCATGTTTTTTCTGGTGATATCCGCGATCTTCCGGGGAAGGACATCGCTGACTTTTTTCCCTATGAACTGTTCCGGGGGCATGAGCAGTTTCGCGCGGTCGCAGGAATAACAGTTGATGAATGTCCCTTCTGAATTGATCTCAAAGAGTAAATCCGGCAAAAGCGATATAACGGATCCGGCGGGATAATCCCTGTCATGCCGGGTTGCCGGGGTGGAACGGTCGCGTTCTGACACGTCATCCTGGAGCGTTACCGGAGCAGGGCTCTGTGCAGGCCTTAAAAAATCCTGTATTCGTTTGAAAAGGGAGAAGCTTTCCACTGATATTCATCCCCCTGAATCATGTTTTATCAGCACTGTATGGTACAGTGCTCTTATCATCCTTTAAAATATTATGCCGGAAACCTGCACTGCCGCAGGAGATAGCCGTCCATCCCGGCAAGCAGGGCAACATCATTAATTATAGTAAATATTTTAATAGGGTCAAGACTCTATTTTATCAATGAAAAAATAATATCGATTCATAAGGAAGCTGAGCATGTTAGCATAAAATTCCTGTCCGGAAAAAAATAACATTGACACATATCACAATTTTCTGAGATGCTTCTGAAAAAGGCCTTCCTCAACCAACCTTCCCTCTATAAAAATGAAATCAAAAATCATTTTCTATCTGGAGGTCTTATATGTCTAATGAAACCATCGTTTCCATAAAGGACAATTTCGCCAACCCCGCCCCCCTGGGACTGCTGGGATTCGGGATGACAACTGTCCTGCTCAATATCCACAATGCTGGATTTTACGGGCTGGGAGCAATGATTCTGGCAATGGGTATTTGCTACGGCGGCCTTGCCCAGGTTATTGCCGGCATCATGGAATGGAAAAAAAACAATACGTTCGGCGCCGTTGCTTTCACTTCTTACGGACTTTTCTGGCTTTCTCTGGTTGCGCTTAAAATCATGCCGAAAATGGGGATCGCGGAACCCCCGGCGGAACTGGCCATGATCTGTTACCTTGTCATGTGGGGAATCTTTACCTTCTTCATGTTCCTGGCAACACTGAAAAAAACCAGGGTGACCCAGTTTGTTTTTCTCTCACTTGCAGTGCTCTTTTTCATGCTCGCGATCGGCGACGCTACCGGCGACGCGACCTTTAAAACCATCACCGGTTATGAAGGAATTATCTGCGGCGCATCAGCAATCTATGACGCTATCGCGCAGATATTAAACGAAACTTACGGCAAGACCGTTCTCCCGGTAGGGGCCCCTAAATAATAGAAACTTGAGCATAATAATCGGGCGGAATTTTTCAGCCCGATTATTATGCAACCGCAAATTGTTCTTGCCAGCCTTCGCCCCTGGCCCCACAGTGCCTGAATAAGCGCCCCGTCTGCAAACGGGGCCGTTCGTATTTACAGCATAAAACACCATGATACTGAAAGCATTTTCTGATACGTTCATCCTCAGTGATGAATACCTGCAGATCAAAGACATCACGGGGAAGTCCGGCCGCGGGGAGCGGGGCGCCTCAGTTGAAGGCATTGCGCAGTCATCCTTCCCCCTGATCGTGGCCTCGATCTTTAACGACCGGAAAGGCCAGGTCATCGCCGTCACCGAAAACTCACAGAAGATGCAGGACCTGTACACTGACGTAACCTGCTTCACCGACCCTGACCTGGTATTCATGCTGCCTCCCTGGGAAACGCTCCCGTACGAGTTCGTTTCCCCCCCTGAATCAATTGAACGCGACCGGGTCACGGCCCTGTACCGGATACTGCGCGGCGACCCGTGCCTGATCATTACAACGGTTGAATCGCTTGTCCGCAAGATTCCTGAAAAAAAATTCTTTATGGCAAAGGGGATGACCCTGAACGCTGGCGAAGAGTATCCCTTTGACGACCTGGTGGAAATGCTCGCCGATTACGGCTACACCAGGGAACATCGGGTCGAGGCGTACGGCCATTTTTCGGTCAAGGGCGGCATCATCGACATTTACCTGCCGTCTGAAGAAAACCCGGTGCGCCTTGACTTTTTCGGCGACACTCTTGAATCGATCAGGGAATTCTCCGTGATGAGCCAGATATCCCAGGGCGGCATCGATTCGGTGACGATCTATCCCCGCGGCGAGATGGTCCTTTTTTCGCGGGAAAAAGAAAAACTGCGCGCGTCACTGAAAAAGGCGCTCGACAAAGGAAAGGACTTCCCTGACGACGTCAGACATTTTATCGCAGGCGGTCATGAGGCGCCGCGGGGGATTGAAGACATCTTTCCCCTGATAACCGGCTCGGATTCACTCCTCTCCCTGATTGATGATAAAGCCTTTCTTGTTTTATGTGAGAGGCCGGAGCTTGAATCAAAAAACAGGTCACTGGAAAATATATTCACCGAGCTGTACGCCCGAAAAAAAGACTCCACCCTGTGCCTGCCGCCCGAAGAGCTTCTTGACACGAAAGCCTTTGATACAGCCATGGACCGCGCGCTCCGCCTCCAGGTCTTCACGTCGTCAAGCGGAGCGCTCCAGTGGAAGCTCAGAAGCATCCCCGGATTCAGGGGAAAGATCAAACAGGTGCGCGAAGAAATCGGGTCGCGGCTTGACCGGGGATGGAAAATCTGCATCACCACGGGCTTTGAGGGACAGGCGCGCAGGCTCTATGATCTCCTGAACGATTTTAACCCGGGCCCTGACTTTGAGTCGTTTGACCCGGAAAAAAATTTCTCGATCGTCATTTCGCCGCTCAGGGAAGGGATTGAACTGTGCGAAGAAAATATACTCCTGCTTTCAGACCATGAAATATTCGGCAAAAGCTATCGTAAAAAACGCTTCAAGAAAAAAACATCCCGCCCCATTGATTCGTTTCTTGACCTGAAAAGCGGCGATTACGTGGTGCACATCAACCACGGGATCGGGGTGTTTTCGGGAATCGAGCGCATGACCGCCGGGGGCGTTGAGCGCGACTTTCTTCTGATCGAATACGCCGAGGGCGACAAACTCTACGTTTCGCTCGACCAGATCGTCATGGTGCAGAAGTATATCGGCATCGAAGGCAGAAAGCCGCGCATCGACAGCCTTGGAAAAAAATCTGCCTGGAACAGGATCAAGGAAAAGGTCCGCCAGTCGGTTGAGGAGATAGCCAAAGAGCTCATCGTGATATACTCCAAGCGCAACGCGCTCAGGGGGTTCCAGTTCCCTCCTGACACGCAGTGGCAGGAGGAGTTTGAATCGCTCTTCGAATTCGAGGAGACGCCTGACCAGATCACCGCGATCGAAGACGTCAAGGACGACATGGAAAACAGCCGCCCCATGGACCGGCTCGTGTGCGGTGACGTGGGGTTCGGCAAAACCGAAGTCGCCATCAGGGCGGCCTTCAAAGCGGTCATGGCCGGAAGGCAGGTCGCCATACTGGTGCCGACGACCGTGCTTGCCATGCAGCACTTTTCAACTTTTAAAAAACGCTTCACGGACTACCCCATGGAAGTTGAAATGATCTCCCGGTTCCGCACCGCAGGGGAGATCAAAAAAATCAAGGACAGGCTTTCGGAAGGAAGGATCGACATTATCATCGGGACCCACGCGCTGCTCGCAAAGGACATCAGCATTAAAAACCTTGGCCTGCTCGTCATCGACGAGGAGCAGCGCTTCGGCGTCAAGCACAAGGAACAGATCAAAAAAATTCGCGCGCTTGTCGATGTGCTCACCCTGAGCGCGACCCCAATCCCCCGGACCCTGCACATGTCCCTTGCCGGCATGCGCGACCTGACGATCATAACCACGCCGCCCGAAAACCGCCAGTCAATCGAGACCTATGTCCTTGAAGAAAACCCTGACATACTGCGCATGGCAATAGTAAAGGAAATCGAGCGCGGTGGGCAGGCATTTTTCGTGCATAACCGGGTGCAGACCATTGACGCCCAGGCATCGGCACTTGAAAAGCTCATACCCGAAGCGACATTCTGCGTCGCCCACGGGCAGATGCACGAACACGAACTCGAGGAAATCGTCATCGATTTCATAAACAAAAAATTCGACGTGCTCATCAGCACCACGATCATTGAATCAGGCCTGGACATGCCCAACGTAAACACGATAATCATCAACAGGGCCGACACCTTCGGCCTTTCACAGCTGTACCAGCTCAAAGGGCGGGTGGGCCGTTCCATGCGCAAGGCGTACGCCTATCTCTTCTACCCGAGGCACACGCCGCTTTCCGAAGAAGCGCAGAAAAGGCTCCAGGTAATCTCCGAATACTCCGACCTGGGGAGCGGCTTCAAGATCGCCATGAAAGACCTCGAGATAAGGGGCGCGGGCAACATCCTCGGTGTAGAACAGTCGGGCAATATCATGGATGTCGGCTTTGACCTGTACATGCAGATGCTCGACGAGGAGATAAAAAAACTCAAGGGCGAGGATGTTTCTGCAGGGTACCGCACGCCCGTATTTCTTAAAAACGATTTTTTCATCCCCTCGGATTACATCCCCGATGAACGACAGAAAATCGAGTTTTACAAGCGCTTCGAGTCATGCGAAAGCCTTGAAGAGGTGGACATACTCGAAAATGAAATGACTGACCGGTTCGGCAGGCCGCCGGTCGAAGTATCGGTGCTTATCGAACTCGAGCGGATACGGGCACTTGCGTCATCGCTTAATATTGACGAAATAATGGAAGATTCGCGGTCGATACGAATCAGGATCACGGGAAAAAGCAAAATCGACAGAAAAGCCCTGATAAAACAGCTCGCTTCGGACAAACGCTTTTCTCTGGACATAAAGGACCGGGACATTCTTCTCTTTAACACAAAAAAACTCTCAGGTGAAAAAAAGATTTCAGAGCTAAAAAAATGGTTGCAAGTTATATCTTGACTGCTAAATTCTGCAGCATATTAAAGTACCTTATGCGCGTTTTCGGACTTTCCCGGCTTATGGGCCGGGTAAAATTTATTCTTACACTGCACATTCAGCCATGCACAATTCACGATCTGATCATGAGTAAATGCCCTGCCGGGGATGATAATTCCGTGGCACACTCAGATTAAAAATAGCTGATAATTCAGTGTCATTAAAGGATGTTTATTATGAAAATCAAAAAAATTCTTACTGTATTTATTGCCATGTTCATTTTGACCTCGATGGGTTCCTGTAAAAAGGATAACTGGGCGGTAAAAATCGATGATGATGTTATCACGATAGATGAGTTTAATAACTATTATTACACCCAGAACAAAATCATTCTCAATAAATCAAAAAAAGAAATTAATGAACTTGCAAAAGACCCCGCATACAAAGAACATCCTACTCTTAACAAAAACAATTTCATGGACTTTCTGATAAGCAGGAAGCTCCTTTACAAAAAGGCCTTATCTGATGACAGCCTCAGCAAGGACGTTATAGAAACGGTTACCGATCTTTTCACCCTCCAGGGAGTGTCAACCTATTACCTCACTGAAAAACTTAAAGACGAGGTCTCGGTGACTGATAATGAAATAGACGATTTTTATAAAAAGAACCGCTCCCTTTTTAAAGGTGTCCCTATTAACAACGATATAGCCGAGAGGATAAAACAGCAGATATTTTTACAGAAGTTTGAACAAAAATCATCAGAATTCGTCATGGAACTCATCGCGGAAAGCAAAGTGGTAAAAGACGGTTTCCAGAAATACATGACGGAGCTTACAAAAAAAGGTGAGAAAAAAGACGCAAAAGACAAAAAGAAAATAGACCTTGATGAAACCGCTGTGATCATCGACAAAGAGAAAATATCTCTGAAAAAATTTCTGGATTACTATTATACCCAGAACAAAATCCTGCTCAACATGAGCAACGAGGAAATTGACAAGATCGCCGCAGAACCCTATGCTGAAAATCACCCGACCCTGAACAAACAGAAATTCATGGATTTCCTTATCAGCAGAAAGCTCCTGTATAAAAAAACCATGGAAGACAAAACCCTGAACAAGGATGATATTGAGACCATTATCGATCTGTTCAAACTTCAGGGGGTCGCGACCTATTATCTTACGGAAAAATTGAAGGACCAGGTCGAGATAACCGATGAGGAAATAGAAAAATTTTATGTGAACAATAAAAAATTATTTAAAGGAGTTCCCATAAACGAAGAAGTTGCGAATAGAATCAAACAGCAGCTCTTTTTGCAGAAATTCGAACAAAAATCATCAGAGTTCGTGATGAACCTCATAGCGGAAGCAATGGTGAACCGCGAGGGTTTCAGAAAATATCTGCAGAAAGAACAGGAGGAGCAAAACAAGCCTGAAGGCGAAAATAACAAGCAAACAGAATGATCAACATCATATAAATATTTAATTTAAAATATCCTTGACGAGGCGGGCTCCTTTCATGCCATATCAATTAGATATATCATGAAAGGAGCCCGTATGTTTGACAAGATAGTCCTCGGCTTTCTTATGAAAAAAAGGATGACCGGATATGAAATTAAAGCGACTATGGGGCGGAGCACGAATTTTTTCTACAATACGAGCTTCGGCAATATTTATCCTACATTGAAAAAGCTTGAGCAATCCGGCCTTGTTCTCTGCGATGAAGAAGTTAAAAACGGCAAACTCAACAAATCCTACTCCATAACGACAAGCGGCCGGAAAATATTTTTACAGTGGCTGTCCATGCATTCTGAAATCGCGATGATCCGCGACGAAGCACTGTGCAGGGTTTTCTTTTTTTCCCATCTTGAAAAAAAACAGATCGAAGATGAATTAAATGCATATATCCTGAGATTGTCGGACCAGATTGATATTTTAAAGAGACTAAAAAAAAATATCACCTTCGAAAACGATCAATGGAGGTTGAAAACACTCGATTTCGGCATTGATTATTACACTAACCTGAAAAAAAGTTATCAAAAAATGCTGAGCGAAGTGAATGAAGAATGATAGTTGCAACAGGGCAGGAGCACTTTAATTACCCCTGCCCTATCTCCTTACAGAGCAACCATTACAATGTCAAAGAATTATTTCAAGGTCTTCAAGCGGATATGCTTTGCATGAATGAACATACCCGAACCTTACGTCAGCCTCTCTGAGCAAAACCCCTCGCGGCTGAAAGACCGTTCCTGAAACAAGTTTGATTCTGCACATGCTGCATTCACCGGACCTGCAGTTTACCGGAACCACTAATCCGGCTCTTTCCAGCGATGAAAGCAATGTCTCGCCTGACGTGGCTTTAATATTTCTGCCGCCTTTTATTGTTACATTAAAGGTTTCTTTCCCGGTCATGCCAGCAGGCCACCCTGCCTCTTTTGTTATATCACCGGAAGATGAAAACATTTCTTTCCTTATTCTTTTACCGGGAATATTCAGCGCTTCAAGCTGCGGCAGACAAAAATCGTACATTGCGCCGGGCCCGCATATATAGAACGTACAATCAACGATATCAGGAACCGATTCCATGATACGGTTTGAATCGATGAATCCCTTTTTACCGGAATATCTCTGTGACGGCTCAGAGATAACAGGAATATACGTGACATTGCCAAACCGTGAAGCCATATCAAGCAGCTCGTCGTTAAAGGTGATATTTTTTTCCGTACGGCTGCCATAGAGCAGGGTCACCCTCCTCTCAAGCCCGGCATCGCATATTTCTCTCATCATGCTCATAAACGGGGTGATCCCGGTCCCCCCGGCGATAAAGACTGAATTTTTTCGATGAAACAGGGGGTTGAAATAAAAATTTCCCGACGGGCCAGAACTCTTCAGGCTGTCCCCCCTTCTGATTTTGCCGAGAAGAAAATCTGAAAAAAACCCGTTTTCAACCCGGCCAATCGTAATTTCATAATAAGCTCTCTGGCGTGGCGAGGATGAAATGCTGTAGGGCCTGCTGGTTCTGATCCCCTGGACTTCAGCGTACACATTGATATACTGCCCTGCCTGGAACGGCGGAAGGTATCCGCTTTTTGAAACAAGCCTCAGGGTCTTCACGTCCGGTGTTTCTTCAATAATATCGGTTACGGTATACTCAATGACGTCAGGATGATAACGGTCGATGACCTTTCTGGTCTTCCCTCTGTCAGCCCTGTAATCAATACCGAACTTGCGGCTTATATCAATCTCGCGCACTACTTCATCATATCCATCAAGCTGTTTCACGAACTCTTTCATGTTACTTCACCTCCATGCTCATCTGTTTCAGAATCTTTCGCGCGGTGCTGTAGCCGGATGAAAGCGTCGGCTGGAACCCGTCCCATCCGGTCCAGGTCCCTGCGAAATACAGGCCCTGCACATGAGATCTGGTCTGGAAAAAGTACCCGGTGTCCTTGACCTCCTTGTCAAAGCCATAAATCGCACCCCCCGGATGGCCGAGATAGCGCATGCAGGTGATCGGGGTCGCGGCTTCAATTTCTTCAATGTGTTCCCTGAACCCGGGGAACTGGCTTTCGATTCTTCTGAGCAGGGTGTCGGCGCACCGGTATTTGGTCTCATGGTACTGTTCAGGCGGAAGCTCGATCCACGGTTCGCCGTATTTAAGGCACACGACCGCGACCTGGCTCGTGCCTTCGGGCGAGAAGTGCGGGTCGTCAAGATTATAACAGCTCACGATAAAAGGATCCTTTTCAGTATCGATCGTTTTCAACCCAAGAAAACCTTCATCAAGGCCCGCCTCGGAACAGAACACATTCATGGACTCGGTGAAGCCGACCTCCCGGGGCGGGCAGTCAAGGCCGATGTAAAGAATAAAGGCCGATACCCCGATCCTGTTGCTTCCAAGATTATACAGGGCCTCGGGGGGGATGTCGCTGGGATCCATCAGGTTAACGTACGTGTGCACCGGCGATATATTTGATACAATATATGGCGCGGTATACCGCTCGCCGTCCCCGGCCACCACTCCGCATACACGATTATCTTTCACGATGATACTTTCAACCGGAGTGTTAAACCTTACATCACCTCCGTATTTACGCAGCGTTTCGGTCAATGCCGCAGACATCATCTGCGAGCCGCCTTTTAAATGATACGGCTTGAACTCAATATAGGCGAACAAACACAGTATCATGGCTTCAAACGCGATTTTTTTCGGCGGTACCCCCAGGTAGCACCAGTAAAAATTAATGACCGTCTGAAGGTTCTGGTCAGTAAAAAATTCTTCCACAACCTCCTGGGCTGTTTTGAGATGGTATTTGAAATACAGGGGAAATTTTTCCCTGGAGATATCATCCTGCTTTGTCTGCGTTATTTTAAACCATTCAACAATATAACTGTAGACAAGGTCAAAGAAGTTCTTTATGTTCTCCTTTTCTGCAGGGAAATTCGACTGCAAGGCCGAAATCGCACCTTCCTTATTTGCAGGCAGGGTTATGTCAAACCGGCCCGGCAGAACCATTCGATAGAGGTTATGCATCCAGACCCAGTCGATCTTTTCTTCAACCTCAAGCTCTCTGAGAATACTTCTCAGCGGCCCCGGCTTCTCCTGTGACCCCATACCGCTCAGCTGATGAAGGGCAACCTCGAATTCGAACCTCCCCCTTCTGAAGCTTGTCGCGCATCCCCCCGGAACATTGTGCTTCTCAATGAGCAGGACTCTCTTTCCACCCTTGGCAAGCATGGCCGATGACGTGAGTCCGCCGTTTCCTGCACCTATAACTATAACGTCATAATCAGGCATATTCCCCCTCCATCTTGAAACATCTCATATTTAATCATCAAATTACCATATATCTAATTGATATATATCCGTCAATAATAATTTTATAAGTTAATCCCTGCCTGTAATTATCCCACATAATCATCCTTTAAACAATAATTGTTATTTGATAAAACAAAATCGCGACCTATCCCCATGCTACTATCTCATCAGGGCAGTTATCATCCGGCCCGCAGGGCCCCGCCTTCTTTTCAGTTCATGAAAGAATCAATTTTTTGTAATTGACAGTTCGCTATAAAACCTTTAGTATAAATATACCTGTAAATGCATCCACCGTGGTGTCTGCCTGCAGGAGAATTGTTCTAAAACATTTAGAGGAAACCATATGACAGCACTACACGTAAAAAAAACACTGATCATTATTGCAGCAGTGCTTTTCGCTTCCGTATCATGCAGCAGCAAAAAAGCAGTGAAATACACTCGTGATACACTTCCGCCAAAAGCCAACATCGCGGTAATTATCGATGTTCCAAATAATTTAAAGAATGTCGTGCTCGCCAAATTTCTTGAAAAGGGGTTTTCCGTAAAGGCCATGAATGCCTCGGATATGTATTCCATGAGCGAAATATTTGACATAAAAGACATGAAACGGCTCTCATACAGCTCTTCTGCTGATAATTCACTTCTTTCAATGGAAAAAACCTATAATAATATCTATAAACTGCACATCTATGACTTTGAAATAAACAAGGCACAACTTCTTTCAGAAATAAAAAGCAAATGGGACGTGGATTACCTTGTGCTCATGGACCTCAAGGACTGGAAATCAGTAAGCTGGGCGCGAATAATAAATCTGAAAAATTACGAAGTTATGTGGCTTGAAAACTACCCTACCGGGTATAAAGACAATGTTGAAACCATCATGGACCATTTTATTAACAGCATGACAGCATCAAAATAAATGGACCGGATTAAAAAAATCCTCATCACCCTGGCAGCGGTTTTATTTACCGCTGGTTCTGCATCCGCTTCGCCGACAATGGCGTTCGGATATCTTGCGAATGACTCGAAAAATCCTGATTATGAATACCTCGAAACAATCTTCCCCAACTCTTTTGCCAACTCGATTAAAAATATTTTTGATGTCCGGGTGATAAAACCGACACAGATCAACCAGAGACTGGAAAAATATAAAATTGAGCTGGCCAGAAGCTATAAAACCTATGAAATCCCTGAAATGATGGAAAAAATCAATACTGATTTTTTCATATACGGCAAATTCGTTCCCTTACCTCAAAACAATATCCTTATTGTGCTGAGCCTGTACCAGCGTGGCTCAAATATGATCTTTACATTCAGCAATGTCGGTAAAATGGAATCGGAAATATTCAGGCTGGTTGACCGCATAACCCAGATCCTGATCAGCCTGCTTGATGTGGATGAAATGTTTAAAACTGAAACATTGCCGAAAAAATCCAAACTGGCGATAATTACCAACCTGCAGGGTGAGGAATTAAACCAATTGTATTATGAACTGACACAGGGCGGCTATTACATCTCCTCAATGCAGGGAAACACCCTGTACTCACCGGTGAATGAAAATATTATCGAAAAATTCAAGTTTATCTATTCCGAAAACAACTCCTATGACATTATAACCGATAAAAGAAAAGTGCACTTTCTTCACGGCACCTGGTCGGGTGAACCCTACCAGGAAAAGGCGGAAAAACTGAAGCAGATGTACCTGCACTATGACATGAACTACCCTGAGACAAAAAAAGAAATCCTCAATAAAATGTCGCAAACCTTTAACAACACCATCGACTACCTTCTCATTGTCGGCTTCACCAGGAACAGAAAGAGGGCATGGCTTCGCTGTATCAACATGAAAGACCAGAATCTGATGTGGATTCAGTCAAATATTACCGGAAGCGGAGTTGCTCCTATCGGTGCCTCGATAGTTCAAAAGATGGGAACCACACTTAAAACACCCTTCGATAATAAATAACAAATTTAAGCCACAAAAAAACCGGCAGGAAGCCGGTTTAATATTTTTATTATTTATTATTTCAGTATCAATAATCCCTGTATATATCCCTGCTCTTCTTCCATAAAGTAAACCTGACTCCAAACATTAAATGTACGCCGTGGATAAGTTCGTCCTCAAGTGAACCGCTAAAAAATGAATAATGATACCCCAGGTCGATAAAAGGAGCGACATGCTGGGAAACATCAAACTTTACACCGGTCCAGATCCCCACGGTAAAGCCCATTTCCTTTCTTGTCCTGGAATCAGTCGGGTTTGCCGGGTCGAGACTTCCCTTTTTCTCTTCAATAGATAACTCTGAAATACCGATCATAACAGAGCTTTTCCATCCCATGTACGCTTTAGGAACCGGATAATTATATTCGACACCAAGCATTTGAAGCATATACCCATATTTCTTTTCCTTGAGAGTATCTCCATCGAATGTTGAAAAGGCATACATCCCGCGATAGATAAAGCTTATATCAGGAACAAAATCAACACCAAGAGCCCCCCCGGCGCCATACTGGTACTCGGCATCCCCCGAGGTAAGGAAGGTCCCGTATACGTCAAGATAGACGTTTGCCATTGCCGAAACAGAAATCATCAGAACAAACGACAGTGTAACTAGTATTTTTCTCAAGGCAGGTCTCCTTAACATTTAAATGTCATGTTAACAGCATATACTAAAAATAAAAATAGTCAAGTAAAAGATTCATCCATCACCCAGGAAAAACGGAAGCAGTATAATTTTGAGGGTAACGTAGTTTTGTCATTCCGGTTTTGCATCTTCCGAGTTTACAAATA
>DAIUKG010000035.1:0-37312 GCA_036848375.1 Spirochaetota bacterium
ATGAATATTTTCTATGAGATCCCGGTATTACCTTCGGTAAACCGGGATGACAACATAATGTGTTATGAAACGGTTGCCCCTAAAAATAATTTGCTACCCTCAGGGATAAATTCAGGAAATCGTTAATATGGCTTGACAAAGCTTGACTGCCATGATACAAAGGACGATTTTTATTCAAGGGGGGACAGTTATGACAGTTCAAGTAAAATGCATTCATTGCGGCCATGTGGCTCACGAATTTACCGCTCTTTGCCCCAACTGTGGCAAACCCACAGCAAACAAATGGGCTCCCTCTGAAGTGAGCCCTCCGCCATGGAAATGGTCAACTCATCGAAGGGAGCTGAACCCGGTTTATCCGATCACGGCAATTTCGGTACTTATCGCGGTTGCCGGTTTTCTTATTTTTTATTTACTTAAGTAACGTTTTCCTGATGCCCCCGGTCACGAACTCTGCTTTCCGGGTGCCCGGGGCAAAATTCCATCTAAAGAACACTTGACGTTTTCATGAACTCTGGATAAAGTACCACTATAAACGGGCTCGCATGCCTGAATCCGGTTTTTCAGGATTTACTTCGGTGATATTCCAGAAAATAGCACATCGCCTGATAAAAATTGACTATGTCAAAAAGGCCATAGACGAAAAGGCCGACCTTTCCGTTTTCAGGGAAAAGCCGACTTTAAGAATCATTATCGGGATAGTACTCATGGCGTTTAGCTATGTGCTGGGATGGCCCGCGGTCAGTTTTTTTGGCGTGCTCGCAATAATTTTCAAGGAGCCGCTTATCGCGATAATCGGCGGCCCGGTAATATACGGAATTTCCCACCTCGTGTTTCTCGCCGGATTTTATCTTGCCGGCGCGCAGTATTCCATGATTTTTCTCAGATGGGCAACCCGGAAGGGCGTTGAAATGCTCATGAGGATGGGCAAAGCAAAGGATGTGCCTGAAGCCGGGATGAACGGTTAAGAAAGCTCATCACAGGATTCTCATGAACACAATTGTCCGCATCGATCCCTATTCTCACAATTTTTTTCTGAAAACGGTTCAGCTTGTCAGTGTCGCGTTGATCAAGGCCGGCATAAGGCTTTTTACCTTCTGGGCTGGCGCCCGGTTGTACCGGCTTGTTCGCTTTCTTCTCAACGTCATGGGTTTTATATTCCTGCGTTTGCCCCGATGGGCGCAGAGTGAACCGGTTGAAGTATCCGGAATGCCCGCTCTGTGGCTAAACGGTAAAGATATTCAGGCAACAGGCACCATGCTCTATGTGCACGGCGGCGGTTATTCACTCGGCTCGCAGTACACCCACCGCCAGATAGCGGCATGCGTCGGCAGATATTGCCATGCCAGAGTGCTGCTGCCGCTCTATCCCCTGGCTCCTGAACATCCCTTTCCCGCTGCGCCGGAACACGCGCTGAAGGCTTACCAGTGGCTCCTTGCTCAGGGGTGCGCCGGTGAGGACATCAGCATTATCGGGGACTCCTCCGGAGGGGGGCTCTCCCTGGTGCTGCTCCAGATGATCCGGGACCGGGGAATGCCGATGCCGCGGTGCGGGATGTTTTTATCCCCCTGGACCGATCTCACCTGTTCCGGAAGGTCAATGAAATCGAGATCGTGTGCTGACCCGCTGCTTCATAAAAGGCTGCTGCTTCCCTTTGCCCGGCTCTATGCACCGGAGAGTGAATTATCCAATTCCATGGTGTCGCCCTTTTTCGGTAGCCTAAAGGGGCTGCCCCGGCTGCTGTTTATGGTCGGCAGCGACGAGGTGCTGCTGGATGATTCGGTGCGCATACTTGAAAAAGAGGCTGATATGCCGGTGACGGTTGAGATATGGGAGGGGATGTTTCACGTGTGGCCCCTTCTCTACGCATATGTTCCGTTTTTTAAAAGGGCGTTCATGCATATTGCGCGGTTCGTCAATGATGGTGTTTAGACAGGGCGGCTTTTATTCAAGGTATGAGAGCAGCTCGGTAACTGATGCAATTGAGGGCCCCTCATCAGCGGGACCGACCCAGCAGTAATCAACATCCGCGCTTTGCGCTGCTTCCCTGTCTGATACAGCGTCCCCGAAAAAAATGGTCTCCTTTGCGCTAACCCCAAAATACCACATGCATCGGGTGATCATGTCCGGGGACGGTTTTGGCTCAGCGTCCCGCGCCGATATTTTATAGTGAAAGTAGTCATACAGGTGCAGGTGCCTGAAGAGCGTCACCAGGGACTTGCCGCGGTTTGAGGCCACCGCGAGAAAATAATTTTTTCTCAGCCTTCCCAGCACCTCATTAAAGTCGAATTTTACTTCAATCATGTCAAGGAAGGGGTCGTAGGGCACGGTTTTACTCAGATTGAACACGCGGCGGCCTTCTTCGGTGTCGCCGAAGATCTCAAAGATCAGCTGCTCCAGAGACATGTAGGCGACTTTATCGCTGTATTGCTCCGCGAGTGCCGGGTGTCCTGCCAGGGTGAGGCAGTGGTTGAAATAGGCGGTATTGGCCGGGGTTGAGCTGATAAGGACCCCGTCACAATCGAAAATTAACAATTTTTTACCTTTTAACATAGAGTACTGTTCTTCCATGAGCTCCAGTAAATCAATTAAAATTTGGTTTATGCGCTTTTTCTTTGTTAAACTGTTAATTATTACAGACGTGTAAACAATGGTTTAACGATAAAATAGTATTTGACATAAATATAAGGGTATAATAATTTTGCCATTCTAAAATATGACGATATATGACGCAATGGACAGTATTCGGGCCTGTGCGAAAATAAACCTTCACCTTGAAGTGCTGAACAAAAGAGTTGATGGGTACCATAATATTTTCACTTTAATGGCCGGTGTTGATCTGCATGATCTTTTAAAACTCGATAAACTGGAAATCGCCAGTCAAGAGGCAGGGGAAAGCAGCATTTCCATTGTGAATAATGGCGGTGCAAATGCCTCGGTGCTTGAGGCAATTCCCGAGAAAGACAACATAATCACTAAAGCGGCGGAATTATATTTTAAAACCGCAGGAATTTCAGGGAATGCTTCATTTATACTGACGAAAAATATTCCTTCGGGTGCGGGGATGGCCGGCGGCAGTACTGACGCAGCAGCGGCATTGCGTCTGCTGAACAGAAAGCTTGGCAGGTTAAGTGATCATGAACTGATGTCCCTTGGATCGCGCATCGGCGCGGATGTGCCTTTTTGTCTGTGTGGGGGATTTGCCCTGTGTGAAGGAATAGGCGATATTGTGGAAGTAATTCCGGGAACACTCGATTCATATGTTCTCATTGCGAATGATGGAATCCATGTGAACACCGGTGAGGCTTATGGCGCCCTGAAAAGAAGTACGAATTATGAGGTTCCTGAAGATTCTGAACGGGAAATGAAATCGAGAATAAGAAGTGCTCTTGAAAAGGGGTCTCTCGGAGGACTGTATTCCCTCCTGCGCAATGATTTTGAAGACCCGGTTTTCGCCAGTCATCCGGAATTAAAAAAGATTAAAGAAGAATGTTACCGGCTGGGAGCTGATTTTTCAGCAATGACCGGTTCCGGTTCAAGTATTATTGCTCTTTTTAATGATGAAACAAAAGCTGATAATGCTCAAAGGGAACTGAAGAAAAATATCAGGCAGGTTATTAAAACCGTTTTTTTAAACAGCAGTAACCCCTGTTTGCAAGGAAGTCATATAGACTGACTATATATTGAGGTGTCGCCAAGCGGTAAGGCACCGGGTTTTGGTCTCGGCATACCCAGGTTCGAATCCTGGCACCTCAGATTTAATTCATAGCATGAGGAGAACACCCATCAGAGATATTGCTTCAATAATATTAGCAGGCGGGAAGGGGGTCCGTATGGAGTCCGACCTCCCCAAAGTCATTCACCTCCTCAGGGATAAACCATTAATCCTCTATGTCATCGATAATCTTCGAAACGCCGGAATAAGTGATATCATTACTGTTGTCGGCTACCGAGGAGAGATGGTTGTTGATGTCATTGGCCCGGATGTCAAACATGTATGGCAGCATGAACAGCTCGGTACCGGACACGCAGTAATGCAGGCGGAAGAAGCTCTTGCTGATTTCAAAGGCACCGTGGTTATCGCATGCGGTGACGTTCCCCTTATAAAGCCATCCACATTCAAGACGCTTATTGATGAATCAGGCAGGGATGGCGTGAAAGCGGTTGTCCTGACCATGGTCCTGGAAAAGCCTGCCGGCTATGGGAGGATAATAAAAGACGGGCAGGACCGTTTTGTCAGGATTGTTGAAGAAAAAGATGCTTCACCTGAAGAGAAAGCGATAAAAGAAGTCAATACAGGAACGTATGCCTTTGATAAGGATTTTCTTTTTGAAGGGCTAAAAAAGATAAACAGGAACAATGCGCAGGGGGAATATTATCTTCCTGATGCTCTTAATCATGTCCTGGCCTCAGGTTATGCCGTTAAAACAGTCGTCCTTGATGACCCCGTCGAAGGCAGCGGAATAAATACCAGAAACGATCTTGAGGCGGTTGCATCTTTTCTGGCATTACATAATTAAGGAATGGATCATGTCTTCTAATACGTTAAAAATATTTTCGGGTACATCCAATCCTGACCTGGCTCAGGAAATTGCCGATTATCTCGGTATCAACCTTGCCAAAATCGAGCTCAAGCGGTTCATGGATGGTGAAATATCGGTTAAATTAAAAGAGAATGTCAGGGGCCAGGATGTTTTTATCATCCAGTCCACCTGCAATCCAACCAATGACCATATAATAGAACTGCTTTTAATGATCGATGCCGCCTTCAGGGCGTCCGCAAGCCGGATCACCGCTGTTATTCCCTATTTTGGATATGCGCGGCAGGACAGAAAAGTTGAACCCAGGGTCCCGATTTCAGCCAAGGTAATGGCGAATATAATCCAGGTTACCGGTGCTGACAGGGTTCTTACCATGGATTTGCATGCCGACCAGATCCAGGGCTTTTTTGATATTCCCGTGGACAATCTCAATGCGTCCCCGATTCTTATTGAGTATATAAAGAATCTTCGCCTTGATAACCTCGCGATTGTATCACCGGATTCAGGTGGAGCGGAAAGGGCCCGCTTTATCGCAAGGAACATCGATGCAAGCCTCGCTATTATGGATAAAAGAAGACCTGAAGCGAATGTCGCAGAAGTGATGAATGTCATCGGTGAGGTGGATGGGAAAAACTGTATTCTCATAGACGATATGGTCGATACCGGCGGTTCAATATCCAAGGCCGCAGGTGCTTTGAGGAAAGCCGGCGGCAATGACATATACTGCTGCTTTACGCACCCGGTGCTTTCGGGCAACGCTCTGGAAAAGCTTGATTCGGCTGATTTTAAAGAAATTATCTTTACTAATACAATTCCCGTTAACAAATCGGGTCGTAAGGACAACATATCAATACTGTCAATTGCATCTCTTTTCGGAGAGGCCATAAGAAGAATACATAATGGAGAATCGGTTAGTTCCCTTTTTGTAAAATAGATCAATTCTTATATATCGTAGAGGTAAAACAATGCAGGAAAAAGTGTTAGCTGTTCAGTCGAGAACCCAGAAGAAAAAGAATTCATGCAACAGGCTCCGTAGCGAGGGATTTATCCCGGGAATCATTTATTCACACGGAAAGAGTGAGTCGATACAAATTTCACGAAAAGATTTTAGCCTGATTTTTAAAGGCCATATTTCTGAAAGCGTTCTTTTCAGCGTCCACGTTGACGGGAAAAGTGATGATCAACTCGCCTTTGTGAAGGATTATCAGAGGAATCCGACCACGGGGGAATTGCTTCATGTGGATCTTTTTAAAGTAACAAAAGGTGAAAAAATACATACCACTGTACCGATAAAAATTACAGGGACCGCGAAAGGCACAAAAGTCGGTGGGCTCACGGATGTATCGAAACACGAACTTGAAGTTGAATGCCTTCCCAAGGATCTCCCGGAAGAGATAGTGATCGATATCACTGATGTTGATATCAATGAATATATTCATGCCAGGGACATAAAGGTTGCTGATTCGATTAAGATCAAAACGAATCCTGAAACGGTTATTGTTTCAGTTCATCCGGCAAGGACTGCTGCAGTTGACGCTGAACTTGAAGCGGCTGAAGTTCCTGAAGGCGAAGCTGCTTCTGATGCAGAAGGAGACTGAGCCCGGTCTTAGATTATTGCATGCATGGGCTGAGAAGTTCATTCATGCCTAGAGAATCCCAAAGGGGGTATAGGTTCTTTTGAAGTTAATTGTGGGTTTTGGAAATCCCGGTGAAAAGTTTGCCAACAACAGGCAGAACATTGGCTTCAAGGTTATTGACATCCTGGGGAACAATGAGAATATCGATGTCCGCATTAAAAAGAAAAAGTCAGTTATCGGACGCGGAAAGATATTAAATACTGATGTTGTTCTGTTAAAACCGCAAACCTTTGTTACCTTGATAGGCGAATCGGTCCTTTATATCGCTTCATTTCTGCGAATTAATGTTAAGGATATAATTTGCATTGTTGAGGATTCTACGCTTGAACTCGGGGAGATGAGAGTTGATTATGTCTTGTCGAGCCTCACTCATGAGGGCGTGAAATCCATGGAAAGGGCCTTAAAATCGGACCGTTTTGCCAAAATCAGGGTTGGCATTGGCACACCCCCTGACGGGATGAGCATGGAAAAATACCTTTTACAGGATTTTACTGTTGATGAGAATCTTATTCTGATAGATGTGCTCAATAAAACAGAAGAAGTTGTCCGGATGCTGATAAAGAACCCGATTGAGGAGGTTCAGGAAAAATATAACCCTGAAGGCGCCCCGAAGATTAAAAAGCGTATGGTCAAAGCAGTGCGCATCGATCATCGTAAAGTTAAAAAATAACCATCGGTAATTTATTATACCTTTGATATACAATTTTTCTTGACTTTATCCATTTATCCACTATCATTTTCCAAATAGCTGCAGTTTTCATGGTTAACCATTATCAGGTCAGGGGAGTACTAATATGTTAAAAAAATTCCGTATATATCTGGCATTTATCATTTCCATTTTTATTTTTGTTCCTTCTTTCGCACAGGATAAACAATTTAACCAGCTCTATAAACCGTTGCCGCTGATTAAAAGGCTGAGTTATGAAAATTTTAAAAACATCAAACTCCTTCAGTCGGCAATCATGAATTATGGGGGCGGAGAATCTGAAGTCGAACAGCTTATAGATCAATACGCTGAAGCAAGTGCTCTCTACTTCCAGAACAGGATCGACGATGCTGCGAACAAATTTTCTGAGAACGAAAGGGGCATTCTTAAAGTCGCGCAGAACCTTGCAAAAAAATATAAAGATGATTCAGAGTCCCTGCTTATCCAGGCGATAAAATTGAATATTAAAACTTCGCTCAGGAGATCGCTGAACGGTGAAAAAAGGAACGAAGTTGCAGACAAGCTTCTCGCGAATGCTCAGTTCGGTGTTCAAAAGGGAAATGACTTTTATGACCGATACAAAGCAGCCCATACCGCCCCTCCTTCTGAGCTTGTCAGTTCAATCTATTATTACCGGAGAGCAAAAGAAAATCTTTTCCTCATGTATGAAGTAACCGATTTAGACCCTCAGGAAAAAAAGAGCTTCTTTGATCAGCATAAAAAAGATATCGAAGATAATAATAACAGGATATACAAGTCGAGAGAGAAAGAAAACTGATTTTTCGCAATGCTTACTTATCATGAAAGGGGACCGAGGCCGGTCCCCTTTTTTATTTTTTACTGTTTGATGAGGCTCGTAATTTTTTCAGGGCTTTTTCACGTTTTAAAACCCTCAGCGCGAGTATTCTCACATTTTTGTCAGGATGCGTAAGACAGCTGATAACTCTTTTTTTTATATCAGCCTCAAGAACAAAACCGTTCAGAGCTCTCATCAGAGCAGTAAGCATTTTTGTTGAAAAATTTTCTTTTTTTCTGAATACTCGTGTGATTGATTGATAAATTTCCGGTTCTCTTATAGTGACAAGAGACAGGGCGGTGCCGCTGACGCTTTCATTAGGGTCTTCAATGGCATTGCAGATAACCGGTAAAAGGTTTGATTTTTGATATTCGATATTCAACATTAAAATCCCGATAATCGAAGCTTCCCGAAGAACCCAGTCTTCGCTTTTGAGCTTATCAGTAAAGACCTGTGCCGAGTTTTCGTTCTGGTACAGTGCCAGGGCTTTCAAGGCGTACCATTGCACGTTCCCGCTTGCATCATTCAAGGCCATTTCGCTTATGCGCGGGTAAGCTTTTTCAGGTCGGATCAGAGAGAATGCTTTTAGCGTTTCTATTCTCACTGCACCATGAACGTCATGAGAGAAGGATATGAGTTGATCCACGAGTTGACTGTATTCCGGAGAGGATTGTACCAGTAAAATCTGCTTCTTGTTTTTCCCGGATAGATATGATGTTATCCGGGATACTGCCTGGACTCGCTTGTCCCAGTGGCGCTGAGAATATTCTTTTTTTACAGCCTGATTCAGGATTTTAAGCTCTGCCTGCTCCTTCTGGAGATTCCTCATGTCGCAGCTGTTCAGAGTAACAGACAAGGCAACAAGGAGAAACGCTAACGAGACTGTTTTCGGGTGCGAGTTAATCATCCGCATTTCTTTCCCTCATAATCCAGTCGATTATTTCACGATCTTTATTCTTTCTAACAATAAGGCGGAACCTGTCAGTGACAATAAATTGTTCCAGCCAGGAGTCCCATTGATTTTTAGGTACGATAATGGGAGGTGACGGCGCACGGTTTTGTTTTATCTGTATTTCCTCTCCTTTTGTGCCGATGTAAGCTTCTTTTATGGAAATACTGGAACTGGCAAGGCCGACTCTTCCGCTATGCACAAGGACAAGGCATTCTGTTTCCGCTGCAATGACGGAGAACTCTGCAGTGACGACACTTATCTCAGCGCTCGGCGTGATAAGCTCGAGTGTTTTGTTCGGATATTTTTTTTTCTGGATAATGCTTAATTTGCCGAATTCCATTTTAAGCCTGGTGGGAGGGTCATTGTTATTATTTCTGAGATAATAAAAGGCCAGAGATGTCGACTCTCGCAGTGATAAAGACGTGGTGTCCGATAATACAATTTTAAGAAGGGTATTTTCGCTGGTCCTGATCGTCTGCCCGATTTGGATTTTTGTCCCTTCGTCAATGGTAAAGCGTTCTCCTGAAATGAATGAGAAAAGTTCAGCTTTTCCTTCAAGGAGAATGACCTCCCCAATTATTCCCGGAGTTCCGTTCGCGTGAGATTCTTTCACAGCGAATAATATAAAAATAAAAAGCGCGAATATGATTCCAGTAATTTTTTTCATATAATATTGTTGTACCATATGTGTTCAGCTTTAAGAAAGATTTTATTTTTATTCTGTGAATTATTCACGGTAACTGAAAAAAGTCAATGACATCTTATAGGCAACATGATTCAGTAATGACAGCAAATGAGAGGATCAACAATGGCAAAAAAGAGAGTTATAATAACCGGGGGAACCGGCTTCATTGGCAAGGCCCTGAGTGCTTCGCTTGTTGATCAGGGGTATGAAGTTGTTGTATTGACGCGCAATATATTTCACGGGTCGCGGTCAGAGGCTGCGGTGAAGCACGCGGTATGGGACGCCAAGACATCCGCAGGCTGGCTGGACCAGGCTGAAGGGGCATACGCGATAATTAATCTTGCCGGAGAAAATGTAGCGCAGGGGCGATGGACGGAAGAGAGGAAAAGGCTCATCCTCCAAAGCAGGCTTGAAGCGACCGCTGCGGTCATGGATGCCTTGAAGCGGTGTAAGAAAAAACCGTCGGTGTTGATTCAGGCATCAGCTGCGGGATATTATGGTGCCGGAACCGGAACCGCTGCTTATGATGAAACCTCCGCTTCAGGAGAAGGTTTTCTCGCTGATGTAACCAGGCAATGGGAAATGGCCAGTGAAGAAGCTGATAAGCTCGGCGTGCGAAGGGTAGTAATCAGAACCGGAGTTGTCCTCGGTCTGAATGGTGGCGCACTGGTCAAGCTTGTGCTCCCATATCGTTTTTTTGTCGGCGGATATATTGGGTCAGGCAGCCAGTATATGCCGTGGATACATCTTGACGATGAAGTAAGGGCGGTTCTTTTTTTAATGGAAAAGAAAAATTTGGATGGAGTGTTCAATCTTACCGCGCCGAAACCGGAGACTGCGAAAGAATTTTCCAGGGTCCTGGGTAGAGCCATGAAACGTCCCGCCTGGACAAAAATTCCTTCTTTTGCGATAAGACTTGTTTTCGGTGAAATGGGGACTGAAGCGCTTCTCTCAGGGAAGCGGGTTGTGCCCAAACGACTTCTCAGCGTGGGCTTTTCTTTTAAGTATGCCGAACTTGAGGGCGCACTTAAAAGCCTGTTGTGATAGGGCTCACTTGCCGTATAATATCGTATACTGCTCGAAAAACCGCGCGGTTCTGAACATATAGCCCCTGGTCTCATCAAACGGGACGAGCTCAATAAAAAGATGTTCGTCGTCGGAAGGGATGCTTTTTTTCCATTTTAAAATATTTCCTGCTCCGGCATTATATCCGCCAATTGCATAACAAATGTTATTGTTGAAAAACCGCATGAGCCAGGCAAGATAATTACTTCCGAAACGAATCGACGTGCATGGATCTTTCAGGTCGTAATCGGCAACCTTTAATTTCCGGGCAACATCGCCCGCGGTTGGGGGCATGAGCTGCATCAGGCCGACAGCTCCTGCCGGTGAAACCGCGGTGTGATTGAAATTTGATTCAGCTTTTATAACAGCATAAATATAATTTTTTTCCAGGTTGTTTTCTAATGAATACTTTTCGACACAATCGGGAAATCCCCTGGGATAGAGCTCTTCACTGAGTGCCATTGGTGAAAGAAAAATATTTTCTTTCAATCCCCTGAGCTTTAAAAGCTCCTGCACCGCATTTACCCCAACGAAATAATGGCCGAATTTTCTTGCGTAATGGGCCAGTGCGTAATATGTGTCACTTTTCCCATCTTCGTCATCCGAAAGAAACCGGAGTTCGCGCGTCAGGGCATTCAGGTTCCCGGTTTTAAAAATTGTATCGAACTGGAGCAGGCTGTCCCTGTTGTCCGTTGAAAGTTCAAGTGACGCGATTTTTTTTTCGATCAATGAATACGGTTCAGCGCTGTCGCCAAGCGCTTTGAGCCTTTCATTCCTTGCGGCCCTGTCTTTCTCCAGGGCATAAAGCAGGCTGTGATAATACCGGGCCTCTTCGGTTCGGCCCCGGGCGGCTGCTTCATCGAAATGCCGCTTCAGGTCTGCAGGGTTCATGGCGCGGATTTCATCCTGAATCAGCTGCCAGGTATATGATGAATCGGGGTTATTGAGTATCATTTCCATAAAAAGGGCGGCAGCAACATCCTTATCATTTCTTTTCACGGAAATTTTATAAAGCCAGAAGCGGCATCTGTCTGAATTGGATCCCTGCGGGTATTTTTTAAGCGATTCTTCAAGATATTCAGCTGTGCTGACAAAGTTGTTTATCGCGAGCGCTTCTTTAGCCAGAGACCAGAGGCATAGTTCTCCGGTGGGGTCAGTATAGGTGCTGTTATACTTTATAAGCAGTGATTTATAATTTTGCGCTTTTTTTTCACTAAGGAAAAGGGCGATGCGTCCGAGAGCCTGCTGTTTATAAGGCTCAATGCCGGTAGAAATGATTTCATTGTAAACGGCTGCCGCGCTGTTGCGTTTTCCTGCGTCCCAGAGCTCGTCCGCTTTAATCATCAACAGTGACGTTAGAATTTTTTTGTCCGTTGAACGTTTTTCAATCAGTGGGACTGTCTGGCTCTCTTTGTTTAGTCTGACAAGACAGCGAATGATATACATGAGACTTTCATCTTTATCTTCAGCGGGGAGGTTCTGGTCTGTCAGAAGAGTCAGCGCATTTTGGTATTCACCTGCATGGTACAGGCTCTTTCCGGTTTTAGAAAGGAACAAAGAATTTATGGGTAAGTTTTTTTTCTTGGAAACGAAGACAATTCGTTTGCCGGCAAGCTGCGCCTCCCATGATTCAGGGCAAAGCATGACTGCCTGATAGTATTGCTCGAGAGCAGCATCGTATTTTTCCATTTTTTCTGAAAGAGACGCCATTTTTATGTAAACCAGCTGCTGCTGCGGCGCCTGATTATATTCTTTCAGTAATTCAGAGTAGACGTCAAAGCTCTGGCCGGCCTTGCCGGTTTCCGCAAGCGACAGGGCCTTAAGCAGCCGGGATTCATACCATAACCCGGGAAGGTCCTGAGAAATACTGTCGCAGAATTTTATGACATACGGGTATTCACGGTATTGCATGAAGATTCCCGCAATTTCAAAAACTGCTTCATCATAGAGCGGTGATTTCACATGAAAGCCCTTGATAAAACGGTATACCGGAGAAGCGTAAAGGGTGAGTTTGTCTGTTGAATATGACGCAAAACAACTGTTTGCAAAATTAAAAATAGCTTCTTTGTACAGCTTTTTTTCTTTACAGGTCTGGGCAAGGACGAAATATTCGTAACAGGTTTTCTTTTTTGCTGAAAGCTCCTCATAAACCTGCTCGCTTCCGGCATAAAAGCCGAGCTGCGCAAGGTGATTGCCTTCGGTCGGAGCTTCGGTGCAGGTGAACAAGAAAAAAAACAATAATGCCAGGATTGTTCGAAAATTCATACTTCAGCACTCTAATGTAATTTCAGGTAGTCGGGGTATTCGGGGACCTCCTCAAGGCGAGGGTTCTCCCAGATCATATCATAAAATGATTTGCTTTCTATAGTCCGGTAATAGTTGTCATAATGGATTCTGGTAAAGTAATCCTTTTTTTCCTCGGACAGTGCGCCGATGTTTTTTTTAAGATCATCAAAGGGAAGATACCCCCATTCTGTCCTGCTGTACGGGTCCGCATTTGCTTCCAGCTTTGTATAAAACGCGTACCGCTTTCCGTGTTTTGCCTTTTTAATGGCTTCAACATATTTATACAGCCTCATTGAGTAGAGCGTTTCCCTGTAGTGATCTGACATTTTAAAAAAAATTTTTGCCTCGGCCAGGTCGCGGTATCCGAGTTTAAGGTAGTGTTGTGATCTGTATTTCTGCGATTTAATTGATGCGCGGGCAAAATCTCCTAAGAGTTCGGAAGTTATGCCTATATCCCTGGTGAGGGTTTTCCGGTAAAGGTCAATAAGGATTCTCTGTGAATGCTTGATTTCAATAAAAGACTCATGGAAGAGGAATTTCATATACAGCATCTGGGCTATCATATCGCGCTGGATCGCCTCTTTAAAAAGCGTTTTCTCTTCTTCACTGCCGAGATTGGAGATGGATGAATTGATAAAATAGAAAAAATACCGGTTGTCTTTCAGGCCCTTTTCGGCATAACGCTGTTCGCCGGCGCTCAGACTTGATTTTGTTCTCTGCGCAGTCCCCGGGTACGGGAAAACAAAGAGTGGTATCATGATTGAGATGATTAATCTCATGTGTTGAAGATTTTTCATAGGGTAAAGGTCATACCTTCCCTGGCCATGTATATATTCATGCTGTCGCTGTCATTGTATTTGCGGTGTTCAAGTGCGGCCATATAGTTTTCCTGCAGCTTGTCATCCGAATATGAAGGCTCATGATGGGTTAAAACCAGATTTTTAACCTTCCACCGGACCCCGCAGTTTACGGCCATGGTAAAGCTCGTATGGCCCCAGTCGAATTTGGTGAATGATTCATCAAGGGTATACTGCGAATCCAGCACCAGCAGGTCAGTATGATTGAAAAAGTCCATTTCAGGGCCGCCCATTTCAAGGCTCTCACCCGTAAACTCGCAGTCCGTCGCAAAAACAAAGGTCTTCCCATTTTGCCTGAAACGGTATGCGTGGCATCCGTTAGGGTGCTTGAGAGGATGTATGTCAACAATGAGGTCTTTTTCAAGTTTAAGGGGAAGGTTTATGCCCTTTTCGAGAGTAATAAAATTTTTTTCAGAGGCAGTCCCTTCGAACGGTGCCGGGAAAAATGGGGGGTCCATCTGCTGGATCAGATACTGTTTCTGGTCGGGATAGGGGGAATAAAAGTTAATTTTGTTGCCTTTGATGTAAAGAGGCGTAAAAAAAGGCAGGCCCTGGAGGTGGTCCCAGTGGTTATGGGTGAGAAATATATCGACCACCCCTTTACCCGAAGCACAGTCCCCTTTCATCATTTCATAGCCGAGCTCTCTGATTCCGGTACCGCAGTCCAGAATATATGTTTTCCCGCTGTCAGATGTTACTGCTGCACAGGTTGTATTTCCGCCATAAAGGTATTTCAAACTGTCAGGGAGTGCTTCAATGATTTCGTTAGTATTGCTGGAGGATGAATTTTTTTTCTGGAGAGTATGTTCGATAATCCGGCTAATTTTACTGCGATATTCCCTGTTGGTTAACGGAGCGCAAATCGATCCTCTTACTCCCCATAGTTTAATGAGCATTGTATAATCCGTTTCCTTGTAATTTTATCCATAAAAAGGAGCTTCACTATAAATTTATCATTATTTTTATGCAAGTTTTTTTCAATAGTTACGATTATTAGAATGAAGCTTAAGTAATTAACAATAGCTCTAATTATGATTAATTACTTGACTATGTCGGGATTTTGTTAAAATTTACAACACACGTAAAAATCGATAATACCTGAACACTGGAACATATGAGCGTATACAAAACCGCAAAAGCTGAAATAGGGAAGAAAATAGAAAAGGATGAAGCTTTAACTTTCCGATTTAAATTTATTAATGAAGATCTTCTCATGCTTTTAAACAGCATAATGGCAAAGCTGTTAGGGAAGATGGATTTTATTTTTTTGCTGAATTCAACGATTACTATTTTACGGGAAGTCGTGGTTAATGCGCTTAAAGCCAATGCAAAAAGGGTATTTTTTAAAAAGGAAGGTCTGGATATCTCTCGTCCCGAAGATTATGAAGAGGGGATGAGGCGCTTTAAAGATGAAGTAATCGGGGTTTTTGATGTAATTGAAAAAGACCTGGTAACCAGTGAATATTATATTAAGCTTCATTTTGAAAGAAAGGAAGGGAACCTCATAATAAGGATCATTAATAACGCTCCCATCCTGCCTGAAGAACTTGAACGAATAAATTTCCGCATGACAAAGGCTGCTCAGTACAATGATTTCTCCGAGGTGTATGAAGAGATAGAAGACAGCACTGAGGGAGCCGGGCTCGGTATTGTTTTAACCGTCCTGTTTTTGAAAAACATGGGCATCCCGCCCAGCAAATTTACCATAAAAAGTGATAAAGCCCTGACTATCACAACATTGATTATCCCGAAAATCCTTCGACCGGTGGAAATCACCACTGAAGTGAAGATCCATATCCTTCATGAAATAGAGGGCCTGCCGACTTTCCCTGAAAATATTGTTCAGCTTCAGAGGCTGTGCAATGATCCTGATTCATCTATTGATGAGATATCAAGGAGAATCAAGGTTGACCCGGCCCTGACAACCGATGTGATCAAGCTGTCAAATTCCGCAGGTTTTGTGCCGGGGAAACGAATTGAGAATATCAATGAAGCGGTCATGACCATCGGGCTGAAAAACCTCAATGCCATCCTTGTTGCCAGCAATGCCAGGAGGATTCTGGACAAGAGATACACCAAATATGAGCAGATATGGGAACACTGCAATAAAACAGCATATTATGCCCGGAATATCGCTCTTACTTACAGACTGTCGAGTATCGTCGAGTATTCATTTATGGCGGGTCTTCTTCATGACCTTGGCAAAATTATTCTCCTGTCAACAGACATGACTCTGGTAACAAGAATCGCAACCATGGTTGAAAACAGAAAGATCGTCACATCAACGATCATGGAGGAGATCTCAATCGGGATCAGCCATTCTTCTATCGGTGCCATGATTTCAGAAAAGTGGAATTTTCCCTCTTTTCTCATTGAAGCGATCCGGTTTCACCATGCGCCGCTGAACGCGTCAAAGGAATTCATGGATATTGTTTACATCGTTTACCTGGCCAATATGCTCTGCGGTATTGAAGACAGGAAATACAGCTATACCTATTGTGAAGAAAGTGTTCTGGAGCGCTTTAATCTTGATGATGAAAAAAAATTCAAGGAGCTCCACGAAAAGCTGAAATATAAATATAATGCAACCCGCCAGTGATCACGGTTCTCTTATATCTTCAATTTCCTTTGTCAGGACGATATCTTCAACTTTAACAGAAACAAACCAGAGTGGCAGAGACGCGATACCGGGAGATAGATACTTTTTTTTATTCATGATTATTTCCGTCATATTCGTCTTTGCCGCAGCGGGGATATCGACTGAAGAAATTTCTGTCAGGGCCGGAGCGATACTTAATCCGTAGCTATCATTGTTGTTTTCGGAAAGGAGCACGCCCAGAGTAAAGAAATACTTCTGCTGTTCTTTTTTAGTAAGGTAGTTGAGAATTTTTTTGTCGCTAATTCCCGCCCAGAACGAGACTTTTCCGTCTGATAACAAAACCCGGGCGAGGCTGTGTTTTGTTGACAGGGATGAAGCGGTAAACCTGTTTAAAACCGAATCAAACACCGGGGAAATATTGTTTTCAAGGTTTTCACTTTTCACAACAATATCGCTGGCCACGCGCTGGTACAGAGGTACCATGGTGTCAGTTTTTATCGTTGCAGGTTCGGTTTTTTCTGATATCTCTTCATACTTTTCATCAAAACGGAGAAAGGCCGGGTTCATGGGATCTTCCTGTAAAATGCCCTGCTTCCATGATGATGTGTACATCGGCGAGTAGAACAACCTTCCCCTTTCAAGAAAAAGTTCGCCTCTCTCTCCGCCCGAATTTATAAAAGTCCGGTGATAGGTGACGTGAAAATTACTTCCTCCGGTCATTTCAGTTATTCTTTTTATTGCTTTAGACCCGTTGGGAGAAACTCGTTCGCATAAAACCGCGTATACGGGAATTCTCATTTTGTCAGCGGAATAAGCATGATTCTCAAGTTCGATGCTGTGGGTAATATCGCTGTTCAGCACCGCAATGATAATTCGTTCTGAATTGCTCCTCCACCGAAGGTTTTTCAAGGCATGGCGAAACGCGGCGGACAGTTCCCTGTTCCCGGATTTTCCTGCTGGTTTCAGTTCATCCAGAATTTTTTTGAATGTCATGGCATTATTCGTAACGGAAATGTTTCCCACTGAAATTTTGTCCGAAAAAGGGATCAGGCATATGCGGCTGTCATAACCGCTGCTGTCGCAGAGGCTCCTGAAAAAATCGTGGAGGCCTTCCCGCAGTGCATTTAATTCGTTTTTAACCGGATAAGACAGATCCATGAGCACCGCGATGTCGACCAGTTTATCGGTATTTGATCTCCGGGCGTTTTCGCTTGTCGCAAACGCGTCCTGCACGTCAAGGACCGCGAGGCGGAACAGGTCGGCTGCCCGGTTTTCAAATTCAAAGATTATCCTGCGGTCCTGTACTGAATAGATCCGCGTTCGGGAAAGGAAAGAGTCCCTGATTTTTGTGAGTGATCCTGCCAGAACATAATCAAACTGCCGCGTTTTTCCCAGAAGCCTGACCTCTTCATCAGTGATTGTCGGGCCGAGGTGAAGGTTTTCGATGTCCATCTCAATGCTTTCAGGTGAGGCAATGGCAACCTTTTTTTTCGTGAGAGCCGTAACATACATGATGCGGGCGTATTCGCTTCCCGTGCTTTCCGTGAACGAATTTGAGGAATTGATTATACGGTAGGGCAGTATCGCCGTTTCAGCAAAGACCGCAGAGGCGCCTGCCAGCATCATAAAGAGTGCGAGATTGAATATTTTCATGAAACCGTTCCTGGACTGTAGCTGTGGGCAATGCTTTTTATGCGCTCTTCAATGACCCGTTTGCCTTCAGGCCCGAAGTATGATCCTTTAAACTGAAGGCCGATATGATATATGCCGGTTTCGGCCTGGTATATATAAACAACAAGCGCTGAAATTCTGATGGGATCCCGCAATTTAAACACGAGATTAAAGAGAATCCCGTCAAGGAGAGTCAGCTGGCGTATTAAGTTTTCATCCTTCGTTTCGACCAGCGCGCCGCTCATTGAAATGTTCAATACTTTCCCTGTTGATTCGAATTCGCGGTAATTGCCCTTGTGAATTTTTTCGGAAATCTCCTCTGAGAGCCGGGAAAAGGCAGCTGATTCTGATTCTGTTATCGGCCGGTCTTTTGTCGCCAGTTCCAGGTAACAGAACGGGAAATGTTCTCCGATGAGTGAATGAAAGTTGATGATCTCCACAGCGAGCGAAACGTATTCGCGAGACATCTTCCTGAGGTTCACTTCAATGTCGCTTTTAAAACGCGGATCGGACATTGATTTGAAGAAGGGCTCGTTTGTGGTTATGAATTGTTTGACGTCCTTCAGGTCCGGTATAAACAGGGATTCCTTTTTTTCGACCGCAAAGATAACTTCAGGGGGGATGTCTTTTTCATTGCCGAAGTAAGGCTTTTTCAGCTCGAACCCGGACATCCTGTCGAGATAGTCTTTAATTATCACCTGCGCTGATATGGATTTTTTTAATTCGGATGCTTTTTCCTGGATTTTTGACACCATGATTTTTGTTATTTTAGGATTATCAGTCTCAAAGAAAAAGCGTTCCTCTTTTCTTTTCTCGGCGGCGAGCGAGCACGAAAGAATGGTCAGGTTATAGGTGTTGGGCGCGTATTTGCCTCCCGCAGGGGTTTTTACTTTCAGTTTAAACTGGACATAGCGCTCTGACACAAAGGTGTAAATGATAATTTCTTTTTCAAAAAGTTCGTGAGAGAAGGTCAGGGTGATTAGGTCGCCTTCTCTTTTAACGAAATTCACCATGTCGTTTTTAAAAGGCGATTTGAGCAGCAGTTTCTGGGTATCAATATATTTAATTAATATGTTTTCAATTTTGTCGAGTTCACTGATTGTTTTGAATTCTCTTTTGCGGTCTCTTACAAAAGGCATATGCGTACCTGTTTGAAAGATAATTATTGCAGGTAATTATGATATAGCAAGCATATTTTACTCTTGTTTTTTTAAGTTTTTGATTCGATACTGGTAACAGCGGAGGATATCAATGAAAATCAACAATGAAGCCAAAGTTGGCCTGATGATTACCGCCAGTTTTACCATTTTTATCACCCTTGTCGCGATTCTCGCCCAGATCAATGTGGCACAGAAAGGATACAAACTTCGCATTTACTATAGCTTTCTCAACGACCTGCGCGTGGGGGCCCCGGTCAAAATCGCCGGGGGGATCAAGATCGGCCAGGTCGAATCCATAAGCCAGTCCGGTGAAAAAACGGAGGTCTCTGTCTGGATCGAGAAGAAGTACACGCTTATCCGGGCGACCAAGTTCGCGATTTTCACCTCCGGGTTGATCGGCGAAAAGTACATCAATGTTTTCGTGCCGCCGTCATCGCAGGTTGACGAATTCCTTCAGGACGGCGACAAGGTCTATGGCATCGACCCCGCGAGCTTTGACCAGATGATGCTTACGTTCCAGAGTTTTATGCAGGATGAAAGCGGGGGAGAGGTGCTGGCTGAAATATTCCAGAATTCGAAAAAATTTGTTGAAAACCTGAACAAGATATCTGAAGAAAACAGGTACGACATCAGAAAATCAATACTGTCTGCGCGGGCGATGATAGCCCTGACGTCAAAACAGATATACACCTTTATGATCAACCTGAACAAAATATCCAAACATGTCGCTGACCTGACTGAAGAAAACAAGGAAGACATCTCGGTCACGCTGAGAAACCTTTCTGAAACATCGACGAACCTGAATAAGGTTATTTTTCGTATCGAAAAAGGGAAGGGAACCCTGGGCAAGCTGGTAACCGAAGAAGAAATTTATGATAACCTGAAGGACGCCTCTGTTTCGGCAAAAGCGCTGTTCAGGACCCTTGAGAAGAATCCGTCGAAGCTTTTCTTCACCCCGGAAAAATAATGGCCAAAAAGAACCAGGTATTTCATTGCAGCGAATGCGGAAACGAATTCTCGAAATGGTTCGGCCGCTGCCCTGCGTGCAATGAATGGAACACGATTGTGGAAATGGCGGTGGCCGTAAAAAAATCCGCTGACGGGGCTGCCGGGACGGTGAAGCTTTCGGAAATAGGCTTCCAGGAAAACCAGCGCATGTCATCGGGCATCGGCGAATTTGATGTTGTGTGCGGCGGGGGCATGGTCAGCGGGTCCGTGATTCTTATCGGCGGAGAGCCCGGTATCGGAAAATCGACCCTTGCGCTCCAGCTCGCTTCATTCATGGATACCCTGTATGTTTCCGGCGAGGAATCGCCGCTTCAGATCAGGCAGCGGGCTCACCGCCTGGGAATTAACGGCGATCCGGTGAAGGTCATAACCAGTACGGCTGTTGAAGATATCCTCATCGCGGTTGAAAAGGAGAAGCCGCGGTGCGTGATCGTTGATTCAATACAGACCCTGTATTCAACGCAGATCCCGGGAATAACGGGGTCGGTGAGCCAGGTCCGGGAGTCCACGGCGAAGCTCGTCGCTCTGGCAAAAAAAACCGGGATACCGGTCATCCTCATCGGGCATATCACCAAGGAGGGGAACATCGCCGGGCCCAAGCTTTTAGAACATATTGTCGATACCGTGTTATATTTCGAAGGCGACTTCTCCCGTGAATTCAGGATGCTCCGCGCCTTTAAAAACAGGTTCGGCTCGGTAAACGAGATCGGTCTTTTTCAGATGACCGACAAGGGCCTTGTAGAAGTAAAGGACAAGAATCGGGCATTCCTCAATCCCTATGCCTCAAGCGCGCCAGGCAACGCGGTGTGCGCGGCGCTTGAAGGGAGCCGGACAATTCTTTTTGAGGTCCAGTCGCTGGTATCCTTTTCGGGTTTGACCATTCCCCGCAGAATGGCGGACGGATTCGATCTTAACCGCCTTATTCTATTGACCGCGGTACTGGAAAAGCACGCAGGCCTGAAGTTGAGCTCTTTTGATGTTTTCATCAATATTGCCGGAGGGTTCCAGATCAACGAAACTGCCGCGGATCTTTCCGTTGCCATGGCCATAGCGTCAAGCCTGAAGGATGTCCCCATCCCGGAAGGGATCGGCTTTCTTGGAGAGATATCCCTTTCGGGGACCCTGCGCCCGGTGCCGCAGTGCGCGAGACGCCTCAAGGAATTCATGCTTTCGGGCTTTCACACGGTTTTACTGCCCGACCAGGACGCTGCTGAAGCAGGGACCGGTGGCTTTACCGGGACGATAAAAGGGGTCAGGAATATTCAACAGGCCCTTGAGTGCGTTTTTTAATGCCCCGTGGTTTGTGTATTCCTGCCGTCATGGGAAAAAAGTATTTGCAAGATTTCCCGGTTTTTTTCATGTTATTCACCTGATGCGCAATAGTCCGTCCGTAATGATGAAACGATATATATACCGGAGTAAATATATGAAAAAAATGCTGGTTCTGATGCTGTGTGTTTTTATTTCAGGCGCGAATGCATGGGCGCAGGAAGACAAGAAAGACAAACCTGAAACTGATGAAAAAAAGAGCGCGCTTTCTGCACTTGAAACTGAAGAAAAAGAAATTGTCGTGCCAGACAGGAAATGGCAGCCGATAGGCCTCTGCTTCAGCCTGGACTATGTCAGTGATTATCTGTGGCGCGGCACCTACTGGTTTGAACGTGACGGGGCATTTTTCCCGACGATATCATATTCGGTTCTTGATACCGGGCTCGCTGTTTCAGTGGGATGCGAGCTGTCGCAGGACTATCTCTTTGACGGCAATGAAAAAGCCTCTGTCGGCGGCAAACAGGCCGCTTCTTTCGGTCTCGATTACGAGTATTCCTTTGACGATCTCGCTTCAATCGGCGCGAGCGTATGGTATTACTATACCTTCAATAATGACTTAAACAGCATGATGAACCTCAGTGTCTGGGCGACCCTTGATTCAGTGCCTTTTTCTCCCGGCCTGAAATACACTCATGATTTTTATTTTCATGAAGAACAGTACAAGGACCTGTACCTGCAGCTTTACGGGAGCCATGATTTCAGGCTGACCAAAACACTGATCATTGATTTCGGCCTTTCCATCGGGTATTATTACAGTTACTTTGAAGATACCAACGGAATCAGCGATATTACCTTTTCAACCAATCTTACGTATGAGCGGGGCGGGTTCACCATCAAAGGCGGTTTTAATTACATCATCGTTCCTATGGATGATTATTACGGGAACATGGACATTAACAGGTTTAACGCCACGGTGGGGATTTCCTATTCGTTATAATAACATCGGGTAATTCACTTTTATAAATTTACAGGCCGCTTTTTTTCGCCAGGCGGCCTATGATTTTTTTAATATGTTCCCTCTCATGTGCGGCTCTTTCAGAATCTGCGGTTAACGTGAATTTGCCCTTGCCGAGATTGTATTCAGAAATCGAATAGAAAAAAACAACACCGTCGCATTCTGCAAGGTAGCGTGCGTGAACGCGCAGCGCGCCGGAGAGCAGAATTTTCACGGTTTTTTCATTGTGGGAAATTCCGGGGAGCTTTTTTATCTCTTTTAATATCCACGAATAACTTTCCGGGTCGATGACCGCGATTGAGTAAAGATACCAGCTTTCAACCATGGATATAAGGGTCTTTTTTTCTTCATCAGTTAAAAGAGAGTGCGCGGGACACAGAAAGGCTTCACAGATTTTTTTTCCGAACAGGGATTTTACCCTGAGGTCTTCGTTGTTAATTGCCGGATGCAGGAGGCAGCCCGGCCTTCCGGTAGAAAGGAATCCCTGGTACTGGCAGATATGGGACCCGTGGTCACGAACCGCATAACAGTGATGTGTATTTGATTCGGTATCGTTTATATTTTTCGGCGAAAAGTTTTTGTTTTGCTTGAGAAAAGATGTTAAAAACTTTTTGCTGATGTTTTTATGGTTAAAAAGGCCGCAGCAGGCGCTGCATGATTTATTATTATCAGGCTGGCACAGGCTTACAATTTTTTCTTTTTTCATGGTAAATAATCAAGAGGTGATGGCCTTTCTGGTATAGTTTAAAAGCCCGCCTTCAAGAAGTATCTCCCGCTGCCTGCCGGTTGCCAGGAGGGTAAAGAGATAATCTCTGCCGTTTATATTCACGGTAATATCGTTTCCTTCGCGCACCTGTTTTATGAGGCCGGCCGCCGTGAAGGAATCGCCGCTGTTCACTGATTCATAGTCATTTTCATTTTTAAACACCAGGGGCATTATCCCGAAATTAATAAGGTTCCCGGAATGGATGCGCTCGAACGATTTCGCGATGATTATGCGCACGCCAAGGTACATCGGGCATATCGCCGCATGTTCCCTGCTCGATCCCTGCCCGTAGCTGTGCCCGCCGACAATGGCCGTATACATGCCGTTTTTTTTGTTTTCAAGGGCCCGTTCAGAAAAGGTGCTGTCCACGTTTTCATAAACGAAACGGGCGTACCGCGGAATGTTCGAGCGGTATTTCAGCCGCTGGCCCGCAGGCATGATGTGGTCAGTGGTAATTTTATCTCCGACCTTGAGGCCGATGACCCCGCTCATATTGTCGAGCAAAGGGTCGGTATACGGCGGGTCGCCGATATTCGGGCCGCGAAAGATTTTTCCGGGGCTGTCTGACGGGGGGATGATCATCGAGTCATCGATGATGAATTCATCAGGCATGCTTATCTCAGGGTAATCCGCCGCGGGCAGTTCCATGGGGTCTGTCAGGGTTCCGGCTATTGCCGAAAGCGCCGCTGTTTCAGGGCTCACCAGGTATATTTTGCCTGAGTCGGTGCCGGAGCGGCCTTCAAAGTTCCTGTTGTTGGTCCGGAGTGACATGCCTTCGGTTATCGGGGCCTGGCCTGCGCCGATGCAGAAGCCGCATGCTGATTCCATTATGCGCGCACCGCTTGAGATCATGTCCGCCAGCGCACCGTTTGAGGCGATCATTTCAAAAACCTGCTTCGATCCGGGCGCGATGATAAGGCTTACTTCAGGATGAATTTTTTTGCCTTTGAGCAGTGAGGCGACAGTCATCAGGTCCTTATATGATGAATTCGTGCAGCTGCCAACGGCGACCTGGTCGATTTTCATCCCCCTTATTTCTGAGATTTTTTTGATGTTGTCCGGTGAATGCGGGCATGCCACCATGGGCACAACCTGTGCCAGGTTAAGTTCGATCACGCGGTCATACAGGGCGTCTTTGTCGGGGATGAGTTCCCGCCAGTCGCCGGCCCTTTTCTGGGCCGCAAGAAAAGCGCGGGTCACTTCATCGCTCGGGAACAGTGATGTGGTAACGCCCAGTTCGGCGCCCATGTTGGTTATGGTTGCCCGCTCCGGCACGGAGAGGGTTTGAATTCCGGGGCCGGTGTATTCTACAACGCAGCCGACATTCCCTTTTGTTGTCAGAACCCCCAGGATGGTCAGGATAACGTCCTTGGCCGTGGCCCAGGGCCGAAGCCTGCCGGTCATATGCACATTGATCATTTTTGGAGCGGTCAGGTAAAAAGGGCCCCCTCCCATGGCTACCGCGACATCAAGGCCGCCTGCGCCAATCGCGATCATGCCCAGCCCCCCTCCGGTGGGGGTATGGCTGTCCGACCCGAGAAGGGTCGCGCCGGGTTTTCCGAAGCGTTCAAGATGCACCTGGTGGCAAATTCCGTTTCCGGCCTTTGAGTGGTATATGCCGAAAGCGGCGTTCATGGATTGAAGATATTTGTGGTCATCCGCGTTTTCAAAGCCCATCTGCAGGGTGTTGTGGTCAACGTATGAAACGGAGATATCGGTTTTTACCCTGGGAATATTCATCGCTTCAAACTGGAGGTATGCCATGGTCCCGGTCGCGTCCTGGGTGAGGGTCTGATCGATGCGTATGCCGATCTCTTTTCCCTGTTCAAGAGTGCCATCCACAAGATGCTTTCGCAAAATTTTATATGCCGCGGAATCGCCCATTACATTCTCCTGACCGTGATCATACGGTTTTGTATTCAAAGTGCGACACAAGGGTGCTCCGGGGGTGGTATCATTTCAAGTATTTTTTGAGCAGGTTTTTTAAAAGGGCCTGATTTATTGGCTTGATAATATAATCGTTACATCCGGACTCTATGCATTGTTCAATGTCCTGTTTCAGCCCGTGCGCTGTCAGTGCTATTATCGGTATCCTGAACATGCGGTCGAGTCCCTGCTCAATGGAGCGGATGAGCCTGGTCGCCTCAACCCCGTCGAGAACCGGCATCTGTATATCCATCAGTATCAGGTCTATGTCAGGATCGCTTTTAAATTTTGAAACTGCTTCCCTTCCGTCATCAGCAGCGACGACCGTATACCCGAATTTTTCAAGGACCGTATGCGCCAGCTTCTGGTTTAAATAGTTGTCTTCAGCAATAAGTATTTTATGGGGCCGTTCGGGGCGCCAGGATTCCTCTTCCTCGGTGTTCATCATCTCCGAATTCTCTACTGGGCAGAAAGGGATCGTGAAATAGAATGTTGACCCGTGCCCCTCTCCGACTTTTGACTGAACATAGATCTTGCCGCCCATGAGTCCAACCAGGCTTTTTGATATTGAAAGGCCAAGCCCGGTGCCGCCGTATTTTCTGCGGGTTCCCGATTCGGCCTGATGAAACTCCATGAAAATTTTTTCCTGATCATCGGGCAATATACCAATTCCGGTGTCCCTTACATAAAATTCAAGGAACCCGTTATCAATAATATTAATGCCGTATTCGATGAAACCTTCGGTTGTAAACTTGATCGCATTGCCGATCAGGTTTGTCATAACCTGCTTGATCCTGGTCGGGTCCCCGAGGCAGAAGCGGGGAATGCTCGGAGAAATGCTTTCCCTGATGTCGATATCTTTCAATGACTGCGAGACGAGAACGGTTGACTGTGAACGGATGTCATCGAAAATTGCCCTGAAATCGCATGGTATTTTTTCGATATCAAGCTGGCCTGATTCAATTTTTGAAAGATCAAGAATGTCTTCAATTATTTTAAGGAGATATGTGCCGCTTTTTTTAATATTGCTCATATACTCTTTCTGGGTTTCATTCAGGACTGAAGAACACATGAGGTCCACATATCCGATGACAGAGTTCATCGGCGTGCGGATTTCATGAGACATGTTTGCCAGGAAGCTCGTTTTGAGCTTTTCGGAATCCTCGGCTTTTTTCCTGGCTTCTGTAAGTTCGGTTTCAATTTTTTTTCTGTCAGTAATGTCGCGCGATATACCGAGAATTCCGGTTGCCTGTCCGTCAGGAGTCCGCAAAAAAGACGCGGATATTTCTGTCCACTGAATGCTTTCATCTTTGTGCCGCATTTGCAATTCGAGTTTCATGTGCCGCTTGGGATTTGCCTGCCCGTTTTTTTCGAGTTCAAGTTCACGGGCAAGCAGAACTTCAATTTTACGTTTTGATTCAGGCTCCATGGTCTGGGCAAAATTTTGATAAAGGAGTTCCTCGGGCAAATATCCTCGTACCGTTTCAACTGCGGGACTGACGTATTTATAGTTTCCCTGAAGGTCAACGATCCAGATGATATCGGATGTGTTTTCAGCTATGGCCCGGTATTTTTCCTCGCTCTGTCTGAGTGCCTCAACAGCGATTTTTTTCGGGGTAATGTCCCTGATTACCGCGAGGAAATGCAGTGATCCACGGTAAAAAATATGCCTGCCCCTGATGTCGATATCGAATGTGTTGCCGTCCTTTCGTGAGTTAATGCTCTCGCTCTGGAAATGCCCCTGATTCATGATCCCGCTTTTAAATGAATCAAAAAGGGCATTGTCGGTTGAGTTTGTTATATCCTGGTATTTTAACTTAAAAAATTCATCCTTTGCATATCCATACATTTTGATCGCTTCAGGGTTGACTTCCACGATTTCACCGCCCTGGCCTAAAACAAGAATCGCGTCCATGACCGTATCAATTATCGCCCTGGATTGCTCAAGGTTGTTCCTGCATTCGGTTTCCTTGTTGGTCAGTTCGGTAATGTCCCGCGAGTTGAGGATTGAACACATAAGTATTTTATTGTCATCAAGCACTCGCTTGCCGTTGGTTTCGATCATCATCCATGACCCGTTTATGTGCTTTATGCGGCACTGGTGATGAAAAATTTCTTCAGTAAAATTATTGCTGCATATTAAGATTTTTTTCAGCGCGCTGATGTCATCAGGGTGGACATACGAAAAAATTTGTTCTCCAATCCTTTCGATTGGATTGTATCCCAGAACCCGTTTGAGCGATGGACTTTCAAAGAGTATGGTCCCGTCCGTCGCGATAATGCTTATTATATCGGTGGAGTTTTCTATAAGGCTCCGGTAGTGTTTTTCGGCGCGTACCAGAGAATCTTCCGATTTTCTGAGATTGGTGATGTCTCTTATGATTCCCATGGTGCCGCAAAAGTTTGCGCTTCTGTCTCCCGGAGCGTTATGATACATGCCTACGGAGATCAGTTTGCCGAACACGATGTTCCTGTCGGTCCTGTCGTCCTTCCATTTATTATTGATAAGGCGTACTTCAAGGTCCCTGGTGGCTCTGTTTTCCGTGCGCCTTTCATCAAACAGTTTCGGTGTTTTCTCCGGGGGAGTGATTCTGTCTTTATACAGCTTGAGCACATCTTTTCTCTGGACCTTGACGCGGTCATCCGGATGTAAAATAATACTGAAATGCTTTCCAGCCAGATCGTCGGGATCGTATCCGAGAATTGCTATGGACTCATTGATATAGGTAAAGAGCCCTTCGGGATCAATGCGGTATATAATGTCCGGCAGAAGATTGACTATTGTTTTATAATCGAGCTCAACCATAACAAACAATTACATGCAATTTTTTCAGGAAGACATCGAATCCGGATGCGCTTCCCTGGTGTTTTAATAATTTATTCTACCCCAATTAATGATTGAAGTCTGCAATATTTTTTTTCGATACAGTACTATGAATATTTCTACCGGATTATCCTCAATCAATCTGCCCGCTCTGTCCGGTTCTCGGGGAGCGAAAATATATCTGTGGCCGGCCTATAACCGGGGCCCGATTCAAAACATCCCCAGGGTCACCCGGGATGATCACGGGCCCTTTGTTTATACAAAACCTGATGCGCTGGAGCGGGATAAAATTTTTGCCCATGCCCAGCAGAATCGTGATGTCATATACACGAATAAAGGGGCGGCCAGGACTGAAATGAACGCAATAGCTCCGGGCTCGCTTTTTGATGCCAGAGCTTAGAACCTTCAGGTGGTCTTTTCAAAAATCTTGACTTTTTATACAGTCTAAATAAGCTCGAAACAATTTGAGCCCCCGGGAGTTTTACCATGAAAAAGGCCGTACTTGCTGTTCTTGTGGTTTTATGTTCCATTTCAGCCTTCGCAGGAGATCTGCATGAATCGTTTTTTGATTTAAAGGCAGGGATCGGCTATTATAATGTCGGAAATTATTCTCCGGAGTCTGCTGCGCTGGACTCCTCGTTCGCATTCACGCTGGGGCTGGACAAATTTTTTTCCCTTGGCTTTGAAACCGGGCTTCTGTGGACGAGGTGGGACGCGTATGATCCCGGCGCGGTGAAATCAGGGCTCCAGCCCGGAGACAAAAAGAAAAATTCGGATGTCCTGTGCCTGCCGCTCATGGCTAATGCGGTGGTGCATTACGATCTGAGAGAGAAATATCATGTAATGCCGTATATCAGTGCCGGTGCGGGATATTCCTGGGCATTTTTGCTCCAGCCTGATGAACGGGCGAATTATGGAGGGTTTACCTTTGAGGTGCTGGCGGGGACTTCAATAAGGCCTAAGAAGAATTATTATGCGGAAATACTGGTTGAAGCCGGTTACCGGGGTTCTTCCCTTTCAAGCAGAGAGGCGTACAAGCTTGATCTCTCGGGTTTTGTTTTCAGAACCGGGGTGCGGTTCAGTCTCGGGTCCCTTGACAAGATCGGCCCAGTGCCGGAAACATCCGCTGAACTTACTTCACCGCAGTGAGAATATTTTCGACTTTTTCGTGTTTCCTGTCTGATTTTCGTTTGATGGAGTCGATTTTAGCTCTTGTCCGGTAAAAGGGCTGCAGAGATTCCTGAACTTTTACTACCATCAGTTCAACAACGTTTTCTATTTCAGCAGTCAGCTCATTAAGAAACATTTCTCTTTTGCGGATGTCCTGGTAGAGAAGATAATTCCTTTCAATTTCCCTTTTTAATATTTTGATTTCACGGTCTTTTTCCTGGATAGCATGGTTGAGTTCGCCGCGAAGTTCCTGCTCCATTTTCTTTTTTTCCGTTTCGACCGCATTTCTTATTTTTTTTATTTTTTCCAGGCTTTCAATTTCGCATTTTTTTCGTTCCCTGTTTTTTTCTTTCCGAATGAGATGGCTGATCTGGCTTTTACGAACAAACATGATTACCTCTATGAACCGTACTGGCCTTGCTATTGGTTTTCATTTATTCATTGAGAATGAATATGTCTTATAACAATTGAAAATTATGAGAGATTCTTGTCAATAAGATAAAAAAAGTGAACATAATTGCACAGGAAATACATAAAAAAATCCCGCCTTATAAGAGGCGGGATTTTTAGCTGTATTCCCTTTTTTAAGACTTCTAAATGATTTATTTATCAACCACCAAGAAGTTGCAGTACAGTTCTTGTTTTCATATTCGCCTGAGCCAGCATTGCAGTACCACTCTGTACGAGTATTTGATCCTTGGTCAGGTCTACCAGGGTTTCTGCCATGTCAGCGTCTCTGATTCGGCTTTCAGATGCTTGTATATTTTCATAGGCAGTCATTAAACCCTTTGCAGCGTATTCAAGCCTGTTGTAGTAAGCACCAAGATCCGCTCTTTGTTTGGCAATTTTATGCAGCGCATCGTCGATAACGCCGATTGCCCTGTTTGATCCGCCGGCTGTACTGAGGTTCGCGAGGAACTTGCCGGTTTTTTCTTTCAGGTTGAGTCCCTGAGAAGTCATGGTCCCAATATACACCCTTTCTCTTTGATGCATATTTGCTCCCATGTGAAACCACATACTTGATCTGGGATTCGTCCTTGAAAAATCACCAAGAAGCAGTTTAAACTTGTTGAATTCGGCCTGAGAAGCGATTCGGTCAACTTCATCAATAAGGGCTGAAACTTCAACCTGGATAAGCTGCCTGTCTTCCTGGGAGTAGATACCGTTTGAAGACTGAACTGCAAGAACCCTGATCCTCTGCAGAATAGAAGCAGTCTGGTCGAGATATCCTTCAGCTGTCTGAACAAAGGACATTCCGTCTTCAGTGTTCCTTTCAGCCTGTCTGAGACCCTGAATCTGGGTTCTCATCTTCTCGGAAACAGCAAGACCTGATGCGTCATCGCCGGCCCTGTTTATCCTCATTCCGGAAGATAACTTCTCTGTTGACTTGTTGACGTCCCAATGCTTGAACTTGAGAACTTTGTTCGCATTGATTGCACTCATGTTGTGATTAATAATCATAGTCGACACTCCTTTGTTTTTTTTTCCTGATCTCCGTATCAGGAATTTGATACCAGGTTATTCTTTTTTCAGGGAATACTCCGTTGCATTGCTGCAACCATATCGTTCTGACCAGTCAGAAAAGAATGCTTGCAGCAAGGAGCACAATACTTTTCAGCATAAATGCTTTTTTGCCTGAGTTTTCAAAGATCCATGCCGTAAAGACGGATCACTGTAAAAGTTTCAATACGCCCTGCGTCAGGGCATTCGCCTGAGCCAGCATCGCGGTCCCACTCTGCACGAGAATCGTGTTTTTCGTGAAATCCACGGTTACTTCTGCCATGTCGGCATCGCGGATTCTGCTTTCCGATGCCTGTATATTTTCATAGGCGTTCATCAGCCCTTTCGCAGCATGTTCAAGTCTGTTATAGTATGCGCCCAGATCGGCGCGCTGTTTTGCTATTATGTGCAGTGCCTCGTCAAAAACACCGATATTCATGTTGGCTTTCTGCGGTGTTGACAGGGTCGCCGGCCTTCCTATCATGTCTTTAATGCCGAGAGCCCTCGCGGTCATTGTCTGGATGTAAACCCGTTCACGCTGGTGCATGTTGGGGCCGATATGAAACCACATCGATGCAGTTGGATTGGTTCTCGAAAAATCTCCCTGGAGAAGCGCCATCTTGTTGAATTCGGCCTGGGAGGCGATCCGGTCTACCTCATCGACCAATTCTGATACTTCAATCTGTATCAGCTGGCGGTCATCTGGTGTATAAATGCCGTTTGATGATTGAACAGCAAGGACCCTCATTCGCTGGATGATATTGGTGATTTCGTTAAGATATCCTTCGGTGGTCTGGATAAGGGACATTCCGTCTTCGGTGTTTCGCTCGGCCTGGCGAAGGCCGAGAATCTGGGTTCTCATTTTTTCGGATACGGCAAGGCCGGAAGCGTCGTCGCCTGCTCTGTTGATTCTCATTCCGGAAGACAGGGCTTCCATGTTTTTATTTACATTCCAGTGCTGGAATTTGAGGACACGGTTGGCATTAATCGCTGCCATGTTATGGTTGATAATCATTCAGATTCCTCCATGAATCCGTATGAACCAGCCTCCTTGCTGGCTTCAGGTCATCCCTGTTACGATTAAAATGTCGGAACCATGTATCGTATAATTAAATCCGATTATTGGCTATTATTGGCGATTATTCATGATTATTAGTATTTATTAAAAAATATGAATATATTATAGCTTTATTTCATTTTTTTCTCATAATTTTCCTTATTCTTAATTTCGGGTGAGTGGTATTTTTCTCATGAGAAATTTTTTTTATTTTTTGAGAAAAACATCTGTATTTGATTTATAATTCAGGAAAAAGAGTTGTTTTTTTCCTGATACAGGGTATTTCTAACAAAGCTTACCAGGGAAATAATAAAATGACATTTTTGAAGGAATTTCACTACACCAACTCTTTTTCCAGGCGTATTGTCTACGCTAATATTTTTATAACATCAGCAATTATTTCGTTCATTACTGCGGAGTTGGTCGCTATTGGCCGGTATTATTTCTTATATCTGCCGGTCCTTAAAATCATCCTTACCGCTGCGTTGTTCTTTCTGCTTCTGGGAGCTGCAGCAGCACGGTTCCTCTTTAGTAAAATCTCTGAATATCGGGGATTGTATATTTTAACCGACCTTTTGATGATCAGCGTGGTATCGCTGTTTTTTTTAAGAGGCCTCCTCGGGCAGGAAGACTCTGAAATATTATTAAGATTGTTTAACCTTTATCCTCTTCTTCTTGTTGTTATGGCAGGAATTCCCTTTCTCCTTTATGGGATGAAACTGCATTATTTAATGAAAATTTCATGCGGCGATTTTATTGATGATAAACAAACGATACATTTATTTAACATTTATCTTCTAGCGGGACTTCTTGCCGGAACAGCGTTGAAATATCTGTTTATATTGTATAATCTTGAATTATATCTGTTTGTCTTAATCCCCGCTCTGTTGATTCCCCTGACGTTTTTTTTAAACCTGCCGTATTCCCCACCGGTGCAGTACGCACAGGAATATGAAGCGGAAAAAAATGACAGTGAAGTTGCAATACCGCTCAACAAAGAGAACCTCATACTGAATTATGTTAATTTTTCTATCCCCGCAATGTATATATTCCTAATTTATATCTGTATCGTCCATGCGCAGGGAAATTATCTATATGTTAAAGCCATATTTTTTCTTGTGCTGATTCTCTCGTGCCTGGGAGGATATATTACCGGCAATATTCTTAAATTTCGGGTCTGGCATAATTTACAGGTTTTTTATCCCCCGCTTTTTTTATTGCCTGTTTTTGTCCTATACCGGACCGGCAACACCCTGTCTCTCTGGCTTGCTTGTGTATTATTCGTCCCTGTTCTGTTTTTTTTCAGCTTTGTTTTAAATCAGAATATCAAGAAGATAATAATTCATTACCGGCACAATGAGCGGTTTAATATCATCGAGTTATCAACTGTTCTCATGCCGATACCCATAATCATTGTTTTGACTATGGTCCCTTTTACCCACTTCTGGTTTTTTTTCCTGGTTTACTCGGTATGTCTGGTTAACATTCTTCTCCCGGGAATTTTTATAATAAATAAAAAAGTCGGGAACCTGGTCAAGGGATTCTATTTCGCCTATGTTCTCCTGTTTATCAGTGCCGTTGTTTTTTCCCATCAGTTTTTTGCTCTCAGCATGAAGAGTGATTTTTTTATTACGCATATTAATAATTTTGATGCTCTAAAAAATGTAAATTATAACGCCCCGTACATAAAAAGTGAAGCGGTTATCGAAATGCAGGGGATGCCGGTTTTTTCAGTCAAAGACAGTACGGTGCGAAACCTGAAACGGGCCCTGGCGCCGCTTTCTCTGTATTATTCAGTGAATGACACGTCTAAAGTTCTGTTCATCGATGGCAACCAGAGGTTTTTTCGAAATCCGTGTATCGGTTATTTTACAAGATCTTTATGCATTGATCCCCTATCTGACCGAAATACCGATTTCAGTGTTCTTCCCTTTTCCGGTAAACAGACATATGTCCCTGACTCTGATGATATTCTTTTCTTCATGCGGAAGAACCGAAACAACTTCACCATAATAACCGATATAACGAACCTCCTTGACCAGTCATGCAACTTTTTCAGGTTTTCCGATGAATACTACCGCATGATCAAATCGATACTGGTTAAAGACGGGATTATGGCGCAGGTGATTAATATCCCCGGATGCAGTAGTGAAGCCGCGGTTTCCCTGTTTTCGAATCTTAAAAAAAATTTCAGGTACCATTCAGTTTATCTTTTTTCTGATGTTATGATAATCCTGTCAACGGACAGCGGCACCGCGCTCCAGATTGACCGGGAAAAGTATTCAAATCTGACGAATTTTCTGGCATGGCAGCAGGAAGAGCAGGTGATTTTTTTTGACGAGCAGCATGTTCTTTCGCATGTTCTCTTCAGTGACATGGCTGAAGTTCAATCCTATATGCCTGAAAAAGTTCCCGTGAATTACTGTTTCCCCGGGAAACGTAAAAATTTGTTTTCGCCGGATGAAAAGTTCATCGATGCCTACCTCGCTGAGGACGGCAGGTTTTTTTCGCTGGTCAATTCCGGGGAAAGCGGGACCGGTTTTCTCGCAATGGTAAAAAACCGCTTTGATTATAACGCCCAGATCCTTTCATTTTTGAAAGCTACCGAATTTTACGAATCCCGGAACAATTACGAAAAGGAAACGGAATATCTTTTTGAACTCAAAAAGAAAATGGATTACCGCATTGCGCTCAAAGAATACCTGGTTCGCGTTCTTGCATATAAAGAGGTTTCGTATATCGATTCAGCACAGAGGTGTACCGAAGAAAAACAGTGGGAACGGGCAAAAAGGCTCTATGAGTCTATCCTCTGGATTAATAAAGACAATTTCGATGCGAATTACCGGCTTGGCATCTTAAGCATAACCCTTCAGGACATTGACAGCGCTGCGCTGTATCTTCAAAACGCGATGAGACTGAAAAAGGACGATCCCAAAGTTCTCTACCAGATGGGAGTTCTTGAATTCACGAAAGGAAACATTACCCGGGCAATAGATTATTTTCACCAGGCTATAAATTTTAAAGAAACCAGTTCTTCCCTGTATCTCTATCTCGGTATGTCATATGAGGAGTTGGGGAATGTCGTTGAGGCTGAAAACTATTATTCAAAGGCGTTGATGGAGGACCCCAATGACCTGAATATTCAGTCGCGGCTTGACAATATCCGGCAGCTGAAAAACCAGGAAATCAAAAAATGGGAATCACAGGAACGGAAAAACCAGACAGAAGAAGAACAGGACGTTGATATTCCGATCCCGGTGAACAAATCGGCGTATGACATCCGCCTCAATGATGAAGAGGAAGAAAAGAAATAGCAGGATGCCTTTTCTTCCGTCATATGTTGCTTTACATGAAAACGGCCTTCTTCGGAGCATCGCAGAGAAACTGTACGAAAAATCATCCCCCTGTACACTCTGCCCCCATCAATGCTCTGCAGACCGGCCCGGCGGCGGAAAAGGGAAATGCCGCAGCGGGATGCTTCCCATCGTGTCCTCCTTTTCTCCCCATTTCGGCGAGGAGGCCCCGCTGGTGGGGAACAACGGCTCGGGAACCATTTTTTTCACCAACTGCAACCTCTCGTGTATATTTTGCCAGAATTACGATATATCGCATCTGGGGCGCGGAGAGGAAATATCATACCGCGACCTTGCTGACATGATGCTGTTCCTGCAGCGAAAGGGGTGCCACAATATTAATTTCGTGACTCCCACGCACATGATTTACGCGGTCGTTAAAGCGCTGATGATTGCCGTGCCCGGAGGGCTTAACATCCCCCTCGTGTATAATTCAGGAGGGTATGATTCTGTGGAGACCCTGAGGATCATCGAGGGTGTTTTTGATATCTACATGCCTGATTTTAAATATATGGATGATGCGGTCGCGAAAGAGCTGTCCGGGGCCGGTGATTATTCCGAAAACGCTGCCATGGCCGTTAAGGATATGTACCGCCAGACCGGAGACCTGCTCATTGAGCGGGGTATCGCGCTGAGAGGGCTCCTGGTGCGCCACCTTGTGCTCCCCAATAATATCGCGGCCACGGACCGGGTGATCGATTTTATCGCTTCAGTGTCGTTGAACACCTATATTAATATCATGGACCAGTACCGTCCCGAGTACCGGGCCGGAGAATGTTTCGACCTTAAACGGCGGGTGACCCTGAAAGAATACGATGATGCGGTCAATTACGCAAGAAAAAAAGGATTGCGACGAATTGATGGTTTCACGGTATAATTAATAATGACATTTTTACCGAAAAATAGAATAGAATAACATTGTCAGTTCCAGGCCTTCTGTGTCTTACTGTTCTTCTCCTGGGGCATGACCGGAATAATATGAAAAACCGATCGATAACATCATCCCGCTTTTTGCTCCTTGTTTTTTTACTGATGCAATGGAATGCGGCTTCCGCGCGCGATCCCCAGAGCATAAACCGCCAGGGCGCCCAGATGGGAGAGAAAAAGCAGTACAGGGAAGCGATTGACCAGTTTGACCGGGCCATTGAGATCTATGACAAGGAATCAGCCCAGACCTATCACAACCGGGGCTGGGCCTATGAACTCAACGGTGACGTCGACAAGGCAATTCCTAACTACGAAGAGGCCATGCACCGGAACCCCTACCAGATCATATCCGGCGAGAAGCTGGGATTCATCTATTACAAAAAAGGGGACTACGATAACGCCATCAGGGTAGGCGAGCTCGTGTTGAAGTATGATCCTGAAAACAAGGAGGTCCCCAAGTGGCTTCCTGACGCGTATTTAAAGAGAATGCAGCTCCAGAAAAAACTTGAAGAGGAAAGAAAGAAGAAGGAAGAAGAGGAAAAAAGGAAGAAGGAAGACCTGGAGCAATACAAAAAAGAGAAAAAAGAACGCGAGTCGACCATCGTTTACGCTACCATTGATTTTATGATCAGGACCGGGTATGACATGTCCAGCGAAAAGTATGAATATGTTTACGACCGCGGTTTTTTTGTCGATATCCCGGAAAGAATATTCTGCAGGGTGACCCCGACTCCCTCGTGGGAAATTGACCTGCTGCTTGAAAATCCCTGGCTGGGGGGGATGATGCCCTCGGCCCTGTGTGTCCACAATGAGACCCTTGAGGGGATGTACAAGATCAAGGGCTACACCGTGGGCATCGGCATGCAGTTCAACCATTATGACAGCGGCATCAGCTTTTCAGAGGACCTGCGCCTCTGGGACGTTAAAATCGGCCTGATCTTCGGTTACCAGAAAGACAAGATGGACCTGCGCTTCAGGTTCTACCCGAGGCTGCTCCCGTTCGACGGCAAGGCGAGCAAGAACCAGACCATGGACGTGGACAACTTCAGCATGAACTATACCTACCGGGTGAACGATGTCATTTCGTATTACGCGATCATCAACTGGCGCGATTATTATATCATGGACCACACCAACAAGCTTTCCACGTGGTGGGGAGTGTATGAATTCGGCATTGGCATCAAGCTCTGGGACATCAAGAAGACCAATGACAAACGCGATTTTTCACTGTCAATCGAGTTCGTTGAACGTCTGTATTACCGCGACGAAGACAACAACAAACCCTATGATGCGCTTAACGGCCAGGGATGGTTCGGCCTGAACTCCGACAAGTGGATCATGGGCGAGCCCATATCGGGTTTCTGGACTTACGGCCACACCTTCGGCTTTAAATTTGAAGAGGAAATTATCAAATACCTTTTTCTTTACCAGGGTTTTTATATTGAAATGACCGATACGGCTCAGGGACATTACGAGTTTAATTTTCTCGTCGGCGTCGGCGGTATGTATTGACCGGGAAAACAGACATGCTTGATTTCGCCCGCG
>DAIUKG010000035.1:37412-41133 GCA_036848375.1 Spirochaetota bacterium
ATCCACGGGCAGCTCATGGGCCTTCTGAATAACGACAACAAAAAGGAGTAGACCAGTAATGAAAGAATATTTGAAACTCATCGGCTTTTTTAACGGTTTTTCCGACCAGGAACTGGATGATTTCAGTGCAATAGCCGAAGTGCTTTCGACGAATGAGATGGAGCTCGTGATCAGGGAGAACGAGGAAGGAAAAGGGCTGTACTTCGTGGTGAAAGGCAACTTTGAAGTGGTTAAAAAGATCGATGAAAAAAAATATAAACGCCTGCATAAGCTGAACAGGGGTGATTTCTTCGGTGAGATGTCCATTCTGAATGACGAGAAGCATTCGGCTTCAATCATATCCCGCACGCCGGGGACGCTGATCTTCATTTCCAAGAAAGCTTTTAACGGGCTCAGCGCGAGCAATTCGCGGTTTTCGTTAAAGATCATGAAGGAGCTCGCCACGATCCTTTCGCAGCGGCTGCGGCACATGAACCTGAAATACGGGATGTCGGTTGCGCAGCTTGAATCAAAGTTTTAGGTCAGCGCCGCATTATATCCTCAACGCTTTCACGCACGCCTTCTTTCCAGTCATACGGGGGGATGAACCCTGTCGCCTCAAAGAGCCGGTCAGCGGGAAAATGCGAACCGAAACATGAAAAGGTGAACAGCATGTGCGCGCCCGCATCGGACCAGTAAAAGGGCAGGGCGTACAGGCCCTTTTTTTTCGCGGGCAGCGGCCGGCCCAGGATGGCGGCGTAATGGGCGACCAGCTCCCTCCAGGGAACGTGATGGTCCGCGCAGTTGAAGGCGCGGTTAAAGGGGCCTTTTCCTATGATCAGGTCGATGCAGGGCCCGAGATTTTTCGCGAAGAGAAGCGAAACCGGTTTTTCCCCTCTGCCGCAGAAGAAGAACTTTCCCGACTCGAGCCGGCGGACGATGCCCGGCGAGGTGAATGAATCGCCCCTGCCGATGACCGCGGGCATGCGCAGCAGGGTATAGGGCGCGCCGCTGTGTTCAATGAATTTCTCCGCGCGCGCCTTTGAGCGCATGTACGGGATCCCGAGTATCCCGCGGAAGCGCGGCGTTGCCTCTTCGCTTCTGTTGGTCCCGAGGGTCCTGAGCCCGTACACCGCGATCGAGCTGAGCTGTATAAAGTGGCGGCATTTGTTGCGCGCGGCCCACGCGGCCAGGTTGCGCGCCCCTTCCGCGTTCACCTGCATCATGAGCGACGAGGGGGCCTTCTGGTCGACAATGCCCGCGGCGTTTATCACCGCGTCATAGGGAAGGCCCGGCAGTGAGGCAATGCTATCCGGGGAGCGGATGTCTATGCAGTAGTCATCCCCCCGCGGGGCTTCATTGAAAACAGTCGCGGTAACATCATGCCCCGCTTTGATAAAATAATCTTTGAGGTGGCTGCCGATAAATCCGTCGGTCCCGGTAATCAGAATGTTCATTGGCTGACCCTGGTTCAATTCGCTGATGTTCCCATGAGAAGGCACGCCGGCAATAATGTCAACATACATTGGTGAGTTATAAACGGCACTGTTAGAGACTTCATGCCCATGGACAGGACATTGTCAGGGTGGCGAAAAAGTGGTTATCCAATAAGCTCTTCTATCTCATCAATAAAGGATTCAGCCTTAAAAAGCCATTCTCCTACGGATTCATGCTCAAAATTACGAAGTCGCCATAATCACCTTTCTGCCTGAAATCAAACATGGAAGAATAGAATCTGCCTGATCCCGTGCTTACCATCCCCGTGCTCGTTAAATAAGGAGCGAATACCGCTGCGTTTTGCAGAAGAGAGTTTTTTCGAAAGTAAAAGAGCGGTTACCTCATAGAACAGTGAATAATATATACGGTTTACCACTGACAGATAACTGGCGGCATTATAAAGTGCCCGCGCATCTTTGAGCGTATCTCGTGCCTTTGCCCTTCTGTAATTTATGAGGTCCTGCTCAAGACTCATACATGGATGCCTTCTGCGCTGATATTTTTATGAAGCGGCATTACGGCAGCAACCCCTGAACACCAGAAATCTTTTGAATAAACAATGATGCCAAAAACGACATCATGCTGAAGCTCAATGTCATAGGCTATGCCGATTACTTTTTCTTCGATCCTGGTGTTTACGTTATCAGGCAGCAGGATCAGTATGTCAATATCTGATTCGGGGCCGCAGATTCCCCGTGCTGCGGAGCCGAAGAGGATCAATGACGATTCATCGCCATATTCATTAACAATGGCTTTTTTTTAAATCAGCAACAGCGGCTGTTATGTTTTCAACCTTCACGGAACAGGCTCCCCGGCGTTCTTTCAGTCACGAAATACACAAAGTCTTCATTATAATTTTTATAACGTATCAACCCGTTTTTAAAAGTCAAACGAAAAACCGGAACCACCCGGTCTTCGGTGAAAGGGGCACCTTGTCTATGCCGAAACCTTCGGCAGAGGGTATTGGCCCGGGGTACCGGGCCGGGGTTTTGCCGCTTTTTTTCCGGCAAAAAAGCGGCGGAAAAAGCCGCTCCTCAGGTGGCGGAGTGCCTGCCCCTCATTCGCCGGGGAGGCTTATTATTTCGAATCAGTGAATTTTATGTAAACCTGAACTGTCGGTATCCGCAATATGCCGTCACCGCTGTGGCACAAATGAGTACTGTGGGGCTCGCATGAGCATCCATGCTCAACTTGCCCAACGCGGCCGTCCTTGCCGCGTTATGGTAAGTGAAGATCGGTTGCCGGAATCTTCTGTCGACCAGCGTAATGTGCGCAACAGCGGGTCGCACTCATCTTGCTGCGAGGATTTTTATTCGAATAGCGAAGACATGCGAAGGTTCAGCGAGACCTATAAGACCACGCCGCTTTTTGATAATTATGCTGATAAAGACGAAAAAGAGGTGCCTGAATCAATTGAGGAAAAAGACCCCCTTACGGAGATCGAGGACCTGAATAGTGCTGGACAGGATGAATATTTCGGGGATGATTGTGGGAATGACTCGCAGGAGAGGACCCTGCTTGATGAATATGATGATCTGATGGAAGAGTATGTGCCGAATTTTGAAGAAACTATTTTTAATCAGGAAGCGCGTGATACGGCCACTCAAGACATTGAAGAGAACAGACAGGGTTATTTACAGGGTTACCAGTATTGGGATGGAAAGGACAATGTGCCAGCGCAGGATTATGCCGCGTCAGGAGGACTCGCGCTTGCGTCGTATAAAGATTCAGGATCTCATGGTCATGTTGCGGTACTCACCGGAGTTTATGGCGGCGATGGGTCAGCAACAATGGGGAACCTGAATATCTTTCAGACTGGTGCTGTATATGGTGAAAAATTATACAGTGAAGGATTCAACGAAAAACAATCACAATTTTATATATGGATAACGAATTAGGGAGGCTATGATGAAATTTAAGATTATATTCTTTCTTATAGTGTTGTTTAGCTTTTCATGTAAAAATAGTTCTGAAAGTTTTGCGCAGTCGGCTTACATGAAAAAATACAATAAAATGAATACAGAAGAAAAGATTGAATATATAAATGGACTCAAAGGCGATAAGATCGGAGAGTTTTTCAGGGAGTTTTTACCTGAAGCGGTTTTTATATATCCACCTAATGAAGGTCTCAAGTTTTATCAAGATGGAGAAATAATTATTCGATCAGTAGGTCATACCCCTAAAGAAGTATTAATGGCTTATTGGAAAGTAGAGGATAATGTATTAAATATTTGGAAAAAGAATA
>DAIUKG010000036.1:0-40322 GCA_036848375.1 Spirochaetota bacterium
TCATTGTCTGCTGTCATTCGCGCGTATAAATCAGCGGTGACCAGGCGCTGCCGTGAATCGGGTTATGAACAATTCGCCTGGCAGCCGCGGTTTTATGACCGGATCATCAGGGACCAGGACGAATTGAACAATGTGCGCCGGTATATCAGGAACAATGTGAAGAAATGGGAGATCAACCGCGGGGAGGGAAAAGACCGGGGCGAATAATGGTACACCCGGTCTCTTTTGTAGGCGCTACCGGGTTCTCCCGAAACGGAAGCCCGTGTTGTCGTATTCCGCATACGGCAGATAGCCGGGCAGGGCCCGTACACACAGGTTATAGGCAGATCCGCTCCAGCAGCCGCCCCGTGGGGAACGGCAATTATTGGGCCTTAAGTCAAAGCACCACTCCCTAACATTGCCGCTCATATCGTACAGGCAAAGGAGATTCGGCTGTTTGCCCCTGGCTGCCTGGGTGCTTACGGTGTTTCCGTCTCCTATGGTTGTGCTGCCCCCGAACCAGGCAACTGAATCAGAAGCGCCCCAGTCATTATATTCTCCTGCAGCGCCGCTTGGCCAGTAATCCGGTGTCCACCAGCAGCCGCTGCCTGCCGGACATTCATATAATCCATTATCGCTGTTTGCACCGCAATACCGTGCCGCAAGCTCCCATTCATTGATCGTGAGCAGCCTGAAGCCCTTCGCTCCGGACTTGACATAGGGATCGTCAAATCCGCCCGGATCGGGATTAACGCTGAAACCATAGCTGCCGTCCCTCGAATCGCGTATGAGGGTGCTGTACCCGCTGTCACTGTAGTACACGCAATCATAAGCCGTCCCGGTCTGGGCGTTGCACCACTCGGTCAGGGCGTTGCACCACACCATGGAGTCGCGCCAGTTCACCATGGTCACCGGATGCTGTTCCGATTTTGATGCGTCCCCGTCATTTCCTTTCAGTCCGGTATTGGCAAAATAATACAGTTCGCCTCCGTCAGCGCGCATGCCGCTCCCCGCATCGGTAGTGGCCCAGTCATATACTTCCTGCCACAGCTCGTAGGTCACCTCGGTCTTTCCTATCCAGTAGGCGTTATCGATTGTGGCGGTGACGTCAGTGCTGGTGCTCGTGGGGAAGGTGATCCCGCCGGGCACATAGACCATGACGAAGGATACGCCGTTCGCGGTAACTGTTTGTTTGTCACCGGCAGACAGCGCTCCGCCGTTATCGCCTGACCCGCCCTCGTCGTCACAGGCGGCAAGGCCCAGCGCCGCAGCAAGCACAAGCGTTCCTAAAAACCGAATGGAATATTTCATGAAATCCTCCTGGCAATGCATAAATCAATGAATGAAATTGCGTATTTATTTCACTGAGTTTTATAATCGTTTCATTGGTGTCTTGTCAATTGGTTTCTTTACTTTTATGAGTTCCCTGATGTTTTTATTATGCATGTGAGGAAGCAGGTTTCACCTACAGGGGATTGTTGGCGCAGGCCATAACAGGGGCATTTCAGAAAAAATGCCAACCTCTACCTTCAAGGTCTATCTTTGCCGGTCGATCTGTAGTATGGTTGAAGACGGGTGGCACACTATCATTTTTTTAATATTCTTGTTGCGAAAATAATCCTTAATATACACGATAATGTGGAGCCGTGGCAGATGACGGGGGTTTCTCCTTCGTAGTCGCGTAGCGCGCTACACGACTACAGGGGATACGGGAATCGTCCCGTTATCTCCCCTTCCCGGTTCATTGTCTGCTGTCATTCGCGCGTATAAATCAGCGGTGACAAAAAGGTGCCGTGAATCAGGCTATTCTGGTTTCGCCTGGCAGCCGCGGTTTTACGACCGGATCATCAGGGACCAGGACGAATTGAACAATGTGCGCCGGTATATCAGGAACAATGTGAAGAAATGGGAGATCAACCGCGGGGAGGGAAAAGACCGGGGCGAATAATGGTACACCCGGTCTCTTTTGTAGGCGCGTAGCGCGCTACGCGCCTACGGAAGATAATTGGCGCGGGCCGTGGCGTGAAAAAAATGGGAAACATTGCATTAAATCCCTGAGATAAATATTGCACACGTGCCCCCTATGGGGCGATGCACTGAGCAGTTCGGCATTTCGACAGGCTCGATGCGAAGCAGGCTCACCGTACCACCTGTCGAAGTGGACAGGGGGGGAGCGCGCGTTACATGTCTATAATGGGAGCAGATGTCCTCTCTGCTCCGCCCCCCGCTGCTTTAATGCCGTCACTTATACGCCACAACTCCCATGAATGACCTGCCCATAAGGCTGACCGTTTTCACCCGCGCGAACCCGCTCCTTTTAAGGGCATTGACTATGTCATCGATATACGGAAGCGGGTACAGCCCCTGTGTCGCTGAGAATATCAGGTCATAATAGGATGACGACAGGCTTCTGGCCTTGAAGCCGGTCGCGAGCATGAACCTTCCGTGTTTATTCAGCAGCTTGTAAATCATGCTGAACTGCCCGGCCCTGTCGTTATCTGAAAAATAATGCATGTTTGAGTAAGACGTTACAAGGTCGAATGTTCTGTCCCTGACGGTTTGAAGTGTAATGATGTTGTCCCTTTCCACGGTGAAATTGCTTTCCAGCTTGTTTTCTTTGATTTTCCCGCGCGCGATTGCGACAGCAGAAGGGTCGATGTCAATCGCCGTGCCCCGGCTGTTTCTGTTGATGTCGGCGTAGTATTTCAGGTACTCACCCGCGCCGCAGCCGAGCTCGAGTATGGTCAGGGGGGACGATTTTTTTATGGTGTGATAAATAAACCCCTTGATCAGCGGTTCCAGTATCCGTGATGATTCTGCGATCACCCCGCCGAAGTCTTTCAGGTAGTCCCCTTTTCTGTTTTCCAGAAGATAGGTGCCGATACTTCGCGCGACGTCCGCATGGTACAGGACCGTTTCCCTGACAAGCTCCCGCAGCGGCACATTGCCTGCCAGCGCTTTCGCCATTGCCCCTTTCAGCCGGTATTTCCCGTTTTTGCGGGTTATCTCCCTGAGTGAACAGCCGAGGTCAAGCAGTGAAGCCAGAAGCCGCTTATCGGTGATGCCTGATTCGCGGGCAAGCTCGTCGAGGGTTTTTGGTTTTTCCAGTATTTTGAAGATCCCGGTTTCAAGGACCGCGTGGTAAAATATCAGGCCCCCCTGATGTTTCATGATTCTCGCTGTTTTAAACTGCGCATATAAGTCTTTTGAAGCAAGGTAATGTTTAATTACGTGAAGTATCATGGTATGTCCTCCAGTGAAAGAAAAATTGAACTGTCATGTGCCGTGTCCCGGCATCTGCATCAGGGACATGATTGTCACCTGATCACTCTTAATAGATATAGTACCCGGTACGCCCGGTCGCCCGGGTTACTGAACTCATACTCTTTTTTTATTATGCGGCTTTTTTAATCGGATAAATCTGCGCGAAATTCTTTGGGGGTCTTGCCGGTGAATTTTTTAAACATGGTGTTGAAGGTCGACTTTGAATTGAACCCGGCGCTGTAGGCGATTGAGAGGATGTTCCGGTTCGCGTAATCGGGGTTTGCCAGTTTCTGTTTCGCGTCATTAACGCGGTAGCTGTTTATGAAATTGTAAAAGTTCTGTTTGAAGTGGATGTTCAATATCATGGAAAGGTGATGCGTTGACACTGCCAGTTCGTCGGCCAGCACCTGAAGGGTCAGTTCTTCATTGAGATACGGTTTCTTCTCGGCCATGTGCTCCAGCAGTTTTTTTACATGCGCTTCTTCGTCCTGCGCGGGGAGCCTGAATTTTTCATACTTCGGATAAGATGTTCCTTCGTCGTGGGGAACAGCGTTTTCAATAAGCCTGATCCGGTCGAATATTTCAGGCTGGAGGATGGCAAGAAAAGCGATCGCGAATATGAACCCCAGGCCGCAGAGAATGGCGATGACATCCAGGATCCCGTGTTCATGCCTTATGTTGCCGCGGGTGAACTGCATAAAGATAAAAAGCACCGTTAGAATCAAAACCGCAAGCCCCGCGCGGATGAAAGACAGCTTCAGCGCGTCTATGTCGGAAAAAAATTCTTTCAGCCGGCCGATGTATTTTTGTACTGTTATAAGGGAGAGAACATACAGCACTGCTTCAAAAAAAAGCCCGCCGCCGTTGATTATGATATTCGCGTAAATAACGGCGCACGGCAGTTGAACCGGATCAAATGCGGCGAACAGGATGATATTAATGGTGAGGGCAAGCGCGAATGGCGCGTAGAGCAGCAGGTATTTCTTCGAGAACGCGTTGATCCGCGCCGTGAGAAGGGCGATATATAAAAACATCGACGGGCCGAACATGAATGAATACGGTATTATGCTGAGCTGGTACGGACGCGCTGAACTGGTGAAACCCCTGGCGCCGAGGTACAGTTCGAACAGGTCCAGGAACGAGAAAAACATGATAAGGGAAAAAAACCGGTTTGCCCTGCGGTTGTTTTTTTTAATGAGCAGCACCAGAAATAATAACAGGGCCTGGACCGCGCCTGCCAGGCAGATTGTTCCAAAGATTTCCCGCATGGTGTTTTTTTCCCTTTTTAAAAAAGAAGCTTGCAGACCGCGCTGTTGTGTCAAGAATTATTAAGGGTTAAGACCTTGGGTTGAATGTTTTCTCGAGTCTTAAACAGGGATGAAGCCATTGGCCTGCATAAAACTTCCGGGAGGTGGTTTATGATAAAAAGGAACATAATTGCCTTTGCTTTGATTTTTATTTCATGGTTAATCATTGATTTTATACTTCATGGAGTTTTGCTGTGCCGCATCTATGAATCAACCGCTTCATTGTGGCGGCCTGCTGACCAGATGAATATTCCACAATTCTGTAACAACTCCTTTTCATTGATCATCTATTTAAAGATGATAAAAAGATAAAAACAGGAGATCTTTCGTGAAACATAAAAAGCTGTTCTTCGGCTTTGTTGCGCTTGCCGGCATTCTGCTTGTTTTGTTTGCTTTATTATTCGGCAAACTGTTTCCGTTTTCACCTTTGGCGATCGGTTTTACCAGACATGAACTTAGGAATGTAACAGTATACCTTGAAGACGGGAGTGGCTTCAGTGATTATAGCCGGTTTGACACGTTCACATCGGGTGTCGAAGCCTTTCACCGGCTTAAATTCCTGGACAAGCCCCGGATATATATTTTTTCAGACAGGGGTTCTTATTTAAGGAAAAATTTTACAAAGGCGCGCTTCTGTGCCTATCCGAACAGCAGACTGGTGGTTTCGCCATGGGCGGTTGAAGAAGCAGGGAAGGGGATCATATCCCTGGAGATTTATCTTAAACATGAACTCTCGCACGTCCTTTTATATCAGCACATGGATTATCTTTCCGTTTGCCATTATCCCCAATGGCTGATGGAAGGTATTGCTGTTTACAGTGCCGGGCAGATGGGCTCCTCGTGGTATCCCGATAAAAAAAAGACTTATGAGATCATCAAAAAAGGAAATTATTTCCCTCCTTATCTGTATAAAACATCCGGGGAGGATGAGGTAAAACTCTCTATCGATAACCGCATAGCTTTCATGTATTCCGAGTTCGCGTGCGTTGTTGATTTTATTATTAAAACATACGGCAACGAGAAGTTTTATCACTACATGCACGGCCTGCTGAAGAGCCGCGACCACGATAAATTATTCAAGGATATCTTCAATATCGATTATTACGGGTTCCTTGATGCCTTTGTCAAGCATGCGAGTAGTTTAAAAGATTAAATAAATTTCTACTGCTAAATATACACACCATGAATCTCTTTGCAGGCGCGTAGCGCGCTACGCGCCTACGGAAGATAATTGGTGCAAGCCGAAATAGGTGTATCTGGCGCGCTGCGCGCCTGCGGAAAATTATTGGCGCAGGCCGTGGCGTGAGAAAAATGGGAAACCATTACGTCAAATTCCTGAGATAAATAGTGCACACGTGCCCCCTGGCATCAGGATGATAACGTGCAAATGCAGTACAGGATGTACTAATAAGCATTTGCCGCTGGGGCGATGAACTGAGTGGACAGGGGGCAGGCGCTACGCGCCTGCGGAAGATTATAGATGTAACCCATAAATCAGCAGAAAAATGGCCTGGAAAACATTTCCGCAGTGCTCCCCATATATACAAAATTAAAAAAAAGTGTTGCATGCCTGGCGTTTTAAATATTTTATTCACCGGGAACAGGTTGTTAATTCCTGCCCCGCCGAGGATATTAGTTAGACGCAGTCTGTTTTCTGCATGGCCCGCTTAAGCGGCACGTTAAAACATCCAGGGAGGGGCTCCTCATTCGCGGTGTCAGTATAAATTGATGGTACGGAAGGTCAGGGTCGGTTGATGGTAGCGAAACAGTTCGCGGGATATACGGACATTACGCAGGTCGGCGAAACACGCCGTTCAGTCACTTACAGCGCCCGGCCCGAAGGGAAGGATTATCCGGTGATCATCAAGGCCTTCAGGGTCGACTACCCGACCGAGGCCGAAACGGCGCGGTTCAGGCATGAATATGAACTCATCCGCGCGATCTCCCTTGTCGTTGACGGCGTTGTCCGGGTTGTCGACATCATCGATGCCGGGGGAAGGCTGGCCGTGGTCCTCGAGGACTTCGGCGGGGTCCCCCTCAGGGAATTCATCCGCGCAGGTTTTTCCACCGAGCGTTTTCTTGAGCTGGCAATCTCCATTGCCGAGATTGTGGGAAAGGTGCACCAGCACAATATATCCCACCGCGACATCAGGCCGCAGAACATCATTGTCGACTATAAGGGCGACGCCGTCAGGATCACCGGGTTCGGCATCGCTTCCGAAATAACGCGCATCAGGGAGGAGATCTACAATCCCGAAGTCATACAGGGGATGCTGGCGTACATGTCTCCGGAGCAGACAGGGCGGATGAACTGCGCTGTTGATTACCGCACTGACCTGTATTCACTGGGCGTCACCTTTTACGAGATGCTCACCGGAAGGGTCCCGTTTCTCTCGTCCGACTCTATGGAGATCATCCACTCCCACATAGCCCGGATGCCGGCAAGGCCCGATACGCTCAACCCCGAAGTGCCGGCTCCCCTGGGCGATATCATCATGAAGCTGCTTTCCAAGGCGCCGGCTGACCGCTACCAGAACTGTTTCGGCCTCGCCGCTGACCTGAGGCAGTGCCTTGACCGGGTGCGCGCCGCGGGAACGGCCGCGCCCTTTGAACTGGGCCAGGCCGATATTTCACTGCGCTTCATCATCCCCCAGATACTCGTGGGCCGTGATAGAGAGCTGGACCTCCTGCATTCGGCGTTCAGCCGCGTGAGCCGGGGCGGCATCGAGGCAGTCCTGGTGACCGGTGAGCCGGGAATCGGAAAGTCCGCCCTGGTGAACGAGATACATAAACCGATCGCCGAGAAGCGGGGCTATTTCATAGCCGGAAAATACGACCAGTTCCGCAGGGACGTTCCCTACAGCTCCATCATTCAGGCGTTCCAGGGCCTCGCGCGACAGATCCTGAGCGAGAGCGAGGAGCGCGTGAGCGCATGGAAGGAGCGGATCCTTCGCGCGCTGGGGCCCAACGGAAGGATCATAACGGACGTTATTCCCGATATTGAACTGATCATCGGCAGGCAGCCGGATGTCCCCGAGGTGAGCCCCGAGGAGAGCCAGAACCGTTTCAACCTGTTCTTTAAAAACTTCGTGCAGGTGTTTGCCGATAAGGAACATCCCCTTGTTCTGTTTCTTGATGACCTCCAGTGGGCGGACATCGCAAGCCTCAACCTGGTCCGCACCATAACCACCGACCGGTCGCTGCGCTACTTTCTGTTCATGGGGGCCTACCGCGACACCGAGGTTGAGGCCCACCATTCCCTGATGCTCACGCTTGACGAAATGCGGAAAGCCGGGCTGAAGGTCGGCACCACGACCCTGGGCGTGCTCAACGCCGATGACGTCAACGAATTCATTTCCTATTTTCTGCGGTGTGACGCTGACGCTTCCCGCCCGCTCTCGCGCATCATCCATGCCAAGACCAGGGGCAATCCCTTCTTCGTCAACCAGTTCCTGAAAAACCTTTATGAGGGAAGGCTCATTGCCTTTGAGCCGGGCCGCGGCTGGTCATGGGACCTTAAAAACATACAGGACCTGCAGGTGACCGACAATGTCGTTGAGTTCCTGGCCGGGCGGCTGCGCTACCTTCCGGAGGAGCCACTGGATCTCATCAAGGTCTGCTCCTGCGTGGGGAACCGCTTCGACGTCATCACCCTGGCCGCGGTGACCTCGCGGCCCGTCGAGGAAATATTTATCAACCTGGATCTGCTCATCAGGGAAGGGCTGATCAACCGCAGGGACGAGCAGTACCGCTTCCATCATGACCGCATAGAGGAGGCCGCGTATTCGCTGCTCACGCAGGAAGACCGCGATTCCATGCATTACCACATCGGGACCCTGGCCCTGCGGAACACCTCGCCTGAAGACCTGGTCAACAGTATTTTTTACATCGTTGACCAGATGAACCAGGGCAGGGGCCTGATTGCGGACGAAGGTGAGCGCATTGCGCTCGCGGGCCTCAATGAAAAGGCGGGCGCCAAGGCAAAGGAGTCGACCGCTTACAAGGCAGCAGTCAATTATTTCAAGCAGGGCCTTTCGCTGCTTCCTGAACACGCCTGGCAGTCCCACTATGAGCTGGCGTACACCCTGCACCTGGGGCTCATGGAATGCGAGTATCTTGACCGGAATTTTTCGGAAGCGGAAAAACTTTTCGATGAGATACTCGGCAACGCGGCGAACAATATCGACAGGGCGCGGGCTTACAGCGTGATGGTCGTCCTGTACACGGACTCGCGGCCCGCGATCGAGGCGGTCAGCCTGGGCCTCAGGGCGCTGAAGCTTTTCAACATAAACATCCCCCTTGACATGGGCTCTCTGCCGGTAACCAGGGAGTACCTGAAAGTGAAGCTGGCGCTGCGGAAAATCCCGCTGGAGAAAATTTCCGGCCTTCCTGACATGAAGGACCGGGAAAGCGTCATTCTCTTCAATCTGTTGACGGCCATCGGCACGCCCGCCTATTACGTGAATACGAATATCTTCGCGTACGTTTCCCTGTACGCGGCCAACAATATCCTGAAATACGGGCACACGCCCAATTCCTCGGTGATTTTCATGGCCCTGGCCTGCATTGTCCAGGTCGCCGAGGGAGACTATGAGACCGGCTACCGCATCGGCGAGATCGCGTTAAAGCTCCATGAAAGGGCCGACCGCAACCCCCATACGCCGGGGATGGTGCCGCACATGTTCGCCATCTTTATCCAGCACTGGAAGAAACACGCCCGCCATAACGCCGACGTTTATAAAAAAGTCTATGAGATATCAATTAACGCCGGTGATTTCATATACGCCGGGCTTGCCGTGTCAGCGCTTGCTGCTACGCGTATCGGGATCGGCGACAGGCTGGATGACATTTATGACGAGCTTGAGAAGTACCGGGGCCTGATGGAGATCATCAAAGACCCGGTTGTCCTGGCGACCTGCAAAGAGCATGTCAGGTACATTAAGGCCCAGAAGGGGCTTACGCCGAAGAGATACAGCATGGACGGCGACGGGTTCGACCATGACCGGGAGATAGAGCAGCTGAAAGCCGAAAAGAATTTTTTCGCGCTGTGCGGGACCCAGATGTACAAGACCAGGCTTCTTTGCCAGTATGGGAAATTCAAGGAAGCGCTCGAAACGGCCGCTGATCTTGATACCCATATCAGGCTGCGCACCGGAATGCTCTATGTTCCCCTGCACTATTTCAACTATTCGCTGGTCCTCACGGGGCTTCTGTTCGGAGGAGAAAAGAAACTCAGGCGGCAGTACCTCGGGCTTGTCAAGCGCAACCAGAAACAGTTGAAGATTTTCAGCGGGCTCTGCCCCGAGAATTTCCGGCATAAATATGATCTCGTCAGGGCCGAACTGGCTGCGCTGAAGGGCCGTTTCGAGGACGCGGTCAGGCTGTATCACGAAGCGATTCTCGGCGCGCGGCGGAACGGGTACCTGCACGAAGAGGCACTCGCGTGCGAGCTCATCGCGCTCTTCTACATCCGGCTCAACTGCAGAGACGAGGCTTCTGTTTTCATGAACACGGCCTGTGACTGTTACGCGCGGTGGGGCGCTTCAGCCAAGGAACAGGACCTTCGGGAGCGGTATCCTGATCTCCTGGGGGCCAGGGCCGGAGACGGCACGGGCGATACGGTGTCGTCCGTTTCAACGTCGGATCTTCTGGACCTCTCCACGATCATGCAGGCGTCACAGGTCATTTCAAGCGAGATCATGCTCGAGCGGCTGCTCCAGAAGATCATGCACATGTCGATAACCAATGCCGGCGCGCAGCGGGGCTATCTGCTTCTCGAAGAGGAGGGAAGGCTCACGATCGAGGCCAGTGAAGACGTGGACAGCGGGGAAAACAGCGTGATGCAGTCAGTGCCTGTCGAGGAGTGCGACGACCTCTCCAGGGCTGTTGTTAATTACGTGTTCCACAGCGGCAAGCCCCTTATCCTCGGCAACGCCATGGCCGAGGGGACGTTCATGAACGACCCTTATATAGTCCGGGGCCGGTGCAAGTCAATCCTGTGTTCGCCGATACTGTCTCAGGGCAAGCTCTCGGGCATCCTGTACATGGAGAACAACCTCGCCGAAAACGCCTTTACTCCGGAGCGGCTTGAGCTCCTGCGCATCATATCGGTCCAGGCCGCGATCTCGCTTGAAAACGCCAAGCTTTTTGAACTGGCCACAACCGACGGCATGACCAAACTGTTCGTTCACCGCTATTTTCAGCTCCTTCTTGACAGCGAGATCCAGCGTTCACGCCGTTACAGCCGTCCGTTCACCCTTGCCATGGTCGATATAGACAACTTTAAAAAGTTTAATGATATGTACGGCCACCAGCTGGGGGATGAGGTGCTGAAGCAAGCCGCGCGGGCTATCCGCAAAAGCACCCGCCCGGTAGATATTTCCGCCCGTTACGGCGGCGAGGAGTTTGTCATTGTCTTTCCCGAGACAAGCGTTGAACAGGCCATGGTCGCCGCAGAAAAGGTGCGCGCGGCTGTTGAGCGGATCAGTATTCCCTTTGAAAACCGGAATCTGGGGGTGACTGTCAGCATAGGCCTTGCTGAGTTTCCGCGTCACGCCCGGACCAAGGACGATCTTATACGATACGCGGACGCGGGCCTGTATGCGTCCAAACGTGAAGGCAAGAACAGGATCAGCGTGGGCGGGAAGATCGAGCCCGGAATTTCATCCTAGGCTCGTAGCGCGCTGCGCGCCTACGGAAGATTGTTGGTGCAGGCAGAAACACTAAAAATGCCGCTTTGCTGGCGGCATTTTCAGATTTAAGGAGGTGTTTTATGAAAAAATCTGCGACCTGTCTTTGATATTAAGAGAACATTCCCGGCCCCTTTTGGTTACAAAAATTTATTTGACATTCACCGGAAAAATCCTACAGCTACGCTATATGCGGCATCGTACCCGTTTTCGGGCCGGCATCAATTCCCTTTTTGAGGTTATCAATGAAACAATACGCGAACGGCAAAATAAATGAATATCTTTCGGTCGCGGGAAACGCGATTTACCCTGCCTACCTGGTCAGGGGCACTGAAAAGTCGATGCAGATCGACGCCGGGATCAACCTGTTCGGGCCCCTTTACGTCAAATCGCTTGATGAACTGCTCGGTGACCATGTCAGGCTTGATTACCTGTTTATCACCCATTCCCATTACGACCACCTGGGCGCGTCGCCGTATTTGAAAAAAAAGATACCGGGCCTTAAAATCGGGGGCCACGCCCGCGTCGCGGCGTTGATGAAGAAAGAGTCGGTTCTGCGGCAGATGACCGGCCTGAGCGAAATCCAGCGCGGCCTGTTCGCGCAGGTTGTGGGTGATGAGGATGTTTCGCTTGAGCCGATCGACCTTGACTATGAACTCAAAGAGGGCGACAGCTTTGACCTGGGAGGTCTTGAGTGCCTGGTCTACGAAGTGCCGGGCCACACCAGGGACTCGCTCGCCTTTTATTTTCCCGAAACGGGGATGCTGTTCCCGGGCGAGTCGATCGGCTATGTCGAGGACTCGCCTGAGGGCGGCGTGCAGGTCGAGTTCCTGTCGTCGTTCGACGACTACGTGGCCTCGCTTGAAAAGATGATCGCGCTCAGGCCCGCGCTGATCGGCATGGGGCACGGATGGATCTATACCGGGGACGACGCGGCCTGCTTTCTGGACCGGAGCCACGCCGCGACCTTTAAATACCGTGAACTCCTGGAGCGGTATCTTGACAGCGTTGACGGCGACGTTGACCGCGCCATTGAAAAGATCGCGTCGATCGAATATGACCAGAAAGGGACCATCCGCCAGGAGCGCAACGCGTACGTGATGAACCTGACCGCGCAGGTGAAGCATATCGCGGGGTTATGTAGGGAACGGTCGCGACCGTTCCCTACATAACCCCGCGACCGTTTCCCGCAGGGAAACAAACCGTATCAGGCGAGCTTGATGATGTCGATCACGGTCACGTACACCGTGAGCAGGATGATCATCCCCCATGAGAGCACGCTCAGGGGAACGTGCAGCTTCACCAGTTTCGGGTGGGCCTTTTCCAGCAGATACAGGATGATCTTTCCCCCGTCGAGAACGGGCAGGGGAAGCAGGTTGAACACCGCGAGGTTGAGGTTCATGATCGCGGTGAAGCCGAGCAGTTTCATCCCGCTGCCGCCGATATAGGCCGAACCCTGGGACACGATGCCCACGACCCCGGAGAGGTTGTCCGGTTTTGAAAAAATGGCGGGCAGGGCTTCGAAAAAGTGAATGAAAAACGACCCGGCAGCGGCCACGGGCCCCACAACGGTGCCGGTAAAACTAAAGCCCTGCTGCAGGGTGTTGATTATTCCGAGTATGACAATCGCGGCCGCGATGTTTCCCGCCGGCCCTCCCAGGGAAAAAATGATCCTTTTGCCCGTGGAGAAGGCGAAGAATTCCTGTTCATCCGCAACATCCGGCAGAACATAGCCCCCGAGCGGGATTATGGAAACGCGGAATTCGGTGCCGCCAACGGGTTTTTTCCACAGGGCAGGGCCGAAACCGATGGAAAATATCTTTATACGTATGCCTGCCGCGCGGGCGGCAAGGAAATGCCCCGCTTCGTGAATGAGAATCATGAGGCTCAGGGCCAGGATTACGGCTATATATGACATGTTCGTTCCTTTTTAAAAGCTTAATTTTTACTTGAAAATACAGGGCGGTCCTTTTAAAATCAATCATAATTTACCAAGAAAAAATAATATTAACAAGAGGTCGTCATGTCGTTACTTAATGCCCGTCCTGAAAATTTTAAGAAGGCTTTCCCCTCGTCAAAAGTGCTGCACGTCAACGGAAAGCATATTATACAGTCCGCCATGAAACCCGGGAGCAACTGGGTCGCGATGGCGGTCAATACCCGTCATGAAATCGCCATCCCCGGCATTGTAAAAGCTTCAATGGAGCTCGACGCGCCGGTCTTTTATGAGCTTGCCCTTTCCGAGAGCGACATGGGCGGCGGCTACACCGGCATGGACCCCGCGGCTTACATCAAAACCGTGGTGCGCATCAACGAGGAAATGGGAAATGCCGGCGAAAAGGCCACGCCCTTTACCGTGCACCGCGACCACACCACGGTGCAGAAAGTCACGCGCGCCGCTTTTGACAAGGCGGATGAGGTCATCAGGGCCTCAATACTGGCCGGTTACGGCGCGTTTTCGATTGACGTTTCGTTCCTTCCCATGGAGCAGAACCTGGCGCTGAGCATGCTGCTTTCGGAGCAGGTGATAAAGGCCGGGCTGATGTATGAATCGGAAGTCGGCGAGATCGGGGGGAAGGAAGGCAACTCCACCGTGGCCGAGGCCGTGACCCTGGTCGAGACCATGGCGAAAGCCGGGCTGTGTCCTGACCTCATCGCCATAAACAACGGCACGACCCACGGCAATGTCAGGGGCGAGATCGACCTTGAGCTCAGCCGCCACACCTTTGAAGCGATGAGGCCCTGGGGCGTGGGAATAGCCCAGCACGGCACGACCGGTACCCCCATCGAGGAAGTCGGCAAGTTCTATCTGGACGGCATATTCAAGGCGAATGTCGGCACCAACTGGCAGAACGTGGTCTGGGGCATTGTCACTGACGAAACAGGAGTTGCCGTGAAAAAAGGCGATTTTTACGAAAAAGACCCGGGCAAAGGCATCTCGGCCGAGCTGTGGAAAAAGATGGAAGACTACTCCGCGCAGAACGGGATCAAGGGCGGCAACATGAAAAAACTGCACAAGCCCTTCAAGGACGCAATGATGGATGAGTACAAAGGCAACGCCAAAATACGCGAGCGGGTCGATGAGGCCGTTTACAGTTCGGCGGTTGATTTTTTCAAGGCGCTCAAGGCTGAAAAGAAAGGTGAGGACGTCAGGTCCATCCTGGCTTCGGCGAAAGAAGGCGGAGCGAAGAAGCAGGCGGCGGCGTCCCAGGCGCAGGACGAGGGCACTGTTGATTAAGAGTAAATAGTGCTATAAATTGATGATTCCGGATTTTGACTGTTTCCCATGGAGGGCAACTATGAAACATCCGATTATTTTTTTGCTTTCCCTGTTTATTGTTCTCGGTATCATGGCGGGCGTTGACCTTAAAGCGTCCTCTATCGGGTACAAGGAATTCAAGCTCGGCCAGACCATGGACGAGGTGAAGAGGATCCTGTCAACCCAGTATTCAGGGAGCAGGGTCAAGTACCTCACCGGCGGGGACATCGACCTCGAAGTGTCTTCTGACGGGATGGTGAACGCGAAGCTGTATTTCAACCACGTCAAGGTGCTGTACCGGATCAATGTGAGCATCAAGTACGGCGAAGTGTCGAAGGTGAAGAGCAGGCTGATCGAGTCTTACGGCCAGCCCAATGATTTCATCAATGAAGAATATTACGACTCGGACAAGAGGTTCCTGGTCGCGCGGTGGTTTTTTGACAAACAGTACAGGGTCATGCTGTGGGAGGGATATTACTGCCGCAACCAGGTGATGATCCCCTGCGTGATCGAGGTCCATTACCTCGACGTCAAAGGCAAGGAAGCCAAGGAGATGCATGAGCGCAGCGTCAAGGAAGAGGAGCAGCGCCAGAAGGACAAAAAGACGTATGATGGATTTTAATGAATCCCGATAACTATTTCTGAATTTATATCGGTAACTCCCGGTCACGCGCCGGGAGTTGTTGTTTAAAAGGATTTACTTATAGCTCGTCAGGTCTTTACCGGATTGAATCAGTTGCCGGTTATCTCTTCGAATGGCGCGGCATGTTGTTTCATGTTCGTACTGCGGAAATTTTTCGGAGAAACTCCGGTGATCCTCCTGAACCATTCATAGAAAACCGTGGTTGAATTGAATCCGACAGTATAGGCTATTGAGGTAATAGTTCGGTCAACTTCGCTGAGAATAATTTTTTTGGCTTCTTCAATGCGGTATTCGTTGATGAAGTTCTTGAAGTTTTTATCGAAACGGTCATTGATGATATGCGAGAGCTGGTACGGTTCGATCGCGAGCTCCGCTGCCAGGCTGTTTACTGAAAGCTCCTCGTTGCAGAAAATTTTTTCTTCTTCCATAAGGGACTGTAATCGTGACAGCAGTGAGGGGACATCCAGGTTTTTCACTTTCGAAGTTTCATAATGCCTCTTTTCAATCTCTGTATGCAGAAGCTTGAAAAAGTTGATGTTCTTTTTTTCCATTATAAAGACGACCAGTGTCAATACAAACGACAGGGCCGTCAGCGACTCAACAACACCGAAGAAAAAGAACCCGGGGTGCGAGATAAAACTCAAAACAATCAGGCTCCCGAAGAAAATAATTTCCAGCGGAAAGTTTATGACCATAATGATCATGAGGTAGGGGGATACCTTTTTTTCCCTGATCAGTCTGAAATTCAGCATGAAAAAGCATTCCCTGACAAAGTAAATCTGGTATCCGAGAATATTCACGATCACTGCCACGAGCAGGCCTGAATACAGCATAAAGAGGGGATTATTGCCCGAGTCGGGAGAGAGAATGACAAATGACACTTTTGTCGCCGCGTCAAGCCCCGCCAGGGGAACAAGTAACGGTATCAGTATAATTCCGAACGCGAAATGAAGATAATCGACCGGCCTGAACCTGAACGCATCATTGTTTGCCGATTTAAAGGAAAAAAAGAACAGCGGCCCGAGCAGGGCCATGAACGGAAGGAACCAGAAGATCAGAAATGAATATTCGCGGAGCTTGCCGGTCACGAGCAGTCCGTCAATCAACTGGAGGCTCCCGAGACAGAACATCAGTGCGGAAAACAGATAATGATACGCCTTCTTCTGGTTTTCAAGAATCAGGCCGAGTGCGATCGTCCATGACATGAACCCCGCGAAAAAAATGAAAAAATAACATAAATCATCGATCATAACAATATCGTTCCTCCCGGTCATTTAAGAACCAGTATTGTCACGTATTAATAACTGTTTCCAGTTGCGGATATGGTTGAAGTTTAATGTGGCTCTGTGCTCATTGAATGGAACCTCTGTTGCCTAAAGCATTATTTATTTTTTTATGATCCGCCTCTGTATTTGTCGGCATAATTCGTTTCCGGACGGTGTATCATGAACATTGCTGATGTATCGCCCGGGAAAGGGATGTTTGTAAATATTTATGTACCGGTTATATTGTCAATATCTTTCATGAACAAAAACCGTCATTATACGGAAAATATGCTGCATTGGAATACCTGTTATATGTTTATTATTATTCAAAAATGAAATTATGCCTGCTTCGTCAGAGATCAGCCATATAGGTAAAAATTTAAATTAATTTTATAAAAGATGTCCGGATTTAGAAATCCTGATGATTAATAACTGAACATGAATTATATTCTGATCAAAACCAGCTAGACGGATTTTAATTGATTTTTAATAATTTATCCTGACAGCACTATTACAATGATTTATCGGTGAAAACAGGGGGTTCGTGATGAAAAGGCTTTTATTGATTCTTGCATTTGTGGCAGCCTGGGGTTTTATGCTGGCATGCGATGATGTTCAGGCGCCGGATTCCGAGATTTATTCGGCCATTGAAACAACCGATGATACCATAAACTCGGACAGTAAAACAAGCGGAACTCAGAGCGGTTCAACCGCTTCAGATGAAAGTTCAACCGTTACCCAAATGACTGCTGCTGAGCAGAAGGAATTTTTAAAGACCTATGTCTCTCTCGGCGACAGCCTTACTCATGGATGCCAGGGCATCAATGTGGAAGAAAACAGGCAGTATTACAGCTATCCGGCACAGCTTGCCAGGGCCATGAACACTGAATTCAACCAGCCCCTGGTCGAGTTTCCCGGCATCGGAATGCCAAACCCTGAAGACTCATTTAAAAACGGATGGTATGACACCTGGTCTATCACTATCTCAAAGCTTATTAAAACCATGCTGTACTGGTACCGGGTTGACCGGTATGACGACCAGGCCACGCTGAATAATTTCGGCATATCAGGAGCGACCCTTGATGATATCATATCATACGATGGAACAAAGAAAATCAGCGATATTACGGATTCCCTGCTGATAAACCTGGTCGGTTTAATGAACCCCTTTATATGTTCCGTGGTCGGCCTTAACCCGGCGAAAGTAAAATCCGCGCTTGAACAGGCACTTGACCGTGACCCGAGCTTCGTAAGCGTCTGGATCGGCAATAATGACACCATATTCGCTACAATAATGGGCGACGACGGCTCGCTTCTTATGACTGAAGTCGACAAGTGGAAGGCGAACTGGGATATCCTGGTCGCGAAAATAAAGGCTAAAAAATCGGTCAAGGGTGTACTTCTCATCAATCTTCCGGACAACACTCAAATCCCGTATTTGCAGCCGCTCGATAACGGATATACCGAGATAACCGAAGGTGCCGACATTCCTGAAGGGTCCAAGGTGCCGGTCTTCTCGACACGAGTCAGCTGTGCTGCTGATGTCATCACTCCGGAGCAGATTGCGACGGTCCAGGACCGAATTATCGCGATCAATGAAATAATCAATGAAACAGCTGAAAAAGAAGGATGGGCGCTGGTTGATGCCTATACCATGATACGCACTGAATTGCATAGCGGGGTATACCTGACCAAGGCTGATGGAACAAAAAGCAACATAAAGGTTAACGGTGATTACGCTACCGGCGGGTTCATGTCACTTGACGGCATTCATCCCTGTTCTACCGGATACGCGATAATCGCGAACAGATGCGCAAAGGCGATCAACGAAACATACGGCACCAGCATTCCCGTCATAGACGAAGTGGCGGTATGGCAAAAGGATACCCTCTGCCAGGACCCCATCGATCCCAGGGACTTTCCCGATCAGATGGGAAACCTGACCTATATTGTTAATACCATGGTCAGGCTGATGGCCCAGTTCATGTAGACTATTTGATACCATGCCTGCAAACGGCTGATAATTGAATGATTTGATTTACCCGGGTGCGCCAACATCCGGGTAAATTTTAATATCGAGGCTATGAAAATGACCGCGCAGTACTTATTCTGTTCTGATCGCACGGCAAATACCCCGGCCCAAAACTGAAAAGGAAAAATAATGAATTTCTCTGAACCGGATTTCATCAGCCGATTCCTGTATCAGAGAAATGGATGAGAGTCATAACATGTCAGAAAAAAGATTCACCAGGAAAATGTCATACAATGACCGTTTATTTTCTGCGGCAGGAGAGGTATGCCCGCCCGGGCTGAACCAGTTTGTTGCTGAAGGTGAGGGAATCATAGATACGCAGAAATGGTGCGATGCGGTAAAAATTGCGTCTGAAGCGAATCCCGGAAGCAGGATCATACTGAAAGGGCACCTGGGCAGAAGCAGATGGGTCGATTCAGGAATGACCCCTCCGGTTACGGAGGTTGACGGCTCATACTGGGACGGCATGGGCCCGGATGGGGCCCCCTTCCTGGGCAAGGAGCTTGACCTGCGGCAGGGGCCCGCTTCCGAGGTGCTTCTCATCCATGGCAGCCCGCTGAGGATATGTTTCAGGACCCACCACGCGGTCATGGACGGCATGGGGCTGCTGACCTGGATGGAGGACATCTTCCGCGTACTCAGGGGAGAAGAACCCAGAGGGTCAACATCCGCGATCACGGATATGGAGCTGGCACGGGCGAACCAGTCCGAATACCGCAGGCCCTTCCCGAGAAACAACATCGCTCCCACGGGAAGACCTTCGGGCGGGGTACGAGGGGTCACCTGGAAACGCATCATCATCCCGGGAACTTATAAAAATACGCTTGGTCAGATCGTGGTGCTTTCCGCGCGTGAAGCATGGAAATACCGGGAAGGGCCGGTGCGTTTCGCGATCCCGGTTGACCTGCGCTTCAGGCAGCCCGGCCTTCGCTCGACCGGCAACCTCGCGATCGCCATATATGTTGAAGTGAAAAAGAATACCACGCCTGAGGATATAGCAAACGATATAAGAAAACAGATCGCTGAAAAACGCGACTGCATGATTGACAGGATGGATCCGTTTATGCGGTATGTTCCGTTCAGATATCTGGTTAAAAAAGGAAATTCCCGGATTGAAAACTGCAATAATACGGGATTGTACGGGTCTTCGGGCCTCATCAGTAATATGGGCCGGGTTCCGGTACAGTATTTTTCAGGCGGCGGATTCAATACCCGGTTGGTCTGGGGCATACCCCCGAGTATTGAAAGTATTCCCTTTTTAATCGGATTTGCCTCGTACAAAGATGAGGTGACGCTCAGTCTGGGTTTGCCCGAGGCCCTTGCAGGGGATGGCCGCATGGATTCGTTTTTAAAGAACCTTAAAGAGGGGCTGGTGCCGGCCGATTCGGTCTGCGATAAAAACTGATACATGAATGCAAGCCTCGCGGCTGTTTGAGAATTAAAACAGAAGGGGGGATGTTGTTCAGGCTTTCACCGGAACCCGGTGTACATCCAAATATTGTCCTGCCTGTGTAACAAAAGCCGTTTTTCAGCCACAATTAAAAACAATAGCCGAAAGAAAATATTTCATCATTTTTTAGTGGACAAAATAATTCGTCATCTCTTGAATATTTTACTCTTAAATAGATAATTCTGCATAAGGGGAGTTCCGCCTATGGATTACGCCGCGATTGAGAAAATCACCGAATCGGTGAAACGAGAAAATTCGTTTGTTGAAGCGATTAAAGCCGAAGTGGCAAAGGTCATCATCGGCCAGGAGCGCCTGATTGAGCGCATTATCATAACCTTCATCTCCGGGGGCCATATCCTGCTTGAAGGGCTTCCCGGTCTGGCCAAAACGCTCACGGTCAGGGCTTTTTCACGGGCCATTGACACTGATTTTAAAAGGATACAGTTCACGCCGGACCTGCTCCCCGCGGACCTTATCGGCACCAGGATCTATAATCCGAAGGAGCTCGACTTCTTCACCAAAAAGGGGCCCATCTTCACCAACATCCTTCTTTCTGACGAGATCAACCGGGCCCCGGCAAAGGTTCAGTCGGCCCTGCTCCAGGCAATGGAGGAGAAGCAGGTCACGATCGGCGACGAGACCCACGCACTCGGCCATCCCTTCATGGTCATGGCCACGGAAAACCCCATAGAGCAGGAAGGGACCTATCCGCTTCCTGAAGCGCAGCTCGACCGTTTTTTCATGAAAGTTCTGGTCGATTATCCCTCGTTCAGGGAGGAGCTCGAGATCCTTAACCGGTTCAAGGAGATCGATGTCAGCGTTATCAATAAGGTTATCACTCCCGCGAAAATTTCAGAAAAGGCGAAGCTCGTTGATTCCATATACATTGACGAAAAGCTTATTGAATATATCGTCACCCTCGTTACCGAAACGAGGCAGCCCTCGCGCAGGGAGCTGAAAAAATACATCGAGTTCGGCGCGAGCCCCAGGGCTTCGATCGCGATCATGAAGGCATCGCGGTGCGTGGCGTTCATGCGGGGACGGGGCTTCGTCACCCCTGACGACATCAAAGAGATCGGGGCGGACGTTCTGAGGCACCGCATCATCCTCACCTACGAGGCCGAGGCCGACGGCAAGGGCCCTGATGACGTGATCAGGTTTCTCTTTGACTCGGTGGAGGTGCCCTGATTGGAATCGCGGGAACTGGCGCTGCTCAAGAAGATCAAACTCCAGTCGCGCAGGAAACTCAACACGCTTTTCATGGGCGAGTACCGGTCTGCCTTCAAGGGTATGGGCCTTGCCTTCGAGAGCGTGCGGGAGTACAACTTCGGCGACGACGTGCGCAGCATCGACTGGAACGTTTCGGCGCGCATGAACCATCTCTACGTCAAGGAATTCGTCGAGGAGCGGGAGCTTTCTGTGGTGCTCATGGTGGACGTTTCCGGGTCGCAGGAGTTCGGGAGCGCGAGGACGAAACGTGACCTTCTCCTTGAAACGGTGACCCTTTTCCTCTATCTGGCGCAGATGAACAATGACTCGGTCACGGTCATCCTTTTCAGCGATTCAGTGGAAAAGGTCATCAAGCCTCTTAAAGGAAGAAAATACATCCTCAAGGTCCTTGACGAGATTATGAAACACGAGCCCGGAAGCCGCGGCACCGACATTTCCGCGGCTGTCGACACCGCGCGCAGGATTTTAAAGAAGCGCAGCATCGTTTTTGTGATATCGGATTTCCTTGACGAGAGCGGGGATTTTTCCCTGAAGCTGCGCCTGCTCTCGCGCAAGCATGACATCATCCCCGTGCAGATATCTGACCCTCTTGAAAAAGAGATGAAATTTTTCGGCCTTACCGAATTTGTCGACCTTGAAACCGGCAGGGTCCTGCTTTCAGACTCGCTTCCGGAAAAAGGGAACCTGCCGGCGCCGGCCGGTTTTGAAACGATCATGCTCAACACCGATGAGGGCATCGAAATGCCCATACTGAAATACTTTGAAAAACGAAACAGGACCAGACATATTGCCCGGTAACGCCATGAAATTAAGAATCATATCCCTGATCGCCGCCAGTGTATTGTTTTTTTCGCTATCTCCGGCCGGCGCTTCCGCTGATGCGCCGCTGATCAAAGCCATAGTCAAGCCGCAGAGCGCGACAGTCGGCGCGGTCCTGGAATACCGCATTAACATAGCGGGCAAGGGCCTCCTGGCTAAAGATTTCCAGATTCTCCTACCGGAGAAAAAGGAGTGCTATCCCGAAAAGGAAGGAGCCACTGCTCCCGCGAAAAATAAAAACGGTGAAGAAGAGGAAAACCCCGCTGAAGCGGTTCCGCTGTATGTTATTCACCGCGCGACCCGGGACGATCGCTCAACTGAAGGGGTGCTCGACCTCACTGCCGCACTTGAGCTTTCATTTTACCGTCCCGGAAAATATTCGCTTCCCGAGATTGACATCAAAAACGCGCGGGGAGAAAAGGTCGGGTATCAGGTCCCGGTGGTCGAGATCAAAGAGAGCAATGCGCAGGGAACCCTTGAGGAGATCGAGCCTCCCCTCGATCTTGGCGGGAACTACACCCGGCTTATCATCCTGATCGCTTCGGTCATTGCCGCGACCCTGGCCGCTGTTTTTCTTTTCCGCTACATCAAGCGAAAGCGCGCCGAAAAAGCGGCCACTCCCGAGCCGGTACCGCCTCTTGAGATTTTTCTCAGGGACATGGCCAGGCTCGGCGGCGCTGGCCTGATCGCCGCGGGAAAGATCGAAGAATACGTTTTCGGCGTGTCAATGATCTTCAGGAAGTTCCTGTCGTCGCTGTATAATATTGACGCGACCGAGATGACATCCGACGAGATAGACCGCCTGCTGAAGAAAGTAATGTCGCGCGAATCGTACGCCCGCAACGGCGCGGTCATCATGCAGAGCTTCCATCTGTGGGACCTTTCAAAGTTCGCCGAATTCGCGCCGTCGCAGGAGATACTTGAAGCGAACCTGGAAAAAACCGGGAGAATGGCGCGCAATCTTTCAGAGGAGATGAGCAGTGACCCAGCTCGAGTTTAAAAATCCCCTGCTGCTTCTGCTCCTGGTCCCCTACGTGCTCATGGCCGGGTGGTATTTCTACGCCAGGGTCTACCGCAGGGACTCGGCGGTCGCCCTTTCATCGGAGCGGGTGCTCAACCTGCGCCGCTCGTTCAGGGTCGCCACGTACCGGTTTCTTCCCGCGTTCCGTTTCGCCGCCATCCTTCTGCTTCTGGTCGCGGTGGCCAGGCCGGGCAAGGGTATCCACTATTCAAGCGTGAAGAACCTGGGCATTGACATCATGATCGCCCTTGACGTGTCGGGGTCCATGATGGGCGAGGACTTCCAGCCGAAGAACCGCCTTGAGGTCGCCAAACAGGTGGTAGCCGATTTTATCGGCAGGCGGTCGAGCGACCGCGTCGGCATGGCCGTTTTCGCGGGAGAGGCCTACCTTCAGTGCCCCTTAACGGTCGAGCACGACATGCTGACCGATATCGTTTCCGAGATCGACTTTACCACGGTCGGCACTGACGGGACCGCGATCGGCGACGCCATAGCGCTTTCGGCCGCGCGCATGTCGGACGACAAGGCGAAGAGCAGGATCATCCTTCTGCTTACCGATGGCATGAACAACCGCGGGGCCATAGACCCTGAAACCGCGGCCAACGCCTGCAAAGACATGGGCGTGAAAATTTACTGCGTCGGCATCGGCAAAGAGGGAAAGGTGCCGTACCCCGGCCAGGGGGGCCTCTTTTTCGGCAAGCGCTATATGATGAACCACTTTGACGAGACCCTGCTCAGGGAGATATCGGAAAAAACAGGCGGACGTTTTTACCGCGCCCAGTCAAGCGGCGTGCTGTGGGAGAACATCAGCGACATCGACCGCCTGGAAAAAAGCGAGGTCGAAGTCAAGGTCTACCACGAGTTTCATGACCGCTTCCAGTATCTCCTGGCCGCGGCAATGGCGCTTTTCTTTATTGAAATACTGCTCAGATCAGTCGTATACAGGAAGATACCATGATCACGCTGGGAAATTATAAATACATTATTTACGTATCGCTGGCGACGCTGGTGGTGCTGGTGCTGTATGCCCTGTATCTCCTGTGGCGAAAAAGGGCCCTTTCCCTGCTCCTGAAGAACAACGGCATCAGGGAATCACTGGTCAGGGGAAACGCGGGTATCGCGCGGGCGCGGCAGGTATTGATCATTCTGGGCATCCTGCTTTTCGGTTTCATTTTTCTGCGCCCCCAGTGGGGCGAAGAGGTACGCGAGGTCAATTCAGAGGGGTCGGATGTTCTGATCGCCCTTGACGTGAGCAACAGCATGCTCGCCAAAGACGTCGAGCCGAGCAGGCTGCAGCGCGCCAGGGACGCGGTGAGGTGGATAGCCGAGTCCCTTAAAGGCGACCGCATCGGCCTGGTCCTGTTCGCGGGGGACGCTTTTCTCCAGTGCCCGCTTACCAACGACACCGCGGCCTTCATGATGTTCCTTGACGCGGCCGACCCTTCGGCAATACGCCTCCAGGGGACCGATATCGGCAGGGCGCTCGCCGAGGCCTACCGCGTGTTCCAGAAAAAGCGGCTGACCTCGCGCCTTCTGGTGCTCATAACCGACGGCGAGGACCATGAAGGGTCGGCTGAAGAGGCCGCGTCACTCTTCCGGGACCTTGATGTTTCGGTGTACTCGGTCGGTGTGGGCCGCGACAAAGGCGAACTGATCCCGGCAGCGGGAGATTCGGATACCGGGGACAACTATTACCGGGACCAGGGCGGCAACCTGGTCAGGACGAGCACCAATCCCGGCCTGCTTAAAAAGCTCGCGGCCATGACCGGCGGGGCCTATATCGACATCACCGAGAATTTTTCCGGTCTCCGGTTTATCCTGGAGATCATCAGCGACCAGCAGAAGAACCGGTACGGATCGCGTGTTATAAAGGAAAAGAAAGACCGCTACCAGATATTCGCGCTCATTCTCGCCCTTATCCTTGCCGCGGAACTCATCATCCCCGAGCGCAAGCTGATCAAAAAGAGAAAGGGGCTGCTTGAACGGATAAAGGGCCTGCGCCCGTTCAGGGGAAGGATGCTGGCGCTTGTCCTGGCCTCGTTCTTCTTTGTCGCGTGGCTCGACCCGTATCGCGACGAAGTTTCACGGGGAAACGCCCGTTTCCATGATAAAAAATATTCCGATGCAAAGGACCATTACCGCAGGGCTGAAGAATACGCGCCGTCCGCACGAGACAAGGACAAACTTTCCTTCAACAGGGCAGACGCCGATTACATGATGGAAGATTATGACAGCGCCATCGCGAGCTTTCAGAAAGCGCTGCAGTCCGGCGACAGGGAAGTCCAGAAAAAGGCGTTCTTCAACATGGGCAACATCTATGTGAAACAGAAGAAATACCGGGAAGCGGTTAATTCGTACATGAACGCCCTGAAAATAGACCCGGAGTATGAAAAGGCCAAAAAAAATATCGAGTACCTTTTAAAGGAACAGAAGAAGGACGAGAATAACAATAAAGACGGGGACAAGAACCAACAGAACAGCGATCAGGATGATAAAAACAGCAAACGCCGGGACCGGAACAATGACCGTAAAAAACAGGACAGGCAGGAACAGGCCCGCCAGCAGTTGAGCCGTGAGCAGCTGAAAAACATCCTTAAAGAGATGCAGAACAAACCCGTACAGAGAAAAAAAGGAACAAGCGATGACAGGCAATTTCTTGATAAGAACTGGTAAACTTCTCGGCCTGGCGCTCGCGGTCATTTTGGCAGGTTCATCCGTCCGCGCAGCGTCACTGGACATTGAACTTGACGACCCCAGGATCGCGGCAGGAGAGACGACCGCGCTCAAAGTCAAGGTCGCTGATGCATCAGACATCAAGCCCCTGAAGGTGCCGTCAGTCGCGGGACTCGAAATATCATACGCGGGAATGGGCCGCAGTATTGAAATCGTGAACTTCAAAAAATCGGTGAGCACGGTATTCACCTTTCACGTGACCGCGTTCAAGCCGGGAAAGTACGTCATCCCCCCGCTTCTTTTCGAGATTGACGGAAAACAGCTGTCAACGAGGACGGTCACGCTATCGGTGAGCAAGGGGCTTTCGGCGCGAAAATCTTCACCTTCAGGCAGGGAGCGTCCCGTTCTCAGGACCGTGACCGAAGTTTCCTCGGAGAGGGTTTATTCGGGTGAGCCCCTGGTGCTGCGCTATTATATTCTTTCAGCAGGGACCCGGTATAATTTCGAGGCCATTGAAAAGATGCCCGAGACCAAAGGTTTTGTGATCAAGGACTTTGACGAAGACCGCGGCAATGACACGGTTGCCCTTGACGGTGTCGACTATTTCAGGGAACATGTCGCGACCTATATATTGATACCCACGGCTGCGGGAAAGTACACGATCGAGGGCGCGACCTGCATCGTCTCACTTCAGCAGGAGGACTCGTTCTTTCCCTTCGCGCGCCAGACCCGGCTTTATTTCGAGTCAAAAGACATCGGAGTCAGTGAAATCCCGGCCGCAGGTGCCCCTGCCGGGTTCAGCGGCCTGGTGGGTGAGTTCTCGCTCGCGGCTGACTACGACAGCAAACCGGTGCAGGTGTACGGTGAAAAGACGGTCACCGTTCGCGTGAACGGTACCGGCAACCTGCTTACCATGGGCAAGCCGGAAGTCTCGGGAACAGCCGGGGACGTTAAGATGATCAGCGAGGAGGGCCCGGCGGACCTGAAGGTCACCGGCTGCGGCCTTGAAGGGACAAAATCTTTTACCTTTACCGCGATCCCCGAGCACTGCGGCGAGGTGTCTCTCGGTGAGTTTTCTCTGAGCTATTTTAATCCATCAACAAAAAAATTCGAGACAGCCCGTTCCGCCGCAGTCGCTTTCACGGTCACCGGCGATGAAAAGGACGGCCCCCGCATGGATTTTGACGAGAGCGGCCAGAAGGCGGACGCCAACCCGGTGTTCATCGGTGCCATAGCGCTGGGGCTTGCCCTGGTCGTGGCCCTGGTCGTGCTGTGGGAAAGAAAGCGCTATTCCCTGGTCGCCGGCAAGCCCGGGCAGGCTGAACCGGAACAGAAAGCCGTTCCGGAGACTGACCGGACCGCGCTGCGCAAGGAGATGTTCGCGGCGATGAATTCCGGCGACGCGGCAGCGTTCATCCGCGCGGCTGAGCGCGCCCTTAAAGATTTCGAAGCCGAGGGGGACGAGAAAAAAATCGCGCCGGTCAGGGAGTGCAGGGAACGGGTGTACCGCGCGCGGTTCGGCGGCGCTTCACTCTCGCGCAGTGACATGGAAGATATCTATAAAATCATGGCGCGGCTCATCGGCTAGGGCCGCGTTCGCTCTGCTTGGCCCTGTCCCAGAGCCGGTCAAGCTCCTCAAGGGACATTGAGTCGATTTCGCGCGACGCTTCAGCCGCGAGCTTTTCCACGATCCTGAAACGCCTCATGAATTTGTCAATCGTGCTCCTGAGCGCGTCCTCGGGATTTATTTTCATGAACCGCAGAACATTGACGATGCTGAAAAGCAGATCTCCGGCCTCTTCGTTCACGTGGTCACGGTCGCCGGTGGCCACCGCTTCCCTGAGCTCTGAAAGCTCCTCCTCGATTTTTTCCGCGGCGTCTTCGACCTTTTCCCAGTCAAACCCGATGCGCGAGACCTTCTGCTGCACCCGGTATGCCTTGAGCAGCGCGGGCAGGTGTGACGGGACCCCGTCGAGTATGGACTCGCGGTGGGCCTTTTCCTTCTTTTTTATTTTTTCCCAGCGGTCGCTGACTTCATCTGCGGTGGTTACCACGTCATCGCCGAAAACGTGGGGGTGGCGGTGCACCAGCTTCGCACCGATTCCGGCGGCAACATCGTCAATGGTAAAGAGCCCCTTTTCCTCGGCGATCTGGCTGTGCGCGTACACCTGGTAGATCAGGTCGCCCAGTTCCTCTTTCATGCCGGCAACGTCATTCTGTTCTATGGCGTCATAGAGCTCATACGCCTCCTCGATGAGGTACGGCTTCAGCGTCTGTGAAGTCTGCTCCCGGTCCCAGGCGCACCCGTTTTCCGCCCTGAGTATGGCGGCTATCTCTTTGAGCCGGTACAACGGCCTGTTCTCTTTAAAGTCCATGGGTTTTCCTTTTTTCCTGTGTTGCGGAGAGTATGGGAGGGAACGATATTTCGTCAAATGATTAATGGAGAGGGCCCGGTTTCTTAAAAATCTTGACACCGCGCGCCTTTCATGCCATTGATGGAAGGGTTTTCGCCGGGGAGTTTTATGGAAAAAATTTTTACTTCACTTGATGAGTTTATGGCAGAGGCAAGGAAAGCGGGCATTGAAAAGCTCGTCTTTGCCGAGGTCAACGAAAAACGCGCGATACAGAAGGACTCCAATATGGTCGAAGTGGTCCGCTATGTCGTTGTCGAGGTCATCGGTTACAAAAAGCCGGTGATCTACAAGTACAGTATTGACGGGGACGGGCTTGACGCCGAAGGCCCTGACGGGCTGTATGATAGAATCGTCGCCGGCGGCTTTGACGTGACCAGGAAAAGCAGGAACATAACATGACATCTCCGCTGCTTGAAGTAATAAACCTCAATGTATCGTTTCCCCAGGAGGACGAGATCGTTTACGCGGTGCGGGACGTTTCTTTTTCGCTTGAAAAGGGAAGGACCCTGGGCCTGGTGGGAGAATCGGGCTGCGGGAAATCGGTAACCGCCTTTTCCCTGCTGCGCCTTCTGGCAAGTCCGGGAAGGATCGATTCCGGTTCAGTGCTGTATCAGGGCAGGGACCTGCTCGCGCTTTCGGAAAACGAGATACGCAAAGTGCGGGGAAAGGAAATCGGCATGATATTCCAGGAGCCCATGACCTCGCTTAATCCGGTGTTTACCATCGGTTTCCAGATCACCGAGAGCCTCAGGCTGCACCTGGGCGTAAGCGCTGCCGAGGCGAAAGAAATGACCATGGACCTGCTTTCCAGCGTGGGCATCCCCAACCCGCAGGGAAGGTTCAACTCGTATCCGCACGAGTTTTCCGGGGGGATGCGGCAGCGCGTCATGATCGCCATGGCCCTCGCGCCGCGGCCGGAAGTGCTTATCGCTGACGAGCCGACAACGGCCCTGGACGTGACCATCCAGGCGCAGATACTCGACCTGCTGCTGAAGATCCAGTCCGAGCGGGAGATGTCGCTGATACTGATAACCCATGACCTGGGAATTGTGGCCAACACGGCTGATTCGCTGGCGATCATGTACGCCGGCGAGATCGTCGAGACCGGGACCACTGCCATGGTTTTCGAGAAGGCCGGGCACCCGTACACCAGGGGACTGTTTGACGCGATACCCAGAATGGGCTCGGCAAAAGGGAAGCTCAAGACCATTCCCGGCACCGTGCCCACGATAAGTAAACGGCCCCGGGGCTGCCCCTTTCATCCCCGCTGCGGCATCGGCTCAGATGAATGCCTCACTGCCGCTGTCCCGCTTCGCGAAAGCGGAGAGACCCACGCGGTGCGCTGCATCAAGTATTGATATTATCCAATAGACCGGACTTATTTGTTTTTGACCACGCTCTGCAGCGGTTTCACCATCTCAGCCGGGATCCTCTTTCTGATCTCTTTTCTGAACGACGGGATGCTGGTCATGAACATCATGATCGCGTTGAGCCTGCGCATCCTGTAGTCTTTCTGGGGGAAGTCGTAGCCGCCGTGTTTTTTGTAGTATTCATGGTCTTTCTGGAACACGAACCTGAGCCGTCCCCACACCGCGTCCCTGAATATTTTTTTCCCGCCCATGCCGAGAAAGCTTTCGGGGCGTATATAACCGTTCGCGGCGAAGCTGACCAGCCTGCCCGCGAGCGCGTCAATCAGTCGGTCGATTTTCGGCGAGTCGTATTCATCGCTCACGACCCCGGCGAGGTTCGATCCCTGCATTTCAACCATCGCTTCGAAGATCTCCCTGAGATTCGGGTTCTGCGACAGCGGCCCTGATACGAGCAGGCCGATCTGCCGTTTCGGGAACATGGGAACGTGGCCGTTGTAGAAGCTGCGGTCAAAGAACATCTTCCACAGGGACGAAAAATAGCGGTCTTTGATCTCTCCGGCGAACACGAGTATGTCCGCGGTCTTGACGTGCGCGTCAAAGGATTCCGCGAAGTTGTCGTTATGGATGCAGATATTGTCCAGGCCGCACCTGCAGCACCCGGTGCATCCGGCGCGCGCGTCCATTTCGGCGATGGCGACTATTTTCACTCTTCCCGAAAATGCGGCGGAGAACCTCTGGACCATTTTGCCGATATTGCTTTCAGGGTCAGAGCAGTCCGTGATGACCGCGATGATGTTGCCGCCGGGGTCGGCCGCTGCCGCTTTGCCGGGCTTATAGGCGCGGGGCCGGTGCGATACCGGGGCATAGGCCCGTTCGGTCGGCGCGCCGGTTTCAACGGCACGGAAAAAATCATCCGCGAAGCTTATGAGCTTCGCCCTGTTTTTCCCGCTCATGAGGTCATACATGTCGGGAGTGAATGAGCCGACGAAGTTCATGTCCAGGTCGTCGCTTATCGCGTTCAGGTAATTGCGCGAGGTGTGGTCAAAGAAGTGGATTGAGGTTACCATGACCGCGGCGTATTTTCCTTTGAATGCGGCCTGCGCTGCGCGTTCGAAGATAAGTTCTATGAAGCGTTTGTACTGGGCAGGGACCAGCAGGTAGTAGACGGGTGTGGCCCAGATCACCGCCTTTGATGAACGTACCGCGTTTATGATGTCGCTGAACGCTTTTTTGTCGCTTTCAATTTTTTTGATATGCAGGGAGATGTCTATAATTTGAATCTCATGGTCAGGGAATTTCTTTTTGATATAATTGATATACTGCATGGTCACGCTCAGCTGCCCCTTGGGGCTGCCGTTTAAAACGGTAATTTTCATTTCAGGCCTCGTTGTTTAACTTGAAGAATTATTGATGTGCATACCCTAGCACAGGGTTCAGGGAAATCAATACTATTATTTTTGGCAGATAAGGGCGGATGAATCTGAGCGATTGTGGCCCCAAAAGGAAGGAACGCGGGGTTCACTGTGCTATTTCATCCCCCCTGCAGTCTTCCGCTGAAGAATCGTACCGGTAGTTGTCGGTCCATTCATACCATCCGGGGCCGCCGTCAACCGCGGCCGGGCCCCAGCTCCCCGGATAGGGGTTGAACCGGTTATTTATCGCGCGCATGTTCTCACCGTATCCGTAACCTCTGTCTTCAAGAGACAGGGTGTAGCCGTATCCTTCGAGAAGGTTCCCCTTGATAAGGACATTGTCAATATATGAGCTGTACGGCTGTATGAACAGGGCCCCGGTGCTTCCTTCGCTGGAACCGCAGATGCTCCGGTTGTTCCGCATAATCAGGCCCGTCCCGCTGCTTCCCCTGATCGTCATGCCGTCCATATGCGCGGGCGATATCCACCTGAGGTCATGTATATAGTTTCCCTGCGCGACCGATATTCTTCTGCTGTTGTTGTTGAGGTATATCCCTGTCGCGGCATGATGGATATCGCAGCGCTCAATGATCCCGGTCCCGGAGAAGGCGATGCTGTACACGATGTTGTCGTCCGGGATCAGGCTGCCGTCTATCTCGCAGTCCTGAAGCACGGCATCGCCCGCGACAACCAGGGGCATTCCCATGCCCACTGACGCCGGCCTGATCAGGCAGCGCTGCAGGGTGATCCCTCCTGCTTCGAGGTTCAGCGCGTTGCTGATGGTTCTGTCTGTAACGGTCGCGCCGGCATAAAGGGTCAGGGTGCCCCATTCGGGAAGATATCCGGAAGAGGCGTCGGCGCCTTCCGCGTCGAAGCCGGTCAGGCCTGAATAGTCCTGTTTCAGCCCCGTATTGGTTTCATCAAGCTCCCATCCCTTGAGTTCCGTTTCGGGATACAGGGGATCGAGTTCGATTTTCACCGTGTTAATATTGTCTTCCAGTGTGCAGCTGAAGGCCGATGCGGCAAGAACTGTGAATATCGCGAGGTGCAGTTTTCTTCTTTTCATGGAAGTTATTAACTCCGGTGGCCATTTTTGCTTAACAGCTTGCGGGGCATTATATAACTGCTGCGTGATTTCCGAAAGTACAAATACAGGTTCATATAATTTTTTTAAATTGACTGCCGCGCCCTTTCATACCCTTGATCTCGTTGAAATTGACGCCGGCAAAACAAAACTCGTGCAGAAAGAAGATTTCAGCGGGATACTGGTTCCCTTTTTCAACTTTGATTCAACAGTAAGCGGTTTTACCATGATGAACGAAGCGCTCAGGAAACGGGTCGAAAATCGTTTGAGATAATGCCGTCAAATTCATTCACCGATCGTCGCAATCGCCGGTCCATTCGTTTTAAGGGGCATGATTATTCATGTCCAGGCGCATATTTTTATTCTGTCTTTCACAATTCATAATTCCTCTGCAGGTTTTTGTATGACAGCGCCTCGAGCAGGTGTTTGGCCTGTATGGTGCCGCTGCTCTCAAGGTCGGCGATTGTTCTGCTCACGCGGATGATCTTGAAAAACGATCTCGCCGACAGGCTCATGCGGTTCATCGCGGTCTCGAGAATGTTTTCACAGCGCGGGTCCAGGCGGCAGTGTTCCCTGATCTCCGGCTGGCCCATGCGGGTGTTGTAACGAACCGCGGTTCCTTCGAATCTTTTTTTCTGTATCTCGCGCGCCTGAATTACCCGGGCGCGCACCTGCTCTGACGAGCGGGGCCCGCGGTCGGCCATGATGTCGCGGTAGGGGACCCGGTTGAGGGGTATCTCAATGTCAATGCGGTCGAGCACCGGGCCCGATATTTTCTTGAAATAGTTTTTCACGCTGTGGGGCGGGCAGGTGCACCGGATTTCTTCGTCGAAAAGATAGCCGCACCGGCACGGGTTGCTCGCTGCCACGAGCATGAAGTCCGCGGGGAACACGTGTGATCCCGCGGCGCGCGCCACGGTTATCTCGCGGTCCTCAAGGGGCTGGCGCAGCGCCTGGATCACCCGCGTGTTGAACTCAACGAACTCGTCCATGAAAAGAACGCCGTTGTGCGCGAGCGATATTTCTCCCACCGAGGGGTATTTCCCCCCTCCCACGAGGGAAATGTCGGATGAAGTGTGGTGCGGTGCCCTGAACGGCGGCGCGTCGAGCAGCCCCTGCCCGGGCGCGAGCGTGCCTCCCGCGGAGTGAATCATTGTTGTTTCGATCGCCTCATCCTGGGAGAGGGGAGGAAGGATGCTGGTGATCCTGCGCGCGAGCATGGTCTTCCCCGATCCGGGCGGCCCGTACAGGAGAATGTTGTGGTGCCCGGCCGCGGCGATCTCAAGGCCGCGCTTCGCGGTCTCCTGGCCGCGGACATCGGCAAAGTCGCCGCAAACCGTCCCCCTTTTATGCTCTTTGGTTTTTTCGCCGCGGAACGGCGTGATGTTGCCGCGCATCGCAGCGAGTGTTTCTTCAATGCTCGTTACCGGGTACACGTCTATGCCTTTAATCGCCGCGGCCTCTTGCCTGTTCTCGCGGGGAAGGATGATCTCGCGAAACCCGCTGCGGTACAGCGCGATCGCCATTGAAATGGCGCCGCGCACGGGCTTCACCGACCCGTCGAGGGAAAGCTCCCCGATCACGGGCACTGCCTTTCCGGGGGCCGCGAACTGGCCCGTGGCGACAAGAATGCACACCGCGATGGCAAGATCAAACGCGGAACCCTCTTTTTTGAACCCTGCAGGGGCGAGGTTCACCACGAAATTTTTGGGCGGGAACTCAAACCCGGAATTTTCAACCGCGGAGCGGATGCGCTCACGCGATTCCCTGATGGTCGAGTCAGGCAGGCCGACAATCGTGAACCCCGGAAGGCCCCTGACGATGTCAACTTCTATGTCAACGATGCGGGCCTCGATGCCGGTAAGCCCGGCTGATACGGCTTTTGCCAGCAGCATGCTTTCTCCTTTGCGCTGATTTTTTCTTTTTGTGTGTTATACGAACAGCCGGGCCTGAATTGAAAAATTTTTTAATTTTTGGCCTGTTTCCGCAACAGTTCACAAAGGGTCCCGTGTGAATTTCGTCTGATTTCAGGCTGGACGCATATCTGTCGGAGAATTAATATCTTGACACTATGGCCCGCGCTGCGGTTTTGATTGAACCTGGAATTAAAGGAAAGAAGAGAATGAACCTCGGCGGTATACCCATAGAGTCACCACTGCTGCTCGCCCCCATCGCGGGCTTCACGGATTCTCCCTTCAGGAAGATAGCGCGCAAACACGGCGCCGGACTGGTCGTGACCGAGCTGGTCAGCGCTGAAGGACTGGTTAGAAACAATCCCAAGACCATGGACCTTCTTCGTTTTGACGAAGATGAGCGCCCGGCAGGCATCCAGATTTTCGGTAATAATGCGGATGTGATGGGACGGGCTGCCACCGTGGTCGAGAGGCACCGCCCTGATTTTATTGATATCAACATCGGGTGCCCGGCGCGCAAAGTGTGCGGCACCGGCGCCGGCGCCGCGCTGCTGCTTGACCCGGAACGCATTTTCGGCATTGTCCGCGCGGTGAGAGAACATGTTTCGCTTCCGGTGACCGCGAAGATCAGGATCGGCTGGGATCAAGGTTCAATGAATTACCGGGAAGCGGCCCGCGCCGTTGAGGAGGGAGGCGCATCGGTCCTCTTCGTGCACGGAAGGACGAAAAAGCAGGGATACAGCGGCGCGGCTGACTGGGACGTGATTGCCGAAATCAGGCGCATGGCGCGGATCCCGGTTGTGGGGAACGGTGACATCTCCGGTTATGATGACGCTTTCGAGAAAATGAACAGTTCCGGCTGCCCGGCGGTGATGATCGGCAGAGGGGCGCTGGGCAACCCCTGGATTTTTTCAGGAACGAAGCCGTCCCTGGTTCAGATCAGGGAACAGGTCCTGGAACACTGCTCGCTTATGACATCTTTTTACGGGCCATACGGGATCATCCTCATGAGAAAACACCTCGCGCTGTATGTCCGGGGCATGGAGAACGCTTCTGCAATACGGGCACGGCTGATGTCAGCCTCAACACTGGAAGAAGTAATGACAATTCTGAGCGGGCTCGCGGGCTGAGGCACGGTTTTCATCCTTATTATAAATTATCTTGACTATAAACCTGTCTGAATTATTAATGCACCTGTCCGGGTGCCCTGAGCACCCGGTATGACTTTTTTCCGGGGGAGTTGCCCGGGGGGGATTTTTCCATAAGGGACGATCCTTTTTTAAGGAGGTCTTATGAAAGCAAATGACATCCATGAAATAATTGAAGATATACGCCTGGGGAGAATGGTCATCCTGGTTGATAATGAAGACAGGGAAAACGAGGGCGACCTTGTTATCGCTGCCGAACACTGCACGCCTGAAGTGATTAATTTTATGGCAATGCACGGCAGGGGCCTTATCTGCGCCCCGATGAACCAGCAGCGGGTTGCGCAGCTGGGCCTCGACCTTATGGTTGAAAACAACCAGGACAAGTTCGGGACCGCTTTTACCGTATCGGTTGATGCGCTTGAAGGGACCACGACCGGAATATCCGCCCATGACCGTGCACGGACTGTTGAGGTCCTGATCGATGATAATGCCAGACCTGATGACCTCAGAAAGCCGGGCCACATCTTCCCGCTGGCGGCGCGCAAGGGCGGTGTTCTCGTAAGGGCAGGGCATTCGGAAGGCGCGGTTGACCTGGCTCGCCTGGCCGGGCTCAAGCCCGCAGGCGTGATATGCGAGATACTCAACGATGACGGCACCATGGCCCGCCGGCCGGACCTGGACAAGTTCGCCAAAAAGCACGACCTCAAGATCGGCACTATCGCTGACCTCATTAAATTCAGGCAGCACAAGGAACGGCTGATCAAGCGGAAATCAAAGGCAAACCTGCCGACCGATTACGGCGATTTTACCATTATCGCATATGAAACCGAAGTCGGCGATCAGACCCATGTGGCTCTGGTAAAGGGAGAGGTTGACGGGAAGGAAAACGTGCTGGTAAGGGTCCACTCAGAATGTCTTACCGGTGACGTGTTCGCCTCCAGAAGGTGCGACTGCGGCTCCCAGCTCCACACCGCGATGAAAATGATCGATGACGAAGGCGCCGGTGTGATCGTGTACATGAGGCAGGAGGGGCGCGGTATCGGTCTCGGGAACAAAATCCAGGCGTACCATCTCCAGGACAACGGCATGGATACGGTTGAGGCGAATATCAAACTCGGCTTCCCGCCCGATCTCAGGAATTACGGAATCGGCGCCCAGATCCTGGTCGACCTGGGATTGCACACGATCCGCCTGCTCACCAATAACGTGACCAAGGTCATCGGGCTTGAGGGGTATGGACTTGAGATCGTTGAGCGTGTTCCTATTGAAATCACCCCTCAGGATGATAACCGGTATTACCTTGAAACGAAAAGGGACAAAATGGGACACCTGATTCTTGGAAATAGCGACGGGGAAAAACATGAGTGAAGCATCAGCTTCGATACTGATCGTTGATGATGAAGAGGTCATCCGTTATACACTGCAGAAGAAGCTTTCCCGTCTTGGATATAATGTTATCTCAATGGAGAAGGCAGAGGACGCGCTGTATCTCATTAAAAACGGCGAGATGGTTGACCTCATTATTACCGATATCAAACTTCGCAAGATGGACGGCATTGAACTCCTTCGCAGGATAAACGGCTTTGACGAGCCTATCCCGGTTTTAATCATTACGGGGCACGGCAATGTCGAGGACGCGGTCCGCGCGCTGCGTTACGGGGCAAGCGATTTTATAAGGAAGCCTTTTGACATCAATGACATCGCCTCGTCGGTGCGTACGATTTTAAAAAGGCGCCATGAAAACCAGATGGCGGATGGGTTCGCCCGGTACATGGATTTTGACCATAAAAAGTTCAGGATCCCGGTTGATTCGTCCCTGATCAATCCCATATCGTATTATCTCACCAAAGACCTGGTGCCGGTCGGTCTGTGCAACAGGACAACCGCGGAGAATATTACGCTTTCGCTCCAGGAAACACTGTCAAACGCGATGTTTCACGGGAACCTTGAAGTCGCATCAGACGTCCGCGAGCGGGAGGGGATCAAAGGCTTTAACGAGATGATTGATGCCCGGAAATCCGATCCGGAATACTGCAACAGGATGATAACCATTCAGTACAGGCTGACTCGCGATTACGTTGAATACATTATTGAAGACGAAGGACCGGGTTTTGATTTTTCGTCGCTTCCGGACCCGCGCGACCCTGAAAATTTTTTCAAGAACAGCGGCAGGGGACTGCTTATTATAAGAATACACATGGATGAGGTCGAGTGGAACGAAAAAGGGAATCTCATTCGGCTGAAGAAATACAGAATTGAACACAGTGACGTGCATTGAGGGGGATGCTGATGTTTACCATAAAGTGGGAAGATGACGCTGTAATAATACTGGACCAGAGAAGGTTGCCTCTCTCCGAAGTGTATAACAGCTACCGTCATTATTCCGGGGTGGTCGCCTCAATACGGGACATGGAAATCAGGGGAGCTCCGGCAATTGGCGTTGCCGCTGCAATGGGCATCGCCCTGGCGGCCGTGAATATCGATGAAGTGAAACCTGATAAATTCAAGGAGTGCTTAAACAGTGCGGTTGATCGTTTTGCGGCGAGCAGGCCGACCGCGGTCAATCTCTTCTGGTCTATCGCGAGGATGAAAAAAGTTATAGATTCTGCGAATGATATCGACGTGATAAGGGAAAGCCTGAAACGCGAGGCAATGCTGATATATGATGAAGATATTGCCTCGAATCGTGAAATCGGCCGCTTCGGCAGCGCATACCTCAATGACGGCGATGTGGTAATGACGCACTGCAATGCCGGCGCCCTGGCCACAGCTGGTTACGGAACCGCGCTTGGCGTTATTCGCGCGGCAGTCGAACAGGGGAAAAAAATCGAGGTCTTCGCGTGCGAGACCCGGCCGTATCTTCAGGGCGCCAGGCTCACCGCATGGGAGTTGATGAAGGACGGGATTCCCGTGACGGTCATAACTGATAACATGTCAGGTCACTTTATGAGCAGGGGAGTGATCGGGAAAATTATTGTGGGGGCCGACCGCATCGCTGCGAACGGCGATACCGCCAATAAAATCGGAACGTATACGCATTCAGTCCTTGCAAAAGAGCACCGGATTCCTTTTTATATTGCTGCTCCCGTGTCGACCCTTGATCCTGAAATCGCTTCAGGGAAGGATATTCCCATTGAAGAAAGGAGTGTCGATGAAGTGGCCTTTGTCGGCCAGAATCAGATCGTCCCTGAAGGCGTGTCAATACGAAACCCGTCATTTGACGTGACACCTTCAAAAAATATAACGGCGATAATAACCGACAGGGGCGTTATCGAGAGCCCCGGTGAGAAAGGAATTGTTCCATTTCTGGAAAGCATTGAATAGATTTAACAGCGACGTCAGCGGATGGCCTCGCGGATTATTTTTCGGTTCGATGCCGATGTTTCGACAGTTAGCATCTCCCGCAATGAAGTTATCACATCGGGATAGTTTCTGTTTTTAAGCAGGTACTGATACATCATCCCCCGCACCCGGTCATTTTTTTCTGATTTTACGAGATCGACAACTTTGAAGACTGTTTTTTCACGGCTTTTTTTCGCGGTCAGTGCCTTTAGAATCGTTTTCTTGACAGCAGGGTTCTCTTCATTTTCGAGCTGTTTCAGCAGGAGCTTTTCTGCTCCGGAATCTTCAATATGGACGAGGGCCTCTGCTGCGGCGGATCTGATCTGCTGCCGGTCTGAATCAATGAGGTCCTCAATTGCGTCCAGGGCATCGGTGCTTCCGGTGTTGCCTGCGGCAATCAGAAGCGATGTTATGCCGGGTATGTCCTGTGTGGATGAAAGTTCGGAGATAATGCGGTCCAGTGTTTTTTCCCCTGTATCCAGAAAGTCTTTTCGTTCGCTTAACAAGAGTGTCCCGGTCAGCGAACCAATGGCCGCGGCTGCGCACTGCGAAATTTTAATGAAACCGTTATTGCCGCTTTTTCTGAACGAAAAGGCTTTCCATAATGCGTCAATGGTTGAATTTTCAGGCTTTTCTGTTTTTCCCAGCTCTTCTGCTGACCGTGCCCTGGTGTCCGTGTTGAAAGCGGGGTCGTTCATGATTCGTACCAGGGCGGCCTGCGCCCGGGAATGTCCGGCGCATCCGAGAGCGGTGATCGCCGCAGTTCGCTGCGATGAGTTGTATGCATCCCCCCTTATTATCAGTGGTACTATAACCGACTCGTCAGGGAAGAGAACCAGGTATTCAGTTATTTTATTTACGGAATTATTGTCAGGAGAAGCCGATCTGCCCAGTATTGTGCTGATAACACGCCTTGATGAAGTGCTGCCATAGGTCTTGGTAATTTCATTGATTTTCAGTGAGTCGGTGAAAGAATGGGTGTTCTTTTGTTTCAATGACCATTCGGCAATGGTCTCTTTGTAGTTTTTTGAGTTTTTCCAGATGAACAGGTTTTTAACAGGTTTAAACTTTATTTTTTTTATGCTTACATTTACTGTGGACGTGGCATATGACTCGTCCCCGGCGAAGACACTGATCTTTTCCCTGCCTTTAGCTCTTCTCAGCCAGGTTGTCGGCTCGCCATAGGCTATCTCCGTAATGGATTCTCTTACTGCTGCGGAGATGTCTCGTGCGGGGTAACCGTCTTCATCGAAAATTTTTAGGATGCTTATTTTCTTTTTTTCCAGAAGTCTCTTGTTGTAGACATATTCGGCTTCATATGTTCCGTTCAGGTCCTTCTCGGTGGTGTTCCAGGCGGATGTTATGCTTTTCCTTATGACAAACTGAGCCTGGCTCAGAATGGACGCGATATCATTTTCATCTTCCTGCGCTACCTGCTGCTGGAAATGAAAAGATTTGATATTCCCTTTTTTGTTGAATGCCGCTATAAACGGAAGAGCGTATATCTTCTCCAGCTCGGGGTAATGTGTCCCATTCAGTTCAATTGACACAGGCGATATCTGGCACATTGTTTTTATTGAACCTGTCTTTTCGATTACCCGAAAGTTGAGGGTGCCCTTGAGCCTGATTTTTTTTCGGACATTTTTATGTTTTCCGGTGCGCACTGTTTTTGTTTTGGTATAGCTGATTGAATACATCTGGCGGGCCTGCTCATCCCAGTATATACCCGGTGGTGTCCTTTTCCAGAATGTATAAGACATGAGGATCAGCATGCCCAGTGTTGTAATGTAGAAAAGCGGTTTTCTGGGGAGACTGTAATTCATTCTATTTTTACTGATCCAGTTGATGGTTGTACTTTTTGTTTATTTGCCGGTTAAGTAAATTTTTCACGGATGTTATGCATTGATAAAATAAATATGTCCATCAAAAAACAAATGACGCTGTAATTTTATCAAGGGTAGCAGTATAATTTTGAGGGTAACGTAGTTTTGTCATTCCGGTTTTGCAT
>DAIUKG010000037.1:0-39596 GCA_036848375.1 Spirochaetota bacterium
GGGGGCGTAGCTCAGTTGGGAGAGCGCTTGAATGGCATTCAAGAGGTCAGGGGTTCGATTCCCCTCGTCTCCAATTCATCCAAAATAATCTCACCCTCCAATAAAGACAGTTTAACTATTCTTCATAAGCTTTTTCATGGATATCGCCATGAATTGTCACAATTTTTTCAATGTAATATTTCCTGATCCCCGCAGGTATCGATACTTCAACGTTCTCGCCGACCTGTTTATTATGAAGTGCCTGGCCAATGGGGGATGAAAGGGAAATCTTCCCTTCAGACGGGTTGACCTCATTTGAAGAAACAAAAGTAAAATAAATCCTGTCATCACTGTCTTTATCAACAACAGTTACCGCGGCACCGTATCCGATTCTGTCACTGGGGATATCAGTCACGCTTAATTCGTTTAATTTACCGAGCTGGTCGGTCAGCTGCGCGATACGGGCCTTGACAAAAGCCTGACGTTCTCTGGCTGCATCATATTCGGCATTTTCCCTCAAATCACCGTAGGCGCGGGCTTCCGCTATCTTTTTCGGAAGTTCAACTTTAAATTCCTGCTTTAACTTCTCAAGCTCGTCGCGGAACGTTTTCTTCTTTTGTTCAAGATCATGTGTCATGGTTATCTCCTCAAAGCGGTAAACTCACCCGCACTGGACTACTAAATGTTAATTCTGTGATATCAATTCATTTGTCAGTAATTCTATTATAATTCGAAGAACGGATAGACAACTACACGATATCCAATCGGGCAATAGGGAACTCACAGCAGTTAATACAAAAATACAAAAAGGAATTTAATATGCAAGTAATTTAACAGTACAACTCTTTTTTTTCTCAAGACTCTATAATTAGAAAATTCGGTAAAATTTCAGATATTATTCTTTCTCATCAACCTTCAACTTTATAAGGAGCTTAACATTTTTTTCCCTGTCAATTTTTATCGTAAAACCCTCAGCTTTCAAAGATTTTTCGATTTTATACGCCATGAAATCAAAAACTTTTTCCATTGATCTGTTCTTCCCTGAACATATTTATAATGAGGTTCCATCTCAAAAACGGGCCAGTACGGTATCAAGGCCACAATTTAATTTTCGGCTCACCTTGAAAAAATATGAACCTTAAAACCGCTGTATTCCTCCCGTTTAGCAGCGAGAGATTTCTCTATTTTAGGCTTTCAATTCCGATTAAAACCGGAGCGAAAAAACTTCTGCGGGAAATAATCTTCGAAACAATCCACACAATGACAACGGCAGCCGCTAAGGCGATAATTCCCCCTACTGCAGCCGAAGCGTCCCTGTCCAATCCCAGAAGAGAATTATAGTTTGACCCGGCAAGGGCACCACCGATAAGAGCAAGAACGGGAAATAAATATAACAGGATTGAGGAGACGATAACACTTTTTTCTTTAATTACAAATGAAACAGTATCCCCGAGTCCGGCCCCAAGGGTGTTTTCAATCCATATCTTTCTCTTCCTGTGCTCCCCGGCCATACAGGCATGCCGCGCTTCACAGGAGGAGCACATATCCGATGCGTCGGATTCAACAAGAATCCTGCGTGATGAAGTTTCAATAACAATACCCTTTTCGCCGTCCATGCTATTCCTCCCGATCAAGAACAACGACCCGGCCTGCTGAAGAGAGAGACCCGGCAAGCCCTTTATCGCCCACGACAACCCGTACCATCCCTGGCTTGAGCATGCGTGAACATTCTGATTCGATGTCCTGGGCGGAAACTTTCATAACATTGTCTATATATCGTTCATGATAATCATCAGGGAGCCTGTTGTATTCTCTTTCAAGATAATTGCCGAGTACATTGAGCGAGGTGTCAAAATTAAAAACATAGCTGTTTTGAAGGGATTTTTTCGCCCACGCAAGCTCGGAGTCTTTAACCGGGGATGATGACATGGCCGCGATATTATCATTCATGAGATTGAAAACTTCAGCAACCGAGGAATTTTCCGTTTGTGCAAAAGCGAGAAAAACCCCGGTCCTGTATCTGAAACGCACCACGGACTGTACCGCATAGGCGAGTCCCCTTTTCACTCTTATCTCATACATCAGGCGCGAATTGAAAGACCCCCCGCCCAGAATAAAATTCATCAGGGAAAGGGCATAGGTGCCGCTCTCGGCAATTGCCGGGGCCCCGGTGCCGAACACGATCGTAGCCTGGGGGATGTCCTTCGGATAGAGAAAAATCAAATCGCGGTTCTTTTCAAGTGACGCGGCAACTTCCGCGGGGCTCACCGCATAATCTTTTCTGGTCCCCTGCCGGACCGAAGAAAAAACCGATGCCGCCATATCAAACATTTCGTTGAAACTCTTCGACGAATTGATCCCCAGGAGCATGTTCCCCGTGGTAAAATATTCTTTCCACGCCCTGACGCAGTTATCAATCGTATACGAGGCAACACCCTTTTCAGTGGGTACAGAGCCGTAGCCTTTACCGTTAAAAATAATTTCACGCGCCTTTTCAAAAGCTATCGCGGCGGGATCGTCAAACTTTCTCCTGACTTCATCAATAACGATAAACCTGGCCCTTTCAATGTCGCTGCTGTTAAAGTTGGGGTTCGTGACCAGGTCACTCAGTATATCAAACGCCCTCCCGCTGAATCGGCTCAGGACCTTTAGTGAAATCACGGTGCTTTCCCATGATGTTTCAACCGAAAGCCTGCCCCCCATTGATTCAACCGCGTCATGGAGGCTCTTCCCCGGATATTTGCGCGACCCCGAAAGTTTTATCATCTCAGAAAGAAGCGCTGAAAGCCCTGCCGTGTTTCGGTCCTCATGAAGCTTCCCGTACCCGATCGAAGCGATGATGGTGGTCTGCGGAAGATCGTCATACACGTACACTACCGGAATCCCGTTCTGGAGATTCTTTTTCTCCGCGTGCGGAAGGTCGAGTCCCGGCATGCCCGGGCTTGCCGGTGCCGCGAAAAATATTAATCCTGTAACCAGAAACGCAGAAGATATATTTCTCAAGACCTGTTTACTTGTCATGCCCCGCCTCCCTGGTCCTGCTGTCAATAAGTACGCCCACGGTCCTGTTTTCAGGAGTAAAATATTTTTCAAACACGCTCCCCATTTCTTCAGGAGTTACGCTTTTAATCGCCCTGAGGTAGGTAGCCGCGTACTGCCACTGCCCGAAAACGGTCTGATAATAACTGAGCATATGGGCAAGCCCCTTGTTGGTCGCAAGGCCGAAGACAAGGTCCGATTCCATTTTATTGATGACCCGGTCAAGGTCTTCGCGGGAAACTTCTTTAACGGCTTTCTCCATTTTCGCGTAAATCTCATTCTCAAGCGCAGCGGTGTCCACTCCGGCCTTGGGCGCAACCGTGATCAGGAAAAGATTGTCGTATCGCGCCGCGGGGTAACCGTTCCAGGCGTCAATTGACGAGGCGAACTGCTTCTCAATAACGATGGAACGGTACAGGGGGGATGACATCCCCCCTGCCAGAACTTCAGCGATAACATCGCACACGTAATCGTCCCTCGAGGGGAACGTTGGTTTGTGCCACCCGATCATGAGGTACGGGTTCGATTCATAATTAAGGACAAAACGTTTCTCGCCGCGCTTCTCGGGTTCAGATATGGATGTTTTCCGCGGTTCGGGCCGCGCTTTTATCGTTTCAAAATATTTTCTGATAACCGCAAAAGTATCATCAACATTCTGTTTTCCGACAACAGTGATGACCATTCGTGACGGAATGTAGTTGCGGTAATAAAAAGAACGGACATCCCGAAGCGAAAGGTTCGCGATGTTCGACTGCCATCCGATTATGGGATGCCGGTATGGATGCGCTTCGAATGCGAGCGCCAGGAATCGTTCAGAGAGGAGCCCGGTCCCGCTCGAGTCATAGTGCATCAGCCGCTCCTGCATGACGTTGTTCCGTTCGAGGTAATACTCCCGTAACACCGGGTGCCTGAGCCGTTCCGATTCGAGCTTTGCCCACAGTTCAAGCTCTGAAGAAGGAAGCTCGATGTAATATCCCGTTTTATCGCGGGATGTTGACGCGTTGAAACCGATCCCGCCCTTTTCGGAATATATCCGGTCATAGGGCGAGCTGACAACGTACTGCGCTGCCTCGTGCTGCAACGCTTTCAGGCGGGACTCAAGCCCGGGGAGCATCATATTTTCTGGATTCGTGCGCTTGAGGTGGTCGATGGTTTCACCAACAGCCTCGATTTTATCCAGCAGTATTTTTTCCTTATCGAAGTCAGTGGTCCCGATTTTGTCGGTACCTTTAAAAAGCATGTGCTCGAGAAGATGCGCGGCGCCTATGGTGTTGTAGCTTTCATCAGACGAACCGACAGCGAACGACATGTCAAACGCCAGTGTCGGCGCGTATCCCCTGTTCAGCAGAATCACGGTAATGCCGTTCGCAAGCTTTCGCGTTACGACATTTTTCACCAGGAAGTCTTCGGCGTTTTCGCCGTCGCCCCCGGCCGAGATAAGCAGTATCAACGACAGTAGTACTGCTGGTATAAATTTATAATTTTTCATATAATGCTCCGGATACCGCTTATATCTTTCAGTGAATGTGCGGGTTATCTTGTTACACCCGCTCATGTCCATATATAAAATTACTGGAGTGGGCAGGGGACAGGCATCTATGTATTTGTATTGTTTTTTTCACGCTCGAGAATCTCTTCAGCGAGAATTTTAAGCTTGGGAGAAACTTTAAGAGGGGGAAGCTCGACTTTAGGGCCGGTATTTTTCCCCAGGAGCCTGCCCAGGGCAAAAACCATGCGTTCAAATATTTCATTGACCTTGTCCTGGCGTTTGACCATGCGGTAATACCGGAGCGCGACCAGGGGCATTTTTTTGTCATAAAAATAATAATCGGCGATCCGGGTTATTCCGTCCCGGTACTGGGTCTTGACAAAAATTTTCAGAGCCCTTTCAATGTCCTTGTTATTAAAGAGCTCGTTCCCCAGACGTATGAGCCTGACCCTTTCTGTATCGTCCATAAATAGTTTCCTGAACCCCGGCATTTCCAGATACCATGAGAAATCTTCATTTGGCCGGGAATAAATGCTAAGTACTATAAAAAGATATATTTTGCAAACATAAAATTTTTTTAATGTCTTGACAAAGCACCGTTTCTTCTTCTTTTTCTATTATTCATCACGCAAGAGGAGACCTTCATGTATCCAATAGTGTTCAGTTATAAAATCATCCAGATCGGCGGATACGGCATTATGCTTGGTCTTGCCTTTTATCTCGCTTTTGCTCTCTTTGAAAGGGAGCTTAAAATCCACGGCAAAGATCCGGAGCTCGCGTACAAACTGCTGCTTCTGGTCATCCCTTCGGCTATTATCGGCGCCAAAATATTTCATATTATCGAAAACTTCGACAGTTTCCTGAATGACCCCTTTGGCATGATCTTTTCGGGAGCGGGACTGACCGTATATGGAGGATTTATCGTCGCACTTTCCGCCTCGGTCTTCCTCATCAGGGCGAATGGAGAAAAGGTCCTGGAGATATTCGATCTCGTTTCAGCCCCGATGTCCCTGGGATACGCGATTGGAAGGATCGGATGTCATGTCGCGGGTGACGGATGCTACGGGATCCGGACTGATTCATTCCTCGGGGTCGCCTATCCCAACGGGATAGTCCCCACGAGCAGCGAAGTGCTGCCCACGCCGCTGTTCGAGTCATTCGTCGCCTTTATGATCGTGATCCTTCTTCTGCACCTGAGAAAAAGAACGTTCATTACCGGACGGATATTCTTCCTGTACCTCATACTCAACGGGATCGCCCGGTTCTCGGTCGAATTCGTGCGCCTCAACGAAAAGATCGCCCTGGGCCTGACCCAGGCGCAGTTTATCGCCGTTCTTTTCGCGATAACCGGGATCATCGGCTGGGTCATGGCTGAAAAAATCGAGCAGGGCGGTGCAGCGGCAGGATGATTCTTTAATGGAAGGCCCGGACCCCGAACATTCTGCAAATCCTCAACACGCTGAAAAACCGGAGCTTTACGCGGGAATAGCCCTGCTCCTGGCAGCGGAGTTTTCCTTTGCCCTGGCCACGGTTTTCGTCAAAATAATAACATCCTCATCAAAGGTCCAGGCCATTGAGCTGAGCTTCTTCCGCTTCCTCGCGGGCTTCATCCTCGTGCTCGGCTATGTGCTGGTCCGCAGAAAGAACCTCGTCCCGGTAAAAACAAAATACGTTGCGATGCGGGCGTTCTTCAACACCTTCGCGGTGATTTTTTTCTTCATGGGAGTGCAGTACTCAACGGTCACCAAGGTCAACATCCTCAACATGACCTACCCCCTTTTCGTGTTTCTGCTGTCGCCCGTGATAAACCGGGAACACACGAGCCCGGTCTACTACCTGTATCTTCTGCTGACCCTGGCCGGCCTGTATTTTATCGTCGTGCCCGATGCCGCGTCCCTTGTGTCTTCCGGAATCAATATCGGTGACCTGATGGGCCTTGCGTCGGGAATCATTGCCGGGTTCGCCATAACATCCCTCAGGGAGGCGCGCAAATACGACCACGCATACATTATACTCTTCTACCTCATGGCCTTCGGCGCCGCAGCGAACCTTGTTCTGGTCGCGCCCGTGTTCGTGGTTCCCCGGGGGATCATTCTCGTGCACTGCATCGCGGCAACCGTGCTGTCCGTGATCGGCCAGCTGTGCATTACCGTGGGCTACCGCTATATTAACGCGGCAGCAGGCTCGCTGGTTTCGACAAGCAGAATCCTTTTCGCCGTGCTCATGGGAGCCGTCATCCTCTCGGAAAACATCACGGTCCGGATCATCGCCGGCGGTCTCATGATACTGGTCTCGCTTGCGGGAGTTGGCGGCCTGGGAAGGATGGCCAGGGAAAGCCTGTTTAAAAATAAAACAGAAAAAGGCTCCTTGTAACAAGGAACCTTTCCCCTAGTGTATTGCAGGTGTAAATTAAGGGCACCTCTAAAAATCAGGTTTTTTCATTAACTGAAAAATGATAAAACCTGATTTATCCAATGGTTGTGCCCTCAAGGGAACATCCAAAATGTAATTTATAGAGGTTCCCTTACATGAAATTAATCAATTTTATATTTCTTCTTAAATTTCTCAACCCGGCCGGTGGAATCGATAATCTTCTGTTTTTTGGTATAAAAAGGATGGCAGTTTGAACAGATTTCAACATGGAGATCCTTTACCGTTGAACGTGTTTTAATTTCGTTTCCACAGGCGCATTTAATCACCGTTTCAAGATATTCAGGATGGATGCCCTCTTTCATGTATATACTCCTTCTCTTCAAATTCCTATGAATTCATGGCTTTAAAGAAAGCCTTGTTGTTTTTCGTCGCCCTCATCTTCTCGATGAGAAGCTCCATTGCCTCTGTCGCGCTCATTGAAGCCAGCGCTTTACGCAGTACCCAGAGTTTGGCGAGCTCTTCTTCCTCAAGAAGAAGCTCTTCCTTCCTGGTTCCTGACTTATTGATATCGATCGCGGGGAATATTCTTCTGTCAGCCAGTTTTCTGTCAAGATGAATTTCACTGTTACCGGTACCTTTAAATTCCTCGAAAATAACCTCGTCCATCCTGCTGCCGGTATCGATCAGGGCGGTCGCGAGGATGGTCAGGCTGCCCCCCTCTTCGATGTTTCGGGCCGCGCCGAAAAATCGTTTGGGGCGATGCAGCGCGTTGGAATCAACACCACCGGAAAGGATCTTCCCGCTTGTGGGCACGACCTGGTTATAGGCCCGGGCCAGCCTGGTTATTGAATCCAGAAGAATGACAACGTCCATTTTTCTTTCGACGAGCCGTTTTGCCTTTTCAAGGACCATTTCAGCGACCTGAACGTGCCTGCTTGCCGGTTCGTCAAAGGTCGACGAAACGACTTCGCCATTTACCGAGCGCTGCATGTCGGTAACCTCTTCAGGGCGCTCATCTATGAGAAGCACGATCAGAAAGACTTCAGGATGATTCGTGGTCACGGAATTCGCTATCTTCTGAAGAAGGATGGTCTTTCCTGTCCGGGGCGGAGCAACAATCAGGGCGCGCTGGCCCTTGCCGACCGGAGTCATGATGTTCACGATCCTCATGTCCACGTTCTGGGAATCGGTCTCAAGCGATATCCTCGACTCGGGATACAGCGGAGTGAGGTTGTCGAAAAATACCCTCTTTTGCAGGTTGTCAGGATTTTCAAAGTTTACGGCTTCGATTCTCAGGAGGGCGAAAAAACGCTCATTGTCCTTTGGCGGACGGATCTGGCCCGCGATGGTGTCACCGGTTTTCAGGCCAAATAGCCGTATCTGAGACGGCGATACATAAATATCATCAGGTCCGGGAAGGTAGTTGTAGTTCGGCGAACGAAGAAATCCATAGCCGTCACTTAATATTTCCAGGACACCGCTCGAAAAGATCAGCCCTTTTTGTTCCGTCTGTGTTTTCAGTATTTCGAAAATGAGGTCCTGTTTTTTCAGGCCGGATACCCGTTCAAGCCCCATATCTTTGGCGATAGTGACGAGTTCATTGATCTTTTTCGATTTAAGTTCAGCCAGATCGATCTTGGTTTCACTGGCCGAAGTGTTTCCATTGCCGTTTCCGTTACGACTCCCGTTTTTTTCTCTTGTAACTTCAGAATCAGTTTCAGGTTTGTTTTTTTCAACAGATCCGACAGGTTCAGTTGTATTTGTCATACATTACCTTTAATTCACAATTTATTTTAAATTCCATGTTTCAAAAATTAATATTTTTTGAAGGAAAATCCAGCCACGATATCAGTGTTGCTATTAACCTATCAGTCAAGATTATAAGGTGGTATTGTTACAGGCTTTTCTTAAGTTAGCGACACTATTGTTAATTATATTGTTTTAGTCAAGAAAAAATATGAAGTGATTACCCGGATTAGTTTCTCAGACACATTTTTAATATATAATAATAATAAATTTTTTCAACTGTTTTTTTTTCAATAAAATGAGCCTAAAAATCATCTTTTTTTAATATCTATTCCGAGTTTGACAATTCTGCTTTTCAAAGATTTGACACTTATTTTAAGCCTGGATGAAACTTTTCCCGTATCTTCCATTTCATTGATCAGTTCAACAATGACCGAACGCTCAAAAGCCTCAATCATTTCGGCAAGGGACATTCCCCTGATATCAACACCGGGAAGTTTCAGGCCCGGCTTGATCTCTGATTCGTTCAGGCTGAATATAAGATAACCGAGATTTTTCTTTTTGCTCATCAGGGGAATTTTTTCATAATAGAGAGACAGGTCCTTATTGAAAAAACATATCTCACCGCCCGAAGGGCCGGTAACGAGCTCATTTTTTCTCGGGTTCTTTAACAGGTCCTCCACAACATCCGAATCAAGAGCTTTATTAAAAATTTTCTCAACGTGTTCTTCAAAATGGCTGTTGTAAAAAATGGTCTTCCCCTTTTTATTGACCGCGTAGAGGCCGCGGGGAATATGTTCCAGCACCAGATAGATGATCCACTCAAGCATCTGCTGGTCTTTCTGTTCGGTAATGTCATCCTTGATTGCTTCAGTGCCGCCTCTTTCTTCAAGAGCGGAGAAAAGCCTGAGCCGGGGCCATGATCCGAGAACTTCTCCGAAAATATTGATCACGGTGAACTCTTTAATTTTGCCATAGGCAAGAAAATCATCTAAAGTCATCTTTCTGGCAAGGGAAGTGATAAAGGCATCGATTGTAAGTTTTTCAACTCTTTCAATATCACTCAGTTCGGCAATGACATCATCCTTACGCATTATCCCGATCAGGACCCCCCTCCTGGAAATCACCGGAATAATCGGGACATTATGGATATAAAAAAGCCGCACGATATCTTCAGGCTTTTTCCTCTCAGGGTCATAGGGATTTTCTTCAATCTCCCGCGTTTCCCCTGTATCCAGAATTTTATCCTTTTCCTCTGTCATTTAAATCCCAGAACATCAAACATGGTATAAAGACCGGGATTCTTACCGATGAGATACTCCATGCCGAGCACGGCCCCGGACGCCAGGATGTTCCTGTTCGTGGCCCGGTGCGTGAGTTCGATCCTCTCACCGTTGCCGATAAAGTAAACCGTGTGATCACCGACTATATCACCGCCTCTCATGGCAAAAATTCCAACTTCGTCATCGGTACGCTCTCCGGTAATTCCGTCACGGCCCCACACTTCCCTGGCCGCAGCAAGGCCGTCCTTGTTCTTTTTAACGATATCGATAAGTTTTTTCGCGGTCCCTGAAGGCGCATCCTTTTTATGGCGGTGATGCGCCTCAAAGATTTCCACGTCATATTCCGATGAAAGGACGGATGAGGCGATTTCAGTAAGTTTAAAAAGCACGTTCACGCCGATTGACATGTTCGGCGAAAACAGAACCGGAATTTTTTTAGCGGCCTTTTCAATAGCGCTGACCTGAACGTTTTCGAGACCCGTGGTCCCGATGACCAGAGGCCTGCGTTCCGTTACGGCGTATTCCAGCAGTTTCATGGTCGCCGCGGGCGCGGAAAAATCAATTATCCCGTCGCATTCGGCAATGGCCTGTGGAGAAATATCGCCGATAACCGCTGTAATATCATCACGAAGGATGAGCGAGCCGGCCTGTTTGCCATAGCCTGCGGATGATGGCGCGTCAAAACCGGCGCAGAGGGAATGCCCCCTGTTCATCAGAACAGAAAGTACCTCATGGCCCATTCTCCCGCAGATGCCGCAAACGCCGATATTCATGTCAATTCCTCATTATCAGAGCAGCCCGTAATCACTGAGAGCCCTGGCGAGCTTTTCCCTGTTTCCTTCATCGAGCTCGTGAAGCGGCAGGCGCAGGTCACCGCTGCAATATCCGAGCATGGCCATCGCGGCCTTGACCGGACCGGGGTTTGTTTCATAAAACATGGCGCGGCACAGGGGAAGCAGCCGGTAAAAAAGTTCCCTGCTTTTATCCAGGTCCCCTTCATTAAAGGACCTTATGACCTGGCCGACGTCTGAGGGGACCAGATTTGACAGAACAGAAACAACGCCCCTGCCGCCTATGGCAAGCACCGGCAGAAGAAGATTATCGTCTCCGGAAAGAAGGGTAATCCGGTCACCGCAGAGTTCAATGACCTTCATCATCTGGTTAATGTCCCCTGATGCTTCCTTAATTGAAACAATATTGCCGCTCCTCTTGGTCAGCTCAAGAACCGATGCCGGTTCCATGTTTATACCGGTACGGCCCGGGATATTATAAAGCATAATGGGGATGCTTACCGCCGAGGCTATCTTTTCGAAGTGAGCGATAAGGCCTTTCTGTGTCGGTTTATTATAATAGGGGACAACCTGCAACAGTCCGTCTACCCCGGAATCCTGCGCATGTTTTGAAAGAAAAACCGCCTCCTCGGTTGCATTGGCCCCGGTACCGGCGATAACCTTAAGTCTTCCTCCGACCAGCGCCACAACTTTTTTAATGAATTCCCGGTGTTCATCAAAAGTCACGGTTGGAGATTCACCCGTTGTGCCCATGGGCACAATACCGTCAACACCGCCGGCAACCTGTTTTTCAATTATTACCGACAGCGCTTCATAATCAATTCCGCTTCCTTTAAAAGGAGTTACAAGAGCAGTATATACACCGTGAAACATAAATCACCTTTTTACCTGATCTGTTTTTTTTATCCGTTCATACAGCTTCTGCATAAAAAATTCCGTATTAAACTGTTCCTTTTCAAAATCTTCTTTAAACAGGTACAGGATGAGAGTCTGCTCCGAGATCAGCTCATCAATCTCTGAACGATACCCGTATACCTTGACCCAGTCTTTATCGGTTCTGACCTTGATTTTAATGCGCGTGCCTTTTGCCAGTGACCTGTTACCGGCGGCGATGTCCTGAAGGGTAACATAGTCAACAGATTCAATATCTTTGATCATGTTCTTATCTTTTTCCGTGATAAAATCATCACAGGATGTAATAAGAGCTAGAATAAAAATAATGCCGACAATCCTTTTCATTGGTAACCTTCACCTGGCTTTACTTGAAAGCAGCAAAATAATTTAATGTCCCGTTTCCGGTTTTATCAGGCGGATTTGCGATACAAAAAATGGCACCGGCAGCCAGAGCTAATATTAATTGCCCCCTGTATGGCAATGTCAAGAAAATAATTACAGGGATGTGCCGTGAAAAGTCCCGGACGCGCTATTTGTGATAAGCGACTCCCTGGCCGGAAGCGATCAGCCGGTCCTGGCTTCCGTAGACCGAGATATTCCACACGCTTATTTTCCGCGAAACATTGACCGGGGTCGCTTCAGAGAATATCTTCTCACCGTCAAAAGCGGGTCCGATGTAATGTATCGAAAAATTTACCGCCAGCGCGAGGGAACCCATGGAATTACAGGCTACCGCGAACGCCTGGTCCGACAGAGCATAGATAACGGCACCGTGCGCCCGGTCGACCGCGTTGAGATACTCCGGCCTGATTGTCAGTGAACAGCGGGCATAGCCTTCCCTCACTTCATCAACTTCAATACCGAGATATGACGCATAAGGGTCCCTGCCGACAACATCCCGTGCATATTCAAGAGGATTATCAACAACAGGCGGTTTATTTTTATCCATAAAACCTCACAGTGAAAAAAGTTCCCTGTTGTCTTCAGCGGGATAAACCAGCCGGCCGCGGTCATCAAATATCTGGTTTCGGTACTTGATCACCGCGATCACTTCCTGGGTTTCGATATGATTAATTGTATGAAATTTTTTTATTTTTTTAAGAAATGCTCTGTATTCATCATAATCATCAACAATGATTTCTATAGTAAACGAGCTTTCTCCCTGAACATGGAGAACCGAATGGACAACACTGCTCTCCTTCAGTGAATTTATCAGAGATTCATCCTCCTGGGGCGAGTCGATCTGAACAAAAAAGTGTTCCCGGTCTTTCATGGCGAAATATTCCTGCAGGGTGAAATCGCTTTTCGTCTTGTGAACATCGATTACCCTCTGCGTCAGCATTTGTATAACAGCAGGCACTCCCGATGAAAGCTTCAGCGCCTTAAGCTGATTCACCCAGTTTTCAATCTGCTCAAAATTATCAAAATTCGCGTCAACAAGAAAACTGTATCTTCCCATGATATGAAATATTGACACGCAGTGTTTGTTGTTTTTCAGCATCGCCAGGAGTTCACTGTTGTCTCCCCAGGTATGAATAAGAACAAGGGCGTGTTTCACATTTTCTGCCATGATCTCCTCCAGAAGTAAATAATGAACAGGATTAAATCAGCAATAAAAGCTGAAATTAGTCAAGAGTATTTCTGGTCCGGTATACTTCTTTAGACGGATTATAATAACCCAGAGCTACATTCGGGTGGTCCCGTTTCAGGATTGAAATAAGGTTTCTGATTCCCACAGGATCAGATTCCTCAAATCCGATATGGTCAAAATAAAAATCCGGGTCAATATTCAGATTCCGGGTCTGTATCATGTGAACCGGGAATTTATTCAAAAAACTGTCAAGGGCCTGCACCTCGGTTTCCATATCAGTAAACCCGGGCATGAAGAAGAGATTGATGGAAACATGAAGCCCTGCCTCGAGCGCGTTCCCGATGGATTGAAGCACATCGGAAAAAGAATATCCCCCGGGCCGGTGATACCGGGTATAATATTTTTCCGTGGGTGAATTGAGGCTTATTCGTACGGAATCAATGCCTGACGAGGCGAGCAGCCCGATCATTTCAGGCCTCGACCCGTTGGTATTGATGTTGATGGTCCCGGAACCGGTTTTCTCCCGGACCAGGGAAACGGCCCTGGCAAGGTCTTTTGCGCGCAGGAGTGGCTCACCCTCGCAGCCCTGGCCGAAACTGGCAACGCCCTGATCGACAGCGGAAAAATGGCGGATGATGACCTCGGCGATCTCATCGGGTGTCGGTTTGAAATCGAGGCGCTGCTGCGAAGACTGAAAATCATCTCCCTCCTGAAGAGAAAGGCAGCCCAGGCAATCGGCGTTGCATGCCGGCGTTGTCGGTACGGGGGCCTCATAACGACCCAGAAAAAAATTTCTGGCGCAGAGGCAGTTGTACTCGGTTGAACATTTCGCGAGCTGCCTTACCAGCCTGTTTTCAGGAAGGGACCGTGTAACTTTAGCGATCGACCTTTTAAGTTCGCGGTGGTTCCGGTGAATCGCCGGGTCTGAACGCTGGTCCTCATCGATGCGGAGCGCGGGGACGAAAAATTTACCGTCAATGATGACAACGCCGGCGTAGGCCCACAGCGGCAGCACGGGCGCGTTTTTTCCGCGCGCGAACGCGGGAAGATAGGTCCTCAGGTAGCCCGATGCGAGAAAAGAAGAAAGGGCCCAGATCTCGTCCCCGTCAGGATCGCGTTGTATTTCGCTAAATACGTTATTCTCCCTGTTATACGAAACAGGAACGCGCCCGATTAAAGAGAAAAGATAGCTTCCTTCAGGCAGGGGGATGAGCTCTTCACGCTCAACCGGGACCGTCCTTTTCCCGGTTCTGAAAGCGGGCTCCAGGCCTGGAAAATCATACACGGTTCCTTCCCTGTCGGAAAATGCCAGGAGCATTTCAGCTGATTTTCTTTTCACGGGATTCCTTTCTGTTTCTTTTCATTTCAAGATGCCTCAGGGCAACGCTCAAGGCGTGCTGTTCCTTTTTCAGCCTGCGGTACTCCCGGTCGCGGCGCACGGCCCCGACATCCAGCCCCTGGCTGAAAAGTTCTTCCTTTCTGTTAAGGCGGAGTTGCCGTACCTCGCGCCAGCGGTCCCTTTTGACAGCGATCAATTCAGCGAGTTCTTCAATCATCATCGTTTCGCCGTCCGGAAAAAGAATTGACAAGGGCCCTGCAGTTCTCCGCAAAACGTCCGCCTGAATAAAGAAAAGAAATCACGGCGCAGGCATCAGCACCGGCAGCCATGACCTGCCCGGCATTATCACGGGTTATGCCGCCGATCGCGACAAGGGGCAGGTCGACCCTGCTTTTTATGTCAGAGATAACCGCGGTGCCGATGCCCCTGACCAGCTCGCCGTTTTTGGTTGAAGTGTCAAATAACGGCCCGATCGCGATATAGTCGGGGTCCTGGGCTGTTGCTTCAACAGCCTGCTGCAGTGAATGGGTCGACAGGCCCGTTATCATGTCAGATGGAAGTATTTTTCGGGCCTCACTCGGGGGGATGTCGTCCTGCCCCAGGTGCACCCCGTGAGCGCCCGCGAGACAGGCGATATCGGGACGGTCGTTTATGATGAAGAGAACTCCCCGCTCCCTGCAGAGCGCGGCGCACTCATGGCCGACCGCGAGAAGGTCCCTGGACGAGGCGCCTTTCATGCGCAGTTGAAGTATTGAAACGCCGCCATCGATAAAGGCTGATGCAACAGCGAGGTACTCGTTGTTCGCAACAAACGATGAATCTATGATCGCGTACAGCGCGTTGCGGAACAGGGAAAGGTTTTTTTCCTTTTCAAAAGAGACGAGCACTTCTTTTTCAAGCGCATACAGCTCAAATCGGATACCCTGAAAATCAGGCTGCGGCGAAACCCCCGCCGCTTTTGAAAGCTCTTCCAGTGCCCTTACCGCTTCAATGCTGCGGCGGAAGTTCGCCCTGAGCACGTCAAAGAGCGAGCCGCGTTTTTTCTCGCTTTCCAGGTCAAAAAACTTCTGGTCGTCACCGGCAACGTCACGCGATGAAAGAAGGCCGTTCAGGGGAAATACAGCGGCTTCCTTCCTCATCCTGTGCCTGGTCTCCTTGAGGCGCGCTGAAAAGATTCCCTGCCTGAATGAAAAGCGCAGAACATCTTCGCACACCCGTATGCCTTCCATGGCCCTGTTTATTGACGCGTCTATTGCCGAAAAGAGTTCCTTTTGCACTGATCATCCTCCGCCCACGAAGCGCACCAGCTCAAGCGAGTCCCCTTCCTCAAGCAGGGTCCGCTCGATGTCCTGCCGGTGAACGATCTTTCCGTTCCTTTCAACGACAACGCGGCCGCGGTCGAGCCGGTAATGGTCGACAAGATCCAGAACGGTTTTCCCGTCAAATTCGATATCTCTGCCGTTCACCTTCAGTTTCATCCCCTGCTCCACTCATATAAAACAATCGATGGAATGACCACTGCCGCGGTCTCGGCCCTGAACACTGTTGATCCGACCCTCACCGGTGTCCAGCCGCTGGCGCGGGCCCTGTCAACCTCAGCGCTGCTGAACCCTCCTTCAGGGCCGACAAGAAGATTGATACAGGAAACCTCCGCGGTGCAGCGATGATATTCACTCAACGGTGTTGCAGAGTCAGGATGCGCCAGGAGTTTCGCGCCTGAATGCTGGCGCGACGTGTACTCATTAAAACTCTCGAACGGTCCTACAGCAGTGACGCGGCCCTTCATGCATTGTTTTGACGCCTCTTCGGCGATCCTGTTCCATCGGTGCAATCTGGGTTCGGCCTTGCCCGAGATATCGGGAACCGTGCGTTCAGTAATGACCGGAATTATTTGGTCCACACCGGCTTCCGTGGCCTTTTGTATCACGAAATCGAATTTTTTTCCCTTAAGAACCGCGACCGCGAGGATGAGAGAAATCCCGCCAGCCCCTTCTCCCGGAGATTTTTCTTCAAGAGGGATCGCTTCAAGCTCTGCAGCATCAATCCGGGTAACCCGCGCCCTGACCAGGGCACCTTCCGGATCACGTACATTAATGATGTCATTGATTTTTACGCGGCGGACCCGCGCGATATGATGATAATCGTCACCCTTTATTATAAACCTGTTACCGTATCGCTCTGTTACGAAAACCTGTGTCACGGCTCTCCGAGTTTTTCAGATCTGAATATTTCGCTGCCAAATATCACACTTTCATCAAAACTAAAAAAACTGAGAATGGTCATGGTGCCGGTACGGAGGTCCATCATGTCATAGCGGACCGGCACAATACGGCTCCCCTTTTCCATCACCTTCGCGACGGTCATGAATTTAAATATGACGTTGTCCCGGTCATGATAATCGATTCGGATGGGGATGAAATTCTTCTTGGTAACATACAGGGTGAGGAGGCCGTACATGCCTCCCTTGAATATCGGCTTGAGTTTTAATATATAGGTGTCCTCTTCTTTAACAACAGCGCTGCCGATGATTTCAGCAGTGTAATTGCTCTGCAGGTCGGCATTTGACAGATCGATATAGTAGTAGTTGGTCATCAGGATCGGATCATATTTATCAATTCCCAGTTTATGATAAAGTTTAATTGAGTGCATAAGGTAGACCCAGATATCTTCACCCGAAAGATTATACAATATCTTGACCTGTTCTCCCCGTTCCTTATTGCTCAGTATAAATAAAAAATCGTCCTTTGTTATCTTTCCTGTTATCTCATTAGTATATGACTCGCCGTCAGGTTTGATGTGCTTCATCCTTCCTTTGATGAGCCCGACAGGATAATCCATGACCCGGTCAACACGCGCGAGGATTCCCTGCGCGGTCAGTTCGATCTCACGCTCTTCCTGGGGAAATCCGCTGTTAATACCTGACAGGAGGAAAAGAATGATTACAGCAATTGCATGGGTTATATTTTTTTTCATTATGGAAAATAACTACTCTTTCGTATAAATTACTCTTTTAAAGAATCGTTTTACTTCTCATCTTCCTGGTGGCTTAATAAAAAAAGCCAATTATTTTTTAAAGTACAATTTTTTTATTGAATATTTTTTTATTTATGCTACATTAGCGCTATTAAATTAATAATAACACTTATGGAAAATATATTTTACTGAGACAGAAAAAAAGAAAGCTTTTTCCGGTAACCGGAAAAAAAAATAAAGACTAATTTATTATTTATATCATGAACCAGACAAGAACCATGTCCAAAGAAATTACCATCGGGGACAATATTTCGTTCAGCAGCGATGAAATAAAAAATCTTACCCTTTCCTTTTCACCGGTGGATATCACCAACTGGGGAAAAAAAGCAGACAAACTCGCCCACCTGATTGCCGATTACTATCGCCTCTATATTAATGATGAATGCGCGGCCCTGATCTCGACTGTTTTGAATGAACTCATTGAAAATGCCATCAAATACTCGCATAAAAAAACCGATTCAGTTACCATTGACACATTAAGAAATGAAGACAAACTTCTCATTAAAATAACCAACACCATTGCCGCTGAAAAGCTGAACCCATTTATCAATGAGTGTAAAAAACTTTTTGAAGAAGACCTGAAAAAACTTTTTATAAACCGCATTGAGTCTCTTAAAAACAAAAACGGCAATCAGACATCAGGAGGTATCGGATTGATCCTGCTGAAAAAAGATTACAACACCGGAATAAAATTCATCTTTTACGAAAACAAGAATGAAAATTACACGGTTTCGGTGATTGCCGAATTAAATATTGAATAAACTCCCGCGCACGCTATTTCCGTGAGGTATAATAGCGGTCTGTTTCCCCGCTGTTTAAATCAGGCCTCAGTCTCTCAGCGCCGTACAGGTACACATGGATAATCTCGTTCTGTTTTTTTTCGGTGTTAATATGCAGTAAAACGCGGATACACATCTTCAGGCTGCCCTGCACCGGAATTTCCCTGGTGCACATGAGAGGCGTATATATCCACCCCAGCCTTCGTGCTGCCACAGCGGGAAATTCGGCACTGATGTCATCGGTTACTGAAAATATCGCTGAAACGATATCTTCGGTCTCGATGTCGTTCCTGTTAACCAGGGTCTGAAGCAGTTCTTCGGTACGCGCAATGATTTCCTCCCTGGTATTTGACTCAATGGTCGTTGCTCCCCGTATTCCCCGTACTAGCATAGTAGTTGTCTCCCGATAGATATGCTGGCTCTCCAACCCCCGGCATAAACCGGCAGCAGTAAGGCTTTTGGTTTTCAATCATCAACAGCTTTGATTTCAGCGCCGATTCCGGCCATGAGCTCCCTGAAATTGGGAAAGGTCACCGACACTGACTCCGCGGTCGAAATAGTGGTGACCCCCTGCGACACAAGGCCGGCAACGGCAAGGGCCATGACCACACGGTGGTCTCCATGCCCGTCAACCGCGCAACCCTTCAGTTCGCTTTTTTCTATGACCAGGCCGTCGGGCAGCTCCGTGATGCGGGCGCCCATCTTTTTCAATTCATTATGCATGACCGAAATCCGGTCGGTTTCTTTCAGGCGCGCCTGCTGCACATTGACGAACCGCGTCTCTCCCTCGGCCATGCACGCCGCAACCGACAGTGCCGGCAGGGCATCGGGCATGGAATTCAAATCGAACGTGCCGCCGCGAAGCCTGCCGCCGGTGATCCTGATTTCCTTGTCTCCTGTTTCGACATGCGCTCCCATCTTCCTGAGTATGGTGACCACTTCCTTGTCACCCTGGGTATCGGAAAAATCAAGCCCCTTCAGCACAAGCTCGGCGCCGGTGACCGCGGCCGCGACCAGAAAAAACGTCGCTGATGAAAAATCAGCGGCAACGTATTCGCTGAACGCGGGATAACGCTGCCCCCCTTTAACGCGGAACTCGCGGTAGTCCCTGTTTTCATAGGCGATTCCCAGCCGGTCAAGCCAGGAAAGGGTCATGGTCACATACGGCTTTTCATTGAGCAGGGGCACGGATATAACGGTTTCACCCGTTGCAAGCGGCGCCGCGATCAAGAGAGATGTCAGATACTGGGATGTCACCGCCTCAACGGACGTCCTTCCCCCCTTTATCCTTCCCCGTACAACAACCGGGGGCTTCCCGTTGTCCCTGGTTGAAAAGGCGGTGCCGCCCAGGTCGTTGATACACGTGATGAGGGAGTCAGCCGGCCGGTTCCTTATCTGGTGGTCGCCGGTAAACACCGTGGCCCCGTTGATCAGCGAAGCGACACCGAGCCCTATATACAGTGTCGTCCCTGAATTGCCCACATCAACGACATCATCCGGAACCTGCGGGCTCCCGCCGGTTCCGGTCACGAACCAGGAATCGCCTTCCATCCTGACCGTTGCGCCGAAACGTTTAATCATATCAAGGCACGAAGCGGTATCGGATGACATGAGGGGAAGTTTTATTTCCGATTCACCGCCGGCAAGCAGGGCAAAAACAAGCGCCCGTATGGTATGGGATTTTGAACCCGGGATAACCACGTCACCGCTGATGCTGGATTTCTGAACCACGAATTTCATGAACTTCCCCGCGCTACCTGATCTTTTCCCGCATGAATACGCCGATAAAGTACGGGACGGAAATGCTTCCCCCGCTCAGTTCATACAGGGACTTCAGCGCATCATTGTTTTCATTTATATAATTGCTCACGTAATCACGATCGATTGAGCCGAATCCCGCGTAATGCTCGGTGACGGCGTTGAGGTCGACCGGGAAACTGGTGACATCCCCCTTGATAAACTTGAACTCATTAAGGCCCAGAAAGGTTTTCATGTCGCTCTCAAGATAATAGTCGTTATGAAGGGGAAAGAGCGCGGCCATCAGTTCATCGTAGACCCCGTCCAGATCTTTCTCATGAAGCACTTCTTCAGCGATAAACAGGATTCCCTCGAACTGAAGGGCGCGCCTGAACTCGTCAATCGCCGCGGCCGTTTCAATAAAGTCAAAGTAATCTATTGATGCGACCATATCCGCGGCATAATAGTCAACAGGGAAAGCGCTGAAATCCCCGACAATAAACCGTATTTTTTCAAGAGCGCTGTTCTGTTTATTTTTCTCAATAAAGCGCCTGATGTTTTCATAAGAATAATCAACAACCACTAAATAGGTATCAGCGGACGATGCGAGGTCAAGAAGAAGGCTCCCGTTTCCCAGCCCGGCCTTGACAATTACTTTCGGATTATAGGTCTTAATGACATCAAAAAGCCGCTCCCTGACGTGATTAAGCCGCTGCTGAGGCTCAATAACGATGTTTTCCCCGCTCGAATATTCAAGAAATTTTATTATATCATCCGTCCTTTCCATGGGCACCCCCCTGCACACCGGTTACCGTAACAATAATAAAAGAAACACCGCCACAAAATACCTGAAATGTTGATTGACTTTGCCTCGAGGTCATTATATACGTCGCTCATCAAAGGGAATCCAGCAATTTTTTTTAACAATAAGAAATATGCAAGACTTTTTTGCATGACAGAAATACCCGTACCGGTTAAGATCATTATCATTATTGATATTCAGCACCGAAATCCTTATCGGGAAAGCCTTCAAAGTACGACTCAATGCTTATATTCCATTTCGCGGTAATAATGGGAAATAGTATTGACACGAGATAATCGGAAATAAAATATTTGATTCACTTTAAAATGGAAACAAAAAAAATGAATATATTTGAAAAAGCACGAAAGGGAGAAATCCCTCACGAAATTGCACAGGTCGCGCAATCAGAAGGCCTTTCAGCGGATTATATTCTTCAAAACTTCATCAGTGGTGAAATCGTAATAATGAAGAACAGCCTCCGCTCAATAGCTCCCCTGGCAGTGGGGAAGGGGCTGAAGACAAAAGTCAACGCGAACATAGGTACCTCGCCAGACCTCTTCGACCTGGATACGGAACTCAGCAAACTAACGGCCGCGATTGAAGCCGGGGCGGACGCGGTCATGGACCTCAGCACCGGCGGCGACATAGCGATGTTCAGGAACAGGATACTCGAGCAGTCTCCTCTGGCCCTGGGAACCGTGCCGCTGTATGAAGTAGCGGTTGACATGATTCAGAAGAAACAGTCCCTCATGGACATGACCATAGACGATTTTTTGAAAGTGATACGGCGTCAGGCGGAAGACGGGGTCGACTTTATGACCATTCACTCCGGTGTGACCAGGGAATCGATACGGTCCCTTCACTCCCAGAAACGGATTATCGGCATCACCAGCAGGGGCGGCTCCATCATCGCGGAGTGGATGCTTATCAACAAAAAAGAAAATCCCCTCTATGAACATTATGACGAGATCCTTGACATACTCCGCCAGTATAACGTGGTCATCAGCCTTGGCGACGGCATACGGCCCGGGGCGCTCAACGACGCGAGCGACAGGGGCCAGGTACACGAAATGATAATTCTGGGCGACCTTGCCAGGCGCGCGAGGGAAAGAGGGGTCCAGGCGATCATCGAAGGCCCGGGGCACGTACCCATGGACATGATCGCCGACAATATGCGTCTGCAGAAATCGATCTGTGACGGTGCGCCGTACTACGTACTGGGGCCGCTGGTAACGGACGTGGCCCCGGGGTACGACCATATTACCGGCGCGATCGGCGGCGCCATAGCCGCCATGAGCGGGGCCGATTTTCTCTGTTACGTCACGCCCGCGGAACACCTTCGTCTTCCCGACCCCGAAGACGTGCGTGAAGGCGTAATCGCCTCACGAATAGCGGCCCATGCGGCTGATATTGTCAAACTCGGGGACCGCGCGAAAAAATGGGACAATGACATGTCCCGGGCGCGGAAAAACAGGGACTGGGAATCTATGTACCGCCTTGCCCTGGATGAAAAAAAAGCACGCCGATACCGGAGCCAGATACCTTCAGGTAAAGACGACCAGTGCTCCATGTGCGGTGAATTCTGTGCTATAAAAAGAAAATATTAAGAGGTGACTTCCATGGCTCAGGATACCATCTACTATGACTCGTATAAAGAAGACAGGGACCTTGTTCTGGAATACAATCAGGTCAACCTTGATGATGCCAAGGTGGTAAACATCCTCGGGATCGGCGTTGACAATCTCACCCGGAACCAGGCTGTTGTTAAAGTCATGAAAATGATTGAACAGGGAGGCACCCACCACATCATCACCCTGAATCCCTATAAAATTCAGCGTTTTAAAGCGAACAGCGATTTAAAAATCATATCAAGCAAGGCTGACATGCATCTCGCCAGCGGCGCGGGGATACAGTGGGCCGCCAGAATACTCCGCACGCCGCTAAAAGAAAGAATTCCGGTTCTGAGTTTTATGATGGACCTGGTCCGCATCGCCGAAATAAAGGAATACTCCATATTTCTGGTCGGGGGAAAACCGGAAGTAACTGAAAAGGCCTTCTCAAACATCCGCAAGTCTTTCCCGAAAATCCGTATTGTCGGCCGTCACGGAGGCTATTTCAGTGAAGAGCGTGAAAAATCGGTCATAGAGGCAATGAGAAAATCAGAAGCGAACATCGTTTTCGTGGGCCTTGGTTTTCCCAAAGAAGATAAATGGATTTATACAATAAAAAACGAGTTTAAAAACACGGTTTTTATCAGTGTCGGCGGCAGTATTGATATAATTTCAGGAGATATACGCAAGGCGCCGCCTTACTTTATGGAAAAAGGTCTGGACTGGTTCTACCGCATTATTACCAAGCCGTGGAGGATCGGCCGTTTAATAAGGGTGATGCTTTTCTTCTTCAAGGCAATTGTCAAAAGAATAATTTCCAAAAAAGGGTGATCTACTTCTCATATCTCCCTTTTTTCGCGACAGTGGTACGGGCGTTTTCAAGTTCAGCTCGTGTTATCTGCGCCCTGCCCAGGGTAAAGTTCGCCATTTCCTCGGTATTGCCGCAGGTCCTGCAGCGAAAAAAAGCTTTGCCTTCACCGCTCCACTCGGATATCTCTACATAACGGGAACCGCAGCGTCTGCAAAAAACCACTGATATAAACTCACCCATGTCAACCTGCCTGTCCGATTTTAATTGCTATAATTGAAATGTCCTCTCTTCTTTCGAGGCCCTCTGAATACTCCCCGGCAGAAAGCAACAGCGATTCAACAATGTCATCGGTACTTCTGTCTCCGTTTTGAAGAAGGCCCATCACCCTTTTCAGTCCGAAAAGCTTGCCGGCCCTGTTGCGTATGTTCAATATGCCGTCGGTAACGATGACGAGAAGATCACCGGGCCTCAACCTCAGGGATATTTTTTTCAACTCGTCCCCCGCGCTTTGAAGGTTCTTTTCACCGAAACGAAGATACCGTGAAATACCGTCCCTTACCAGAATGGGATAGGCGATACCGGCATTGACAAATTGAAAAATCATTTGATCATGATCGATCACGCCGTAAAAAATGGATATTTTTTTCTCTGACTTCATGTGCTTTGAAACGGCCCTGTTCAATACGCGGACCATATCAGCCGGTCTTGTTCCCCTGACACTGCTCATTGCCATGAGCGCGCCGTTGACTATCGCCGCTCTGAGGCCGCCGGGGACCCCTTTCTCATGGAGGTCACCCAGCGCTATTCCGGTATAACGGTCTTCGAGCTGAAAAATCTCATGGAACTCCCCGCCGACTTCCCTGGCCGGCAAAGAACGGGCCGTTATGCTCACACCGCCGAATTTCCTGCTGATATCCGGTATGAGCGATTCCTGAATCGACTTCGCTGAAGAAATTTCGCTTTTGATCCTTTCTTCTTCCAGCGCGTTCTGGAAAAAAATCGCGTTCTGTACCGCAAGCGCGGCCTGATCGGAAAAAACCAGGAAAAGCCCCCTGTCCGCTGAATCAAAACCCGCTTTGTTCAGGGGATTGATCGCCTGTATAACGCCAAGAAGCTTGCCTTTAAATAAAAGCGGAGCGCAGAGAATTGACCGGGTCACAAAACCCGTGCTCTTATCAAATTCAGGGTCAAAACGGTCATCCTTGTATACGTCGTTTACGATAACCGGCTTTCTCTTCTGGGCTACCCACCCGGCAATACCCTGCCCCATCTGTACCCGGTACTTTTCAGCCAGCTTTCCGCCGGCCTCACCTAACGCGACCCTAAAAACAAGATCATCGCTCGCATCGTCATAAAGCAGCATGGTGCTGGTTTCAGTCTGCATTATATCTTTAATTATTTCCATGATTATGGTCAAAAGCTTGCCGATATCCAGCGTTGAATTAATAATCGAATTAATATCGACCAGCTTCGATAAATTATGGACTTTTCTTTCCAGACTCTCCAGGTCTGTGCTGTCAAACTCTCTATCAATCATTGTTGAAACTCGAATATTAAATGATGAAGGTATAGTAGATAATGATTATTTAGTCAATACATTACTATTTTTTTTAACATTATTTAAGGAAGCCTCTATAAATTACCTTTTCCATGCGCCCTTGATTAAGGACGAAAAATCACCCGACAGCACGGTTCCGGTTTCCACAATTTTCATGGTCCGCATTTTTATTGATTGAATTTCGTCCTGAATTTTTCTATTTTTCAATAGAGTCAATGTTTCCCGGTTTCTTATGCGCGCCGAAATATGCTTCACTGCTGTCCCGGGGAAGATGATACAATCCGAATGACACAGGGGATTCCCCGGGGAGAACACCGTGAAAAAGTTTCGATCAATCAATGTTTGCGCAAAAATAGTGCCTGTTATTATATATGTCATCATTTCACTTGCCGGATGTGACACTATCTCAATAGGCGATTCGGGATTCACCATGCCGTCAATACCGGCCCCGGAAGGAGTATCGGCTACTGATGGAGATTACACTGACCGAATAACGATTACCTGGGAAGCGGTTGAGGAGGCCGATTATTACCGGGTTTACCGATGCACAACCGCGGACGGCGATTACGGCGACCGGCCCGTGGGAAGCGACTGGACCCATATTACCGCTACAACCTATACTGACCGCCTGGTTGATTCAGGTGACCACTTTTTCTACCGGGTCAAAGCCTTTACCAGTGATAAAGTCGCGAGCGATTCCAGCGACGCGGATGAGGGCTACACCCGGCTTGGCCCGCCTGCCCCGACCGGGGTCGATGCGACCAAGGGTGAAGGCACCAGCATTACCGTTACCTGGGAACTTAACACTGAGGCAGAATATTACAAAGTATGGCGCTGCGACACCCCTGAAGGAGAGTACACGGTGCTTGAAGGGGCGGACAACATCGTCCCCTCCGGAAGTACCGGAACCTATGAGGACACTACCGCAGCGGCATCAACCTATTACTTTTACAAAATCACCGCGGTCAATATCGTGGGCGAAAGCGACCTGAGCGCCTACGCTTACGGTTATTACGGCACCCAGCCCGCGCCGGCACCGCCGACCGGCATATCGGCATCCGATAAAACCTATTCCGACCGCATAGTACTCACCTGGACCGCGGGCATCGGCGCTGACTCATACACGATTTACCGTGCCCAATGGGAAAAAACCGGCTCTGGCACGTATACAACCGGGCCGGGGACCTACACCCAGATCGCGACCGGAGTGACCGCGACAACGTATTCCGATACATCATCAATCGAGCCGGGTAACTATTACTACTATATCACCGCTACCAACACCACAGGGACCAGCTCTGCCAGCGCGGTGGACACAGGCTACCGCTCGATAACGGACCGCGAATTCGTCGACCTGTACGAGCAAACAGAAGGCCGGCTCATGCAAAAAATCGAAGACAAATGGGGAGACACCCCGATCGGGTCCGAGACATTCTACGGGGACATCAACGGATACGTCAACTATTCATCGACATTCACCGGCGGGTCAACAGGCAAAGTCAATGTTCCCTATACGAACTATGTCGAGTTTTATATCATTGTCAATGGCTCGACCTATTCCGAGATCAATATCTGGAGCCCGCCGGGCGACACGACCGGGACCCTGACCATAACCGGTATTTATCCGGGAACACTCGAACTGCACCTTGAAGTGACCACAGGCGGGACATCCGGCGGTTCCTATATCGTCACCCAGGAAGGCCGGTCATCCTCAACAGTGACCTGGGAAGAATAACGATTAAATCCGCTATACCGTGAAACATGAGCGTAAGTTTACCTTATGCTCATGTTTCACGTCATAACCCGTTCAGGATGGATGAAAAACTCACGTGCAACAAACATCCGGTAGCACATTATTTTTAGGGGCAACCGTTTCATAACACATTTTGTTGTCATCCCGGTTTACTGAAGGTAATACCGGGATGACATGGAAAATATTCATGAATTTATCGCATGAGATTCCGGTATTGGCAAACTCGGAAGATGCAAAACCGGAATGACAAAACTACGTTACCCTCAAAATTATACTGCTACCCAAACATCCCCCATTTTATAATTAAAAATTATTGACATATTAACCAAAAATGGAATCTTGTCTCAAATGGTTTCCATAAACAAATTTTAGTTTCCAATAATAAAAAAATAGTTTCTTTTTTTATGAGATAATTTTAAAATTGTAAGGTATTAGAGCCAAAATAAACTAAAATTGTCATTTCTGGTTTCCATTTATGTAATAAAAGTTTCCATTTATAATAACAGGGTTTCCGAAAAATATAGATTTCAAAAACTACACCGGCACCTACAATCCCATCCACAATGCGCGGGATCACAGAAAGCCGGAATCTTTACCTTGCTTAAAGGGAGGGTTACCGATGAAAACAGGTTACATCAAAGGTATCATTTTATCACTTCTCTGCGTAGTTCTTATTTCCTTTCCGGGATGCGATGACAGCACCGAGGAACTCATGAATGGCACCGGCTCCTCCGGAGGAGGGACTACCGGCGGAGAAAGCAAACTATCAACACCGGCCAGCGTTTCAGCGACCGACGGTGATTACACGAACAAAATTGTGGTTACCTGGAACAAGGTAACCGGAGCTGCTCAGTACAACCTGTACCGGGCTGAATCCGCGAGTGGGGACTATACATCGATGGGTAAAATCGAAGCGTCAGACAGTCCCTTTTACATCGAAAGCGATCCTGAAAAAGAAAAGGAATTCTTTTACCGGGTCAGAGCCCTGTCAGATAATGACGGAGTTGAGGACAGCGACCTGAGCGAAAGCGAAAGCGGCTACGCCCGCAACGGCGCCCCCACAGTCCAGAACCTTTCAGCGAGCGACGGAGCCCAGGACGCGACAATCGGCCTGCTGTGGGACGAAGTTGAAAGCGCCACATCATATAAAATATACCGGTCACTCAGTATAGCAGGACCATTTGAAGAAATAGCTGAAATAGACACAGAAGACCTGCCCGAACCGGGAGACCCGGTTGTTCCCACTGAACCAGAGACCCCGGGCGCAGCAACCAGCGAGATAACGACAAACGTTGACCTGAGTGGCGGCATACTGGTGAAATACCTTTATACATACCGCATCAGGCTCAGGGTTGGAACCGAAATCGACGCACTGGTAGAAATAAAAAACAATAATTTCTGGTCATGGTTCTCCGGCGGAGTAAGATTCTACCAGGAAGATGTAATTGAAAAAATCAATGACGCCGTAGGGTTCGAGCTGGCTTCTGCAGCGGACAGCGGCGATGCCCGGTATGTCACCCTCACCTATAATGGCGAGCCCATTATTATGCAAAACGATACGACAAATTCTCCCATAGCGAAATTTTACCTGTCCGCTGTTGGCGCTGAACAGGTCGTGGTCGTCAATGGAGAAGGGACAACGGTCCTTGAAGAAGCCGATTACACGGGCGACCCGGCAGATTACATAACAGGAGAAGGTGATGACGGGGGCGATGAAGGAGATGACGGAGACGATGACACAACCGCCTTCTATTTCTATGAAGATTCCGCAGTGGAACGAGACGTATATTACTATTACACGGTAACAGCAATTGACGCCGACGGCATCGGCGACCAGAGCGACCCCGATTACGGGTACTGCGGCCTTCCTCCCGCGCCGGCTGCTCCGGTAAATGTCAGCGCGAGCGATGGGACCAGTCAGGACAGAATAGTCGTGACCTGGGGAGCGGGAGTCGGCGCGGAGACCTATACGATTTACCGGGCGAAATGGCAAAAAACCAACACCGGAAGCGGGTATGTAATTGAAGCGGGAACCTTTGAGCAGATCGCGTCCGGCCTGACCGATGAGACCTATACGGACGCTGTCTCCAGCTCGAACGTTCTTGACCCGGGTAACTATTATTACCATGTTCTATCAGTGAGTTCCACCGGCACCAGTGACCCCAGTGAAACCGATACCGGGTACCGCTCGATCACTGACGAAGAATTCGTGTCCGTATACCGGCAGACCGAAGCCCGGCTCATGCAAAAAATCGAAGACAAATGGGGAAGCACTCCCATCGGGTCCGAGACCTTCTACGGGGACATCAATGGATATGTCGATTATTCATCGACATTCACCGGCGGTTCAACCGGGAAGGTAACGGTTCCTTACACGGATTATGTTGAATTCTACACAGCCATAAACGGCAGTACTTATTCAGAAATCAACATATGGAGCCCTCCTGGCGAAACAACCGGAACACTGACCCTTACGGGCATCTATTCCGGGACCATAGATCTGTATCTTGAAGTAAAAACCTCAGGCACAAGCGGGGGATACTATATGGTGACGCAGGAAGGGCAGACTCAAGCGCGCGTTGACTGGACTGAATAAAAATACACAGCAGGGTTTCCGCAACAAGCCGGAGACCCTGCGACACATTACTGTTTAAGCTTTCTCACCACTTTTTCAGCCTGCTCCTGCATCCCGGCACGCCGATACAGATCAATAAGGCCCTGGGCATTACGGTCGACATCAGGAGCCAGCTCCCATGCCCGTTTCATAAAAGCAAGAGCATCACCTCTTTTCCCTGACTTATCACTGCAGACCGCAAGGTAATAATACAGATCATCCCCGCCCTGGCCCTGGTCATGAGCGATCTTCAGCTGAGCAAAAGCGCGGACATAACTTTTCATCTCATACAACGCGCGCCCGTAATAATAATTTGTTTCAGCATTAAGGCTCTTTCTCCCCTGCATGATGGACACTATTTCGGCATAGTATTTCTCTTTATAGAGAGCTGAAACCGATTCATCGATCAGCGCACCGGGAAGTTTTACCCCATCAATGGAACTTACGATTAAGGCCAGTCCCTGTTCAGTTTCACCGCTCCTGAGCAACGCAATTCCGTTCATAAGCCGTGCCTGATCGCTGTCGGGATAAACAAGAACCAGTTTGTTCGTATATTCTTTTAAAGCCGCGGGATCCTTCAGCTTCATAACCCTATAGGCCTCTTCGATCATCTGTTCCCTGGTGCATTTTTTATAATGAACATAATAGGCTTTCAGCCAGAACGAGTAGATATCACGACTGTAAAAATATGAAACAGCGGCAGTTCCGGCGCTTAAAAGAATAATAAAAAGAAAGAATTTCCCTTTCATCGAGGTTTTCCTGAATAAAGTAATCAGCCTCATTGGTCTGGCTGTAAATACATGGCATGAATGTCTGAACAATATATCGGTTTATTGTCAGAAAAACAACGGATGTTCTTTTGTCGCATGCGCAATTGAACAGGTCAAGGAGAAAACAGCGCAGGCGGATCAACAGGAGTCTTGCCTCCGGGTAAATAATTCTTGAAATAATCACCCGCCTGCCATAGCATTACCATATTTCCGCAGAGGTCCGGTATCTTTGCAATGATTGAATGTCCAGAACGGAAAAAATAAAACGCAAAATTTATAAAAATTATTTTAAAATTAACATTTTTATTCGTATTACAGCTACAGGCACGGGAAATGAAAAAAATTATCACAATTACAGCTTTGTCACTGGTAATGCTCCAGGGTCAGGGAATTTTTCCTCTAACTGGAAATGACATAATGAATCAGTTTAAAAAAAAGATGTCATCAGTGGGAAAATTCTCCGGAATACTCTCTTACACACTGAGCACAGGCAGGACTTTTACCGGTAATGTCACCTATATGGCTCCGGGAAACATCAAAATCAGGTTCTCCAACCCTTCAGGGAAAATCCTGGTTGCGAACCAGAAAAAACTCTGGCTCTATGATCCCCAGAACAAGGTTTGTGCGATACAGGAACTAGACCAGGAAGAAGGGATGTCGGGAGGCATACTGTCCCTGCTCAGAGACTATGAAGTGCTGCAGACCCTTGAATCAGAAGAGGGTTATTCATTAAAATTCAGCAATGAAAACCATGAATTTACTGAAATAACCCTTGTTCTGGACAGCTCTTTTTTTATTAAAAAGGGAAATTTCAAAAACAAAGAGGGTTCAGGTTTTTCCTTTTCCGTGTCAGGGATAAACTTTTCCCCTGACATTGTGAAAAGCGTGTTTGATTTTAACGTACCGGCAAACACTCAGATCGTTAAAAATCCCTTGAACATTAAATAAATGGTGAGACCATGAAATTACAACGTCTACTACTTTCCCTTCTGGTTTTTGCAGCCCTGTCAGCGCCTCTTTTCGCTCTTGAAGAAAAACAAAAAAGCCGGGACCTCATTTACACCTTTATCGGACCGGTCGTGACCGGCGGTTTTAACTATCTCTATCACAGTGACTGGTTCAGTGATAAAAACCAGCAGGAACAACGCGATTATACCGGGAGCTTTGTTTCAGGAGGATTTATCATCAGTATTTTCATGGACCAGTTTACCGGTGATTTCAGCATGCAGTATATGCATAATTTTAATGAACCGGGAGAATTATATCATCTCTTCTACACGGTAAACGGGAAATGGCTCTGGAAAGTATCACAACCCTTTCATATCACTATGGGCCTGGGGCTCTATTTTGAAACGCCACCTTCAAACGAAGATTATAACGGAGCAGCCGGCGGACAGATACCTATCGGGGGTGTCTGGAACGCCACCTTTGACACAAAGCTTGTTTTCGATTTTTTTGTCCGCTACGGTTTTTTCGGACTGGGTGAATACTCATCAAAACTTTCATACGGATTGAGTGTGGCTTTTGTCTTCAAAGTGGGAAGAATATAGACGCACCCTGCGTCAAATTTCAGTCCCGTCCCTGCCCATTCTCCTCTTTCAGATATCATCACTGCTGGCTCTTGAAGCGCATACCTTCAAACGGCCGGCCCTGGCCTGGGTGAGTGTTGCTGTTTGCAGCGTGGCAATAATTTCATCTTCAGCTATTGTGACAGGTCCCTGTTATGTTGCCGGTAAAACGAAGATCAAAAGAGGAAGGACCCGGCTTCACATTGCATTGTTTCTGGGAATCTGTTGCGCCATATCAGCGGCACCTTTCATTAAAACCGCCCTCCATTCTCCCGCAACGGCATTCACGCATACTGCTGAAAACAATTACCGGGTAGTGTCGGTACAAGAAAAACGTTATCAGGATGAATTACTTGTCGAATACCGGCACGCGAAACAAAAAATCAGGGGGATGATTATCTACCGCGGCCGCATGCGAGCCGAACCCGGGGACATCATTCTGATCTCAGAAAAAATTCATCATTTGAAAAAGATGGATGAGATCAGCCCCTACAGGAGATCCCTTGCCCGCAGAGGGATATCCTTTATTGTTTATGCCGACGCCGGTAAATTAACGCTGAAGCACAGAGGCCCTTCTTCATTCAGGATGCTCATCCGAAATACAATCAGCGACCGGTGCGGGATTCTCTTTTCACCCGAAAGCTCTGCCCTTGCGCAGGCCCTGGTCCTTGGCAACCGGGAACAAGTCCCCAAAAAAATTATTTCACTGTTCAAAGAAGCAGGCGTGCTGCACGTTCTGGCAGCGAGCGGCCTCCACGTGGGGATACTTGCTTCAGTGCCGCTCATCCTCCTGGGAATATTCAGAGTGAACAGGAAAACCATGGTCCTGCTTACCCTGCCGGTTCTCTGCGCGTATCTGTACCTGACCGACATGCCGGTATCGCTCAAGCGCGCATGCATGATGTACGCGATCTTCGCGCTGCAATATCTGTTTTCCCTGCATAAAAATATCATCAACACCCTTTTCCTGACTGCGGTTGTCATCCTGACCCTGTGGCCTGAAGAGCTTTTCAGCCTGGGATTCCAGCTGAGCTTCGGGGCCACACTGGGGATTATCCTTCTGCACGAAAGGTATAAAAAATCACTTTCAGTACTGCCTGTGCATGATTACCTGCGTTCCGGCCTGGCAGTGACCCTCGCCGCCCAGGTTTTTGCCATCCCCCTGATACTCGTCTGGCTCAAGGAAATAACGGCCATATCAATCCTTTCAAATATCGTTATCATCCCCCTGATAACAGCCCAGTTTATTCTCTTTCTGGCCAGCCTGACCATCTACCCCTGTTTACCGCAGGTGTCATTTTTAATTGCATGGTTTGCTGACAGCATATACCGCATTCTTGAGACAGCAGTTTCATTCTTCGCGTCACTTAACGGCCGCGCGGTCATGGAAAGTACTGACCCCCTGATCGTATTCGCCTATTTTCTGCTGCTGGTCCCCCTGCTTCCGGTCCCCTGGAAAAAAGCCGGCCTGCTCTGCATTATTGCGGCGCATTTGGCATTTATTGGCGCGATACGGCACAACACCTGCCCGGCGCAGGAAATACGCCAGTTTACCGGAAAGAAGAGCTTTCTTACACTGGCACGCGATAAAAAAAGACTTGCCCTTACCGGGCATCTGGGCGACCGTGAAACAGCCGCAAGAGTAATCCATGATATTGAGAAGACCCGCTACTCTTCACTGCTTATAAGCATGAAAAAAAGTAACCGTGAAAATCTGCGGTTCTTTTCTGAAATTATAAAAAAATGCAGGGTTAAGGAATGCATCATTGAAAGCGGTTTTCAACTCAGCGGTTACATGAAGGAGTTCTGCCGCCTTGCCCAGATTGACGGCGTTGCGATTATACTGAAAGGCCCAACTGCAAATAGTATTAAGTCAGGAGGAGACTCCGGGCGGCGCCTCATGGAGAAAGCACTTGACTGTTATGACCGGAACATTGCGGAAATGAAAAACAATCACCACTGAGCATGATCGGACAAGATTAACGTAAGCTCTGAAACATGGTTTTCCGATAATTATTAATGAACATACCCCAAATAAAGGTTCTTTTTGTTAACATGCACCGAAAAAACAGCAGTATACATAAACTTGCACAGGCAACTGAGATCTTTGAGCAGACAGGTTCTTTTATTGTATCAATGAAGTATCCCTCAGACCGGGATTTTCAGTTTTTCAATTCTTTTATAGCAAAAATCCTCAGCAGAACGAACAGAATATTCCTGCTTGAAACGCTTATCTCAATTATCAGAGAACTGATCCTGAACGCGTCAAAAGCAAACTTTAAAAGGCTTTTTTTTCAGAAATCCGGATTCGACATAACTGACCCGGGACAGTATAAAACCGGGATGGAACAGTTTAAAAAATTTATAAAAAATCCTGACTATATCAAGAAAGAAATCAAAGAAAGCGGCTACCTTATCACCTTATCGATAACAAAAAAAAACGGGATGCTGAAAATCTCGGTAATGAACAACTGCGCGCCTGTTATCGAGGAAATACAAAGAATCATCATACGAATAGAAAAAGCAAAGGAAGTTACCGATTTCTCAACTGCCTACGATTCAGTTTTTGACACATCAGAAGGCGCGGGCCTCGGGATTGTGCTAATTTATCTTCTGCTTAAAAATGCCGGCATCGACCCATCAATGATCAGCGTGAAACCTGCTGCTGATTCCATGACTGTCACCGTAATGATACCGGAAAATCTTCGCAGGCAGGAGATCACTTCCCTTATAAAAGATAAGATCATCCAGGAAGTTGACGCATTGCCCACCCTGCCGCGGCACATCGTTGACCTGAAAAAAATGTGCTCTGACCCCACGGTTTCAATAGAAAACCTGGCAACAAAAATATCCCGGGACCCGTCACTTACCGCTGATGTGTTGCGGCTTGCGAATTCGGCAGGAATATCCGCTGGAAGGCACATTGAAAACATTACTGACGCCATAGTGATCATTGGATTGAAAAATCTTGATCTCATCCTCACTACGGTCGCGGCCAAAACCATACTTGAAAAGCGCTACAGGCGCTTTGAGCAGATCTGGAACCACTGCAATAAAACGGCCTCATATGCGCGAATAATAGCAAACAAGTACGGATTAAAAAAAATAGCCGAAAGCGCTTTTATCGCCGGGCTGCTTCACGACATCGGCAAAATCGTTCTCCTCGCCGTGGACATGAATAAAGTCAGGGAAATAGCGGAAATTGTTCACAATAAAAAAATGATATCAAGTACCATCCTTGAAGAAATATCCCTGGGCATAAGCCATGAAAGTATCGGCAGCATGATCGCAGAAAAATGGAACTTCCCTGACTATATCATCGAAACAATTAAAACCCATCACTCCCCGCTCAACACTTCCGAACCCTACAGCGCCCTGGTAGCGGTGGTTTACATGGCAAACATGCTCTGTGAAATAGAAAACCAGAACGCTTATTATTCATTTCTTGAAAGTGAAATACTTGACTTCTTCGGTGTGGACAACAAAGCCGACTTTGAATCATTTCATGAATCAGTGAAAGCGGCCCATTCGCGGACAATTACCTGAGGAAGGCATGACACGCTATATAATAACTGATACTCAAAGCGGGCACAAGACCCTCCTTATAAAAACTGAAAACAGGGAAGTCAGGCTTCATTCCGCCTATGATCCGGTAAAAGAAGCGGAACGCTCTGTTTCAGGCTTCAACAAGGGACGGGCATCAATAATAGTGGTGTCAGGGCTTGGCCTGGCGTATCATGTGCAATGCCTCAGAGAAAAATATCCCGGCACGTTTATCGTTGCCGTTGAGCATGATCCGGAAATCGCGGCGCTGGCTGCAAAGACCCATCCTGAATTCCTGCAAGGGGTCGCGGTCATCACCACCCAGGGTGACATTGAAAGAATTTTTGAGGTCGAAGACCTCGCACAGTTCAGGGGCGTGGCCCATTACATACACCGGCCCTCATTCGCTCTTCATAAAGATTTCTATAACGCCGAGTTCATAGAAATAAACCGCTTTTTTACCTCAAAGATAAGCGACCTGCTCACGCGGTTCGAATTCGAGCAAAGCTGGATGAGTAACATCCTGCGCAATGTCCATCACGTTTTTACCTCAGGGCGGGTCATTGACCTTTTCGGCCGTTTCAGGGGCTACCCGGGGATTATCGTTTCAGCGGGGCCTTCACTGAGAAAAAATGTGGACATGCTTGACTCATTATACGAAAAGGCGCTCATCGTGTGCGTTGATACGGCCATTAAAGTTCTCGACCGTAAAAAAATTCGGTCGCATATCGTTATGACCCTGGACGCTCAAAAGCACAGCCTGAGGCACTTCCTGGGGCTCAGGGGCCCGCTTCCGACGCTCCTCGCTGACCTGGTAAGTTATCCCGCAATCGCACGCTCATACGCTCATGAAATAATTTTCAGCACCACGTCAAAATATTACACTGACCGGCAGGGCAAAACCCAGAGAGAAACAACACCGCTCGTTGACTGGCTCGAAAATTACATCCCCCCGATAGGGGATATCCAGTCAGGCGGTTCTGTGGCCACGAGCGCTTTTGACCTCCTCCTGAATCTCGGGTGCGATCCCATAATACTCATGGGACAGGACCTGGCCTATACCGGCAGGGAAATACACTGCAGCGGCACCCATCATAACGATGAATGGACGGGGCTGTACTCCCGGTTTGTAAATCTGGACACGATCAATCAGCGTGTGGTGCGTAAAAGAAAAATTAAACGCGTTGAATCGTACGGCGGGGGGAAGGTTATCTCTGATTTCGTTTTTGACCTGTATAAAGGCTGGTTTGAGGACTCTTCGCTCAAGGTCCCGGTCCAGGTGATCAACGCGACCGAAGGAGGAGCGCGAATAGCCAATACCGTGGAAGAATCCCTCTCATCCCTTGCAAAACGGCTCACGGTAAAGAAAAAAACGCCGGACCAGATACTCGCTGAGGTCCTTAATCATCGAACCTGCTCTGACCCCGCAGTTTTAATAAGCGGTATAAGGGGGGCCATTGACTCGATTAACACAATCCATGAAAAGGCTGAATCAGCACTGAAAAACCATGGGGGCGGAAGATCCATGGAAGCTGCTGACTTAATCGAGCAGCAGGGCCTTGTATCGGTTTTTAACCCTTTTTTGAAAAAAAGTCATATCTATATTGCCAGACATGACCTGGACCCTGAAAAAGGTAAGGAACTGATACTTAAAGACATCAAGTCCGCTTGCATGAGACTTTTGCCTCTTTTTAACGGATGCCTGAAAAACATGGAAAGCCGTTCCTGAAACTCCGCCCCGGCCTGCCGGAAAGACAAAAGATATGACACCGGCACAGGCTTTTCAGTATATTATTCTCATAATTATACCGATAACTAATAATAAAGTCCGGGTTTGCCATGAAAAGAACTCTAATCCTGTGGTGCCTGTTACTGGCGCCGATGATAACATCAGCCTCTATCGATTCAGCAGTCACGGTTGACTGGTTGAAAGGGGTCATTAGCGCGAAAGAAAACGCCTCGGTCAGCATTGTTAAGGGCACACCAGTGGATTCCTGGGAGGATACTAAAATTTCGCTGAACGCCGCACGAATTGATGCGTATGAACGCGCACGGGACAAATCAAAAAAAGAAATAATAAATCGCCTTCTGACTTTAAAGATCGACCCGGAAAACACCATGCGGGATCTCCTTGAAAAACATGTTACCATGAGAAACAGGCTCACTGAAGTTCTGGAAGATAAAATCGCCTACAAGGAACACCCCGAAGGATTTTATCGGTCACGATGCGAAGGCATCCTTGCTCTTGGTGATCTGTTTGACGCCCTGCCCTTCAACTTCCCGGGAGACGAGTTCCCTTCAAGGATGGACACGCCGATTGAAACCGAATACACCAGCCTTATTATTGATGCCCGAGGCCTCACCATAAAACCGATGCTGCTTCCTTCGGTGTATAATGCGGCGGGCCTTGAAATATACGGAAAAAATTTCATTGATGTTGCATACGCGGCACGCTACGGCATGGTATCCTATGTGCATACCGAGAGCGAAGCAATGAAAAATAGAAAAGCCGGGAAACATCCCTATTATACGGCCGCGCTGAGAAACCTCAGGCAGTGCCCGGTGATATCTGAAAGGGACACCCGGAAAATCTTTAGCAGTGGAAAAACCCTGGAACACCTGAAAAAATGCAGAGTCATATTTATTATAGACCGGGAGGGGTAACATGAACCCTTTCTTTAAAATCCTTGACAATATATTCGGCGGCATCAACAAGCTGATAAACAACCTGAATAAAGGTACCAGGGACGCCATCCGCGCAGGATTCTTTTTCCTTATATTTATTCTCACCGTGATAGGTGGCATTATTGGCTACCGCAGCGGCATGCAGAATGCCAAAATAAAAAGTTCCCCTCTCTTTGAAATAACAAACCAGACATTTCAGATCGACATAAACAGAGAGCACCGGGAAGGAAATTTTTCCCGAGTGCTTGATTCAGCTCTAATTAATGAAGCGAAAACCAGGGAACCGGACAAGCTGTCTTACCCGGCAAGGGAAAGCATGTTGCCGGAATACGATAAAGCCCTTGCAGAACCCGCTTCTGCCGCTAAATATAAGGCATCACCCGGCACCTACCAGAATGAATCACCGCTTGAAAGCGATTACCGCGGTAATGCTGATATAAAAGGGCCTTCTTCGGTAAAACCTCTGGACAAAACAATTGAACCCGTTGAACCGGATAGTAGCGGTACAGGTCTGCTGCAGAAAACATCCCCCCTGCCTGAAACAAACACCGAAGCCCCGGTACCGATGGAAGAAAAAAAAGGTCTACAGCGCCTTGAAAACAAACGAACCGCTCCATCAATGATCGATAAGGACAGCGGGGTCATTGAATAATGAAAAAATTGATAATCATCCTTGCCCTGGCAATGGCCCTGCCCGCATTTGCCCGGGATTATAAAACAACTGAGGACATCATCAACATCATTCTCACTGAAAAAGAAACCTTATTGGTCAAGCCGCCCGTACAGGAAGAGCAGAAAAAAATGTCTGAAAAGAAAAAAATGGGAGATGAAACGGGCAAGCCTTCGGCTGAAGACCCTGCGCAGGTACTGCTGAAAAATGGTATCAGGCTTTACAACAGCGCCCTTTATGATCAGGCCATGAGTGATTTTGATAACGTGATAAAAAACTACAGCGACAGCCCCCTGCGCGATCAGGCAAGAATCTGGATGGGGAAAATACAGATCAGGCAATACAAGTATGACGATGCGCTGAAAAACCTCTCCATGGTCCCGGCTGAATCGGGAGAATATCCGGCGGCCCTTTTCCACAGCGCCGAGGCACATGCGTTCAAAGGAGAAAGCCTTGCTGCCGCGGAATTATATCAGAGAGTGGCTGCGCAGTTTCCCGAACACGACCAGGCAGATAATGCCCTGTATCGGGCGGGATCAATCTATCTTGAAAAAAACAGAGGGAACCAGGCCCTGGAATCAACGGTACGTCTCATCAGGTATTACCGGGACAGGGAAATGATTGATGACGCCTATTACCTGCTGGGAAAAATTTTCGAAAAAGACACAACACTTAAAGACATGGAGACAGCACGAAAAGTTTACCGGCTCTTCCTTAAAAAAGCAGCTTCTGGAGAAGCGTTTTTCGGCAACTCCCCTCTGATCAACCGCGTTAAATCAGATCTTGCTTTCATTGAAAAAAGATTCTTTTTAATGGAACAGTAAATTCTAAATTCGGGGTCAGAGCGCCGGGTTTGTGGGGTTTGCCTGGGCATCGAGGAGATTTGGGGTCAGAGCAATAATAGGATGGACCGTACTGAAATTGCTGTTTCAGAATCAGGTAATCACCGGGGTCAGAGCAGAGTATAATTTAAGGGAACCTCTATAAATTACATTTTGGATGTTCCCTTGAGGGCACAACCATTGGATAAATCAGGTTTTATCATTTTTCAGTTAATGAAAAAACCTGATTTTTAGAGGTGCCCTTAAATAAAAAAATCAGCGCACCCACGCTGATTAACCTCCCCTTCTACTTTTCAG
>DAIUKG010000038.1:0-38110 GCA_036848375.1 Spirochaetota bacterium
CAGCGCAGCGACGACAACGAAGAGACCGTGAAAAACAGGATCACGGTCTATAACAATGACACCGTACCCGTGCTCGACTTCTACAGGGCACGCGGCCTGCTTCGCTCCATCGACGGCACCGGGCCCGCGGATGAGATATTCTCGCGCATCCTCAAAGCAATCGGGAAATAAGTTACAACGATATAGTGAACGGTCACTACCGGTTCAGCGACCTGACGGTCGCGCAGCAATTCTTCACTGAGCCGTGAAGGGGAATGCCCTTTCTCTGCACACACTGAGAGAGGTGTCTCTCACGCACATTTTTGCGACCTGACGGTCGCCGGGTTTCTTCACTGAGCAGTGAATAGATAAGCCCTTTCTCTGCTCGCCCAGAGAAAGGGCGAAAGAGAGGGCGGTCGTTCAAACGCCACGACGGGCTATTCTTCTGTAGCAGAAACTTTATTTTAGGGGTGGTGATAAATGTCCATATTTGCACCACCCCAATGGCCTTCGCCCCTACGGTTGATACCAGCCCGCACTTTTCCAGATCAGATAACGCAGCCAGGACGGCTGCGTTGGGCATGTCAATCACGAGGATTATACACGCCCCCTGCTGTTAATTAATGCAGCGGACGTGACGGACGATATAGAATAGAACAGATTCAGATTTACGAATGAATACACGGAGACGAAGAATAAGCCGCTCCGGCGAATGAGGAGCAGCCTCCGCGGCTCCTGAGCGGCGACCTTTTGCGCCGCTTTTGGGTCGTTCCAAAAGCGGCAAAGCCCCGCTGGCTCAGGCGCCCCCTGCGCAATTCCCTTGAATTCCGGGACATTCCTGATATAAAACTTGACATGTTACTATAATGTATTACATTATGTAATACATTAAGGAGAACTTCTATGATTTCAATACGTCTCCCCGGTGATCTTGAAAAAAAATTAAACGAGATTGCTGAACAAAACAACACGTCAAAATCGGCAATCATTAAAGACGCTTTAAACATGTATTTAGAAAAAAATTACCATGACCAGAATCCCTATGAGCTGGGTAAAGATTTGTTCGGCAAATATTCAAGTAATAATGGCACCCTTTCCCAAAACTATAAATACCTGATTAAAAAGAAACTCCATGATAAAAACGCTCATTGATGCAGGCCCAATAATCGCCTTATTTGATAAAAGTGATTTTTATCATGAGTCAGTTACCGATTTTTTTAAGAATTACACCGGAATATTGTTTACCTCCTGGCCTGTCATAACAGAAGTATCGCACATGCTTGATTTTAATGTGAGTGTTCAAATCGATTTGCTTACCTGGCTTTCACGGGGAGCGATAACTATTATAAACCTCGAACCGGACCATCTTAACAGAATTATTGAATTATGCAGGAAGTATTCTGATGTCCCCATGGATTTGGCCGACAGTTCCTTAATGGTTATATCTGAAATAACCGGTATTAATAAAATTATAACCCTTGATTCCGATTACTATATTTACAGAACAAAATCAAAGACTGCGTTAATGAATGTCTTTGAAAAATATCTTGCAAGGAAAAGCACATAATCATCATTCACGGTGTGTATTGCCCGACTGCTGTTCGTTAAAAAGAAGAATCGCCTTTCTCTGCGCACACTGAGAGAGGTGTCTCTCACGCACGTTTTAGCGACCTGACGGTCGCGCAGCAATTCTTCACTGAGCCGTGAAGGGGAATGTCCTTTCTCTGCTCGCCCAGAGCGACCGAGCATAGCGAGGAAGTGCCGTGGCAAAAGGGCGAAAGAGAGGGCGGTCGTTCAAACGCCACGACGGGCTATTCTTCTGTAGCAGAAACTTTATCCCATGGGTGGCGATAAACATCCTGTTTGCGCCACCCTGCGGGCCTTCGCCCCTACGGTTGATACCGGCCCGCACTTTTTCCAGATCAGATAACGCAGCCAGGACGGCTGCGTTGAGCGAGGCCATCAGGATGATGATCCGAGCTCTCCAGCATTGATTCATGCCGCAGAGGTGACGGAGAATACAGGATACTGGGAATAACGATTAACGGTGGGATTTACTACCACAGAAGAGAAGGCACTGCGCCGCATGAGCAGCAAGCCCCCACCGGCGTTTGAGGTGGTGTCGTTTTCTTTGGTTCCTTTCTTTTGGACAAGCAAAAGAAAGGAACATATGCCCTGCCTGCGTCCAGGCAATATTTTCGCTTTTTTTTAAAAAAGCATCGCCCCCTTGCGGCGAGACAAAAAAGGGGCACTAATTACCCCTCACACTCGAAAAGTTCTGGGTCAGCTTGAAATTGTCCATATTATAGAAAGCCAGGTTCTTATAGTGGGCCGCGCCGGCACCCAGGTAAAGGTATGTTGGGTTTAAAATATTTTTCCGGTGGCCGGGGGAGTTCATCCACCCCTGCAGCGCCGCACGGGCAAGGCCCAGGTAGCTATGGCTCTCAATGGGCTTGCCACGGTAGTCATAGCTGAAATACCCGCCGTTCTGGTCAGGCGAGAAAACGCCCCTGCCCGATTCATATTCAATGCCAAAATTATATGATATGTTCTCTGCCGAACTCGCGTTGCTTATACCCACAAGGGCCAGCCGCTGGGCCAGGGACCCCTTGCCGAAGGCCGGGCTGTGGTGCGAGAAAAAATTCAGCCTTACCATGTCATCGCTGTGCCCCTTTGCGGCGCGCTCCAGTGCCGGTGAATGCTTAAACGGCTGGAGCCCGTTGAGCACCCGCTGCCGGCCGGTTTCATAAAATATCGCCGCGTGAAGCAAGGGATAATCGATCGCGTTCATGTCGATCCGCTGTCGCGCGGGAGCATATTCGGCGAAAGTCTCATACGTGTACCGGTCATAGAATTCATCCTTCCATGACGACCCTGCTCCGTTCAGGTGCATCACCCCGGATAAAAGCGCCGCTATACCTAGTATCAAGATATATTTCTTCATTGCAATCTCCTTATGATACAATAATAATACATGTCCGGGTTTTTCTGTTGAATAAAAAAAGGGACCATGCGATAATCAGTCAATTTAATAACAAAGGCTTCCATGAAAAAAATACCGGGATTCATCTCCTTTGCCGTAATTCTGAGCCTGATGTGCCATTTCTGCACCGAGGACACTGACCACAGCCGGGAAGGCATGATCATAGACCACACCTGCACTGACCTGGCCGCGATCCCGTCAAAGTGGCTGTCAAGAGCGAAGAGCCTTACCGTGCATTACGCCCACACCTCGCACGGGAGCCAGCTCATTACCGGGGCAAATTATCTCGAAGACCATATCGATAGTGTGCTCTATGCCTTTGAAAGCCGTGAATCCGGCACCGAAGGGCTTCCCGATGAACAGGACCCGCCGGCACTCAGGATGTACGACGGCAACCCTCCCGAAACCTATATCGAGCCCGATGACTACTGGTACGGGGATGACGCCCTGGCGCGCACCGGCGCTGTTGCCGGGACCGGGCATTATGTTGTGTCCCTGTGGTCATGGTGCGGGCAGCAGTCGAGCAATTCAATCGAGACCGTGCAGGAGTACCTTGACAGCATGGAGGAACTTGAAGAGTCCTACCCCTCAGTGCGCTTTGTGTACATGACCGGGCACACTGACGGCGGCACAGAGACCCTGGAGCGCAACAATGACCTGGTGCGCGACTTCTGCCGTAAACATAAAAAAATCCTGTATGACTTCGCCGATATCGAAAGCTGGGCCCCTGACGGCACCAATTACCCGGACACCACCGACGCCTGCTCCTGGTGCACTGACTGGTGCTTAGAGCATGGAGATGACTGTGAAAACATCCCCGTGTCCGACAGCGAGTGCGCGCACACGCACGGGTTCAACTGCGTGCTTAAAGGCAGGGCCTTCTGGTGGATGATGGCGCGCATAGCGGGATGGGACGGAGAGTAAGCCATGACCGACACTGATAAATACCTCGCAGCGACAAAATACTTCGACGGGAAGCATGAAACGGTGCTGTCCCGGACGCGGGAGATAACATCCCCCCTGAACAATGACGCCGAAAAAGCCGCGGCGCTTTTTACCTTCGTGCGCGACACCGTGCGCTACAATCCCTACATGAACCTCCTTGACGAAAAAATCTATATAGCCAGCAACGTAATCGCGAGCAGGGCGACGTTCTGCGTGCCCAAAGCGGTCCTTCTGGTCACCATGGCGCGCGCTGCCGGAATTCCGGCGCGCATCAGGTTCGCCGACATACGCAACCACCTGCTTCCCGAAAAAATGAAAGAGGCCCTTTCGGGGGACGTCATTTACGGGCACGGGTTCGCCGAGCTTCTGATCAACGGGACCTGGCTCAAGGCGACCCCGGCTTTTGACCGGTTCATGTGCGAGGAACGCGGATACCGCCTCACTGAATTCAACGGCGCCGAAGACGCGGTGTTTCACGAATTGGACCTCAAGGGGAACCGGCATATCGACTACCTCTCCTATACCGACCCTTTTGACGACCTTCCCTATACATGGCTGACGGATTACTACCTTGAAAAATTCGATAAATTCCGTGAATATGAGCCGCTTCTCAGGAAGGGGATCATGCCCGAGGCCTAGATTTTTTCTTCACCGCAGGTATTTTACTTGATTTTCTCTCTTCATAACCGGAAGATGGGGCTCCTGGAATGTATGTTTCAGGTGTTTTTTTATTAATGGACCACTAAACGCGACACTACATAATGAGGTAGAGTATGATTAAAAAAATCCTTTTCCTGTCACTCGCATGTTCGCTCTGCATGCTGATCTCATGCAGTAAACCGGCGAACCAGGGCACTGTCGAGCTTTCCTACAGCATATTCTTCCCGCCCACACACGGCCAGTGCAAAGCCGGTATGGACTGGGCCAAAGAAATCGAGAAAAAGACCGACGGAGCAGTCAAGATCAATGTGTTTCCCGGCGGGACCCTTACCAAGGCCGATGAGTGCTACGACGGCGTTGTCAAAGGCATTTCAGACCTTGGCATGTCATGTTTCGCGTACACCAGGGGCCGCTTCCCGGTCATGGAAGCAGCAGACCTCCCTCTCGGATACCCGACCGGAATGGCCGCCACAAAAGCGGCTGACGCGTACTGCCGCGCGATGAACCCCGAGGAACTGAAAGACGTCAAGGTACTCTACATCCACGCGCACGGCCCCGGCATCCTGCATACCAAAAAGCCGGTCAGCACGCTTGAAAACCTCAAAGGGATGAAAATCCGCTCAACCGGCCTGAGCGCCAAGGTCGTTGAGGCGCTCGGCGGGATCCCTGTGGCGATGCCCCAGGGCGAGACCTATGAAGCGCTGCAGAAAGGGGTTGTCGAAGGCACCATGACCCCGATCGAGACCCTCAAGGGATGGAGACAGGGTGAAGTCATCAAAAGCACCACTGACTGTATCGGCATCGGGTACACCACCGCCATGTTTGTGGTCATGAACAAAAACAAATGGGACAGCCTGTCCGATGATCTGAAAAAAATCTTTGACGAAGTAAGCGCGGAATGGGTTGATGTACACGGCAGGGCATGGGACGACCTGGACAATGAAGGAAGAAAATACACGCTTGAGCTTAAAAACAGGATAATCCCTCTTTCCGCACAGGAAAACGAGCGCTGGATAAAGGCGGTCGAGCCGGTGATCAACAACTACATCGCCGAAACGAAGACCAAAGGCATCGACGGCTCGAAAGGCGTTGCCGAGCTGAAAAAACTCATTGCTGAATACGGCAAATAAAACACACCTCCGCTGCAGGCACCGGAAACGGCCCTGCGGCGGTTCCGGGAAAACAGTATGATCCGCTTTGAAAAAATCGTATCCGCTCTGGCGAATAAAGCAAACAGCATCGCGGCCATAGCAGTGGTCGTGATGATGGTTCTTACCGTCGCGGATGTGATACTGCGCTTTTTCCGAATGCCCATACCGGGCACCTATGAAACCGTCGGCCTTCTCGGGGCAGTGGTCATCTCGTTTTCACTCGGGTACACCTCAATAGAAAAAGGTCATATCGCCGTTGATTTTCTGGTTGAACGCCTGCCTGAAGGCGCGCGCCTGGCGATCAGCGTGGCCAACAACCTGATCGCGGCAGTGCTCTTTGCGGTTGTTTCATGGCAGAGCATGGTGTATGCCCTGGGCCTGAAAGAAGCCGGGGAGGTTTCCCTCACGCTCCAGCTGCACACCTACCCCTTTGTCATGGGGATCGCGATCGGGTGCGCGCTTCTCAGCCTGGTGCTGACCGGTGAGTTCTTTCTTGCCATACGAGGAGTGGAACGGTAATGACACCAACGATTATCGGCATTATTGGCATTGTGGGGCTTTTTACCCTGATCTTTATACGGATGCCCATCGGCTTCCTGATGACCCTTATCGGGTTCTTCGGGTTCGGCGCGATCGTGAACTTCGACGCGGCCCTTAACCTCCTCGCCAAGGACATGTTTTCGACCTTCGCCTCGTACAACCTGACGGTCATCCCCCTGTTCGTGTTCATGGGCCAGATCGCCTTTCACGCGGGCATAAGCTCCAGGCTTTTTGACGCCGCGTACCGCTTTATCGGCCACCTTCCCGGGGGCCTTGCCATAGCCACGATCGGCGCGTGCGCCGGGTTTGCCGCGATATGCGGGTCAACCAACGCGACCGCGGCAACCATGGCTGCGGCCACGCTTCCCGAGATGAAACGGTACAACTACAAGCCGGGCCTTGCCACCGGAGTCGTTGCCGCGGGAGGCAGCCTGGGCATACTCATCCCGCCCAGTGTCATCTTTATCGTTTACGGGATACTCACCGAACAGTCGATCGGCAAGCTGTTCATGGCCGGCATGATACCGGGAATCATTCTCACGCTCTTTTTCATAATCGCGATCCTTATCTGGACCACGCTGAAGCCGGACCTCGGCCCGCGCGGCCCGAAGTTCACCTTTAAAGAAAAAATGGAATCGCTCTCCGGCCTGGTCGAGACCCTGGTCATCTTCGTGATGGTCATGGGCGGGCTTTTCGCCGGCATATTCACTCCCACTGAAGCGGGCGCCGTGGGCGCGTTCGGCACCCTATGTGTGGCCGTTATCAGAAAAAAGCTGGGCTGGAAGGACTTTATCGCGTCCCTTTACGAGACCACCCGCATCTCGTGCATGATCATGATCATTGTCGCGGGCGCGACGGTGTTCGGCCACTTCCTGGCCGTATCGCGGATCCCGTTCGATATCGCGAACTGGATTTCGGGGTTCAATCTTCCCGCTGCGGTGATCATGGGCATCATCATCCTGGTATATCTTATGGGGGGATGTTTTATCGATTCCCTGGCGCTCATCATGCTGACCGTGCCCATTTTTTATCCGGTGGTCATCAAGCTCGGCTTTGACCCCATATGGTTCGGCGTGATCATCGTGCTCGTGACCCAGATAGGGGTCATCACTCCCCCGGTCGGCGTTAATGTTTACGTGGTAAGCGGTGTCGCGCGGGACGTTCCTCTGAACGTGATATTCAAGGGGGTAATCCCCCTGCTGATCGCCCTGCTGCTGTGCACGCTGCTGCTCATCCCCTTTCCCCAGATCGCTCTTTTTCTGCCCAACCTGGTGCGGTAATGATCAGTACTTCATGTAATGGAAGGGCTCAATCGTCGCGAGGGCCTCGGCATTGAGGGTCTTGAACTTTTTCTCGGTAAGCAGGTTAACGGCTTTTTCTATATCATCCACCTGAATGACGAATACCGCGTTTTTATGGCTCTCAAGAACAAACCCGTACGCGTTTTCAATATTGATCGCGCTTTCAGCCAGGAACTGGACCACGCGGTCAAGCCCACCGGGCCTGTCGTCGATGAGCACCGCGATGACCTCATTCAGTTCTACGGTCAGGTTTTCTTTGAGCAGGGCCTTCTGCGCCCCCCTGGGGTCGTCAACGAGGATGTTAAAAAAGCCCTTATCGCCGAAAGAAGAAATGGTGATGGCGCGGATGTTGATTTTTTCCCGGTTGAGAACCGCGGTCACCCTGGCCAGTTTCCCGGGGGCATTCTCAACAGGCACGGTAAGCTGGTACGCTATCATGGAAAAACCTCTCTCGTGTGATGTCCAACGATGACAGCAAATCACGGCTGCTGTCAAGTGTTTTCTGCTTCAGAGAGGGGCCCCCGTGCTCGTGTCCGCGCTGTTATCCCCGCCGGGGGCAACAGCGCGCGTTTCGGTTCAGTTATTCAGCCGGCAGGCAGGGCTCTATGGCGGCCCAGAATTTCCTCTTGGTTATGAGCGTCTCCAGGCGAAGCGTGGTGCCCATGGTCACGGCCACGATGTCAAGATCCGGGATCACGAAAATGAGCTGTCCCAGAAAACCGGTCGCGTTATAGAAATTCTCAGGGGCGTCCTCGATCATCTTGCCGTCGCCGTTCGTGCCCTGGGCCGTGTGCCATTCGCCCGCGTCCCAATTCAGCCACCAGAAAAAACCGTACCCGGCGTTTGCCCCGGGAAAGGCCGGCAGCACCGCCTCGTCCGTGTACGCCTGAGATACGATCCTGTTCCCCTTCCAGGTCCCGCCGTCAAGGTACAGCTGCCCCAGGCGGGCGATGTCCCTGCATGAGGCGTACATACCCATCCCGAAAAGCACGTTCCCGTACCCGTCGGTGGGCCAGGTGTAATCCGTAATGCCGAGCGGCTCCATAAGCCAGGTCTTCGCGAATTCCCCGCTTTTCATGCCCGACGCCCTGGTCACGATCTGCGAGAGCGTGTTGATCACCAACGTGCTGTCGTAGTTGAACCCGGTGCCCGGGGGGTCGCTTTCGGCGGTCTGGCCCAGCAGGTGCCGGATGGTGGCGTCTTCATCAATGGTGTACCAGGGAGCGTCAATCCATTTGGTTACCGGATCGTCAATATCAAGGAGGCCCTGGTCTGCGGCGATACCCACGAGCGTGCCGCCAAAGCATTTCGTGACCGACCACGCCATGTTTCTGGTTTCGCTGGTGCCGCAATAATACTTCTCGAAAACAATGGCCCCGTGCCTGATCATGACAAAGCCCTGGCGCCCGCCGATCTTTTCAACTTCGTCAGCGGCCTGTTCAAGCAGGGCCTGGTCCATGCCGTGGTTTTCGGGTGAGTCAACGTCCCAGTCGGTATCTGTGGTATCGTCGCAACCGGCAGTTGCCAGGAACAGAACAAAAAAGAATGGGATTAAAAGGATGAATAATCTTTTATCTTTCATGATTACCGTGCCCTCTTTCAATGGATTGTACCTTAATAGTCATATACTTATAAATGCGTCTCTTGTTCGTTATTAACGAATATTGTATACCATTGCTCTCTTACCGAAAAATTTCAAGAAAAAAATTCTCTCCACCCCGGGGCAGAAAGGGAACAATACGTTAAAATCAGTAAGAATATCTTTTTTTATCGAAAAGAATTCTTTACATTGACAATATATGTTACAGTAAACAGCATAAACTTAACAATAGAGAATTTACCACTGTTACCATAAGGGAGGAAATAATGAAAAAAATATATATTCTTATGATCGCGCTGCTGCTTCTAAACGTGTACGCGTGCGATGACAGCAATGATGAAAAGACCTACAAGGGCAAGATCTCGGTCACGGTGAACACCAGTGATGAGCTGTGGGGCTTTCCCCAGATAGGAAAGACCCTTAGTACATCATGGGACAAAGACGGGACCTGGATGTACCCCGAAGTGGGCGGCACTTATTGGTATACAGAGGCAGCGGGCTATACCGGGACCTGCGGAGTTGATGATCCTGATGTTGAAGACCTTGCCGATGAAGCCATTGGAACAGGCGATATCGGCGACAGGATCAATGTCGTGTACCTGTACGGGACCCTGGACGAAGCGTCAAAAGATACTCCGGTCCTGTACCGGGGATCTTCGTCCACGAATAATGCGGTCATTACCATAAAGAATATCGCTCCCGGCGACTACTACGTGGTTGCCTTTTATGACTACAACAGCGGCGGCAACCGGGAAAACCTGCTCAACCGGTATGACCGGTATTCATTCTATGACCTTGAAACGATCGGTAGTGACAACGGAACACCGTTCGTAAATCTTGCCGATACGATCACGGTCAACGAAGACACCCATGAAATCACCCTGGACATACACCAGGACTGGGCACTGGGCAGGCCGAAATACATACTAGATTCTGGAAGGGTATTCATGAACTCGGACCCGGAATACACCGGAGTTGGCAATACCACAATACCAACACGGGAAGTTACCTGTCCGTAAATAATTAAAAAAACCAGCCACGGAGGCTCAGAGTACACTATTAATCATTTATTTACTCTGTGTTCTCCGTGTCTCTGTGGCAGCTCTTTCTTTTATATCAACACTGCGGCCGGTTGAGGTGTAATTCTGATCACGAATACTTTCATGAAAAAAAATGACAACGGTGCGCGCCGGGTACGGGGCGCATTTGTTATGGTTACGCTCCTGCGCGCAAGCCCCCGGCTCGCTCATGCTCGCCACCCCCATAGGGGGCCAGGAATTATTCTTCACCGAAATAGTCCTTATATAAAGCCCTCCTCAGGGGTGTTTGGGGGGATGATCACCGCCACCGTGTTGACCGTCATGCTCTGCACAACCATATGCGCGTCTGCCCGGGAGCCTGAGAAAACTGGAAGTACGGCCTATACCCTGAGCGAGATCGTGGTGCGCGACCGCGCGATCTCCACCATGGAGGACGCGTCCACCACCACGGTAATAACCGGCGAGCAGATCAAGGCCCATTCGGACAAGACCCTTGAGGACTCGCTCAAGATGGTGCCGGGGCTGCAGGTCGAGACCCACCGCAAGGGGTATGTGCGCACCAGGGTGCGCGGCCTTGACCAGGACAAGCTCGCCCTTCTGGTCGACGGGATCCCGGTCAATGACGTGTACTCGACCGATATCGACATATCAACCATCCCGGTGATAAACATCTCGTCCATCATCATCAACCGCGGGGCCGCGTCTGCCCTGTACGGCGCCAAAGGCGCGGCAGGCGTGATCAACGTGGTGACCGCGCGGCCCGACCGGCTCTTCGCCGACGCGTCGGTCGAGTACGGCCAGTACAACAACCTGGCGGTCAGCTTCGCGCAGGGCATGCCCGTGAAAAAGTTTTATTACTGGCTCACGGGGTCGGTGATCAAGTCGGACGGATACAAAGTCTCTGCCGCGCTCGATAAAAGCGAACGAAAGAAATGGTTCAACCGCCTGGTGCGCTACAGCATGTACCCGGACGCGGCCAACGGCGGCGCGCCCTATACCTATGACCGCGTGAACCTGCCGGCAAAGGACGATTACGTCAACGACACCGGGCTGTGGGACCACAACCGCCATCTCCTGTACAACATCGCGGGCAGGGCCGGGTATTCATTCAGCGACGACAATGAACTGGGAGTGTCCCTGCGCTACACGTACAAAACCGGACGCACGAGCAGCTACCAGGCTAACTGCCTGTCGGACTACAAGGCAAGCAGCGGCACCTGGACCGACCCGCTGTTCACGATAACCGACCCCGAAGACATTAAAGAAGCCGCTTTCAGGAACCGTTCGTTCGTGTGGCCCGCGATCCACAACGTGGGCGTTTCGCCCTACGCCAGGGTGAAATATGGCAGGTTCGACTTCAGGGGAAACATTTTCTACACCTACCAGAAGGCCGAGCAGGTCGGGTACGCCTCGACAGAGCACAGCTATGTCAAGGACGGAGCGCTCGCCGGAACCGCGTACGAGCCGCATTATGAAATAAAAAAATACACCGGGTACGGATGCAACCTCTACCCGTCATGGAAGCTCGCTTCCTGGAACAGGCTCACGGTCGGCGCGCTCCTGAACGTGAGCGCCTACCGCGAAGAGGAAGAGGCGCTGTCCGCGGAGGATTCGCCCCTGATCGCGGCCACGATCTTCGGCACGGACCCGTACCCCATCAAGGAGCTCGAGGCCCTGAATTTCAGCCTCGCGCTCGAAGACGAGATGGTCTTCTGGAAGCGCCTTCACCTGACCCTGGGCATATCCTACGACATGCAGTACTTTTACAAATTCAAATACCGGGAGGCCCTGTACCAGTATGAAGACGCGTACATCGTCAGGGAAGACCCTGCCCTGCTGGGGACCAGGGACTCGTTCAATCCGGCGCTCGGGATCATCGGGGACGTTGTTCCCGACCTGCTCCGCCTCAGGGCCGCCGGGTCGATCAAGACGCGCTTCCCGAATCTCAGCGAGTACGAAAAGATCGTCAACGACCGCAGGGACAACAGCCTGCGGCCCGAGCGCGCCTACAACGCGAGTACCGGAATTGAATTCATCCTCGCCGACAGGAAAGTGACCCTGCGCGCGGACTATTTTTACAGCATGGTTGACGACCGCATCGTCAAGATCTCCGGCGGCATTGACCCGCCCGTAAATATCGACCGCGCCGAGTCCCAGGGCCTTGAACTCCTGCTCGCCTACGCGCACAAGAACGTCGGGGGAATCGCTGACCTTGACCTTCAGGTCGCCTACACCTTCCTGCACGCCAGGACCAAAGACGACTCGCCCGAAGAAAAAGTAAACAAGGGCCGGTACCTGGAATACACGCCCGCGCACCAGGTCTCGTTCGATTTCAGGGCGCGCTTCATTTCGGGGACCGCCATCGCCCTGTGGGGATACTCAACCGTAAACCAGGTCGCCTACTCCATGAAATCACTGCCCGATACCGGTCAGAGCGACTATACCACCGCGTATTTCGAGGCAGTGCGCCTTCATGACCCGGTGATGATCTCGGTCAAACTCTCCCAGGAATTTTTAAAGCACTACTCGGTGTTCGTGATGTGCAAAAATATTCTCGATGACTACAACGCCGACCCGTTCATTCCGGGCCCGGGGCGGATGTTTTACGGCGGGCTGTCCGCCCGTTTTTAAACAGGTTTGACAAAACAAAAGGAGGACTATCATGAAACAATTAATTTTCCCACTTTCCCTGGTACTGGCGCTGGCCCTTGCCCTTTCGACCGCATGCAAGGCTCCCAACCGGAACAAGACGAAAAAAGAAGTGTACGGCCCTGACGGCAGGATGACCGGCTATGTGCTGTACGAGTATAACCGGTTTGACAAGTCCCAAAAAACCTCCTATAATCCTGATGGAACGCTGCAGGCAAAGCATGTATACGAGTTCAGCAACGGCGACAAGAGGACCCGGCGCACCGAATATGACGCTTCGGGAAAGGCCGCTGCCGTGACCCTGTATGAATACGATGCAAGCGGTAAAAAATGCGGGAAAAAACTTCTGGACGCGAACGGGACCCTGAAAAAATACGATGTCTATGAACGGGACAGCCGCGGCAAAAAACTGAAAAAAACAACACATACCGCTTCAGGGAAGATGCTGCACTACGTGACCTACGTGTATGACAGGGATGGAAGGGACCTGAAAAAAGAAAAATTCACCGCGCAGAACAGGCTGATCGGCTACAAGAGCTATGAATACGACCAATCGGGCCGAAAGTCAAAAAAATCTGAATTCGACGCTTCAGGCTCACTGGCGCGGTACACGGTTTATTATTATTAACTATGGCTCATTCCGTAATGTTGGGATTTAAATGTAAAAAAACAAGGAGAAAAAGACAGCCACGGAGTCACGGAGTACACAGAGAAAGATGCAGGGTTTTTTTGTTACAGACCTGATCTGAATTTTTTCAAAGCATAAATACGGATGAAACGGGATGGGGCATAGATACGTTTACTGTTTACTCTGTCATTTCGAATCGCGCAGCGATGAGAAATCTTAATCGGTACAATAGATTTCCCCCGGCTATAAATGACATATCTATACCTCTGTGCTCTCGGTGTCTCACTGGCTGCCTTTCCCAAAAATTCGGAAAAAGTGAAAAACCAGGCCTGGCGCTATATGATCCTCACCATTTCCGAAAGCACGTTTTTCCAGAAAGGAGTGGGCACGTCTTTTCGGATTTTTTCAAATTCTTCAGGCGTATAGACCAGCACATCAAAGGGAACATCAAGATCATACAGCTGGGGATACTCAAGGGGCCGCTCAATAAAGGGTCTGGTACTATGCGCGACCAGCAGCAGATCTATATCGCTGTCGCAATCAAAGGTATCCGAGGCCAGGCTTCCGAAGATATACGCCTCAATTACGGTACCTTCAAGAAGCCCGGTTATTCTCTTGATAAAGGCCTCTTTGCTGCGGCCACGCAGAAAGGATTCTTTCTTGATAACCATATCATGCTTTAAGCTCATGAATAGCCCTGTCTATAATAATCTGAGCATTGTCAACCGCCTCACGGGCCTGTTTCTCAGAGATGATCTCAAAGGGCGCGCCTTCGGGAAACGCGTCAGGGTAACGCGACGATATATAATAGATATCCAGTTGTTTGCCCGCTTCCAGCACGTCACTGTTGACGTTTATCTTACGGGCGATCATGACAATCGAATGCCCTCTCACCTCATATTCGCGATAATAGGCAATTGCTTTAATGGCTTTTTCAGCAGCCTGCTGGCACAAAAAACAGACCTGTGAATAATAACCGCTGCCAAGGCCCTGCCGTGCCCATGATATATCATTAACCGCCTGCTTTAGCCAATCGTGGGCCCGTTGTTTCTGCGACATCAAAGTACCTGCACTTCAGCATGATGGAATCTGAAGTTTATATAACACACAATAAAATTTCTGTCAAGGTATTAACCCGCAGACTGACCAAACCGATAAAATCCCGCTGTCGCCCCTTTTTTTATTGACGCGTGTTTAAAACACGTTCAGCATAGACGGCATATCCCTTCATGATCGAGGACACCATGCGTTATAAACATCTAATCATCGCGATATTATTCATACTCATTACCGGAAATGTTATGTATTCCTACTCGCAGGAACATACGGCACAGCGGCCCGCAGGCGCGGAAGCAGTTACAGCCGAAACCGCTGATACGGCCGACGGCAGTGTTCAGCCGGATGTTCCGGGATCCGCGGATCAGGCAACGGCAGATGAAACGGCCGCACTCCCGGAACAAAACAATTCTCCGGATGAAGACCGGAAATCCACCGTGTCCCTGTGGTCCCTGTTCAGAAAAGGCGGCCCGTTCATGTGGCCGATCCTCCTCTTTGCCGCGATCGCGTGCGGCTTTATCGTAGAGCGGTTCATTGTGTTCAAAAAGGCGAACCTGAACCCGCGTGAATTCATCGAGGAGCTCAATGATAAAATATCCGGTGGAGAGCTGAAATCAGTGGAGGCCTTCTGCGCGGCCAATGATTACATACTTTCCAGGATCATCCTGAAAGGGCTGAAGCTCCGCTCCCTGGGCCATGACCGGGTCGAGAAGGGCCTTGCCGTTGCTGGCTCGGTACAGGTCGCCGCCCTTGAACGCGGCCTGAACGTCCTCTCGTCGCTCGGCAACATCGTCCCCATGCTGGGCTTTCTGGGCACGGTTTCAGGGATGATCAGCGCGTTCAGCAGGATCGCCTCCGCGGACCAGGTGAACGCGCGGCTGGTAGCGGGCGGCATTGAAGAGGCGCTGCTCACCACTGCGGCCGGGCTCATTGTCGCGATCCCCACGCTCTTCTTTTACAACTATTTTGTCCACCGCATCGAGGTGTTCATCGCCGACGTTGAAAAGATATCCTCGGACATAGTGGAAAAGATGATCGAGGAGACCCATGGCTAAGATCAGAAAAATGATCTCCATGACATCGGAAGTATCAACCGCTTCCATGTCTGACATCGCGTTCCTGCTGATCGTTTTTTTCATGGTCGCTTCGGTGTTCACGATCAAGGACGGCCTGCACCTGACTATTCCTGATAAAAACAAAAAACCGGTCGTCATCTCCGCGCAGGACGTGATCACCGTCACGGTTCCGGACAGCGACAGGATATTCATTGATTCAAAGCCGGTCACGATGGATGATTTTGAAACCGTGCTGGCCGGCCTCAGCGGCGAAAAAAAACGGCACGTGCTTCTGAAGATAAACCGGGACGTTCCCTATCACCGGGCCGTGTCCCTGATCGACGCGGTAAAATACACGGGCATTACCCGGCTTTCGGTAAAAATGCTCTAGGCGGCGCGATGTTTATCACGAAACGGCATAAAGCGAAATCACTGATCCCCGTGGCATCCATGGCGGACATCGCGTTTTTACTGCTCATATTCTTCATGCTCTCCAGCATCCTTGAGATGGAAAAGGAAATACCGCTGAACCTTCCCGAATCGCGGATCATGAAAAGCGAAACCGCGAAATACTTCAATGTTTACATTACTCCTGACGGCGGATTTTATTACAACAATGAAGCAGGCACAGCTGACGGCCTGGTGCGGTACGCGCGGTACCGGGCAACGGGAAACAGCGACATCAAGGCGCTGATCAACGCGGACCGAGACATATCGTTCAGGTACATCAACCAGGCCCTTGACGCGCTCAAGGAAGCGGGCGTGCACAGCGTGGTCATGGTATGCAAAAAGAAGAGCACGGGGGGACGATGACAGCCGGGACCCTGCGCCGCTCTGCCCTTGTACGCTATTTCCGCCTCAGGCCGGCGCTTTCCTGGTCGCTCCTGTCGTTCACGGTGATGATGCTCGTGATCATCACCTTTCGCTGGACACCGGGATATGACGAGCCTGATTTCGTCGACCTCTCCCGGTTCGAAATGGTCGAGTTCAGGCTCGAGGCGCCGGCGGAACCCGAGCCGGAAGTATCGGTGACTGACGACGCGGCACCGCCCGAGGAAACGGAGGAGCCGCTTGATTTCGGGGACGAACACGGCGATTTCTCCGCGATCACGAGCGGCGCGGTGCCGCCGCGGCCCCAGTATTCATCCCTTCCCGAGTATCCCCGCTCGATGAGGAGCGCCGGTATCGAGGGAGTCGTGGTCATTGAACTCGGCATTAATACGGACGGCACGGTCCTCTACGGAAAAATCGTGCGTTCCATGGGCAGGGAATTCGACCGGGCGGCAATCGAATGGGTAAAAAGAATTTCATTCTATCCGGCGCTTGACCCTGACAACAAACCCTTTGCATGCAGAATCAACCTTCCTATTAAATTTAAACTTGACAATTAAACTCTTTTTAGAGATATTCAAATATGGATATGCTCTATTTTAAAATTTTTTATAAAACTATCTTGACGAAATAAATATTATGTGCAAATATTTTAAAAAATCGCGTTAATCAGTAAAATCCATAAAAAATAGATAAACCTGTACTGATTAATATTGCTCTTTTCAATGATTGGCCCTGCAATCAAAAAGAGGGGAATTACTATCATGACCACAAAGGGATAAGACAAGCGGCGTTCCTTTATGGTCTTCCGTGAATTACATCCTGGACAGTTTCAAATTTTCTGGTCTCATTGTTTGGGATAATTTTTATATTTTCTTTGAGGTGTTTTATGGCTACACAAATCTATGCCGGAAATCTCTCGTACAGCATGACAGTGGACAACCTGAAGGAGCTCTTTGAGCAGCATGGAGAAGTCACTTCAGCAAAAATTGTTACTGATCGGGAGTCCGGCAGGTCCAAAGGCTTTGGTTTTGTAGAAATGGCCAGCGACGATGCCGCCCGCGTCGCGATCACCAGTCTCAATGACTCAGTGATCCAGGGAAGGAACATCAGGGTTAACTTTGCCAAGCCGCGAAAGGATTTCAGAGGACAGAACGAACAGCAGCAGCAGTCCTGACAGGGACAAGAGCAGCCTTTTTAAGGTCTCGACTCAATTATTTCCCGGAGAAGGGTCTTCAACGCCGGGGAATCATCAGCGGAAAGGATTTTCCTGAGGAAATCGTTCTGTGATGTGAGTTTCTTCATTATTTCTCCTCTTTCAGATGATGAGAGATGAATGAATTCAACATCATTTTTGAGGATTTCCCTGATTTTCCGCAGGCTCACAAGAAGTGGTTCAATATCAGAAGGGATGTCCTTTTCAATATCCTTTCTGATTTTCGCTGCCAGTGATGGTGATGCTCCGGATGTTGATACTGCCACTATTAAATCCCCCCTGCGAATCGAGGAAGGAACAATAAAGGAACAGTTATCAGGGTCATCAACCGCGTTGATAAATATGTTCAGTTGTTCCGCTTCCCGGAAAACCTCCCTGTTCACCGCTGAATCGTCAGTCGCGCTGAAGACAAGGGAAGCGCCCCTGAGGTCGCCCGGTTCGTATTTTCTGCCCTCAATGGAAATCATCTCACCGTTTTCACGGGCAATCTTTTCAATATCGGCGTGCACTTCAGGGGAGATCACGGTCACCAGCGCGCCCGCGTCGAGCAGGTCCCTGACCTTGCGGCAGGCGACCTCTCCTCCGCCGACCACAACGGTCCGCTTTCCCGAAAGGTTCAGCATCACCGGATAATACATCAGCGTTTGCTCCTGAGCTCTTCAGGGACCGGAAATTCCTCACCGACCGCGCGGAGCTCATCCAACATTTCATCGGTCAGGCCGATCTCTTCATCCGAGAGATAACACTGCGGGTCCGGCGCCCAGTAATCGTTATAGGTGCGGAACGCCCTGACCCGCATGGCGCCCGTGCACAGTTCACGGTAGCGGCACAGGCGGCAGCGCCCTTTTATATAGTCAGCCTTGTGCTTGAGGCCCCGCATCAGGGGGTCGCTCTCGTCCATCCAGATATCGCCGAAGCTGCGTTCCCGGATGTTGCCGAAGGTGTAGTCCTGCCAGAACTGGTCAGGATGCACATTGCCGAAGAAGTCTATGTTCGAAATGCCGACTCCGGTCGAGTTCGCGCCGCCGCCGTTCCAGGCCAGAAGGGCGCGCACCGACCCGGCCCGTTCGGGATCGGTATCCATGAGCTTGCGGTACAGGTAAACGCCGTCGGCGTGGTTGTCAACCGTGAGGATATTGATGTCGAGCCCGCGCCTGAAATAATCGGCGGTCCGCTCGATAATGATGTCCATGGCGTGCCGGGACTCTTCGTGGGTCAGGTCCTCGGCGAAAAGGTTGCCCCCCCTGCCCGAATACACCAGGTGGTAAAAACAGGCGCGGTTTATGCCTTCCCGCTCGATAAAATCAAAAATGCGGTGCAGGTCCCGATAGTTCCTCTCGGTAAGGGTAAGGCGCAGGCCCACGCGCTGGTCAACGGCACGGCAGTTTTCAAACCCCTTCATCGCTTTTTTATAGGCGCCCTCGACCCCGCGGAAGCGGTCGTTCACGTCCTCCATGCCGTCAAGGCTTATGCCCACGTAAACCACGCCGGAGTCCTTGATGCGCCTGGCGTTGTCGCGGTCGATCAGTGTCCCGTTCGTTGAGATGACCGGCCTCAGGTTCTTTTTTGCCGCGTGAGCGATAAGCTGAAACAGGTCTTTGCGCATCAGGGGCTCGCCCCCAGAAAAGAGCAGCGAGGGTACCTCAAATGCCGCCAGGTCGTCGACCAGGGCAAGGCCCTCTGCAGTGGTGAGCTCGCCCTCGTACGCGCGCGCCTCTGAATCGGTGTAGCAGTGAACGCACCGCAGGTTGCAGGTCCTGGTGGTGCTCCACACCACGATCGGCCTTCGCTCTTCTGCGCTCAACTGCAGCCGGTGCGGCGCGTTCCCGTGGCAGTCGGGGCCGGCCTTGGTCCCGTACCGCAGGGAATCCCCGGTTGACGTTCCGCCGCAAAAAAGTTTTCCTATATCTATCATGTCATCTCCCTTGTGTTCCACTCGTTAAACCGGTCTGAAAAATAAGCGACACGCTCTTTTTTATATTCCTTGAGCGACTTCAGGCTCAGGTAGTCGTTAATTCCTGTTTCGCGCGAAAAACGGCTGACCAGCGCGGACAGTTCATTTTCATCCGGCGCGTGCACCATGGCGAACAGGGGATACTCCCACTTTCCCGGGTACACGGTCCGGGCATACAGATGCGACACGGACGGTTCGTTCTTGAGCAGCTCTGCCGCCCGTTCAAGCTGCCCGTCGCTATCGGGCTTCCACGCGGTCATCGCGTTCGCCCGAAACCCGGCCTTGTGGTGCCGCAGTACCGCGGAATATCGGCGCAGCACGCCCCGCTGTTTGAGCGAATTGCCGGTCGCGAGCAGAATGGCCTCATCCAGCCTTCCCTTTCGTTCTTCGATGATGCGGATGAACGGCCGCTCCACAAGGGGCAGGTCCGCCTGCAACAGCCGCACCGCCTCTTTTTCCTCCGGCGAAAGGCCGCCTGAAGGAGCTGTCTCGATCGCGCCGCTTTCGCTGGCCCCGTTATCGCCGGTGCCGTCAAGGGTAAACTTTACCCCGAGCTTAAAGAGCTTCTCGTTTCTCAGCACGAGGAATTCACGCGCGCGAGCCCCAGCGGCCAGGGAAGCGACCGTTCTGTCAAGGAGGTCCTTCCCTTCAACGGCAAGGGTGAACCACAGGTTATAGCGGTGGTCCCTGAGATAATTGTGGCTCACGCCGGGATGGCTGTTAACCAGGGACGCGCCCCGGTCGACATCCGCGTCAGCGAGGCTGAACGCGACCAGGGACGACACGTATCCCAGCGAGGCCGCGTTAAATATCCCGGAGATATTGCGGATGACACCCTCATGCTTCATCTTTATCAGGATCGCGGCAGCCTGCTTCACCGGCAGGCCCGTGTCGCGGGCAAGCTCTGAAACCGGGTCAGGGACAAGGGGAATGTCGCGCTGGACCCTGGTGAGCAGCGTTTTTTCTTCAGCGGTATAGTTCATTGGCATTTCTCCGGCACATACACGCAGTAGGGCTCGCCTTCGAGGTAATCGTCCTTTTCATAATACGCCCTGGCCCTGCACCCGCCACAGAAGACCCGGTACTCGCAGCATCCGCAGGTACCCTTGAGCGCGTTAAAGTCCCTGAGTGAGAGGAACAGTTCGGAGGTCTCCCATATTTCCCTGAACGGGGTCCGGTACACGTTGCCCGCGACAAGAGGCAGGTAACCGCAGGGCTGAACATCCCCCCGGTTTGATATGAAACACACGCCGGTACCGGCAAGGCACCCGCGGGTCATCGCGGCCATGCCGTCCTGTTCGAAGGTTATGGTACGGCCCTCCTCTTTCGCGCGCTGGCGGATGATGCGGTAATAATGCGGCGCGCAGGTCGCCTTGAGCTCAAGGGCCGTTTCCCGGGAGCGGTCGTAAAACCAGTTCAGCACCTCTTCGTATTTTTCCTTGGAAATCATTTCGGTGTCGGCGATCTCGACGCCGCACCCCACGGGGACCAGCATGAATATATGGAGCGCTCTGGCCCCTTCCCTCTCCGAAAGGCGGAGGATGTCTTCGATCTGGTCCACGTTGCGCCGGGACACCGTGCAGTTGAACTGGAACTCGACCCCGGCCTCGCGGACAAACCGCGCGCCCTGAAGGGCCAGGTCGAATGATCCCGGAATGCCCCTGAACGAATCATGGGTCTCGGCGTCCCTGCCGTCAATGGATATGCTCACGCGCTGCACGCCGGAGTCTTTTATCCTGCGGGCAACATCGCGGTCGATGAGGGTGCCGTTCGATGCAAGGGCCGTGCGCAGGCCGAGCGACGAGGCGTATGAAGCGATGTCGAAAATGTCTTTCCGGTACAGGGGCTCGCCGCCGGTGAGCACCAGTATCGGGTTATACGGTGACGCGATCTGCCGCATCACGCCCTTGATCTGCTCGAGCGAGGCCTCGCCTTCGAAAAGCGAATCATCGGCTTCGGCCCGGCAGTGCCTGCAGCGGAGGTTGCAGCCCTTGGTAAGTTCCCAGAAAATCAGCCGTGGCTCATGTTTTATCTTCATTCCTGAACAGTTCCTTAATCATACGGGTTTTTTCGCGGAGGTCTTCACAGTCGAAGTCTCCCTGCCTGATCGACGCCTGGTAACCCTTGAGCGCCATAATGGGATTATGCAGGGTCTTGGTCATGATCTGCCGGGTCAGCTCGTCGATAACGCGGAAATCCTCGTCCGACAGGTGCTTGAGCTTTCTTCTCCGGTATTTGTTGACTTCACGGTCGCGGATCGTGTTGAACGTATTACGGATGCTTTCAATCACCGGTACTATTTCAAGCTCCTCGTACCACTGCATAAAGTCGTTCGTGCTCGACTCAATAATATCACGCGCCCGGTCGACTTCACCGAGGCGGCTTTTCAGGTTCTCGTCAGCGATCTTTTTCAGGTCGTCAATATTAAAAAGAAAAACATCGTTCAGGGATATCACTTCAGGATCAATATTTCGGGGCACCGCTATGTCGATGACAAACAGGGGACGGCCCTTTCTTTTTCTGCCAAGCTCCTTCATCATCTCACCGGTAATGATAAAGTCAGGGGATGATGCGGTAGATATCACGATATCTGCCTGCACCAGGCCCCGCGACAGCTCGTCAAGGCTGATGATATCGGCACGCGTGTTCAACTCTTCCACGATCCTCTCGGCGTTGCACCGTGTCCTGTTGGCCACAATGATCTCCCTGATCTCGTACTTGGTGAAGTACTTTAAAATGAGCTCGCCCATTTCACCCGCGCCGATCAGGAGCGCCGTTTTGGATGAAAGGTCGTCGAACACCTTTTTGGCCTGTTCGCAGGCGATGTACGCTATCGAAAGAGGGTTGCGCGCGATATCGGTGTCGGTCTTGACCTTCTTGGCGCAGTGGAACGCGTGGTGGAAAAGACGGTTCAGCACCACGCCCGTGTTGCCGCTCTCCGCGGCGATGCGGTACGCCTCTTTGAACTGGCCCAGTATCTCGTTCTCTCCGATGACCATCGAGTCAAGGGAGGACGCAACCGCAAGGCAGTGTTTCACCGCGTCACGCGCGGTCCGGGCGTAAAAATACTCCTGCACGTCGCCCGCGTGCCTTCCGGAAAGCTCTTTGAGCAGGCCCCACAGGGCAGCCGAACCGCGCTCCATGTCGGTAGCGGTATAGTATATCTCGACCCTGTTGCACGTCGAAAGGTACAATATCTCGGTGATCCCGGCACAGCGCGCCCTGTAGAGAAATTCGGGGATGTTCTCAGCCGTGAGGGCAAACTTCTCGCGCAGCTCAACCGGCGCGGTTTTGTGGCTCAGGCCGAGCACCTGTATTTCAGCGGCCTCTCCCCTGTTGATGTTTTTTTTCACGTTCATTATGATAAAACTGAAACTAAAGACTCCTCCATGGCCTGTGCGGTTTTTTCAAGCTCGGCCGTGCCGTGCGCCGTGCACAGGAACCCGACTTCGTATCCCGAAGGCGAAAGGTATATTCCCCGGGAAAGCATTTCACGGTGAAAAGCGGCAAAAAGTTTCATGTCGCAGGATTTGACTTGGCCCAGTGACGAGATCTCTTTTTTATCGGTAAAATAGCAGGCGAATATGGATTCCCTCTGCAGAACCAGGAACTTCCCTTCAAAGCGCTGCAACACCGGTTTCAGCAGCCCGGCGAAGGCCTCACCCAGGTGATGAAGGCTGGCGTACGCCCCGGTCCGGTCAAGCTTTTCCAGTGTGGCGATACCTGCCGCCATGGCAAGCGGGTTTCCCGAAAGGGTCCCGGCCTGGTACACCGGCCCGTCAGGCGCAATCCTGGCCATGATGTCGGCCCGGCCCCCGTACGCCCCCACGGGAAGGCCGCCGCCGATAATTTTCCCCAGGGTGGTGAGGTCAGCCCTGACCCCGTAATATTCCTGCGCGCCGCCGCGGGCGAGCCTGAACCCGGTGATCACTTCGTCGAAGATCAGGAGTATTCCCTTTTTGTCGCACAGGGCGCGCGCGCCGCTCAAAAAGTCGATGTCCGGGGGGATCATGCCGTAGTTGCAGGGAAGCGGCTCCATGATCACCGCGGCTATGGTTTCGCCTTCCCTTTCAACGGTTTCGGTGAGGCGTTCAAGGTCATTAAACGGAAGCACGATCGTGTCAGACGCGTTCTTCGCGGTCACGCCCGCGGAATCAGGCGTGCCGAACGTGGCCAGGCCCGAGCCTCCCGCAACGAGCAGATGGTCAGCGTGGCCGTGATAACATCCGTCGAATTTTATTATTCTGTCCCTGCCCGTGTGCCCGCGCGCGAGGCGGACGGCGCTCATCACGGCTTCAGTGCCCGAATTGACAAAGCGCACCTTTTCAATGGAAGGGAAGCGCTCGAGCACCATGTCCGCGAGCTCGACCTCAAAGGGATTGGGCGTGCCGAAGCTGGTCCCGCTCTGCGCGGCGCCGGTCACCGCGGCGATAACGGCCGGGTCAGCGTGCCCGAGTATGAGCGGGCCCCAGGACATGCAGTAGTCGATATATTCGTTGCCGTCCACGTCAAACAGGCGCGGGCCGGCGCCTTTCTTCATGAAAACGGGCTCGCCGCCCACTGACTTGAAGGCCCTGACCGGCGAATTAACGCCGCCGGGCATCGCCCTGAGCGCCCTGCGGTACAGCTCCCGTGATTTGTCGATTGCCATGCGTGACTCCTAAAACCACTGTTCCCGGCACACGTCCCGGGTATGGTACGAAATTATCATGTCAGCCCCGGCCCTGAAAATCGAGGTCAGTATCTCAACCGCGAGGGCGCGCTCGTTGCCGAAGCCCTGCGCGGCCATGATTTTGACCATGGAATATTCCCCGCTGACGTTATAGGCGCACAGGGGAAGGTCCGTGGCGGAGCGGACCGCTGCGATGATATCAAGGTACGCCAGCGCCGGTTTGACCATGAGGATGTCCGCGCCTTCCTCCTCGTCGAGCAGGGCCTCGCGCAGCGCCTCGCGCGCGTTGCGGCAGTCCATCTGGTAGGCCCTGCGGTCGCCGAACTGCGGCGCGCTTCCCGCCGCGTCCCTGAAGGGGCCGTAAAACGCGGAAGAATACTTCACCGCGTACGAGAGTATGGGCAGGTTTTCGAACCCGTCCGCGTCAAGGGCCTGGCGGATGCGGCCCACCCTTCCGTCCATCATGTCAGAAGGCGCGACCATGTCGCAGCCCGCGCGCGCGTGGGAGAGCGCCGTTTTCTCGAGCAGTTCCAGGGTCGGGTCGTTTGCCACGGTACCGTTGCTGACAATACCGCAGTGACCGTGGCTCGTGTATTCACACAGGCACACGTCGGTGATCACCATAAGTTCCGGAAACTCCCGCTTCAGTGAACTCACCGCGCGCTGGACAATGCCGTCCTCTGCATACGCGCCGCTGCCCACGTCGTCCTTCTCAGCGGGAATGCCGAAAAGCAGCACGGATTCAATGCCCGCCTTCATGTCCGATTCCACGTCTTTGAGCAGATTATCGATGCAGACGCGGTCAATTCCGGGCATTGAGGCGATCTGCTCGCGCTTATCCCTGCCCTCAACCACGAAATACGGCATGATCAGCTTTTTGCGGTCAGGCACGGTTTCAGCGGTAAGATCGCGAATAATTCGGGAAGACCGGTTCCTTCTGGGCCTCCAGGGGCTTTCCATGGCACTACCTCGCATATAGTATGGAGTGTTAGTATTGAAAAGAAGCCCGCATTTGGCAAGTATTTTTACCGGTTGACTGAAGCCTGGGATGCTGCAGGGCAGAGAGATGAAGGTGATATAATATGAAATTTATACATAATCAGGGCACTAAAGTTAAATAAGTGGGCCACCCGTCATCCGATCCGGGAGAAATGTCTTTAACCATATAGGTGCCCCTGGAAGTTCCATCGGTAACCCAGAGTTCTTTACCATGAGTACCGTCATCAGCTGTAAAATAAAGTTTATCATTGAGCTCGGTAAAATATCCAGGGTAGCCGTCTCCTGTGGGATTAATGTCTTTCAGCATAAAAGTGCCATCATCAGTACCATCCGTAATCCAAAGTTCAAACCCGTCAGTTCCGTTACTGGCCTGAAAGTACAGTGCACTATTCATTATAATAAAATTTTTAGGTCCCCCGTCACCTATAGGATTAATGTTTTTAACCATTACCGTACCAGCTTCCGTACCATCAGTGACCCATAACTCGGAACCATTCGTACCGTCATTGGCCTGGAAATACAGCATACCGTCAAACTCGATAAAAAGATTCGGAGAACTGTCACCCGATGTATTGATATTCGTCAGCATTACCGTACCAGCTTCCGTACCATCGGTGACCCATAACTCGGAACCATTCGTACCGTCATTGGCCTGGAAATACAGTTTCCCGTCAAATTCAGTTAAATCCGAGGGATCACTGTCTCCCGATGTATTGATATCCGTCAGCATTACCGTACCAGCTTCCGTACCATCGGTGACCCATAACTCGGAACCATTCGTACCGTCATTGGCCTGGAAATACAGTTTCCCGTCGAATTCAGCAAAATCCAAGGGATCACTGTCACCTGTAGGATTAATATTTTTTACCATGACAGTACCATCACTGGTTTCATCAGTGACCCAGAGTTCTGCGCCATTGGTACCATCGGTTGCCTGAAAGTACAGTTTTCCGTCAAATTGAATTAAATGTCTTGCGTTACTATTACTGAAACCTTCTTCAGGATTTATATCTTTCACCATGACCGTACCTTCATCCGTACCATCTGTTGACCATAACTCTCTACCATATTCAGGAACACCGGCCTGAAAATAAAGTTTGCCATTCAATTCAGTAAAATTTGCCGGATCACTGCTCCCAGATAAACGAATGTTTTTAACCATAAAGGTCCCATCAGTAGTACCATCTGTTACCCAGAGTTCTGAGCCATTTATACCATCATCGGCATTAAAGTATAATTTCCCATTCAATTCAGTGAAGTGATTTGGATTGCTGTCGCCGTGCAACGAGTTTATTTCCTTCAGCATGCCCGTTCCTTTTGCCGTTCCATCAGTTCCCCAGAGCTGTACATAAATAGTACCTTTTGCTGAAAAAACCATCAATGCCGAAGTGATAGTCGGGTCAGACGCCGCTGCACATGTTGTTGTATCGCCACTATCACTACACGATGAAAAAAGAAAAAGAATAAATATTATGTATAACACACCGATCACATGGCGATAAATTGTAAACATACTGCTTCCCCAATAAATATTTTTAATCAGGTAATTTGACAAAAATATATAATGTATTATTGTAGTGTCAATTGATAAATTAGAGTTATCCGGCATTATAAACTCTATTTTATTAACCGGAATCTCGTCCTTTTTACCCTCAATAAAATTTCTTACTTGATTTGTAAGGTCGATCTCTTTATCAATACCCGTTACATGAGATAAATCACGGTACCGGCATATACAGGCGAAATGAAGACAATACGAATCGGAACACGGGGAAGCAGGCTCGCCCTGGCCCAGGCAGAGGATGTCCGGTCACGCCTGGCCGCCCTTTTTCCGGACACGGCCTTTGAAACCGTGACCATCAAGACCACGGGCGACAAGATCCTTGACGCGCCGCTGTCGAAAATAGGCGACAAGGGCCTGTTCACCAAGGAGCTCGAGCAGGAGCTTCTCGCGGGCACCATCGACTGCGCGGTGCATTCAATGAAAGACATGCCCACAAAGCTGCCTGACGGCCTGGGCATAGTTGCCGTGACCGAACGGCTTGACCCCAGGGACGTTCTCGTGTCCAAAAACGGAAAAAAACTGAGTGACTTCAACGCGGGCGACACCATTGCCACCAGCAGCCTGAGGCGGCGCGCGCAGATCATGGCCCTGGTGCCGGGAATTCGCGTTGTTGACATGAGGGGAAACATTATAACCCGCATGGAAAAACTCCAGGCCAATGCCGAAATTGACGGCATGATCCTGGCGCACGCCGGAATCGCGCGCCTGGGCATGGACCGGGTGATCACCGAGATCATTGCCACGGAGCAGGTTCTTCCCCCGGTCGGGCAGGCAGCCCTGGCCATCGAGTCGCGCGCCGGTGACCGTGAAACGAACAAATATTTCACCGCGCTCAACCACGAGCAGACTGAAAAAGAAATTTCATGCGAACGGGCTTTTCTTGCGAGGCTTGAGGGGGGATGCCAGGTGCCCATAGCCGCCTTGTGCCGCATGCAGGGGCCCTCCCTGCACCTTTCCGGCCTCGTCGCCTCCCTTGACGGGAACATCATATTTCGGGACCGCATCAGCGGCGGCCCTGACGAAGCCGAAGCTCTCGGCACGAAGCTCGCGGAAACGCTTCTTGAAGCGGGAGCGCAAAAAATACTTGATGAAATATACCGATGCTGACCACAGATAAGTGAGGATGACTGCAATGCCGCAAAAAGGAACAGTATATCTTGTCGGGGCCGGTCCGGGCGACTACGGCCTTCTCACCATCCGCGCGAAGGAGCTCATCGAGCAGGCTGACGTTCTGGTGTACGATAACCTGGTAAACCCGAGAATCGTGAGCCTGTGCGCTGAAAACTGCGAAAAGATATACGTGGGCAAATCAGGGGCCCATCACAGCATGGAGCAGGATGACATCAACCGTCTCCTGGTAGTTAAAGCAAAAGAAGGCGGCATTATCGTGCGCCTCAAGGGGGGCGACCCCTATATCTTCGGCCGCGGCGGCGAAGAGGCCCTGGAGCTCGCGGACGCGGGCATTCGCTTCGAGCTGGTCAACGGCATATCGTCCGCGTACGCGGTGCCCACCTTTGCCGGAATACCGGTGACCCACCGTGGCATAGCCGCGTCCGTCGCCTTTATAACCGGTCACGAGGACCCGACCAAGGAGGACAGCGACCTCCACTGGGACAGGCTCGCCACCGCCGTACAGACCCTGGTCTTTCTCATGGGAGTTAAAAACATCCCGCTGATAACCTCTGAGCTGATTAAAAACGGCAGAAGCCCTGAAACGCCGGTCGCGGTGATCCGCCGCGGCACCTACCCAACCCAGCAAACCGTGACCGGGACCCTTGAAAACATTGAACAGAAGGTGCGCGAGGCCGGGATCAAACCGCCGGCGATCATCGTTGTGGGGGAAGTCGTTTCCCTGAGAGAAAAAATATCCTGGTTCGACACCAGGCCCCTGTTCGGCAAATCCATTGTGGTGACCCGTTCCCGGGAACAGTCCTCAGACCTTGTCGCGGGCCTTCTTGAACTCGGGGCCCGGGTGATCGAGGCCCCATCAATAAAAATCATCCCGCCCGAAGACAGGGGCCCGGTCACAAGGGCCCTGAACAATCTCGGCGCCTATGACTGGATCGTTTTTACGTCCGCCAACGGGGTCGATTACTTCTTCAGGTATCTGGGCGAAGCCGGCCTCGATTCACGGGCGCTCGCCGGGTCACGCGTATGCGCCATAGGTCCCGGCACCGCGAACAGGCTCCTGGGCCGCGGCATCACCGCTGACCTGGTTCCGGCGCGCTTCATCAGCTCGGGCATCATCGAGGAGCTGGCCGCGCGTGACGAGATCAAAGGGAAAAAATTCCTCCTGCCCAGGGCGGACATAGCGCCCGGGGACTTAAGCCGTGAACTGGCCGAAAAGGGCGCGGCCCTGGTCGATGACATCACGATCTACTGCACCGTGCGTGAAGACATCCCCCCTGACAGCGAAACAGCGTCCCTTCTTCAAAACAGGGCTGTTGACTGCGTTACCTTTACCAGTTCTTCAACGGCAAAAAACTTCGCCTCGATCCTCAACGGGCTCGGCGTGACCGATTTTTCCGGATTCCGCTGCGCGGCGATCGGCCCGATCACCGCTGAAACCGCGCGCGGCCTCGGATTTTCCGTGGACTGCGCTTCTGAAGAGCACAGCATTCCGGGATTGATCAGGTCGCTGATACAATTCTTTAACCGCGGGTAAACTTCTTTAATCTACCGGTCCCGTACTACAACTTTTCACTAATATAAACTCCCCATAAAAAAAAGTTTATAGTTTTATTCTTTTGTGCAGAAAAAGATAATGACAAATAAAATTCCATCTCATATATTAGATAGGTCTTAAATTCGCTGACGGGGTATAACCATGGCCAATATCGTCTCACGGGTATTTCTACAAAAATATGAAGACAAGGATTACCTGACGAGAAAAAAAGCCGGCCTTATTTTATTCTTCGCCTTTGCGGTAATGATTGCCCTGAACCTGGGGGCCCTGATCTCATTGTCAATCAGTGTTGAACGAGCAAAAGGTTTTGCACAGTCCGCCATTCCCGCTTCAATCATTTCAATTATCGTTATAATACTGGTAAAAATAGGCAAATCAAACATCGGCGCCCATATTTTCGTTTCACTCTGCACCCTGGTTGTCATTGCGGGATTTTTCAATAAAGAGCCTCTTGTTGCCTACAATACCATGGTGTATTTCATGTTCGTGGTGCTTGTTTTCGCTGCCGCCTTTTCAACAAAAATAATAGCGTCAATACTGATGGGAGCGTTTGTTCTTGCCGACATAGGTTATTTTTTATTACACAAAAGCAATCCTGATCCGGTTGTTGCCTCGATCATCAAAGTCGGCCTGGTTGACAGCCTCGCGGCGCTCTTTCTCGCCTATTTCATCAGCCTGCTTTCCATAACCATGCTTCAAAATTCGCTGAACATGATAAACGATGAAAAGAAAAAGAACGACACCCAGATGAACGAGATGAAAAACCTTTACGGCATCATCAAGGAAAGCGCCCGTAAAATATCGTCCTTTGCTGAAAACCTTTTTTCGAAAACACAAAACTTTTCGAAAAACCTTCAGACCCAGGCAATTTCTGCTGGAGACATCAACACAAAGGCATCCTCTGCGGCGGACACCATTGCCGGAACCGCCAGCAACATACAGGAACAGTATTCATCCGTCATGGCCCTGGTAGAATCGATAAACAACCTCGCCATGGAGACCGACCAGCTCAAACAGGGGTCAGGCGACGTGAGGTCAGCCTTCAGCTCGGTCATCGACCTCGCCCGTGACGGTGAAAACGCGGTGGCCAACATTGACAAGAACTCACGCGAGCTCATCGAGAGCACTTCGCGGCTTTCTTCTATCATGGTCATCCTTGAAGACCTGTTTGACAAAATTCAGCTCCTCGCCCTGAATGCCGCGATTGAAGCTGCCCGGGCCGGTGACCAGGGAAAGGGCTTCGCCGTTGTCGCGGACGAGGTAAACAAGCTTTCCGAAAAATCGATGACCAGCCTCAAGGAGATCAACCAGCTCATAAGCTCGAACGTCAAGGGCGCCGAAGACGGGAGCCAGAACATCGACATTATCATCCGCCTGATTAAACAGATATTTGAAACAATCAACATGCTCGACTCGCGGTCAAAAGACATCTTCAGCCATATCAACAACCAGGAACAGATTAAAGATGAAATTGAAGTTAAAATCGATGACCTGAAGCACAGAAGCGTCGAGATAAAAGACAGCACCGGAGAGCAGAAACAGATGCTAAATTCAATCGCGGAAAAAATATCAGAAATAAATTCGCTGATCCAGTCAAACACCTCAGTGGCGGAAGAGCTTTCTCTTGCGGCGGAAGAACTCGCCCAGGTCGCCGAAGGCCTGAACCAGCGGGTCACCGGGAACGACTGACCGTTAAATCTTCACAGAAGAACATGCTCCGACTCGGCCTGCTCGTCCGCCTGTTTCACGCCCCGGCTGAAATACTTTACCAGCTTTACCCTTCTGCCCCTATCCGAATATTCTACTGTGTCAAAAATATTCATCGACATCAGGATTCCCCTTCCGTGATAAAGATTTTTCTTGTCACCCATGCCTTTCACTTTATCCAGAAGAGCATGATAATCGAACCCCTGCCCGTCATCCCTGACGGTATACTCGACTCCCCTGCTCGTGATCACGCATTTGACGGAAACCCGCCGGTCACGATATTCAGGGATCTGTCTTCTCGCTTCAATCAGACTGAAATAAGCTCCCGTGTTGATCGCGCCGGATTTCTCATCGAACGTTATTCCCAGGTTGCCGTGTTCAATCGCGTTGATCATGATTTCCCTGAGCGCCATGCGGATCATATTCGCTTCTCTTGAGGTGATGTAGCGCTCCAGGTTGCGGGTCATCCGCTGGGTCGTCTCATCAGCCGTCAGGAGATAATTTTCGATCACATACTTCTGTTTCTCTTCAACGAAGTATCTCAGAAGGGTGTCTTCCATGACACTGGTCGCCCTGCCCAGTATCTCGTGTTTTCCCTCAATAGAAATGTGCTCGAGGTTCACGTTCATGGTTACCGGCTCTCCCATAAAGGACGATTTAAAAACAGCTTTGAAAGAAACCGGCCTGGTGTCGCCCCTGAAATCTTCAAGTTTCTTTTTTACGAACTGGAGCGTTTCTTCACGATTTTCAGGATTTTCCTCATAAATGAGATCAAGAAGATTTACCCGGGGAAGCTCCCTTTCGGAAATCTTGAGGTGCTTTTTAATCGCTTTGTTCGATGAAATAAAATTCCAGGATGAATCGAGCGTAAAGATGATATCATCGGATTCCTCGGCGATTATCGTATACTTTTTCATCACTGTTGCCGCGTCGTTCCGGGCGTCAGCCTTCTCCCTGTTTATAATGGATATTCTCTCGCCGAGCGCAAGATACAGGACGATGACCTGGATCAGCGCGCCGATCTTCTGCGCGTTTTCACTTAAAAAGTTCTTCTGCACAAGGCCATAACGGTTCAGGGCCACGAGAATGGTCCCCAGCAGAAAAAGAAAAAGAGCGCCGGTAAAATACCGGGCAAGCCTCTGCTTCTTCAAAACATAGTACAGGCCGGTAAGAATAAGAACCGAGGAAGTAATTATCGAATAAAAGGTAATAATCTGCACAGACATGGTATAAGGTATAAAAAACAGAACAAGAGCAAGAAATAAAGAAACAGCAACCAGACCCAGCACCAGCTTATCGACCCTCGGGCTGGTTTCTTTAACGACAAAAAAATTCCTGCAGAACAGCAATGTGGAAATAATAACCCCATTGATGAGAAACGGCACACTCCTGTTTGCCCACCATGGAGAACCGGGCCAGAGGTATTGAAAAGCAAAGCCGTCAAGAGTCAGAAGCCACAGAACAATACTGAGGACAAAAGCCGCGTAATACAGATAGAGCCTGTCCATCTCGATGAAAAAAAACAGGATACTGGCCAGAAGTATTATGATTAAAATACCGTAAAGCATACCGCCGGAAATCAGGAAAAGCTGTTCCCTCTCCAAGAGGTAATCGGACCTGACCAGATTCAGGGGAAGCTGAAATGAGCCCGTTGTCGTAATATGCATGAAAACCGTATTATTAACGCCATGCTTCAGCTTGACCGGGAAAAGATAGTTGTGATACTTGATCCTTCTTGTATTGAACGGCAGAGTATCCCCGCTTCGCATAAGGTTAAAGCCGCCCTGCGAGTCGAACAGGTAAACCTCGACAATATCATACAACGGATGAGGAAGTTCAATATAATACTCGAATGATTCGTCAGCAGTGTTATAATCCGGAATTATGGAGAAGCGTATCCAGAAGGATGAGTCCATGAAACCGTAATTGGGCATCTTCTCGTCAACAGGCTGAAACTGCCGGGTGACAGAGCCGTCAAGCATGTCATTTATCGTATAAGCCGAATTTTTATCTTCAAGAAGCTGAATATAGGGGGCAAGCGGCAGGATGTCGGTTCCTTTTCCCACGGACACAGGCATTGCGCTGGCGCCGGAAACACAGGCTGCGAGGCACCATAGTGTCATGAACAATTGAAGTGCCGGTCTCTTCTTCACAGATATAGTATAATTCAGTGCTCCTGTTTGTCCATTCATTAATATATCGGAAGCAGGGATCACTCGTACATGATCATGTCATCCCGATGGATCACTTCGTCATAAAACCTGATGCCAAGAATTTTTTCCATTTCCCTGGTGCTCTTGCCCTTTATCATCTGGAGCTCGGTATGATTGTACTTGACAACGCCTTTGCCGATCCTCTTACGTGAAAGGGATGTTATTTCAACAATGTCGCCCATATCAAAGGGTCCTGAAACTGAAATAATTCCCGAAGCGAGAAGGGATTTCTTTTTGTGGACCAGGGCCTCGACCGCTCCTTCATCAATGATAATGCTGCCCTTGTGCGCCCGCGCCGCGAGCCACTTCTTTCTGCTCGAAAGGGGTTTCGCGTTTCCGGTAAAAATCGTCCCCACTTTTTCGCCTCGCATGATCCTCAGCAGAACGTCCTTTTCATTTCCGTTCGCGATAATCATCATCTCGCCGAAGCGCAGGATGATTTCCGCTGCCCGGATCTTGGTTATCATGCCGCCGGTCCCGTATTCTGACCCCGTATCGCCGCAGCGTCCCATGATATCGTCGGTGATCTTATGGATCTCCTCAACCGGCTCCGGATCATTAAGGTCCAGGTAAAAACCGTTGATGTCTGAAAGGAGGACGAGCAGGTCAGCGTTGATCAGGCCGGCGACATGAGCGGAAAGCGTGTCATTGTCCCCGAACTTGATCTCCTTTACCACGACCGAGTCGTTCTCGTTCACTACCGGAACAACGCCCAGTTCAAGGAGCTTTTCAAGCGTGTTCCGCGCGTTGAGGAACCTTCTGCGGTGTTTCACGTCATCTTCCGTGAGAAGAATCTGGCCCACCGAAAAACCTTCATGCTCAAAAAGGCGCCGGTATTCATTGATCAGAATCGCCTGCCCGACCGCGGCCATGGCCTGTTTTTCGGGAATCGACAGCGAGTCCTTCTTTTTCTTCAGGGTCGACGCGCCTGCGGATATGGCGCCCGATGAGACGATCACGATCTGGTATCCCTGCCTCTTCAATTCAGACACGCTTGAGACAATTTTCCCGATCTTCTGCGGGGACAGCGCCCCGTTGGTTGAGATCGTCGACGTCCCGACCTTTACCACGATTTTTTTTACGTTACTGATCAGGCTTTTGCGCGGCATGGTCTTTCTCCATGAATCCATCAAGAATTTCAGCCAGCCGGTCGAGGTTGTCCCCTCGCACGGCAGAGATGCCTATTATATTATTCCCTCCAAGAAGGCCCATCTTTTTTTCACGTTCATCGTCATCGGCAAGGTCAATTTTAGTGAGAACGAAATATGAAGGCTTTAAGGGAAGTTCGCGGTTATAGGTCTCAAGCTCGGATTTGAGGAGCTCAAGATTGTACACCGGGTCATCCTCGGTCACGTCAATCAGGTAAAGAATGATCTTAACGCGCTCAATATGCTGAAGAAACGAGAGGCCCAGTCCGTGGCCCATATGCGCCCCTTCGATAATGCCCGGAATGTCGGCGATCTTGTAAATCATCCCCGAATCGCGTTCAACCACCCCGATATTGGGGATAAGCGTGGTAAAAGGGTAATCGGCGATCTTCGGTTTCGCCCTGGTAAGTTTCGACAGGAGCGTTGATTTTCCCGCGTTAGGGAGCCCGACGAGCCCGATGTCGGCGATGAGTTTCAAATTCAGGGTCAGTGATTTTTCCTCGCCCGGCATCCCCGGCTGTGAAAACCTCGGGGTCTGGTGCGTCGAAGATTTGAAAAACGCGTTTCCCTTACCGCCGATGCCGCCTGCCGCCACAAGGCAGGGAACGCCTTCGTCGACCAGGTCGGCGATTACGATCTCCTCCCCGGCATCGATCACCTGCGTTCCGGGAGGGACTTTTATGGTAAGATCGGCTCCATCCCTGCCGTGGCGGTTGTCTCCCATGCCCTGCTCACCCCGTTCAGCTTTATACAAACGGTCCTTGAAAAGATGGGAGAGATTATAATACCTTCTGTCAGCCTCGATGAAAACATTGCCGCCCTTGCCTCCATCGCCGCCGTCCGGGCCGCCTTTGGGGACATACTTTTCCCTTCTGAACGCGACCGCCCCGGCTCCGCCATGGCCGGCCTCAACGTGAATGGTAATGGTGTCTGTAAACTTCGACAAGATTTAACCTTTATAAACAACAAATCGCGCATGAGAAGCTCAATACGCGATTCAGCTAAAAGTCATTGTTTGTTCTCTGGTTATGCTACTGGGTAGACGGATACTTTTTTTCTCTTTTTATCAAGACGTTCAAAAGTAATCACTCCGTCAACTTTGGCAAAAAGGGTGTCGTCAGAACCGCGACCCACATTATTGCCGGGGTGTATTTTAGTCCCTCTCTGGCGCACGATGATCGTCCCGCCTTTAACCAGCTGGCCGCCGTATCGTTTAACACCGAGTCTCTGGGAATTCGAATCGCGTCCGTTTCTTGTAGAACCGCCGCCCTTCTTGTGTGCCATAATAAACCTCTTAAACCAATACTCTAATGTTTATTTAAAATCGATTTTTACCGATGAAGGATGTTCCTTCATTATCTCGCCTGCCCCGATCAGAAACGATTCGAGCAGGACCGTGACCACTTTTTTCTGCTCGGAACCGAGTGTTTCCGCAGGGAATTCGATTCTGAGCACTCCGCTTTTTTGTTCGATGTCCGCATTGACGCCGCCGATTTTCCGTATCGAAAGAACCATGGTCTGCGCCAGGGCTGAAACCGCGCTGCAGACGATGTCTTCTCCTTTAGGCGCTGTTCCCGCGTGGCCGGTGACTGACACAACGACCGGGGAATCCTTTTTATCGGAAAAAACGATTCCGCCGTTAAAAAAGACGTTTGTCAATGCTATTTCAATCAAAGCGGCTGTTTAACTCAGTACAAGGTCCTTAACTTTTAACTGAGAATATACGGGCCGATGTCCCAGCGTTCTTGTATAATTTTTGCGCTTTTTGAACTTGATCCCGCGTACTTTTTTTCCTTTTATTTCACCCAGGACTTCAGCTTTAATTTTAACACTGTCAAGGTAGGGCTGGCCGATTTTAACGGTTCCGCCGTCGGCATAAAGGAGGACCCTGTCAAGGACCAGTTCCTTGCCGGCGTCTTCTTTCATCCTGTCAACATTGATAACAGCGTCTTTTTCTGCTTTATACTGTTTTCCAGCGATTTCAACTATTGCGTACATGGTATAATCTTTCCTTTATATCGTTCCTTTTGGGGATTTTTATCCGTCTGTGGGCCCACAAGGATTCGAACCTTGGACCCCCTGATTATGAGTCAGATGCTCTAACCGACTGAGCTATGGGCCCCATTGAATTTAGACAATTAATATGGTCAAGTTTAATCTGTCAAGAAAATATTAAAAAAACGGCCTTTCAGAGAAATGAGACCCTGTTGCGCCCGTTCTTTTTGGAGATGTACAGCGCTTTGTCGGCCCGTTCGATCACATCATTGCGGTCATGATCGATCTTCGAATCGTGCTGCGCGATGCCGATGGATATGGTGACCCGCAGGCTCTGGTTGTGGTAATGAAGCACTTCCTGTTCGACGCTGCTGCGGATGCGCTCGGCAACGATAAGGGCCTCGTGGATGTCGGTCCTGGGAAGGATCACGGCGAACTCCTCGCCCCCGTACCGGGAAGCGATGTCGATCTGCCGGATGCTCTCGCGTATGATGTGGGCCACGTTCTTGATCACCAGGTCACCGGCGCTGTGGCCGTAGCTGTCGTTAAAATTCTTGAAATTATCGATGTCGGCCATAATAAGCGAAAGCGGCCTGGTATATTTAACGGCCCGGTCAAATTCCTCGATAAGAATCGTCTGGAAGTAATGATGAATTTTCAGGCCGGTCATCATGTCCGTGGTTGCCATTTCATACAGGGACGCGTTATGGATGGCTATCCCGGCAAGGGAAGCGATGTTCAACAGATATTCCTTTTCGGATTCGGAGAACTTGTCTTCATTGATCCTGCCGCCGAGAATGATGATGCCGTTGATTTCCCCCTTGCAGATCAGGGGCACGACAAGGCAGGGAGACAGGGTGATCAGGACTTCCATTGAGGGATCATTGTCAAATCTTCCCAGAAGTTCAGGCAGTTCATAGCATTTAAACACTGACTCAATATATTTGATCAGCGGAGAATTACGGTGCAGGTCATGGTCACGCGCGTGGTCGACGTCAAAGCCCTTGTAATTGCGGTGAAGTGAAAACGCGTCCGCCCCGAGGCTCTTTTTCAGAAAAATGCCCGCCTTGATGAGCTGCATCTGGCCCATGCAGGTGAGAAGGATCGAATCGATAAGAGTATTGTAGTCAAGGGTCGAATTCAGTCCCTTGCTTATCTCGATGAGCTGCTTAAGATCGTAAATCTTCCTTTCGTACTGTTCAATTTCAACAGGAAGCTTGATCTCAAGCTCTCTCCTGGGAAAATCATCCATGCCGTTACCTGTTTCTCAATCTCTCAATGGCCTGTTTGAGATTCACCCTGCCGTCGTATATGGCCTTGCCTACGATACAGCCCCAGATTCCCTTATGCGCATATTCATTGAGCCGGTATATATCGTCCTCCTGTGACACGCCGCCCGACGCCACCAGCCGGATCCCCTGAACGCGGGACAGAATTTTTTCCAGGGCCGGAAAGTTCGGGCCCGTGAGCATCCCGTCAGTGGAAATATCGGTATAGATGACGTCCTTCAGGCCCCTGCCCATAACGTCAGTTATAAC
>DAIUKG010000039.1:0-37788 GCA_036848375.1 Spirochaetota bacterium
CCGGGATGACAACAAAATGTGTTATGAAACGGTTGCCCCTAAAAATAATTTGCTATCTCTGTTCAGTGCTCACCGGCATTAACAGTGAGTCGATTACTGTCTGTTATTCATCAGGAAAATCTATTCCAGCTTTATACGCCTGTGAAGCCTGAAGCCTGCGCGGGATATAATAAATCCTGCCGTCCTTTCTGAATTTTGCGCCGGTCTGCCTGAAGTGAAAGGGAACATGAGCACTGATGCACTGATCGCGAATGGCCAGCACCCAGTCATAATCACATACGCGGGCGTTTGTTCCCGATTCTCCACCAACAACGACTTCCTCTATTACGGGAGAAAGATATGCGCGAAGGTCGATTCTTTCAAGCAGCGGCTCGCATATAATGCTTCTGTGGGCCAGCGGTGCATCAACAAGGAGCGGCAGCCGGTAGTCAGCCCTGTCCTGGTTTTCGACCGTACAGCTTATGGAAACATTGGGGTAGCCGCTCCCCCAGTCTTCAGGGAGGTTCACATGGAGGCGGTCAATGCGTTTGGTGATGATGAAAAAATGCAGGTCCGCGCGTTCTTTAATCATCCCCCATGAACCTTTTCTCCATTCATCCGCGTCTTCGAGAAAGAAGTCTGAGCTGAAACAGGTGTAGACGGTTTCACCGGGAGCGAGTTTATAGTTGCCTCTTCTCCCTCGCCTAACCGGCAGGTTATAAGATCCCGTTTTGGCAACGATAGAGCTGTCGCGTTCAAATTTGGAGTCTATTCGATACACATAGCAGTTCTTGCAGCCGGCGCTGAGTTTATGACATCCGTGCCAGGGGTTCCATACCGTCATAACCTTGATTCTCCTCTGTTATTTCTGGTCCGGAGTGTACTTTATAAAATTTCAATCAGCAGAAAATGATTTTTTCACGGTAATCACAATGAGTCTATTTCTCTTTCGGACAACCCACGGCATAAATAATCCCGTTGCGGTCCTGATACGTGGCCACGCTATTGATGTTCGTTCCCCAGTACCTGCAAAGTATCTGGCCCTGGACATAACCGGAATGATAAGTACAATTTTTGCAATCTTCGAGTTTCATATAATCCAAGCTTTGGGAGATATTTTTTCTGGCTAAAGAAATGCTGAGACAGGAGTCGTCAACCATTTTATTTTTCGACATAATTAAAAAATATGGAGTCCCCATTTTCATAAATGTGATAACTCCTGATTCTTTCAAATCTTATACTGAAAAAAGCATCATTTCAGCAATATAAAGAAATTATGGGCACCTCTGAAAATCGTGTTTTTCAACACCCACCGTGATATAATTTAGAGACGTTCCTTTATTGTATTTTGCAATAAAGGAACGTCCGAATATTATGCCGTGCCGAACCAATAATTATATTTTTTCACGATAACCCCGTTGCGGTATTAAGTTGTTCTTGACGTCTTATTTAATGTATAAGCGGATATTATCAACAATCATCATCTTTAAAAAGTAAAAGGAATGATTATATCACTATTCGTTCTGAAGTCTGTCAATAACGAGTGTTAAAAATTATATTGCACACATTTTAGACAGGGTTATAATACATTATCATGATATCCTTTCTTACCGGAAAAAACAACACTTCTCAACAACCGGAAACTCCGTCTGATTTCAGGACAATCGAAGAGCTCGGGAAAAAAAGGCTTTTTAGTTTTTTTTTAATTCTTATTATTGTCCCCCTCTTCATAATCGGCGCACTTCTCATTAAAAAAGGTGTTTATAATTATGGTATCACCGATATTCTTTCCGGCTTTGTTCTCGTAAGTTTTATTATTGCACTCAAATATCTCAAGAAAAGCGTTGTCATATACCGGCTTTCGATCTTGATGATGACAACGCTGTTCGTGTACTGGATCAAAACCGGTGCTATCAACGGGTATGCGAGCATCTGGGTCCTGGCTTACCCACTTTTTGCTTTTTTTCTCACCGGCCGAAAAGAAGGCCTGTTATGGACAACAATAATGGCCGCAATTACCGCGTTTTTTTTCATTAACCCTTTCCCGATTTTAAATGTATGGCACTATCCTGTTGATTATATGACCCGTCATATGAGCGCGTATTGTATTATCGTTTTTTTTACCTTTTTTTATGAAACCGACAGGATGAGATTTAAAGAAGGTATTGTGAAAGATCAGAAACTTCTGATCACCGAAAAGGAACGCCTTACCACTGCAAAAATCGAACTTGAAACAGTGAATACGCGGCTTCAGCAGGAAATGGACGTTCGAAAAACAACTGAAAATGAATTGCGCAGACACCGCGACAATCTTGAAGATATCGTTACCGAACGCACCATCGAGCTTAAACGGTATAACCGTGACCTTGAAGAAAGTGAAAAACGTTACCGCCTCCTCGCTGACAATGTTACTGACCTCATATGGTCCATGGACATGAAGCATCAGTTCATTTATATAAGCCCGGCAGTTGAGACCATGTACGGTTATTCAGTCCAGGAAGCCCTTCAGCATCCCCTTGATACGATCATGAATGCGGAATCATACGATCAGATCACCACCGCGTTTTCGCGCCAGCTTGAAATGGAAAAAAGCATGGAGCCTGAAAGAGACCGCCATATCGTGTTTCAGTTCAATCAAAAACGAAAGGACGACAGCACGTTTAATGTTGAGATACGCGCTTCACTTCTCAGGGATGAATCAGGGAATCCGGTTGGCCTGGCGGGCATTACCCGTGACATCAGCGACCAGATAAAAGCGCAGCGTGAAAAAGAAAAGATTCAGGAACAGCTCGCGCAGGCGCAGAAGATGGAAGCAATCGGCACGCTGGTCAGCGGCCTCGCGCATGATTTCAATAACTTTCTCAGCGGCATACTGGGAAGCCTTGACCTGCTTCACCTTTACCTGAAGGATGAAAAACTCGATAGACGTGACAGCATCGAAAAATACCTGAATGTCGGTATGGAATCAGCAAAGCGTTCCGTAGACCTCATCAAAGAACTTCTTTCCCTGTCGAAAAAGCACGAGATCAACCTGAGCCCGGTCGACATCAATGAATCGCTCAGGCAGATACATGATATCTGCAAAAACAGCTTTTCCAAATCAATACAGCTCGATTTTAACTATTTCCCGCGGCCGGTTATTGTTATGGGAGACGAGGCCCAGATGGGGCAGGTTTTATAAATCTCTGCATCAACGCGGCGCATGCCATGACTATCATGAGAGGGCCCGAAGAACGCCGGGGGGGAGTCCTCTCGGTTGATTGTGATGTCACAAGCGATGACGCCAACCTTCCCGGCATTGATGCGACCCGCCCGGCGCGGAAAATTGAGTGGGCCGTGATCCATATCCGGGACACGGGAATCGGCATGGACCAGGAAACGATCGACCATGTGTACGAACCGTTTTTTTCAAAAAAGAAATCCGAGGGAGGCACCGGACTTGGCCTTGCAATAACCTATAATATAATAGAAAACCACGGAGGAGTTATTCAGATCAATTCTGAGCCGGGAGCTGGGTCCTGTTTTTCCGTGTATTTCCCGTTACATGAATCGAAAGGGACCGACATCCCCCTGCCCCCTGACCGTGAGGGCCCGGTCCCGGGTGTCGGCACCATCCTTGTCATTGATGACGAGCAGATGATCCTTGATGTCGCGCGCGGCTTTCTGGAAAAAAGCGGTTACACCGTGATTACCGCGGTCAAACCCGATGAGGGCATTCTTCTTTTCGATAAGCATAAGGATGATATATCCGGGGTGATTATTGATATGTCCATGCCGGGCAAAACCGGGCTGGAAGTCTTCGCGGCCCTGAAAAAGATGGAACCGAAAGTAAAGGCGGTGCTCTCATCGGGAATGCTTGATGTTGCATTAAAAAAACAGGCACTGGACCTCGGGATCAGTGATTTTGTCAATAAGCCCTATTCTTCCCGTGAACTTACCTCAAAAATAAAAGAGATCATTTCCAGATAAGCAAAGGGTTCAAATATCTCTCCGGTATGGAAATCCATGTCAGGAACTTCCCGCCCGGTTCACGCCGTTCTCAGAAATTAACCACAGATTCAATTTCTTTTTCAGGATAAATCTGCCCCTGCTTGGGAGGCATTGAGTTGTATACCCAGTTGATGTCAACGAGTCCCAGTTTAACGCCGCGATGGCGGGAGAACCCCTTGAATTCGCCCCTTGCCAGCACGTCCTCCATGCCGAGTGAAAGACAGAACACGGCGACCGTCATGCCCGGCTCAAGCGACCGCAGCTCGTCCGCATAAGCGGTCGGCGCAAAAGCCAGCCGCGTGCTGTCAGCGGCCTGGCACTGGATCACGGGGATGATTGCCGGGAACCCGTCTTCTCCCACATAGGAAAGAAAGCTGAGGGACGACAAGCTGTTGAACAGGTTTTCAGCGAACGGCCTGAGAATACGGTTGCTGTTGCCGGTTGAAGCGGCCCTCTTCGCTATTTTCGTCAGCAGCGCGCCGCGGACGATCTGGCCCATGGGAAGAGGTTCGCTGCCATACGTTTCAACCAGGTCCATGTAATGCACGGTGTGGATGCCGAAATAGGAGTTGTAGCGCCACATCGGTTTTTTGTTGAACATCAGGTATTCATCCCCCTCGTTGACGCATCGTTTCCATGCGGCCTTGCCTCGCCACATCTTTCGGTCGAGGCTCATGATCAGGAAACCCGCATGGGGATTTTCCCTGATGAATTTTTTACTCATGCCTTCAGAGAACTGGCCCCAGATGAGCTCATTGACCGTCCGCGCCTGGAAGGTCGTGATCAGCGTGATATGCGGCAGCCCCTGTTCGCTGACCGTGGCGATAAGGCCGACCTTGGCGTCAGGCTCAAACTTGACGAGGTCTTCGGGATTGAAGCTTGTGTATGATTTTTTCATCGGATACCTCTCTGGCGCTGTTTTAATTCAGGATTCGTAAATCACCAATGGTGTAATCATCAATGCCATCAGTTGCATCTCATTTTTTCACGACTCAGGCCGGATGTTTTTTCACCCTGTCCATTATTTTCCACTGTTTTGAGTTCCATTTTGGTCGCGCCGCTCCAGTGCACAATGGAAGGATCGACTCCGGATTTTTTCGCGACTTCGGTACAGTGTTCCATCATGTCGCGGCCCAGAAGCTCCTCATGCGCGAATTCCCAGCCGAGATCAAGGCGACGGTATTTGTCCCTGCACAGATTGTTAAAGGAACACAGCTCCCACCGCTGCACCGCTCCGTGTAAATTCGCCGCGATAAAGGCGCCGATTCCGGCGATGTTTTCGTCGCGCGCGGTCGCACCGGGTATGACCGGCGTGCGGACCCAGAGGCCGATGTTCCGGTCTGCGCAGCAGCCGGCGACATACTTTATATTTTCAAGGATTATATCGTTCACCGCTCCGGTAAAGCGCCGGTGCAGGCCGGGGTCGATTTCCTTCAAATCGAACAATACCATGTTCACGTGGGGAAGAATCGTTTCGAGCGCGGGTCGGCCGCACTGCCCGCAGGTATCAAGCGCGGTATGGATGCCCCGCTCCCTGCAGTGCATTAAAAATGCCGCGGTGAACGCCGCCTGCACCGTGGGCTCGCCGCCAGAAACGGTGACGCCTCCGGTTTCACCGAAGAACGCCCGGTCTTTCAGGACTTCATCCGCAAGCAGGGCGGCGTCCCATTCAGTGCCGAGAATTTCCATGGCGCAGGCGGGGCATTCCGACACGCATGCGCCGCATGCGTCGCACGCTGACCGGTCAATGGAAAGGCCCGAACCGGTTTCGACGATCGCCTGTTTCGGGCATGCGCTGACGCACGTTTTACAGTTAATGCATTTTGTTTCAATCCACTGAACCTGTCTGTTAAAAGAAATGCTTTCCGGGTTGTGGCACCAGGAACAGGCAAGGCTGCATCCCTTCAGAAAAACCGTGGTGCGCAGGCCCGGGCCGTCGTCAGTGGACATGCGCTGGATGTTCAGGACCAGCCCCGTCGTTTTTTTCGTTTCAGGCATCAGTACCCCTTGTGGCTTTCGCGCGCGATAATTTCATCCTGCAGTTCGCGTCCGATCGCGGTGAAATACGCGTTATATCCCGTGACGCGTACCAGGAGATGCCGGTAATTCCGGGGATGCTCCTGCGCGTCGCGCAGCATGTCGGCGTCGACCATGTTGACCTGGAGCGCCGTGCCCCCGTTTATGGCGTAGCCGCGGAGAAATGCCTTGAACTTCGCCCGGTGCTCGGGATCGCGGATCAGTGACGGGCTGAAGGTGATGGTATGGCTCGCGCCGTTGGGAAGGCTGTTGACATATCCGTTCCAGTCTCCGGCTCCGTCCGCAGAAATTCCCCCCAGGGCTTTCCCGACCGAATTGGTATTGGCGGTCGGGCCTTTCACATCCGCCCCGTTTGACGGGCAGATCGCGTTGGAGAGGAACTGCCCCTTTGGCCTGCCGTCCGCGCTTGCTGCCATGACATAGCCGTCGCCGACCCAGTAGTTCCACGAAAGCATCCCCGGCCTGAACCTGCGGCCCGTGGATTTCGTCCGGTATTTCCATGTTTCGCCGGTCCACAGGTCCATTACCGCGAGTGCCATGGCGTCCGCTTCATTGTCGTCCTGGCCGTATTTGGGCGCGCGGTTTTTCGCTTTTGCCTGAAGGATGTCGTGCCCTTCCCAGTTATCGCGCAGCGCGGTGATGAGCTGTTCCATGGTGCATTCTTTTTTGTCGAAGACAAGGTATTTGATTGCCAGGAGCGAATCGACCGTTGTCGCGAAGGTAACGCCTTCAATGGTGACGAAACTGATTTCAGCGCCGCCAGCGGTGACGTCCACGCCTTTCTCGGCGCATCCCTTGACCAGGCATGAAAGATACGGCGTGGGCACAAGCTCCGCGCGGATGCGTTCCGACTGCTCATACACGGAAACGCATTTTTTTATCAAATATCTGGTCTGAGACGCGTACGCTGCCCAGAACTCGTCCCAGCTCCTGAATTTCTTCGCGTCACCGGTGCGCGGGCCGTCCTGCCGCACCGGGTCTGTCTTTCCGGTTATCATGTCCGTGAATTCGAGCAGGTCTTTTCCCCCGGTCAGGGCGAGTTCGACCGCCTTGAGAAGGTTGATGTTGTTGTCCACGGTACCGGACCGGTCATTCCCCTGCATGGTGTTCTCGAGACAGCCGACCGGAGCGTAATCATGCACGTTCTCCTCATTGATGAGATGGCCGATGTCAGCGCGGCGCGCTTCGCGCATCATCCCCGCCATTGACCGCTCGTCAAAATTCAGCAGAAACGGCGCTCCCTGGCTTGACGATATCATGTCAACGACCGTGTCGAGCAGTTCCTCGGGCGTGTTCCGGTGCAGGCGCACGTTCGGTTTCGGCTCAAGGATCGGGGTCATCTCGTCGATCACTTCAAGGATCACGCAGGTGAGCTCATTGGTCATGTCCTTACCGTCTTTTCCCATTCCGGAAAGGGTGATGAGCTGGCCGAATCCCGAAGTGATCCCCTGGTTCCCGACTTTCACCATCGCGTCATAGACCGTGTTGCAGTGGAACCAGAAGCACTTGAGTATCTCCTTGCCGAAATCACGGTCCATGCCCTGGGCGATTGACTTCCGCCAGTACGGCAGCAGGTACTGATCGAAGCGTCCGAATGAAACTCCCGGTCCCGGATAGTTTTCATCGCTCATGATCAGCATGTGCGTTATCCAGAGCGACTGGACCGCTTCCCATAAATTTTCTGCAGGCTCCCAGGGTACCGAGGCGAGGTTTTTTGCCATCAGTTCAAGTTCCTGTTTCCGGTCGGTATTTTTCTCATTAAGTGAGATTTCGGCGCACAGCTCGCTGTATCTGTGCGCAAGATCACGGGGCATGGTCGCGGCGGTCATCATGGCGCGAAGCTGGGCCCCGCGAGGGCCCTTCTTCCCGGATTTGTTCAATGCATTGTAGCGTGTTTCAAGGTCAGTATAAATCCCCTTCCAGCCGATTTTTAAGACACGTTCATACCAGGGGATGAGATGGCCGCTGGTCGCGCCGGAATTGCCGTATCCATGGTCATGGAACCATTTCATCGTCGCGCGCGCGCCTTTTTTGCCGTAGATCATCCGGTCGCGCGCCGCCGCCTCTTTTTTGTTCCAGCAGCGGGAACCCTGAAGGTTGAACCGGGCCCCGGCAAGAAGGTCTCCTGGCAGGATTTCCCTGGGCACGTAGTTTACCATTACTTCCCTGGTAAACCAGGCCTTTCGTTCAACCAGGCTCCATTTCCAGAAATCGGGATGCAGATCAACCGGATGAGCTGACTGCTGGAACGAAGACCTGAAGGTCTGGTTAAAAGCGTACATCTCGGGAACAATGTAATAGGACATTTCATCAAACTGGACATCCCACGGCATCCCGGTGGTCCAGGCAGTGTATTCGTTATTCCAGGCGCGCTCAGCCCCTTTGAAATAATAATCCCTGAGCCAGGTTATCCGCGGGGACAAGCCCCTGGCTTCTTTGATTTTATATGCTGCTGCAGTACTCATGATGGCCTCCCCTTGTTTGTTTGGATCGCGTCTTATATCCCGGCAACAAGCCTGATCATTTTGCGTTCATGGCGAATGCCCAGTGTTTCGACAACCCGGTTTTTACCGTAATCCAGCGCTTCTGCCAGTTTTTCAACCGCGGCGGGCATGTTTTTCAATTCTGCGAAACGGACAAACGCTTCATGCTGCTGTATTGTTTTTTTGATTGAACCGGGCATGCTGAAAAAATATCCGGTGTAAAACCGGTAAACCGGTTTGAAAGAATTAAAAATCAGCTGGATGACAAAATTTCCGGATTTCTGCATGATAAACTGATGGAGCGCATAGTCGCATTCGGCAATCAGTTCAGGATTTTCGGCGTTTGCTTTCTCATCGGTCACGATTTTTTTTAAATAATCGATATCATCAGGAGAAAAGTTTTCAAGTGCTACCCTCGCCGCGTGGAGCTCAATTACGGATCGGGTTTCCATGAGCGAAAGAAGAATATCGGAGTCGACTTCTCCCCCCCTTTGCATTATTTCAATAAGAAGATCAAGGGAGGCTTTTGTTTGATATTCGCTCACATACGTGCCGCTCTGCGGCCTGGTTTCAACAAGGCCGCTTTTGGCGAGTTTGCCCATTGCCTCCCGGATCGTAGACCTGCTCACGTTATACCGGCGTGCCAGATCGCGTTCAGAGGGGAATCTGCTTCCGGGAGGATATTTTCCTTTTAAAATACCTTTTTGCAGTTCGAGAAAAATAGATTCATGAAGCCTGTTGTCCATCTCGTGTGTTCCTCAATTGGTCTGACCAATTTAAAAATATAAAATATTATGTTCTCTGTCAAGAAAATTGTCGAAGAATTTGAATTCAATTTTTTAGACAAAAGACAGGAGAATAAAATTTACGAAAGAATGTTATTGACGATGGGGGAAGGCAGATGTTGAGTAGTGGCTGTTCCTGATGAATTACGCAGGGCCATTAATCGAAAAAGGAGATATTGAAAAATCAAGTATCTCCTTAAAAAGTTCGCGTATCGACTTTTTTTATGATGCGCAGTGATAAAACATACTGAACATTTGTCAATAAAAAAAAAGGAAAATTTTTTATAATAGTTTGCAATTATTGTTTCATGGGCACTCTACTGCTAATACTGTTTAATTTAAAATCAGAGTATTCTAATAGTGCGTGACAAATTAAAACAAATTGATTATACTGTCGAAAATAAAAAAAGAGAAGGTAAATATACCAGCTTTCACTGCCAGAGCAGTTGAAACATATGCACAGCCAGCCATGAACATTGAAATAAGAAGATTTTTCAGAAAAATAATAAACAATTCTCTGACCTCCCAGCAGGTCAATTTCCTCGGAGAACAAATTGATCCCGCATTTAATCTGAACCGCGCAGCCGGATACCGGCCGAACCTGCCTGTTCCGCGTCAAACAGCCGCGAATGCATTACTGCAATATTTCTCTGAGGATGACGAAATCGTCCGCCTGTTTTCAATCATGATTCAGCATGAAGGTGAACGATTTTACAACAGGGAACTTTCCATATGGGGAAGAGAGGATTTTATTTCTCTGCTGAAAAAATATAAATGGATCTACGATGATGTTCTCATGATGTTTTTTCTCGATCCATTTTATGAACACGATATCAACTTCCTTAAAAAAATTCGGGTAATTGACCTCCGCACTGAAAACAACGTTGATGAAATAACCAGTAAAATTGCTGATGTTTGCAAAAAAATGAGCATTGCCGACCTCGAATGGCGTGTCGTCATGAGGCTCTATGATCTTGAACGCAACACCGGGGAACTCATCAGAAAAATTATTTCGATGCTCCTCTCCCGGCAGAATCTGCAGGCTCTTACTCCCGAACTCTTTGTGTGCATAAAAGAGCTGGTGATCAATGCCAGCAAGGCAAACTATAAAATTCTTTTTGAAAAATACATTACCGCACCAGAAGGTCTGACTTCTGAAAGCAACTACCATGAATTTCTTTCCCGGTTCAGAGACGAAATTGACGAAAACGGCAACAGGAACCTGTTTGAACTGGCGAAAAAAAGCGACCGTTTTATAAGCATGACCTTTCAGTCAACGCTTGATTCAATTGAAATGTGGGTTACGAACAATCAAAATATCTCATCAGTTGAAAAACAGCAGATTTTAAAAAGACTGGGCATGAACCGTCCTCAGGCTGACAGCTTTTTTGATATAGACGATGATTTGACTGAGGGCGCGGGCATGGGTATCAACCTTGTTTTGAAAATTCTTACCTCATATTCGATCGATCCCCATCCGCTCAAAGTGGTTTTTTATCCTGATACCGTGAAAATTGGATTCAGCCTGAACCGAGCTGAAATCCAGGAAAAAATTCAGGAAAAAAACAATGAGAACGAGCAGGATGAGCAGGGATGATCACTGATTAAAATCTTTTCGAGAAGATTCCTGAACCGTGCAATTTTATTCTCCATCATGGGCATTTTTTTCAGCATTGAGGGCCCTTTTTTTCTCCCGAGGAAGAAATATATCTGGTCACCAAGAGAGCTTCCGATAAAGGCTGAAAGCATAACAAGGTATAGATTGAGGTAACCCCGGTGCGCGGCGAAGCCCCCCAAAACAAGAGCGGTTTCACCTTCGAAAAATGTCCCGGCAATTATAGCGGGGTACCCGAAATTCTGTATCAAAGTTTCAATGCTCATGACCGGTCTTTCAATTTTTCAATTATAGAAGAGATCTCATCAAGATAGTCGAGCTGGATCTGCTGTATATCCATAAGGCGTTGCATCTGGTGGATTATCAGATGATCAATTTTTTCATTTAACTGACGTATCTCCAGTTCTGACTTCAGGTTGATCTGGTAATCATGGAGCGAGCGCATCCGGTCTTTGCTTTCCTGCCTATTCTGGCTCATCATGATTATGGGAGCCTGAATCGCGGCGAGACACGAAAGAACAAGGTTCAACAGAATAAAAGGATAGGGATCGAAGGGATGTTTAATCAGGATAACAGCATTAGTAAACATCCAGAGGACAAGTAAAAAGAAAAATAAACATATAAAAATCCAGCTTCCACCGAAACGTGCAATCATATCTGCAAGTTTCTGGCCAAGTGTAAGTTTTTCATCAGAGGCGTCTTCAATATTTTTTGAAAGCAGTTCTGAGTCATGAATGGTTTTTAATACTTCTGTATCAAGTTCAGATAGTTCGCCTTTCTCTTTTACAAGCAGGTAATTGAGGTATTTCTGGCGATAACGGTTTAATTCATCAAGCGAGATTAAGCCGTCATTCCTGATTTCAGGATGATCATGTCTTATCAGTTCAACAATGGGTTTTCTGATAGAACCGAGCGGGACGAGTTCGCTTCGATCATGTTCAATGTTCGTAATCTGGCAGCAGCCCGTCGTGCTTTGTTTTCTTTTCATTTCAATCTATTTCCTCAATGATGAAATGAATGTGACATTACACTTATATCATTGTAATGTCAAATATTAATAGTTTAACATATGCAGGATACCCAAATTTTTTATTTTGACATGTAACACTGCTTGACATTTTCTATCTTTTACAGTAACAATTTCATACAACTTATAAGGGAGGAAACAACATGCCGAATAAAACAAAAGAAGACCGCAGAGAAAAGGTCATTGAAGTATTGAACCGCGCCCGATCCATGGAGCTCCAGGCCATTCATCAATATATGAACCAGCACTATAACCTTGATGACATGGATTATGGCGAACTTGCGGCGAATATAAAGCTGATCGCTATTGATGAAATGCGCCATGCCGAGATGTTCGCGGAACGCATTAAAGAGCTTGGCGGCGAACCGACTACTGAATTATCCGACAAAGTAGAAAAAGGCCAGAAAGTGGAATCGATTTTCCCTTTTGACGCCAATCTTGAAGATGATACCATTGATATTTATAATCAGTTCATTCTGGTATGCAGGGAAAACGGCGACAGCACTACCATGAAACTTTTTGAAACAATAATCGATGAAGAACAGGAACATTTTAATTACTTCGACAATGTAACCGACCATATTAAAAAGCTCGGCGCGGCCTACCTCGCTCGCATCGCGGGGACACCGGCTGATACGGGTCCTGCGTCAAAGGGCTTTGTGACCGGCGGCGAAGGAGCCTGATTTTTTTAAAAAAAAAACATCCGCGCGGGCGAGAGGCCCGCGCGATATTATATTCCCTTTCCCAGATTCACTTCCCATATTATTGCACTTGAAATTTTAATTTAAGTATATATACTATAGTCAGTTAGTTTATTATTTACTGTCACCGATTGCTTTGATGAATACGCCAGTTATGAATAAAATTTCTAATGATATTTATAGAATATTTTTTAATAATTCTGATGATTATTTAATGATAATTGGCCCTGATGGTAATTGCATTGAAGCGAATCCCGCGGTTTATTCAAGCCTCAATTATGCAAAAAATGAACTTGCTACTTTAAATATTAGCGACATCCTGCTTTCCCCGGATTTTTCTTTTCCCCCTGACAAGAAGATAAAAGAATCTGCTCCCTATAACGGTGAGTTGGTGACAAAAGACCGCAACCATATTTCCGGCCTTTTCCGCCTGATAGACTGCGGCAAGGGAAATTCACTGATCATTTTCAGGAATTATGCAACAGAACAGCAGGACATTGCCGGAGAAAAAGAGACCTTCGGGAAATTATTAAGAAATGACGAGCATATAAATACTATTATAGATTTCCTTCCCGATCCGACATTTATTATTGATAGAGAAAATAAAATATTAGCCTGGAATAACGCTATCGAACAGCTTACGGGAATAAACAGAAAAGAAATGATTGGTAAAGGCGATTACCAGTACTCAATCCCTTTTTACGGAATTCGAAAACCGGGCCTGGTGGACCTGCTTAACGGTGATTCTCCCGAAACTGAAACAAATTACGACTCGATTATTAAAAAGGCAAACATGGTCGTCGCGCAGCGCTTTCTTCCCCGGTTAAACAATGGAGCAGGCGGCTACTATTTGATTGTCGCATCTTCCCTTATTGACCGGGACGGGAACAAAGTCGGCGCGATTGAAAGCATAAAGGAAATCACTGACTGGAAAAAAACAGAGGACGCGCTCGCCCGCAGTGAAGAGCGTTACCGCGTCGTATCTGAAACAACCGGCCAGTTAATATATGACTGGGACATCGCGACCGGCGATGTGCGGTGGACGGGCAAGATCGAGGAGATGACCGGGTATTCTCCCGGGATTATGAACAGCTTCACGATCAATGGATGGGTAGAGAACATCCATCCCGAAGACCGCGAGCAGGCCCGGATGATGCTAAAAAAAGCCCTCAAAGAAAGGACGAATTTCCATGCTCAATACCGTTTTCATCGTCAGGACGGAAGTTTTTTTTACGTTGAGGACAATGGAATTTTTCAATATGGTTCGAATGACCGGGCAGTGAGGATGCTCGGTTCTCTTCAGAGTATCCACGAACGCAAAAAGGCCGAAGAATCATTGCGCATTAATGAGGCACGGCTCAAACGCGGAGAAATTGTCGCCGGTTTCGGGACCTGGGAGTTTGATCTGGTTACACGACAGGTCTATTCCTCAGAGGGCGCCCGCCGTATTTATGGCCTCCCTGACCGGCAGTGGACCATTCCGGAAATACAGTCACATGCGCTCCCTGAATACCGACCGATGCTTGATGATGCCATGGAAAAACTGATCAAGGGATTGGCCCCTTACGATGTTGTTTTTAAAATGAAACGTCCCGCTGACAACAAAATTCGTGACATCCGGTCAATAGCCGAATATGACTCGGAGAGACACGTCATTTTCGGCATTATTCATGACATCACCGAAACGAATGAATACCAGGAAAAGATCAAATCTTCACTGCATGAAAAAGAAACCCTGCTGCGCGAACTCTATCACCGAACCAAAAACAACATGCAGGTCATCGCTTCCCTTTTGCACATCAATTCCCTGCTCAGTTCCAGCAATGAAGTAAAGCAAATCGTTAAGGACACGATCCAGAGAATAAACACTATCGGGCTGGTTCACCAGAAACTGTATCAATCACAGAATCTTTCCAGTATTGATCTCAAGGAGTATGTTGCCGAGCTTGTTTCATTGCTTGTTGAAAGTCTCAACAATACAAAAAAAAATATTTCCGTTACTCTCGATCTTCAGGTCTTTCCGGTTCTTATTGATATTGCCATTCCCTGCGGATTGATGCTTAATGAACTGGTCACCAATTCTCTGAAGCATGCGTTCAACAACAAAGATGAAGGTAACATTTATATAACTCTTTCACGGTCGTCTCAGGGGATGATAACCCTTCACTATTCAGACAACGGTTCGGGATTCCCTGACGGTTTTGATGTAAAGGCTGATGCATCTCTGGGGCTCATGACAATACAGAACATAGGAGAACATCAGCTCGGTGGTTCTGTTTCCTTCCAATCCGTGAACGGGCTTACCTGTCATATTGAATTTAACGAAAATGTCTATTCTCAACGAGTATAACAAGGATGGACCAATGAAAATACTGGTAGTTGAAGATGAAGCCATGACCGCTTTGTACATCAAGATGATGCTTGAAAAGAAAAAGTATACGGTCACAACCGTTTCAACCGGTGAAAAAGCGGTTGAATTCTGTAAAAGTGAAATGCCCGAACTGGTTTTCATGGATATACATCTCGCCGGTGAAATGGATGGAATAGAAGCCTCACGTCAGATCCGCAGTTATGGGCAGGTGCCGATTGTCTTCACAACCGGCTACCAGGAGGACGCCTATTTGAAAAAAGCCGAGGAGATCAAACCTCTGGCATATATCACAAAACCGATTGACATTAATATCATTGAGAAAATAATTACTGAAAATTTTCCTTCACGGAACAGCTCTTAAATACTATGAAGTGCAGAAAATGCGGCGCATGCTGTATCGCGCCTTCAATTACCGGCCCCCTTCCCGGAATGCCGTCAGGAAAGCCCGCAGGGATCCGCTGTGCCAATCTGATGAAGGATAATACCTGCGCAGTATACGCGGTCAGGCCTCCGGTATGCAGAAATTACACCCCGACACCGGAATTATGCGGCACTTCGTACCAGGATGCGATGCTTCGTTTGCTTGACCTCGAATCCCAAACAGGGAATGCTTAAATCAGAAGAAAAATTGTTGCCAATCGGACTGCCGCTCAAAATACTGGAACAAATAATGATCATTGGGGGAGGAACATCTTGTCATCCGCAGAGATGTATCGCATTCTTCTTAAACGTTTAAAGAAGGCCGAATCCATGACGGGCAAGCCACTGCTTACCTATATACTGCTGAAATATATCATTCCCCTGGTCGGGCTCGTCCAGGGAAAAGGGTTGAAAAGCTCCCTTGGAAAGCTTGGCCTGGATGTCAAAACCCCGACTGACATAAAGATACTTTCAAATGACATCAGAATGCTCATAGAAAATTTTGAAGGACTCATCAGTTCGGTCGAAAAAAGCGAACCGATAGTCTGGGCCGAGTGGTCAGTGACCTGGGAACTCATACGTTCATTCGGCGTCCAGCCCGTGTGCCCGGAGCGCGCGATCCTTTTCGGACTGGGGGTCAATAAAAACTACGGCATTAAATTTCTTGAAGAGTCCGAAAAAATGGGCTATTCCAATGAAACCTGCTCGTGCCAGAAAGGGGCGATCGGGGCCTATATGCTCGGGCAGCTGCCGCAGCCCGCACTGCTGGTCGCATCCTCGCATCCCTGCGATTCCGGTGTATCCATATATCAGACCCTGCAATACCTCACCGGAGCGCCCCTGTATGTTCTCGACACCCCGTACTGGAGAACCGAAAGCGACCTGAAATACCACGCCGGGGTCTTCCGAGGCCTGATTGAATTCTGCGAAGATCACCTCGGCCGGAAGTTTGACTGGGACCGGTTTACGGCGGCTATTGAAGAGATGAACCGGGCGAACTATTACCTGCGTGAGACCTGTGAGATGGGCCGTGCGGTCCCCCTGCCCTATTACATTCGCAAGCTTGATGCCATGTGGTTCAGCCAGAAAGAATCGCCCGGTACTTCCCTGGCGACGCAGAACGCGAAAATGATTTACGATAAAGCGAAAAAAAATTTCGACAAAGGAAAAGGCGTCGCGAAAAAAGAAAAGATACGGGTGATCTGGTGGGATGTTCCTGTCGGTTTCGCGGACATTTCATCATGGATGACCGAACAGTACGGCGCGGTCGTCATCGCAGACTATATCGGCCTGCACCTGATGGACCAGATCGATACCTCATCGCGGGAAAGCATCCTGGAAGGGGTCGCCAGGGCGCATATCTATCACGGTATGACGCGGCAGTGCCACGGCCCGGCTGAATTCGTTACCGCGGAACTCGAAACCCTGATCAATGAATATTCACCCGACTGTTTCATGTTCTCTCGGCACGTGGGGTGCAAACACAACTGGGCGATCGGCAAGATAATCAGGGACGTATGCCGCCGCACCGGCCTTCCCTCGCTGTTCCTGACCACGGACATTTTTGACCCGAGGCTCGCTTCCCGGCAGCAGATAAAGCAGGAGATATCCGAATTTTTCAAAGCGGAGGGGCTGGCATGACAACCGTATTTGACGAGATCGGCATCCTTTCCGCTGCGACCGAAAACAGCGTGATCGCCGAAGCGCGAAAGCAGGGAAAAAAAATAATCGGATATTTTTGCTCCTATGTACCCGAGGAGATAATCACTGCCGCGGGCATGGTCCCCTACCGGATGAGGGCGGTCGAACCGCACGGGACCTCGCGGGCCGACGCGTATTATTCATCCATGAACTGCACGTTTTCCCGCTCATGCTTTGACAAGGTATTAAACGGCGATTTTGATTTTCTCGACGGCGTGATATTCATGAACAACTGCGACCACACGAGGCGCATGCATGACAACTGGCGGCACTCCGGCAAGGGGCCAGAATTCATCCACATGCTTTACGTGCCCCATGTCATCACTTCAGACGGAGAAGGGAAATACCGCGAAGGGCTTGAAAAATTGGTACGTGAACTCGAAAAACATTATAATGTTTCCATAACCGGCACGGCCCTCACTGAAGCGATCAAACTGCACAACAAAAAGCGCGCGCTGCTGCGCCGGATCAACGAGACCAGAAAATCACCGGAACTTCCCGTGAAGGCAAGCGAAATGCTCCGCCTCATGCTGTCAGTGACCGCAATGCCCGTTGAACACGCGAACTCACTTCTTGAGCGTTTCCTGGACGCGCTTAATGGCCGGAACGTGAGCGAACCCGGAGGCATGCGCATGATGCTCGCGGGGGGATGTGTTGAAGAGCCGGAACACCTCGAAATGATGGAAAGCCTCGGCGCGGCCATAGTCGCCGATTATATCTGTCTTGGTTCCCGATACGCTGACCGGGACGTTGCAGCAGAGGGTGCCCCCCTCTCATCCATAACAGAGCGCTATTATCGCCACCTGTCATGCCCGAGGATGATGAACGATACCAGGCGGCGCTTTGATTATATCCTGGACACCATGAAAGACTACCGCGCGCGGGCTCTTGTCGCCGAAAAGCTCAAGTTCTGCATGCTTTTTTTCGGCGAGACCTTTCTGTACAAGGAAGAATCAAAAAAACACGGGTATCCCCTGCTCGTGCTCGAACGTGAATACGGCGACAGGACAGAAGGGCAGCAAAAGACCCGGATACAGGCATTCATCGAACAACTTCGGAATTTTGACTGAGAGAAAATGTATTACGCCGGCTGCGACATAGGCTCCCTGACCGCGAAAGCGGTAATTCTTGACGATAACGGCATTCTCGCCTCGTCCCTGATCCGCGTCAAGGGCACCGCGCTCAGGTCAGCCTCCGAGGTGATGGACCGCGTCCTTGAAAACGCGGGCATACGCCTGGACGATATCGCGCTGTGCTGCAGCACCGGGTACGGAAGGTTCGACATCCCCTTTTCCGATATGCACCTGACCGAGATTTCCTGTCACGGGATAGGCGCGCACTGGCTCAATGACTCGGTGCGCACCATAATCGATATCGGGGGCCAGGACTGCAAGGTGATCTCGCTTGACGACCGGGGCCTTGTCGCCGGTTTTGTCATGAATGACAAGTGCGCGGCAGGCACGGGTCGCAACCTTGAAATACTCGCCCGCGCCCTCAATATCACGATCGAAGAGCTCGGCCCGCTCGCCCTGCAGGGAGGCCGTTCGCAATCGATTGAAAACACCTGCTCTATCTTCATGGAGCTTGAAGTATTGCGCATGTATTACAAAAAAATGCCGATTCCGGATATCGCCTCATCCATTACCGAGGCGGTCGCGCGCAGGGTCATGGCCCTGACCAGGTCGGTTCCCATCAACGATTCAGTGTGCATAACCGGGGGCGTGTCCAAGAACAGCGCTGTTGTGGCCATGCTCGAAACCATGATTGAGAAAAAATTCGTCGGCCTTTCGCACGACCCCCAGCTTGCCGGCGCGGTCGGCGCAGCGCTGTACGCAAGGCAGAAATCCGCGAGGGAACATGTTTGCTAAGCGCGCCATTGCAGCCGGAATGGATATCGGGACCCGATTTGTCAAAATATGCATCGCGGAAGGCGCGAACATCCTCGCGACAGAGATGAGCGCCATTGACCGCGATTTTGACCGGGTCATTGCCGAAACCTTTAACGCCGCGCTCAAAGCGGCCGCGCTTAAAGAAAAACAGGTCGCCGCGCGGGTCGCCACCGGCTTCGGGGCCGACCTTGTCCGGGCAGACCGCATCATGTCGGAACCGCGCTGCCTGGCGCGGGCAGCTGCAGAGATCGCTCCCGGGACCAGAACTATTGTCGACGTCGGCGCGCTTTTTATCAACGGGGTAACCATTGATGAAAACGGCCGCATGGAGGATTCCGTCAAAAACGACACGTGCGCTTCGGGCAGCGGCAAGTTTCTTGAAATGATCTCTGATGCGCTCGACATCCCTCTTTCTGAAATTTCCGAAACGGCGGCACGGTCGTCATCCCCCTATTCCCTCGCCAGCACCTGCGCGGTCTTCGCCGAAAGCGAGATCATAACCCAGGTCAATTCCGGCCGCCCCGGTGAGGACCTTATCGCGGGAATCCTGAATTCGATCGCGGCAAAAACCGCGACCCTGGCCGGCAGGCTCAACGCGTCCGGCACTCTTTCCGTTACCGGCGGCGTGGCCGCGTTTGCGGTGTTTCCCGGAATCCTGCAGTCTGTCACGGGGATGACGGTCCGTCCGCTTCCCCTTGACCCTTTCTTCTGCGCCGCTTACGGCGCCGCCCTGTACGGAGCGCGCTGATGGAACTCTTCGAAAAAGAACTATCGCGGCTTGCCGAATTCATGAAGAACATGGAAAACGGCCAGATGACCAGATTCACTGCGCTTATACCGTCATGGCCTTCAGGCGCGGGGAGAAACGTGGTCCTCGCGGACAATACCGGCGTTGAACTGGGAGGGCCCTCGGCTGAATCTACCGCGTTCATGCTCTGGACCGGAGAGCCGGGCATTGTCACCAACGGGCGCATAACCCTTATCGGCCCGGACATCCGTGAGTGCGCGGGGAAAACCGTCCCCTATGCCCGCATCATCCTTGCCGAAACAACGGGCCTTGACGAAGAAAACTGTTACGACCGGTACCGGCAGATGGCCGCCTTGCGGCATGTCCTTGACCTCAAAGGATATATGATCCGCGCTTCGTCACGGTATATGAGTGAATGGGTCAGGGTGAGCCGGGACGCCGTTAAATCAGGGTTCACGTTCCAGGTGCTCGGCAGCGCCCTGATCGGCCGGTTCGCGGCCCTGGACTTCGTGAGCGGCTGCGAAGTGATTTTTGTGACGTCATCAGCGGAACACGTCCTTTCTCTGAAACCGATCGCCGATGACGCGATGATGCTGATTAACGCGATGAACAAGCTCGCGGTTGAAGAAGACCATGACTGCGCCGCCTGTGATTTTTCAAAGGCATGCAATGAAATTGAGCTCCTGAAAAAGATCAGGGAGGCGCGCGAACACCAAGGCACGGACAAAGGAGGGCGAGATCATGAATGATACCGGGACCATCGTATTCGCTGTGTGCGGAAAAGGCGGCGTTGGCAAGACAACCGTAAGCGCGGCCCTGACCAGATTTCTGGGCGCTGACGAAGAAAAAACAGTACTCGCCATTGACGCCGACCCGGCCATCGGCCTGGCAACCGCGCTCGGGTTTACCGGCTCAAAGACCGTTGACGGGATACGCCTTGAACTCATCGACGGCCTCGAGCGGGGCCAGACCGGCGCGAAAGAGGACCTGGCGCAGCAGCTCGACTATGACGTTTTTGCGGCGATCGAAGAGCGCGAGAACCTTTCCTTTCTGGCGATCGGCAGGCCAGAGAAAGAAGGGTGTTACTGCAAGGTCAACAGCCTTCTCCGGGACATCATCGGCTCCATTGCGGCGAATTACGATTACGTGGTCATTGACGGCGAGGCGGGCATTGAGCAGGTCAACCGCAGGGTCATGGAGCGGGTCAGCCATCTCATTGTCGTATCCGACCTCTCCGCGAAAGGGATCGGCGTCGCTGAAACGATCGCCGCGGTCTCGGCCGATGCCGTGCATTTCGAAAAAGCCGGGCTGATCATTAACCGCGTCAGGGACGATCATGAGCTTTCGATGGTCAGGCTTCCGGCCGGCCTTCCCGTTCTCGGGTGGCTTCCTGAAAGCGACAACGTAAGGACCACGGACATGAGAGGCGGCAATATTTACGATATCAATGATGTCGCGCTTTTTGAACGGCTCCGCGCGTGCCTGCAAGGTCTCGGCATTTAAACAGGGGGATGAATACCGCGGCAGAGAGCGCGATGCCCAGAGCGAAAAGCCCGCTGTATCCCAGATGTTCCGCAAGCACTCCCGAGAGCCATCCTCCCGGAGATTTGCCCACAACTTCAAGGCTCGCCAGCAGGGTATAGTGGGTCGCGCCGATGTCCCGGTTGACCAGCGACATCATGAACGCGAACATGGCCGTGGTCAGCATCCCCCCGAACGCGTGCTCCAGCAGGGTCACGGTTATGACATCGCTGTTGCCGGGAGTGATCTGCGTGAGCCACCACTCCATGACCAGGGGGACGATCCGCAGGGCCAGGGCAAGGGCCAGCCCCTTCACGATGGACGTCTTTTTCACCAGCCATCCGCCCAGTAGCGATCCGGCAAGGGACGCTCCCATGCCCCAGGTCCCGACCCACAGGCCGATGTCAGCGGGCCTGAACCCGGCGTCAACCAGGAAGGGCTTGAACATCACATCTATGGCCACTTCGCCGATTTTATACGACATGATCAGAAGCACTCCCCAGAGCGCGTTCTTCAGCGTGAAAAATTCCAGGGCCTGCCTGATGATGGCAGACAGGCCCAGCCTTGTTTTTTCGGCAAGCCCCTTCCCGGTTTCTTTGAGGGGAACCAGGAGCGCCAGGGGGACCGCGGCTATCAGGGCCATGGCGAAGAAAAGCCCTTCCCACGAGAGCCGGGCATTGAGCCAGAGCATGACCCCTCCTCCCAGCACCATCCCGGTCTTGTAGCCCACGACCTGGGCCGCGTTCCCGGGGCCGAGCTCTTCAGGGGCCAGGATATCGACCGCGAGCCCGTCGACCGCGATGTCCTGGGTCGCGGCAAAAAGGTTCATGCAGAACACGAGCCCCAGCAGAACGCCGAGGTCCGCTCCCGGCGCGGTCCGTGACGCGGCGACCATGGTGATCACCATCAGGGCCTGCAGCGGCAGAAGCCAGGTCCTTCTGCGGCCCAGGCGCGCTGACCAGTACCGGTCCACGGCAGGGGCCCACAGGGCCTTGAGCATCCACGGCAGGGCGAGCGCCGAGACAAAGCCGATGTCGGCAAGGGAAACGCCCGAGCTTCTCAGGAACACGGGCAAGGCGGTTGCCTGGAACCCGAAGGGGAGCCCCTGGGACAGGTACAGGGTGAACAGCAGGATGAATTTGGGTACTCGCGATAGATGGGTCATCTTTTCAGGTCTATTTAAGGATTTATTACATTAACCTTATTTGATTAATCGGTTGTTGATGATATAAGAACAAATTAAAAATCAGTTAATCCACCGAAATCATCATGAGACTATATTTTGCAAGATGAGAAGATTCAATTCACTATAATTTTGAGGGTAACGTAGTTTTGTCATTCCGGTTTTGCATCTTCCGAGTTTGCAAATACCGGAATCTCACGCGATAAATTCATGAATATTTTCTATGAGATCCCGGTATTACCTTCGGTAAACCGGGATGACAACAAAAGGTGTTATGAAACGGTTGTCCCTAAAAATAATTTGCTACCCATTACAAATGAAACGGTGTCTGATAAATAATGGTTGCAATAAATGATCCCGGTTACTAAACATTTACCCTGTCGCCGGTGAGCGATGGGCGCGTTCTCACTCATGGCGTTATTTTTTTTCGTGACTTCCGGCCGAAAGGGAGTTTATAATAGTTCACTATGGGACGATTACTATATTTTTTACGTGCAACCTTTCCTGCTGCCGTTATCGCATTGACGCTCTGCGCCCCCGCGTCTCCCGAACCTCAAAAAAACCTGCGAGAGATGCTTTTTAAATGTTCCGGCATTACCGAAGCGGACGTTAAAGGCGCGTCATCAGCTGAGAAGATCGGTCTTTTCGGCCTGTACGCCCTGTCCGTGTCCGGGACCGAGCGTCTGGCCATTGAGGGGGAGGCAGCGATCCAGGCCGACTATAAAAAGTGGCAGGCGCTGGGAAAGCTCTTCCCTTCAGTTTCCTTTAAAACTACCCGTTACCTGATGGATGAAAAGACTGCCGGATCATCATTCAAATCGTACCTGAACCTGTATGCCCGGCAGAACCTGATCAGCGGCCTCGATGACTATGCGCAGATAAAACTGAGCACCCATAACGTCCGCCAGAAGGAATACAGCCTGAATGACGCGGCAGGCAAGCTCCTGCTCGATGTCGCGATTGTCTACCTTCAGACCATGCAGATTGACAGGACCCTGAAAAACAGGAAGGACGTGCTCGAATACTACCGTGGGATCGCAGCCGAGCTGCAGCGCCGTGTCGCAGTGGGACGCTCAAGAAAAAGCGAGCTCCTGAGGACAAACTCCCAGATTTACAAACTTGAAGCCGAAATTGAACAGATGCAGAACCAGTACTGCAGCATCCGCCTCGCGCTGGGGACCCTTACCGGGCTATCACGGGAAGTTATTTTTGAGGATGTTACCGACATCCCCCCCACTGAAAGCCTGTTCCCTGATCCAGAAACATCGCCCGGCGCTGAAAACGCCCCTGACCTCTCGCGCCTGGTCGATTCCCGGTTCGATGTCCGCGCCGCCGCAGAAGAGGTTTCGGTCGCAAAAGCCGAATATCTTATGGCAATGAGGGGTAATCTTCCTTCCGTTTATCTTGAAGGCTATTACCGGTTGTATCACGAAGACAAAACCGGGCCTGACTACTATGGAGCCCTTGGCGCTGAGCTCCCTCTTGTTGACGGCGGCGTCACGGTCGCGAAAATAAAAGAGGCCGAGTCGCTGAAACGCCAGGCCGAGCTCCGTTTGAGCCAGGTCCGCAGGGCCGCACTTCAGGAAATCCAGGACGCCTTTGCGACCTACCGGAGCTCGATCCACGAAATGGGCTCGTTCAAGAAGGCCCTTGACGCCGCGGAGGGCGATTATCGCGCGGTCGTCAGGGAATACGGCCTGAACCTGGTCACCCTGCTTGATGTTTTCAACGCCCTGACCGACCTCGCTTCTTCGCGAGATGATTACCAACAGAGCGTGCTCAATCACTGCCTGAGCAGGATACGGCTCGGGGTCGCCACCGGTGAATTCCCCGGAAAGGGCATCTCGCTGCTGCGCAACTGCTCGCTCAAGGGCAAAAAGCCATGAACCTTTCAGACATATCGATAAAGAACCCGGTGTTCGCCTGGATGCTGATGTTCGGCCTGATATTCTTCGGCGCGATTTCATTCGGCCGGATGGGGATATCCCAGATGCCGGACGTCGATTTCCCGGTTGTCAATATCGATGTCACGTATGAGGGCGCCTCACCGGAGATCATGGAATCGGACGTTATCGACGTCATTGAGGATGCGGTAATGAGCGTAGAAGGCATACGGGAAGTCCGTTCGACCGCGCGCCAGAGCAATGCCAGCATAACCATTGAGCTTGACATTAAGAGGGATGTTGACGTCGCGCTCCAGGAAGTCCAGACCAAGATAGCCCAGGCCCAGCGCCTGCTTCCGGATGAAATCGAGACCCCCATAATATCCAAGAGAAACCCCGAAGACTATCCCATCATGTGGGTCGCGGTTACCTCTGAAGGCCCGCTCAAAGACCTCATGGTCTACACCAAAAACCACATCCGCGACCGGTACCAGACCCTCCCCGGGGTTGCCGATATCCGCATGGGCGGTTATGTGGACCGGTGTATCAGGATATGGGTCGACAAGAAAAAGCTCGCGGCACTGGAGCTGTCGATCGACGATGTTTTGAACACGATCGGGCGCGAGCACGTAGAAGTCCCCGGGGGGACGCTTGAAACCAGGGAAAAAGATTTCGTTATCCGTTCCATGGGAGAGGCCGCGACAGTAAAAGAAATGGAGATGCTTCCCATAACCACGCGCGGCGGAATGCCCGTGTACAAAAAAATCGTACTCGGGGATGTCGCGACCATTGTTGACGGCCTCGATGACATCCAGCGGATCTCACGGTTCAGCGGCAAGCCGTCCGTCGGTCTCGGCATCATGAAACAGCGCGGCGCAAACGTCATCGCTGTTGCCGAGGCGGTCCACCGCCTTACTGAAAAAATGCAAAAAAAACTTCCCCGAGGTTATCATATTTCAGTTTCACATGATATGACGACCTATGTAAAAAATTCGACCGATGAACTGGTCTCAACCATCATCCTCTCGACCATTTTTACCGGTGTTGTCTGTCTGCTGTTTCTGGGGTCATTCAGCTCGACCCTTAATATAATTCTTGCAATCCCCACTTCGGTAATGGGGACGTTCATTTTTCTCTATTTCATCGGGTTTACGCTCAACACGTTCACCCTTCTGGCGCTCTCGCTCGCGATCGGGATCGTGGTTGACGACGCGATCATGGTCATGGAAAACATTTCGCGCTACCAGGAGCAGGGCGACAATAAAATTATTGCCGCGATGAAGGGCGCACGACAGATAACCTTTGCCGCCATTGCCGCGACCCTGGCTGTTATCGCGATATTCCTTCCCGTGGCGTTTATGAAGGGCATTATCGGAAAATATTTTCTCGAATTCGGCGTTACCATAACCATAGCGGTCGCCCTTTCTCTTCTCGAGGCCCTTACCCTGACGCCCATGCGCTGCTCCCAGTTCCTCGATGTGCACCGAGGGGAGGGCTCGCTGACCTTCGTCGTCAACCGTCTCTTCAACGCGCTCACCCTTTTTTATTCACGGGCCCTCGAATTTTCCCTGAATAACCGCGTCAAGGTCATTCTCGCTGCGGTTGTCTTTTTCGCGCTTTCATTTCTTCTGCTGGTTCCGATGAAAAAGGAGTTCGTTCCCTCACAGGACCAGAGCATGTTCGTGATACGCATGAAAACATATGTGGGATCATCGCTTGAAAATACCGATTCCCTTGCGAAAAAAGTCGAGGCGTATGTTCTTGCCCAGAAAGAGGTGTCTCACTACATGTGCGCGGTCGGGGGATTTCACGGCGGTGAGGCCAATACCGCGACCTTCTTCGTCAGCCTTAAACTTCCGGAAAACCGCCCGGTACGCAAGGGAATGGACCATCCGCTTTCTCAGGCTGAACTCTCCACCATATTCAGGGAAGATCTGAACAAGATATCCAGAGACATGAAAATCACCCTGCAGGACCTGTCAATGCGCGGGTTTGCCGCATCCCGGGGCTATCCGGTTGAATTTACCGTACGCGGGACTGACTGGGACAAACTCGCCCTGTATTCAGAGAAAATTTCTGAAAAAATGACTCAGAGCGGAAAAATGGTGGATGTCGATACTGATTACGCGACGGGCCAGCCCGAGATACGCATCTTCCCTGACCGTAACGCGGCCCAGCTCCGCGGCGTCAGCATCACCTCAATCGGCAACGCGATCAACGCCATGATCGGCGGCACCAAAGTCGGGAAATTTTCGGACAAGGGACACCGCTATGACATACGGGTCAGGCTGATGGAAGCCGAGCGCCAGAAGGCCCGTGATATTGAAAAAATATTCGTCCGCAATAACCGGGGCGAACTGGTGCGGCTTTCGGATGTCGTGCGCATCATCCCCTCATCTTCTCTTCTTTCAATAACCCGGGTCAACCGCGAGCGGGCGATTTCGGTCTATGCGAGCCCGGCGCCGGGTTTTTCCCAGGAAGAGGCAATTACGGAATCATTGAAAATCGCTGATGAAGTGCTGCCTGACGGCTACACCGTCGAACTGACCGGCTCGGCAAAGACCTCGGGCGAGTCATTCAACAGCCTCGTGTTCGCGCTGATAATCGGAATTATTATTTCATACATGATTCTGGCGAGCCAGTTCAACAGCTATATACACCCCTTTACCATACTGCTCGCCCTGCCCTTCAGCTTTTCAGGCGCGATCATCGCCCTGATGATAACGGGCAATACCCTGAATATTTACAGTTTTATCGGGCTCATCCTTCTCATGGGCCTGGTGAAAAAGAACTCGATTCTTCTCGTCGAGTTTACCAACCAGCTGCGCCGCCAGGGCCGGAATGTGCATGACGCGCTCAGTACCGCGTGCCCGATAAGACTGCGGCCGATCTTGATGACCTCGCTTTCGACCATCGCCGCGGCGATCCCGCCCGCCCTGGCGCTGGGTGCCGGCGCGGAGACCCGTATCCCCATGGCTGTTGCCGTTCTCGGCGGCATGATCGTATCAACCCTGCTCACGCTTCTGGTGGTACCGTGCGCGTACAGCCTTCTTTCCGCCTGGGAGCGCTATCGATACACTGAGTAAAAAATATCTTGACACTTTAATATTGCCGTATTATTTATGACTGACCGGTCAGTCATAATGAAAATTAAAGATCACAAGAGCGGCATTCTCGTTAAAGCGGCCCGTGAAGAATTCGCGCTCAAGGGCTACGCGAGGACAACGGTTGAAAGCATAACCCGGCGCGCCGGCGTTGCAAAAGGGACCTATTACCTCTATTTTAAAAAAAAGGAAGACATCATATATCGAATCATAGAGGAAACCGCTGATAACATCTCTTCCCTCCTTGAAGAACAGTATGCCCGTTTTTTAAATAAAGAACGGCCCTTTGAAGAATTAATTTACGACATCATCTATCGCTCAATCAGTGAATTCATGAACATGAAAGACATCATCCTCACCAACACCTATATCGATTTTGAGTTCAGCCCGAAGCTTTCGCGATTTAAAGAGAAGAACCAGAAAAAAATCCTGGATTACATGAACCGGATTCTGGACCTGGCTCTTAAAAGAAAACTGATCCGCCCTATTGACGTGGAATCGAATTCGATAATTCTGCTCGCAGCTTTTATGCAGGCGGCAAAAGAACTGGTGTTCCGCGGGGAGGCCGGCCGCCTTGAGTATTATGTTTCGGTACTCAGAGACCTGCTTCTGTACGGTATCGGAATGAACACGCAAAAAAAACAGGGGAGCGACAATGTTTGAAAATTTTCTCAAAAAATCAATGATCCTGTATAAGCGGCCGCGGTCAGTTCTTATTGCCGCGGGAATCATTACCATAATTTTTCTCGCCGCGATACCGCACCTGAAGCTTGACAATGACCTGACCAACATGATCCCCGATACGCATGAATCAAAAATAACCTTTAAAAAATATGAAAAAATATTCGGCAGCAGTTCGCTGATATTCATCGGGATTGAGGCTGATAACATCTATACCGCCGAAGTGCTCTCATTCATTCAGAACCTGACCGCAGAAATTAAAAACCTCAACCGGACCATTCCCCCGAAAAACATGGCCCGACTGCTTGATATAACCGAACAGGAAGCTACGTCCGTAATATCAGTGATCAGCGAAACCTATCCTCTCGGTACCGGTGAGGTACAGGCCGCGCTGAGCGACCCGGAACGGCTTGAAAACGAATTTTTCATTGAAAAGAAGCTCGCTTCGAAAATTTCTTCCCGTGTCAAAAAAACCGACCTGACCCGGCTGATGGATTATTACGCACTCCCCATCAAGGAGGTCACCTCAATCGTAGACGCTGATTATATTGAAGGATCAGGTGATACCTTTATCGTAAAAAAACTGCTCGATGAGGGCCCTCTTGACTATGCCAATATCTCACAGCTGAAACAGAGAATAAACTCCTGGTCGTTTTACAGAGGCGGGCTCGTCTCCTATGACGAATCACTGACAACGATTCTGGTCAGGCTCTACGACGTTGACCAGATACGCAGGACCGCGGTTTATCACGGGTTAAAAGAGATACTGGAAAAATCAGACCCGAAAGGGCTTAACCTGTATCTTGACGGTGAATCGGTTATCGCGGACACGATTTCAGAATACATTGTTTCGGACGTTTCAGTCCTGCTTCCGCTGGTGGTCATCGTTGTCATGATCGCGCTGTTTCTGTTTTTCAGAAATCTGCAAGGGGTGCTTTTCCCGTTTGCCGCAGTTGCCATGACAACGATCGTGGGAGTGGGATTCATGTCGTTCTGTGGCGTTCCCATCAACCTTGTAAGCACCATGATGCCGGTGCTGCTCATAGCCGTGGGCAGCGCTTACGGCATCCATTTCATGAACCATTATTTTCTGTACCAGAACAATAACAAGGAAAACGCGATACGGCAGAACAATACTTCGGTCGGTATGGCCATAATCATGGCCGGGGTGACCACCGTGGCCGGGTTCGGCTCCCTGGCGACATCGGGGTTTATACCCATAAGAAATTTCGGCATCTTCACCGCGGTGGGAATTTTTATCTGCGTCGCGATCACGATTTATATCATGCCCTGCCTCATTCTCGTGTCGCCGGTCGAAAAGCTCAATGTAGTTCCGGAAAAAAACCAGAAAGACCGGGTTCACCTGCTTCTTTCCGCAATTGACCGTCTGGTGAAAAAATATTATCTCCCGATACTCGTGGTTACGATAATTATGTTCGGCCTTTTTATTTACGGGATCAGCCTTGTCAAAGTGGAAGTAAACAATATCGCGTTCTTTAAAAAAAGCTCGGCGCTTCACATTGCTGACGACAAGCTGAACCAGAAGCTCGCCGGTACCCAGGTCCTGAATATTATCCTTGAATCCCGCGATTCCTCTGCGGTTCTCAGCCCTTCTCTCCTGAAAAAAATGGACCGCTTCGAAACAGAACTCATGCAGAATTTCGATATTGTCAAAAAAATCGTGTCCGTCAACCCGTACCTGAAAAAAATGAACCAGGAGATGTACGGCGGCGACCCCGCGAAGCATATACTTCCTGAAACAGAGGACAAAATCAACGACTACCTGCTCCTGTACTCGGGTGACCTGGAACCGGTTATCACCTCCTCGCATGATAAAGTGCGGATCACGGTGAGCATGAAGCGTTCATCCACCCAGAAAATAAAAGAAATTAAAGAATTTACCGAGAAGTTTTTTTCTCCCGCTTATCTTGCAGAAAACAACTGCTCACTGGTCATTACCGGTTACGCCTACCTGTATCTTGTCGCGAACACGATAATGGTCAATGGGCAGATGTCGAGCCTGCTCTTTTCGATCGTTATCGTTTTCATCCTTATTATGCTCATCTTCAAAAAATTCGTGATGAGCATGATAGGCCTTGTCCCGATCATACTCACCATTGTGGTCAACTTCGGGATCATGGGGTACACCGGGATAACCCTGAACGGGGCCACGGCAATGACTTCAGCGGTTGCGATCGGCATCGGTATCGATTACGCGATCCATTTCATTACCTGGTACCGGAAAGAAATGAACGATACCGGTGATGTCTCTCTTTCGATCACCCGGTCGATCGTTCAGAAAGGAAGGGGCATTTTCTTTAACCTGTTTTCCGTAGCTGCCGGGTTTCTCGTGATGTGCTTTTCACGGTTTGTTCCCCTGATACAGTTCGGGCTGCTCATTTCACTGTCAATGCTCATTACCGGCTTTGGCGCCGTTATAATAATTCCTTCAATTTTATTGCTGATACATCGAAAATCGATGAACGAAGGAAAAAGATAACCGGAGGTAACCATGAAAAAAATTGCCCTCTCTCTCGCGATCCTGCTCTGCTGTTCGCTCGCATCCCGCGCGGAGGATCTGACCGGAAAACAGATCGCTGATATCGCGGAAAAAAAGAACCAGTCCGCTACCGGGCTTGTATCAACTGGAACTATCGTGCTCGAGGATTTAAAAACAAATAAGAAAGAAACGCGTTCATTCACGCTTCTCGGCCTGTTGAAGGGCGGATTGAGAAACGCTGCTTTCAGGTTTACCGATTCACGGTATAAAGACACGACCTTTCTAACCATGGAAAAAAACGACGGTGACAAACTTCAGTACATCTATCTCAAGTCAGTGGGCTCTCCGCGCCAGGTTGAAAGCTCTGACAAAGAGAAAAACTTCGTCGACACCGACATGTCCTACGAGGACATGGGCGGATCGAAAACCGCTGATTACGATTACCAGCGGCTCGACGATAAACAGGTGAACAACCGGGACTGCTACGTTATTGAGAAGTTTCCGAAGAACAAATCATCAAAATACCAGAAACATCTCATCCTGATCGACAGGGAATACTGGGTCCCGGTGGCCGCGAAATTTTACAGCACGGACGGCAGGGTGGTGAAAACCCTTGCGGCTGATGACGTCCGTCAGGTCGCAAACGGCATATACCTTCCCTTCAGCCTGACCGTGACCGATATCGCGGAACAGCACCGAACAACTGTCCAGCTGAAAAATGCCGCTGAAAAGCCGCTCAATCAGGGCTATTTCAATAAAAGCAGGATGAACAAGTCCTGGGCCGAATAAAAGGTTCCGCGATGAAAAAAATTCTGCTCGCAGCGGTGTCCGCGCTCATTGCGGGATTAACATCCCCCCTGTTTCCCCTGCCCCGGATCGGCGGCGAGGTCGAGGTGTACGGATCAGCCGGGCTGAACACCGAAGACATTTCACGCGCCTCAGTGCGCGCGGACGCTGAACTGCGGCACGCCTTCAACGAGACCGAGATCGTGGTCCGCCTGCGCGCCGAGGAAGACAGCGTGCGCATCAACAATCCGGAGCGCAGCAACCCCTATGACTCAAAAGACCCGGATGACTTTTTCTCCCACGCCCGCATCTACCTGAGGGAAGCGTACATCAACCAGGACTTCTACTTCGACCGCGGCATCAGCAGCATTTCCCTGAAAGCGGGGAAAATAATCCACACCTGGGGCAGCTGCGACGAGGTCAAACCGGTTGACATCCTCAACCCTCAGGACCTGTCGTTTCTGTTCATGAAACCCCTTCAGGAAAGAAAGTACGCCATGTACAGCGCCATGCTCAGTATCTTCATTACCGAATCGATTTTTCTCGAAGGCGTGGTCCTGCCCCAGTTCGTCGCGCACGACCCCGGGTCGCGCGTTTTTGTCCCGAACATGATCGATGAGTTCGACGCCCTTTCATCCACCCCGGGGCTGAACACGAGCATGGACAACGCGAAATACCCGCCCAAAAAACTCTCTGACATGAGTTACGGCGCGCGCTTCGGTTTTACCGTGTTCGACATTGACGCGCACCTCAACTATTTCTGGGGATACGACCACTGGCCCGTGTACAAAGGATATCTTACCGTGAATTCGCTGTCGCCGCTTGACGCTAATTACGCGGTCAAGGCCCATTACAAGCTGCTGCAGATGTTCGGCATGGATTTTCAGCGCGCGATCAAGTGGGGCCTGGCAGTGCGCGGCGAATTCGCCTATTTCGAGCGCGGTAAATACTTCGACCTTGAACGGGACAGCGGCAGCCTCACCTCAATGATCACCAGCGCGTACGGACGGGACCTTCTCGCCGGGGGTGACGGCGTGGTTGAAAAAGACCAGATCCGGTATACGGTCGGCTTTGACGTGACCGACCTGTTTACCGACAACCTGTATTTCAACTTCCAGTTCAACCAGGAAATCATCATCGATTACGAAAACGATATCGCCGACGACGAGTTCTCCCACCTGCTGGTGTGGACCCTTGAATATTCGTTCCTCCGGGAAAAGGCGCGCGTCAAGTTCAGGGGGTTCCTTTTTATCAACGACCTCGATTTCGCGGGAAACCTTGAATTCAAGTACAACATCGGGGCAAATTACGAGGTTGCCGCAGGGGTGTGGCTCATCGAAGGGTCGCGCGACGGGACCTACGGGCAGTTCGGCAGGCACGACCTGGTGTATGTTTCGGGAAAGGCGACCTTTTAGCCGCGGCTGAAGTCTTCCTTGTTCACGACCTTGTTCAGCGGATACTCGATAATGCCGTCAGCGCCCGCCTCGATCAGCCTGGGGATGAGCTCCCGCACGGTTTTTTCGGCGATCACCGACTCGACCGAGAACCAGTCCGCGTTGTAGAGCTTTGAAACGGTCGGCGCGTTAAGGCTCGGCAGCATCTTTACCACGTCGTCGAGGTTCTTTTCGGGCACGTTGAGCTTCAGGCCAACGAGATTGTTGGCGATCAGCGCTCCCTTGAGCAGCTGTGAGATCTGCTGTATCTTTTCCCTCTTGAAGCGGTCATTCATGCTCTGCTTGTTGGCGATCAGCTTGGTGTTGGTCTCGAGAAGGGTGTGGATGATTTTCAGGCCGTGCGCCCTGATGGTTGATCCGGTCTCGGTCACCTCGACGATCGCGTCCACCAGGCCCTCGACCACCTTTCCTTCGGTCGCGCCCCAGGAGAATTCGACATTCACCGGGATATTGCGGTCAGCGAAATACTTTTTGGTAAAGTTGACGAGCTCGGATGAAATCGTTTTGCCCGCGCAGTCTTCAAGCGTTTTTATGGGAGAGTCTTCAAGCACGGCCAGGACCCATTTCGCTTTCCTGGTGCTCACCTTGGAGTAGATCAGGTCGGAGATGATCTCGACGTCAGCATCGTTTTCAAGGATCCAGTCAAGCCCGGTTAGTCCCAGGTCGAGCACACCGGTATCCACATAGCGGGCCATTTCCTGCGCGCGCACCAGGGAGCACTCAATCTCGTCATCGTCGATCGCGGGAAAATAGTTGCGCGATGAAACGCTGATCTTCCATCCCGCTTTCGCGAAAAGTTCGATTGTTGATGCTTCGAGGCTTCCCTTGGGGATGCCCAGCTTGAGTTTTGATGCCATGGGTTTCTCCTTAATGAATAATGCCCCGGCACGCGGTGAATGCCGGTCGCGGACGGAACATAAACGTTTTATAAAATAGCCACTGAAGGTCAAGAAAATAATAATAATATTTCATCTACTGCAAAATAGTATTAACAACTTCTTAATAGTGATAATGACCGTTTTCAGAAAGATTATTAGTCAAATTCATGTAAATAACAATTGAGTGACAGATAATTAAAATTTATTGACACGATTTTAATTGTTTATAGTAAACGGAGTTACCGACACCGGCATTATTCGAATTATGAACATCCTAAATGAATTGACATATGGCGAGCTGACTGTATTATTTTTAAAAAACTTAATTATAAAAGGTATTGACAGTAAAAACACGGGTTGAAGTAAAACAATTATTGCAGGACCATAAATCTGAACTGTTATCGCGGTATCATGTGGGTAAAATCGATATTTTTGATTCATACGTAAGAAATGAGCCAACGGAACAGAGCGATTTGGACGTGATAGTGGAATTTACAAAGCCGATGGGTTTTTTTGAATTTATGGATCTTGATGAATATATAGAGAAAATATATCTCGTTTCAGCAAAGGGGCTTAAGCCGCATATTCGCAAATCCATACTAAATGAAGTAATGTATGTATGAAGAAGCGCGAATACAAGGATTTCTTTCGCGATATTAGTGATATGGCTACTTCGGTATTGACAACGAAATTTTATGGAAAACGATTAAAAAATATCTGCCGCCATTGCTCCCGATCATTAAAAAGCTTATTACATAATGGATGAGGACTATCGGCAAGTTTAATGAGCCCTAATATTACCTTTTAAATTGATTCTTTTTTAAAACTTTTTTTACTACATCCGAATACGGGTTATAATGGTGTTACCAACATGCTGTATAATACGTCGCTCTTTGACCGTTTTGATGCGTCAGGTTATAGTGGTGACTATACCGGCCTTATAGGGATCACAGGAAAAACGGTAAACGATGAATTAGCCGGCGAGAAGCGTTCATATTATAATCATGTGTATGTGCATGCTGATGAAAACAAGAGAGGTGCTACTGTAGAATCTTGTGGTTCAACAGGTATAACAAAAAGAAAAAGTAATATTTATACGCAAGAGACTAAATATTACCTGGAATTGAAATTAAAAAAAGACAGGAAAATATAATGGAGGGTAAAGTGAAAATTTATAACAAAATAGTCGTATCGTTGATACTTACAACATTTATTATGCATATACAATTAAATGCAGAAGAAACAAAAATATCGCCTGAAAAGTGTTCAATGATAAAAGCAAAAATCAAAATAAATCAAGTATATCAAGCCGAAGGAAACGATGAATTTATAAAAGAGATTCTAACTGATTCTGAGTTTTGTGGAGGCCTATATTCATGTTTTGTTTTTAAGAAAGATCATACATTTATACTTAAATTTGATGATTATCAAGAGGAAGTAAAATTTACGGAAAAAGGAATATGGGAAATTAAAGATGGGAACCTCATCGTAAAATTTCAGGGAAATCATAAAAGTTGGAGTGGCAGTTATAAATTACTGGAATATATTTTGGCTTTTGATGATAAAATGAAATACCATTATACAATAACAATTTATATTAAAGACAAAACTCCCTGGCATGATCAGGGATTAGCTTATGATTTTAATTAGAATTAATTCATGGGTCACGCTGTGATGTGATTTCGAATAGAAACTGGTAATTGCAAAACAGTGTATACTATATCAAATAAGTTGTCTGAAAGAACATTTTTTATGTATATGCGCAGCAGCCTGATCAGGAGCCAGGGTTATTTTGTACTCGATGCACCTGAATATATATTCATAGATGAACAGTACCACCTTCGGGGCCATAACCCGTAACCTTGGAGAGGAGTTCGCGGGTAAGATAAGTTATGCGAGTTATGGAGCGGGAAGTACTTATACCCCTGCAATAAACAGGAGCGGAGAGTTTAATGAAATTAACAAAATTGATTGTGTTGGTCTGGTAAGTACCAGTATACATATCCTGAATATGTCTGATATAACAAGAAGTGATGGAACAGTGGTATCAGCAAATGCCAATGACTATGAAGGCACTGACTGGAGCTTTGATCCATTACGGGATAGTGCGGGCAAGCGCCCTGGGATTATAACTGACACGCGTACAACATATTTCATGGGTATTATCCCAACAGGGACAGATGACTATCAGCGCTTTGATGAAGGCCGAATTAATGGAGTGACTAATATGCTGTATAATAATTCACTGTTTGACAGATTTGACGCGTCACGCTATGATGGAGATTATACCGGCCTTATAGGGGTTACTGAAAGAACAAGAACCCTTGGTGATGACAGCAGGACCTGGTATGATCATGTGTATGTGCAGACGGATAGCAATGAAGATGGCTCAATTGTTGAATCATGTGGGGGGAGAGGTGTAAGAAACGATACTTCTAACGATTATATTAATAAAACAAAATATTATCTGAGATTAAAACTATCAGAAAACAGGATGTTTTAAGGGAGGTTCATAGTGAAACGTTGTAAACTAATTATATTGCTAATCCTGATCAACTCGGTAATGCATATAAACTCATATGCCGATGAAGTTGTCAAGTTTTCGGAAGAAAAGAAAGCCATGATTACAGAGAGGATGGAATTAGAAAAGCGATATAAGCCTGAAGGTAGTGAAGAATTTATAAAAAAAGTACTTGCCGGTAATGAATTTCGTGGAGGGCTACTTAGTAAATTTATTTTTCATATGGATAATACATTTATACTAAAATTCCATGATTATGATTTTGATGAAAAGTTTACAGAAAAAGGGACCTGGGACATAAAAAATGGGTTTTTTGTGGTAAAATTTCTGGATAAACATAAAAAATGGAGCGGCAAATATAAATTAGACTTTTTTCTTTTAATTTACAATGAGAAAAAAAATATATATAGTATTACGATGTATATCAAGGACAAAACTCCATGGAACGATCAGGCCTTATCAATTGATTTCAAATAACCCTTTTGTTTCCCGGATCACGCATCCCGTACCGGCAACGCAGCACAGGCCATAGCGCTGCGGGAACCCGGCCGGTAATGTTGCCGAGAAACGTGAGCCGGAACCAACACTATTTTATTCTTGACGCGCGATGCTACATGCATTCATATAAGTGAAGCTATTAATTGAATCCACAGGAGCACAGCATGAAACACAGAGCAGCAGGTTTAATAAGCATTATGATGATATTCTTTTTTGCCCTGGCCTTTATTCCGGCCTGCGATGATGACAGCGGCAGCGGAGGCGGGGACGGGGGTACCGTGGAGAGCTATCTTGAGGTTACTATTACCGGTAATGGATTTGATAATGAAACAGTGCGGTTTGATGATGATTTTAATTATTTTAATAACTCTGACTATTATTCCCTCTTGTTTTTCCATGAAAATATTTTTGGAAGCAATGATGCTAATGTTATTACTGTACCACTTGATGTTGTTGCGAGTAGTACATATATTACTGATTCCAGTTATAATATTTTACATTATTCATGGAAATTTTCCTATACTGGAAGTATTTCAGCCGATAACAATAATATTTTTATCACAACGGGAACTAATGAATTTACCCTTACTATCGTAGAATGGGGCTCGGTGATCAGGGGTACTTTTTCTGGCATACTTTACAACTCGGAAGATTCTGATACAGTAACCTTTTCAGACGGTACCTTCCAGTGCAATGGTGATTTTATTGAATAATAGAGAAGATGTTGAATATGATAGGCTGTACAGGACATTATTATAGAGGCTTAATCTATAATTCTGATTATAATTTATAATTTATTTTTTTGCGTATTTCAGGTTACAGCCCTGTTACCTTTACAAACGGCACGTTCCAGTTCCCGGTCGATCTGTAATTATCAAGCAGTATCAGTTAACGGAAGAGTATTGAAAAAGGCCTTTGTAATGAGGGCCTTTTTTATTGTGTGACATCAAAGCCGACCATGGCGACTTTGAGACCAACGAGGACCTGGGGCTGACGGATGAACGGTATGAAGACTGGGTGAACTACAAGAAGG
>DAIUKG010000040.1:0-37549 GCA_036848375.1 Spirochaetota bacterium
ATGACAACAAAATGTGTTATGAAACGGTTGCCCCTAAAAATAATTTGCTACCCATCATGTCAGGCGCGTGATGAAAGGGCGGTACGGGCATTGACGTCCACGGCAAGGCTGTCATGCTTTCCCGCGATATGATAGTGGTATGCCAGACCGGCAATCATTGCGGCATTGTCGGTGCACAACAGCGGAGAGGCGATGATTAAGTTTTCATCCCTGCGCGCTTCATTTCTGAGCAATTCCCTCAGGCGGCCATTGGCGGCGACACCTCCGGCGATTACGATGTTTTTTATTCTTTCATCACGCGCAGCGGCGAATACCCGGCGCACAAGAATTTCAAGGGCCCTCTCCTGAAATACATATGCGGTTTCTGATTTATCCGTATCTGGATTTGCCTTCATGTGTGTTATCACCGCTGTTTTTATGCCGCTGTATGAAAAACGCTTATCATTCGAACCGGGCAGTATTTTTGGCAGAAAAAGAGTTTTGTTTTTCGCATTTTTTGCCGTTCTTTCGATCGCCGGACCTCCGGGGTAACCGAGATCAAGATATTTTGACACTTTGTCAAAGGCCTCCCCGACCGCGTCATCAACCGTTTTCCCGATAAGGTCAATCCTCCCGATTCCGTTAACCCGGTAAATAGCCGTGTTGCCGCCGGAGATGAGAAGCCCGATGTAAGGGTAGACCGGCTTTTTCCCTTCAAGGAATGGAGCGTACAGGTGCGCTTCGAGGTGATCTATGGTTATCAGGGGAATCCCCAGGACAAAGGATATCGCCTTGGCCGATTGCAGCGCGATCAGAAGCGAGCCGACCAGCCCCGGCCGGCTCGTTGCGGCAACATAATCGAGGTCATTGAACGACAGCCCTGCCTTATTCAGGGCCAGCTCGATTAGTGTGTTAATCGTTTCAAGGTGGGCACGAGAGGCAATCTCGGGAACTACTCCGTAATAGTCGCGGTGCAGGTCAATCTGGCTAAATATTTCGTTCGCCCTGATCGAGATTCCGTCAGCCACGATTGAGGCGGATGTCTCATCGCAGGAGCTTTCAAGACCAAGGCCGATAATTTCTTTTTTCATCGCTGAACCATCACCGCGGAAAATGCCCTGTATCTGCAGACATATACTATTAACTGCATCATGAAATGGGGTTTTTACCTGCTGATAATTTCAGCAGCTTTTGAAAGCTGAATGTCAAACTCCATATCATAAATCGGCCTTTTTTTGAACTGATATATGCCCGATTTTAACAGAAAGTCTGCGCTCCGGCCGCTTATTTCAACATTGTTTTTCTTGAGGTATTCATAAAATTTCTTTTTGGTGTCTTCGTTGTACTGCATTCCCTTGGTGACGAAATTTTCAATCAGTTTGTCATTCTCGATTTTTTTAAGAATTTTCTGTTCCGTGTCGGAAAATTTTTCCGAAGCAAGGGCTATGTCGGGCTTGATCCCTTTGCCGTGGATCAGCTCGCCTGACGGGGTATAATAATAGGCGACTGTTATGGCCACGCCGAGATTCTCATCAAGATTGAAGGATTTCTGGACCGATCCCTTCCCGAATGTTTTTTCCCCGAGGAGTTTTCCGCGTTTGTTGTCCCTTATCGCGCCGGAAAGAATTTCCGATGCAGACGCGCTCCCCTTGTTTACCAGAAGGATGATATCTCCCGTGTACAGAGGATCATTCTCTGACTTGAAGGTTTCTTCTTTCCTGGTATCGCTTCTGCCTTTGGTTGAGACAATGGTCTTTCCTTTTTCAAGAAACAGGTCAGCGATGGTCACCGCCGCATTGAGGAGCCCCCCGGGATTATACCGCAAATCGATTATGGCCCTGTCGCTTTTTTTACTGTTGAAATATTTTATCGCTTTGACCACATCTTTGGTGGTATCTGAGCCGAAATTTTTTATTTTCATGTATCCGATATTGTTTCCTTCAATGAGGTCATACTCAACGCTTTTAAGTTTAATGGCTTCCCGGGTAAGTTCATAGTCGATGGTATCGTCTGCTCCTTCACGATAGACCGAGAGGGTCACTTTTGTTCCGGGAAGCCCCTTGATCATTTTAACGATCTCCGAGAGTTTTTTACCTTTGATGTTTTTGCCGTCAACCCTGGTTATAATATCGCCGGCGGAAATTCCCGATTTCATTGCAGGGGAGTCTTCTATGGGCGTGATAACGATTATTTCATCATCCTGCATGGTGATTTCAATGCCGACCCCGACGAATTTCCCCGTGGTCATTTCTTTGAGCTCTTCATAGGACTTTTCATCCAGGAAGCGTGAATAGGGGTCGTCGAGAGATTTTATCATTCCGTCAATCGCGCCGTAAAACAGGTCTTTATTTGATGTCGGGCGAACATATTCGCTCATAATGATCTGGTATACGTTATGGAAGTAATCAAGATATTTGTGTGCGGTCTCGGTTGCAGTGACCCGGTAAGAGAACGTAACACCCAGGAAAAGGCCCAGGCAAAAGGTAAAAACGAAAAGATGGACGTTTCTTTCACGAATTTTTTTCAGCATTGATTTTCCCCTGTTCGGATGTGATGTATTGAATTATCTGCATTGCTGTCTATTTTGATTTAAAAGAATACACCCCGTCCCAGTTTTTCGGTGGGGGGTTCTTTATGTATTCCTGGCAGCGCTTGCAGTAGGTCAGGCTCGGGCCGTCATCCTCAATAATCCTGAGCGCTTCCTGGAATTGCGCAAGGGATTTTTTCCACTGCCGGTTCTGGAAAAGATCCAGCGCGCTGTAATAATATTCAAGCATGTCGTACATTCTCTGGGGCAGGGTGCCTTTCCGTCCCAGAAGTTCGTAAATGGGTATCGGTTCCTGTTTGCCCACGACGCGCACCACGTCGAGCCTTCGCGCGTCGACATTGTTCTTTGCGGCAGTAAATGTTGTTTCGCTGATGATCGCGTAGGTGCTGTAAAACTTGTTCGCGCCTTCAAGACGAGAAGCAAGGTTGACCGAATCGCCCATTGCCGTGTAGTCCATCCTGCTCCGTGATCCCATGTTTCCCACAACCGCGTCACCGGAGTTCATCCCCATGCGCACATGGAGCTCGTCAATGCCAAGCCTGCGCCATTCATCCTGCATTTCCCTGAGCTTTTTTTTCTGGTCAATGGCCGCGAGGCAGCACCGGAGCGCGTGGTCTTCAAACGGCTGTGGCGCGCCGAAAAAAGCCATGATAGCGTCGCCTTCGTATTTGTCAACCGTTCCTCCGTGGCTGAGAATTATATCCGTCATCTCGGAGAGGTATTCGTTGAGCCTGCTCACCAGCTGCGGCGGGGTGAGCTTTTCAGAGATGGTTGAAAATTTCGCGACATCCGAAAAGAATATGGTTATCTGGCGGTTTTCGCCTCCGAGCTCCAGGGCCTCGGGATTTTCGATTATTTTTTCAATGACGTCAGGCGCGAGATAATGGGAAAAGGCGTTTTTGATGAACCGCTTCTGGTTCTCTTCTCTCAGGAATTTGATGCTCGCGATGCTCAGGGAAGGGATGATCAGCGAGAGGGATATGCCGAGCTGTTCGACCCATATATTGGTATAGATGAAAAGGAATATACTGGCCATGTTTACAATAACCAGGGATGTGACGATCGTCACGAGAGAAAGACGCGCGCTCATGCGCTGGATGGATGTTCCCATGGCAAGCGCGATGATCAGCATGATTACATAATTCAGAAAGGCGCCTGTTTTGATAATGTACGACCTGTTGATAATCGTGTTGACCGTGTTGTGGTATACGCCGACGCGGGCGTATTCCTTTGACAGGGGAATGATCCCGATATCGTGCGTGCCGGTAGCGGTCAGGCCTGTTATGGTTATGTGGTCGGCAAGCTCGTATTCGAGCCTTATCACGAGGTTGATGGCTTTCAGGTCGTCCTTCATCAGTTCGAGTTCATCTTTGAGGCCATGGTTGCCGCCTTTTTTTCTTTCCTTCTCGAGTCGTTTGATTTCCTGTGACAGGACATCGGCGTATGATTCTTTTGTTTTCTTAATTTCGGTCTTGAGGCTTTCAATTTCATCCCAGGTTTTTTTTCTCTGGTCTGTTTTTACCGATTTAGCGTAAAGCTTTTTCAGGGCCGCGAGTTTTCCGTACATCTCGCTGAGGACAAACCTTCCCTGCTGCATCTCTATTCTGTCGAAGTAGTCGTGCACCGCTGTCGCGTAATCGCTGTAATCGAGCAGGGCGAAAAACGGGATCAGGTGAAACGATTCTTCTCTTTTCTTTTTCCCGGCCCAGTTTACGTACATCATGCCCTGCCGGTCTATCGGGATATTTATGTCAGCCGTTTCATGGGTCATCGGGTTGAACGCTTTTTTTAATACGATTCTGTCCCCGGGGTAGACCTCAACATCCTTCAGCGCTACCCTGCAGGTATCAACGAGCATGACCAGCGCCAGGTTGAAGTAAAGCCTTCCGTCAAAAACCTGGACAAGCCGTACCTTTCGAACCGTGCCGTCAATATCCGTGTAGCGGTTGACAAAGCCGAATGAAGCCGCGCTGCCTATGAGTTCAGGAATGGGATACGATATGCTGAGGCTGCCTTTGTCCTCAAGATCGCTGAGGCGCGTGATTTCCTCAGGGGCCAGTTTTTTCGTCGCCTTGTTATTGAATATTTTAATAGCCTCGCGGTACTGGGGCATGCTCAGCCGTTCTTTCAGGATGTCGCTTGGAGGTTCATTGTTGAACGTGAAGGAGAGGATGGCGTTTTCGTGATAGGCGAGGCCCCGGGCGAAACGTTTATCATTGTCAACGATAATCGTGTCCAGGTCGCCGGATGATATTTTTTTTCTCTCCTCGGCTTTTTTGAGGAGCGTTATAAAATTTTCGTTGTTCAGCTGTGATGGCGAGTGGTCGGGAAACATGATATCAAAGGTTGACGACTCAACGCCGATATCTTTTAACACGCCGGAGCCGGTCCCGTAAAACGACCTGGGCCAGGGGAATTGCCCGATGTTGGTGATGCTGTTTTCGTCAATGTCGACAAAGGTAAGGCGGTCCCATTCCTTTATGGACGGCTTGATCAGAAACCGAAGATCATAGAGCTTGAGTTCAAACACTTCGTAAACCGTGGTAAGGCTGAAAAGAAAGACGATCACAAAGGCGAGCATGGCGATGATTATTCCGGAAAGCCTGTTCCCTTCAATGAACGCGCTGGCGGACTCAATAAATTTTTTTATCATGTATCACCTCACCGCGGGACTGTGGCCCGGAATCTTCAACCGGCAAAAACAAAAAAAGCGGGGCAAATCCCCGCCTTTGATATATCAGATAAGCCTTTTTTTGTCAATTAAAAGCTCAGGCTGATGCCTTCCATGATGAAATGGCGATTGTTTTCCGAGGAAGCAAACGCGTCGCCGGGTAAAAAGATCGCGTAGTTCAGGAAAAAAGACAGGTCGCCGAGTATTTTCCATCTCAGGGCGACGTCAACACCGTGGCCGACGAAAAGTTCCTCTTCAATACCCTCGCCGCCGTTGATGTATGCCTCTTCTTTGTCCTTCATGTAGTAGGAATACTTGGCAATGATGGTCATGCGCTTGATATAAAACTGGTTCGCCCAGGAGAACGGTGAAATCGCGAAGCCGGCCCTGAACGTGTGGAGGTTCCCGGCCTGCGGCCTGAGCGCGTAACCGGCGAGATAGGTCCCGAAGCCGATAAAGCCGGTGTCATCCCCGATTGACGAGTCGAGCTTTGAGTTTAAATAACTCGACCGGTGTTTGTCGCCTGAAGCGTAATAGTACTGCACGATCAGTACGGGATTGGTCGTCACATTAATGTAATAATCGAGGCCGAAGCTTGCCGCCATGGCGCTGATGTCGTGTTTTTTATTGTTGCTGTCGAAAGTCGTGCCCATCTCGTACACGTATTCGGCATTGTATGAAACCGCATCCACGATCAGTCCGCGCAGACCGCCGCCGAAATATTGCGAGTTGTATTTGTGCCGTTCCCCCGCAGTTTCTTCGCTCAGGTCGAACTGGCCGACACCGAGAACATAGAACTGCTGGTTTTCAAAAGGAATGGCGACTTCTCCGCCGGTGAACATCCTTTTCGCGCCGTCGCTGTAGTCTTCGCTGCTGAGCTGGTACAGGTTGTTCTCTTTTTGGATCAGGCCCGTGTACGCGCCGAAAAGACTGAACCTGACCCATCTGCTTGAGAAATCGAATTGAACGCCGTCGCCCCGCCCGTTGAACACGAGACCGCTGCCAGCGCTGAAAAGCTTGCGGCCGAAACTCAGCCTGATCATCCCTTCGAGGAATGACGCGCTGACGAACCCGACATCCAGGTCAACGAGGTTGTCAACGTCATCCAGGCCGGAATATCCTTCTTCGCTCATGATGCCGGTGAGAGTGTCTTTTACCCTGAGATAGATAAAAGCGTTTTTCCACAGGTATGATTTCAGCCAGACATTGGCCGTGGTTATCGACGAGCTGAGCTGTTTTGATTCTCCCCGGTAGTCAGTAATGAAGGTCGGCATGATCCAGCCCCCGTACTGAACGGCGAACTGAGACGGGGTTCTCTCTCTGGTCGCAACGGTCATGTCTTCATCAGCCTTGAAGTCCGGGAAAAATTTGTCCGCTTCTTTTGGATCATAATAGCCCTGCGCGCGTACCGCGCTGCTCAGGGAGGCGAAAGTGATTGAGATTAAAAATATCAGGATGGCTTTTTTCACTTTACGGCCTCCTTCTTCTCGGCAACCTTGGCCATTGTTTCAATGAGTTCCTCGCCGCTGACAACGTCCCATTCGCCGGCTTCGGAGTCCATGAGTCCTTCTTCTATACAGGCCCTGAACGCGTAACGGCCTGAGCCGGTGATCAGATAAAAGAGGCTGTCCTTAAGGTCAAGATACCGGGCGGCCATGAGTGAGAGCGTCCCCCGGTCAAGCAGGCTGGTCTCCCCTGAACGTATTCCCCTGGTGATCCCGGATCTGTTCAGTGCCGCCAGGTTTCCCTGAAACGATCCCTGGTCCCTGTTCTGGATCATCATAAAGAATTTAACGGCATCTCCATACGTGGCTGCTTCCCTGTCCCCGAGCTCATTAATATAATTGAGGCTGCCCACATTCTGCGCCTGAAGGGGAACAAGGAACAGGAGGAAAATTACTAATAATACGCGCATTTTCATATTATGCTCCTCGCATTAATATTTTATCATTGAAAGGATGTTTCGGTCGTGTATGTATATACGCTTACAGGAATAGAAATCCTTTTAATCAATCGGCCATCGAACATAAATGGCAACCAGCGCATGAGTGTCCATCAGGGACTTCAGCTTATCGAGAAATCCGCCGTAGGTGTTAACCAGATCGCTGCCGAAGAGCGAAATGAGAGTTTTTTCGTCAGCAGTCAGGAACGTGTCGTATATTCTGGCCATGGCCGCGGCCTGGACCGGGTCGAGCGGATTCTGCGGCAGCATGCCTCCCGTCTTCTGCTGGAACACCAGGCCCCCCTGAAGGGTGCTGGCCAGTCCGTTATTGCTCTGCCCCACGGCAATGCCTTCTATCATGTAGACTTTCATGCCGCTGGTGGGGCCATATGAAATAATTTCTTCGGTTCCGCGCACGGACGAAGTCGCCACCGGGGTTGAAACTTTAAATACGGTCTTGATTCTTTTATCGCGGGCGACCTTGGCCCTGATCGTTCCCCTTCGCAGGCCGATGCGGTTTTCGGATGATGTTCGCGTCATGCTGTTTTCGTATATCTTTAACATGGTAAGAGGGTTTACGGTAAGAGTATGGTTGTCGATATTAAGGATGACAGAAGAGTTGACGCCGGTACTGATTTTTGTTCCCTCGTTCAGGGACATCCCCTCATTCAGCGGCTGCCACTGGTTGGCCGTTTTATAGGCAGCGGTGCCTTTCACTTTCGCGACAATGATCCGCGCCTGCGCAGAGGTTAACGAAAGAGAGATAAAAAGAGAAACCGATAGTATGGAAACCAGTACTTTATTCATGGGAGACCTCCGTGCGCACACTTAACAACAAATATATGCCCGGCACCTCTCTTTGGCAATTGTTTTTTGTGTCTCATGGCCAAATTCCCGCCATGGCCTGGCAGTGTTGTTTGAGTGATTCAGCGTTTTTAATAATTATTTCCGGGTATTGTTTAACAGGCATAATTCACCGTGAGTGAGTATTGAAAAAAGGATGGCAAAAATGTATATTAAATGTAATTATGCGTTTATTCCTCATACTATACCGGGAATTACAGGTAACAATTGACTCCTCAGGAGAATCCAGATGAATACTTTGGTGAGATCAGTGTGTCTTTGTGTCAGTGCGTTTCTATTCAGCCTGTTTCTTGTTTCATGTTCGGACTCGGGCACGGCAACCGTGCGGATCAGCCTTGACCTGCCGGACAGTGTTGCGGCCCAGAGCCGGGCGCCGGAGAGCATCATTGACCGCGTCCTCGGTTTTTTCTCCACGCCGGCATACGCTCAGCTCGCTTCGCTGGGCATCTCTTCGGTACAGGTCACCGTTTCAGGGCCGGGAATGGACACGGTCGTGAAAAAATATTCCGGTGACACGCTTCTCGTGGTCATGGCTATAGAGGAAGGGCCGCAGCGCACCATAGAGGTTTCGGCCTCACTTGAGCGCGACAATAAAACGGCAGTGCTTTCCTACCAGGGGAGCGCCACTGTTGACCTGAAGGCCGGCGAGCTGAAGGTCGTAGCCGTGACCATGATCGCCAGCGACATCAAGCTGGTGCTCCCTGACTTCTCGAACGCCAGACTGGTGCAGATACCGGGTATTGACGCGACCGATGACGAATGGGCCTCAATCGGTGTGGTATATACCGGGACCTATCCTTCATACAGCGAGGTTTCCCTCCTGCCCTATGACGTTGATTTCGACGCGGCAGGGAGAATCTATATGCTGTCATCAGGCAATGGCGCCCGGCTTTTACGGTTCAATGCCCTGGTTGCACTGACTGTCGCCGAAGACGTTCTGACTGATGATGACCTGGGCGGTTACGAGCTTATGAATGCGAACGGCATTGCCATTGACCGCCCGAACAACATCCTGTACTGCGTCTTTGACGATGCCATTATGGCCAAAGACCTGTCGTCAGGCACGGTGACCAATATTACTGACGGGGCCGAACTTCCCCCGGCATTAGCCAATGGCGCCACTCTCAGCGACCTCGCTGTTGACGGTGACGGCGGCATGTATGTGGCGGCACAGGGAAACGGGGGCAGCGTTCCGGGTCTTGTTTTCAAATATGATCCCGAGGCGAATGCCGTGGCGCAGTATACCGACCCGGACAGCGGAGAGCCAATGGACATTTCAGTGAGCCTGTCAGAACTGGAAGGACTTAATTATTCGTACAATACCTCGGCCTGGGACATAACCATACGCGGGGACCAGGCCTATGTCGCGGTATATGACAGTAGCCCCGAAAATCCGCAGAATGCCGTGGTCCGCTTCGATTTAAACCTCCAGGACCCGGCGGTGCTCACACAGGGCCCGGGAACATCCCCCGATTCTTTTATCGGCCCTCACCGCTTCGTGGGCTGGAACAGCGGGCGCCTGTTTGTCATTGACGACCTGGCTGATAATGACCGGATCGTGGGCTTCGATATTTCTCTCTTTGACGACAACTCCGATGGCGGGTGGGAGACGTATGGCTCGACCGGGACCTTGACCGGTCAGTTCATGTTTTATGAAAATAATTAAAGAAGATCAGATTCAGTTTCATATAACCGTTGAATATCGACCGGGGCCGGTAAGGCCCCGGTCATATATGCCCTGCCCTGAAGTTCATCATCACGGTCGCATAACCATCTGTTGATAATCCCGCCGATTTAAGCACTTGATAATCATCATTTCGTTTACTTTGCCGCATTCCGTTATCCGGCATTGTAAACACAAATAGTGCTTGCCCGTGAAATATACTGTTTTATAGTGGGTTGTTTGGTTTTAAAAGAATGTTTAGTATTAATATTTACTGGTCCTTATTACTGGCAACACATCACCATTGTAGGAAATAATTCAATTGAAAAAGCAATCCACTCTGCTCACCGTTATAACTGCAGTATCCATGCTTGTTATTTTTGCCTGTCCGTCCGGAGCGGCGCAGGTCAAGACCGCGCTCTTCGCACCCTCGCGGGACAACTGCCCTGAGGAGGTCGCTGCATCGTTTGAGTCCCGCCTCGCGCGCACCCTGGGCCGGGCCCGCAAGGTGGACCTTCTTGACAAATCGGCAGTGCTCAGGGCGCTTGATAACAGGCCGTGCTCGGACGTGAACTGCGCCATGGCCGCATGCAAAAAACTTGGTGCTCTACGCGCGGTCACCGTGAAGATTTCCGGAGATTCGACCGAGCAGGCCCGCACCATGGGCAAGGAAGGCAAGGAACAGTACCTGATCAAAGTGTCGCGCAAACAGACCTACCGGATCACGGTAATGCTGTGGGACGCTGAGAGCCGCAGGCGCCTGGGCCGTTTCAGTAAGACAGCGGATGACGACACTCTTGCGGCCGCTGCCGATTACCTGGCAGAAAAGGTCGCGGCGCTTTACGGTGATGAGAAGAAAAAGGCGGCCACGGCAAAACCGGGGAGCGCGGCCGGGTCAGCGGTCAGGGGAGTTCTGGGACTGTCGCCGTCCTGCATCATCCCCCTGGGAGACTTCACGGACATAGCGGGCCCCGGAGGCGGCTTTTACCTGTACGGCGGGGTCATGAACGCGCTTTTTGACAACAGCGTGATCCTGGTATCGACCGGTTTCTGGTACCTCTCGGAGCGCGGAGACGCGAAGTCACTGTACACGACCCAGGTTTCCCTGGCGCTCGGCTATAATTTCATCCTTCCAAAAAACTTCACTCTTGAACCGCTTTTCGGTTTCGGTTACCACTTTCATGTGCTTGAGCGGGAGAGCGCCGGAACCTACGCCGACCCTTTTGTGTCAGTGCGGTGTGAAGGGGCGTACCTGGTGTATCCGTCCCTGTACCTCACCCTGGCCCCGGCCTATACCGTGTACTTTGAAAAGGCCGCGACCGGAATGTACCTGACGGTCGAGGCCGGATTAAAATACCTGTTTTAGACTCCATAAAAGAGATTGTCGAATTTTCCCTGTCAGACGCCTTGAACATCGGGGTTCCCCTGTGTATATTTAAAAATATTCTTGCTATGTATTGTTGATACTGCATCATTATCGGCAGGCCCCGGCGCCAAGGAGGATGGTATGATTAGGCCCATGAAAGCAGCGGCAGTGGCTCTTGTCGCTGTTATGTGTTGTGTTATGTTGATGTCCTGCTCCGATTCAGGGGACGCGACCGTGACCCTGAACCTGAAGTTTCCCGAAAACGTCTCTGTTCTGCGGCAGGCCCCGGACAGCCTGATCGACCGGTTTCTGCGTTTCTTTTCTTCTCCCGCGGAGGCGGCGAGCATCATTGACGTCAGGTCCGTGGCAGTGCGCATTTCCGGACCGGGCATGGACGCGTTTGAAAAAAAATATACGGCCGACACCCTGACGGTCGTGTTCGCGGTCGAGGCGGGAAAGGACCGCACCTTCCTGGTCAAGGCGTACAACGGTTCAGGCCAGGTGATCTATGCCGGCTCCACAACGGTCGACCTCAAAGCGGGCGAGGCCAGGCTTCTGATCATCACTCTTGCCGGGACCCTGCGCATGGTAGAGGACATCAATACCACGGTTGATGTCGGCAATCCGCTGTATACCGACTCGTCAAGTCCCGGAGAGATGACCGAGTATGACGGCAGATTTTATTTTGCTGCATATACCGACACGTACGGCACCGAACTGTGGGTGTACGATCCGGCTGCTGACACGGTGGAGCTCGCGGCAGACATTTTTTCGGGAACGTCTTCATCATCTCCGTCCGAATTGACCGTCTTTAACGGGCTGCTTTATTTTACCGCTGCCGATGCTGACGCAAACACCGAGCTCTGGTCATATGACGGAGTCAATGATCCCGTGGTCCATGAAGTAAATGCGAGCGGGAGCTCAAGCCCGGCAAACCTCACGGTTGTCAATAACATGCTGTTCTTTTCGGCAAGTGATGGGTCTTCAATGCAGGAGCCTTTTGTGTGCGTGGGCAGCGCAGAGCCCGCGCTTGTGTATGATATTGTTTCAGGTTATGATTCATTCCCCTTTGGTTTTTGTGAGCTTGATGGCAGGGTTTTTTATTTTGCCGACAGCACCGGAAGTGGTTATAACTATACTTACCTGTATGAATATAATGGCGTAAACGTTGCGCCAACTTCATATTTAATTACGTATGCTACTACCACCTCCATTGATACCTCATCTTCTCCGGTCCTGTTTAATGACCGGCTTTATTTTGTATATTATGACAGCATGATAGATCCTTATTACTGTCTCTATTCCTTTGACGGCATCGCGGTTGAACAGATACTGCCGACGCAATTCAGCATGTATAACACGTCAAACCAGAAAAACCTGGCAGAGCTCAATGGTCGCCTGTATTTTCCCGTGTATGAAGGTAGTTACGGCAATGAGTTGTGGTCCTACGACGGAATTGCGCCAATGGTACAGGATGAGAATTTTGTCCGCGAATCGGATATTTATGCCGGTGTTGGAAATTCCACTCCGGATTACGTGACCGCGGTTGACGGGATGCTGTATTTTGAAACACGCATCGATGACGGCAGTGAGCCCTATTTTTATTCCTGCAATCCCGCCACCGGGGATTTCCTGCAGATCAAACAGGAGTATGTCAGCAATATCCGGGGTTTTAATTCCGTGGTCGCGGTCGAGTTCGGGTCTGACAATAAACAGGTGTGGATCTATGATCCTTCACGGGAAGTATCCGACGGGGTGAACCCCTATCAGCTTGAGATCAATTCGCTGTTCTCCGAAAGCTCTGCTGAGATCATCGCCATTGACGGGAACCGTCTCTATCTTTCGGCGAATGACGTTCTTCACGGCACGGAACTCTGGGTATATGATTACTATAAATGATTAATGAGGCGATTCCATAAAAAAACCCCGTGGCAACGGGGTTTTTTTTGGCGTATGCCATGCGTGCTATTTGATCACGCGGACTTTCTTGATGTCAGACTCGTTGATGTCCATGGTGCCGGTAGTGGTGAGCACCTTGTATTTGTCGCCGCGGGAGATGATGGCGCCCTGGATCATCCTCCCGTTGTACAGGCTGATCTCGTCGATGCGCTCAAACACTTCCTTGATCTCTTCCAGGGTGTTGTTTTTCTTTTCGATCATGGTCATGATCTTTTCCTGCTTTTCCCTGGGCGCGAGGTCTTTGTCGATCTTGATCTCTTCTTTTATGACCGCGCGCTGCATTTCCTCAAGCTCTTCCTTGCTCTTTTTCTCGGGCTCTGGCACCATCTCGATCATCGATACTTTCTGCACGGTCAGGGACTCCACTTCGGATATGGGGCGCGTTTCGACTTTCGTTGCCGCGGTTTCACCTTCACCTTCTATGGTAATGACCACCGCGGTATTGCCTTCCTCTATCACGACCTTTTCGGTATAATCCGCCTCAGCGCCTTCTGCAGCGGCTTCTTTTGTCGCAACCGCGACCTTTCCCTGCTTGACCGCGATCAGGCTCCTGCCGTTTTTATACGAGGTGCTGTATTCGGTCCCGCGCACGGACGCGACCGCGGTCGGGGTTTTGATCTGGAACTGTTCGCCTTTCATCAGGCGGTTGATTTTGGTCAGGACCTGGCCGTTTTTAAGCAGGAGTTCCCCGTTCCCTTCGCCGAAAAGGGAGGTAAGGCACAGGGTGGTGTTTTCCTGTATGCGTATCAGGCCTTTGTCTTCAAACTGGATCGTGGTAAACGACTTGGCCCCGGTTTTGACCGTGTCGCCGGAGCCAACGGTCGCCTGTATTTCCAGCGGGACTTCAGTCTGGCCTTCTTTCAGAAGGGCGACTTCGCCAACTGAAAAAAGCACGATACCTTTAACAGCGGGTTTGGTTTCGTCAACCGGTGTTTCTTTTTTGCATGAGACGACTGAAAGGGACACGGCGATCAGTGTTATGCATAAATACCTGAATGTCCTGTTTACTGTGTTGAAATCAATCATGGCTAACTCCTTGATCAAGTGTGAAAACCGGGAATTGCGGTTTTGCCGGATGGAAAATATATTGATTATAATGTATCTTTCATTATAACCCGCGTCAACATTATTTTCGGCAGGTTCGGGCCGGGATATTATGCTTTAATCATCCGTATCAGGGTGTTTAGAGTTCAGGGAGATTCTTTAAACGCTGTGATGAGCCTGTCGCCGCGTAAATGCAGGTTGCTCGTATTTTCAGGTTGACTTTTAACTGATAATCACCAAATTTTTTCATAAGTCGAAGATACAATCATCCTGAATTGTCTTTGCCCATAAAAGATGGCAGCCGGTAATCGGCCATGATAAAAACAGCCATGCCGGAAACACATCTGTTAAGGAGAATAATGTGCTGCCGCCGTTGAATGAACTGAAGATACTGGATTTCACCAGCCTCCTTCCCGGCCCTTTCGGCAGCATGATGCTCGCTGACCTCGGCGCGGATATCATCAAGGTTGAAAATCCCGGCAGCCCTGACCCGGTGCGCTTCATGCCGCCCATTGTCAACGGGGTGTCAGCGCTGTACGCACACCTCAACCGGGGCAAGCGTTCCCTGTGCCTTGACCTCAAAAAGAAAAAGGGGGGGGATGTCATTCGCTCCCTGGTCGCGGAGTATGACATCCTGCTCGAACAGTTCAGGCCCGGTGTCATGGCGCGGCTGGGCCTGGGATATGATGACCTCAAAAAAATCAACCCGCGGATTATTTACTGCTCCCTGTCCGGGTACGGACAGGACGGGCCGCTGGCCGACCGCGCCGGCCATGACATCAACTACCGGGCCCTTGCCGGCATCGATTCCTTTTCGGGAAGAAAAGAGACCGGCCCCTGCCCCGGGGCTGTCCAGCTCGCCGACCTCTGCGGCGGTTCAAAGAACCTGGTCATTGCCGTGCTCACCGCGTACATAAACAGGCTCCGTACCGGCACCGGTGACCATATCGATCTTTCCATGACTGACGGCGTGTTCGCGCTCAGCGTTTTTTCGGCAGCCGGCTACCTTGCCGGAGGCCGCGAGCCCGGCAGAGAGCAGGAGCTTTTAAACGGCGGGGTCCTGTATGATTACTATCAAACCGCGGACGGCAGGTATCTGTCAGTGGGCCCTCTTGAGCAGAAGTTTTTCGCGGCATTCTGTGAAACAATCGGGCACCGTGATCTTGCCGCGAAAGGGATCATGGCCAATATTGCCGACCCTTCCATCAAAGATGCAATCGCCGCAACGATCAAATCAAGGCCCCTGTCCCACTGGCAGGATGTTTTCAGCAGAGCCGATGCCTGTGTTGAGCCGGTTCTCTCGGTGCGCGAGGCCTGCGAAAGCGCTCTTTTACGGCAGCGGGGGATGATTGTATCAGTTGCCGACCGTGGAGGGGAGGCAGTCCGCCAGATCGGGAACCCGATTAAATTTAATTCATATAATGGAGTCGCCTCCTTCCCCGGTGTCGCAGCCGGAACGCATAATGAAGCAATTCTGCACTCTTTTGGTTATTCAGACAACGATATTGAAGCAATGAAAAAAGATAATGTTTTATAGTCCAACAGCTGTTTTGCTTTAACTGCGGTGAATAACGGTTGACAGCTTGATTTTACCTGATAGACTGACATGTCGGTTTATTAATTTTTTTTGCCTCTGTGATTATCATATATGATATAATGAGTGATTACTCCGAAAAACGTTGGACGGATTTATGATTTCAAGAGGAGATATGTGCATGCAGGGTAAAAGATATATTGTATCATTAATATTTTTTATTTTTTTTATCCCCCCCGCTCTTGCCGCTGAGAAAGTCGTTATAACCGATGATCTCCAGTCCTTTCGCTTTGGAAAGAGCATGCGGTATTTAAAGGAAACCGGAGACCGGCTTTCTCTTGATGATGTGCGTTCAGGCAAGTTTAAGTGGGAGGAGTCGAAAACCGACAGTTTCAATTTCGGCTTCAATGCTCCGCCATACTGGTTTTCCTTTACGATTGACAACAGGCAGGCCTCGGGCGAGGGGTGGTATTTTGAAATCGACTATCCCATGATTGACTACATCGAGCTATACACACCGGCCGGCGACGGTTCATACAAACTGATCAAAACCGGTGACCGTTATTCTTTTTCACAGCGTGACATCATAGACCGTAACTTCATCTTCTTTCTCAATCCGGGCGGGGGGGAACACACCTATTACATCCGTTTCCAGACTGAAAGCTCGCTCAATTTCACCCCGCTGGTGTGGTCCATAAAGGACTATGTAAAACGGATGAATGTCCAGTTCCCGGTGTTCTGGATGTATTTCGGCCTCATGCTTATTATGGCCCTGTACAATCTCATCATTTTTTTCTCAGTCAGGGAGAAGACCTATATATTTTATTCTCTTTTCATTGTCACGTTTATCCTGTTCCAGTCGACCCTTAACGGATTTGCGTTTCAGTACCTGTGGCCTGATTCGGTGTGGTGGGCCAATAACTGCCTTCCTTTTTTCATGCTCAACAGCGCAGCAACAGCAGGGCTTTTTATCTCACTTTACATTGAAACAAAACGCAGAAGGCCCGTGGCGCATAAAGTGTACCTGTTCGGCATTTTGCTCCCGATGTTTTTATTGAGCCTTGTTGCTTTCACCGGTAATTATTCGTTGAGCATCCGGCTTTCAACTGCGGGCACCGGAATCGGGGCCATCCTCATCTGTATCGTTGGCGGCGGTTTTTATCTCCGCAACTCCCGCGAGGCGCGGGTCGCGTTTATCGCTTTTTCCTTTCTTGTGGTCGGGGTCCTTCTCTACGTCATGAAATCGTTCGGTATCCTTCCTTCAAACTTTGTCACGAACTGGAGCGTCCAGATCGGGTCATCCATGGTCATTCTCGTGTTTTCTTTCGGCCTTGCGGATAAAATCAACTTTATGAAAAAAGACCTGCAGAAATTCAATACTGAGCTCGAACAGAAAGAACGCGAAGCCAGGAAAAGGAATGAGTTCCTTGAGAACACGGTCAGCATCATTACCGGCATGTCGGGCGACCTTTTTGAGATAAGCAGGGAGCTTTCGACGATCGGCAACAACTTCGGCACGCTGTCAACGGAACAGGCCGCGACCAGCGAGGAGATGTCCGCGGCTTTCGAAGAGCTCACCTCGTCCAATGAGCGGATCTATGACGCAACCGTCGTGCAAAAAGAGGAGGGGCAGAAGACGCGTGAATATTCCACCGTGCTTATGGACTCCCAGAAAAACGTCGCCAGGGTGAGCGGCAAGGTGGTTCAGGGAATATCGGTGATCACCGCTTCGGCAAAGGAAACCGGTGTCGACCTCGCCAAGATGATTGAACGCATGGAATACATTGACCGCGGCGGCAAGGCAATCGACGGGATCATGGTCATGATTGACGACATCACCGACCGCATCAATCTGCTGTCGCTGAACGCGGCGATCGAGGCCGCCCGCGCCGGAGACCACGGGCGCGGTTTTGCCGTTGTTGCTGATGAGATCGGCAAACTCGCCTCAGCGACCTCGGACAACTCAAAGGAAATCTCAACCCAGATTAAAAGCATGATCAATGATATAACCGCAGGAATGGCCATTGTGGACAAGACAAGGAATTCCCTTGAGGTCATTTTCAAGAGTATTGACGACATCAATTCTCTTATTGATGACACCAAAAACGTGCTCGTAAGCCAGGGGAACGCGATCAGCGAGGTGGTGAAACAGGCCGATCTCATGGAAAACATGTCACGGGACATCGCTGACGCGACCAGGGAACAGAACACGTCAATGGAAGAAAACATTAAAACAGTTTCCCGCCTGTCCGAGATCGCGCAGGAAATCGCGACAGCGAACCAGAAAATACTGGAGTTTACCGGCTCAATTGTTGAAAAATCCAAGAAGCTCCAGGAGATCATCGGCAGCAGCTCATGACCAGGCTTCGAATAGTATTTGCCGCACTGATTTTCTGTATCGCCATACCGCCATTGCATGCCGGCCAGAAGCCGGTGGCCATTAATCTTTCCCGTGAAAAAATCAATCTCAGTCCCCACATGTTATATTATCAGGACCGGGCCGGCTCTCTTTCCTTTGAGGACGTCTCGCAAAAAGAAACAGTCTGGGAACCGCTTTCCGCGAAATCCGTGAATTTCGGTTTTACCCGTTCGGCCTACTGGTTTAAAATCATCGTTGATAACCAGACCGGCGATGATTTCCCCTGCTACATCGAAATCCCCTATCCCATTATCAACTACATTGACCTGTATTACCCCGGAGCAAAGGGGGGCTATGAGGTGAAACAAACCGGTAACCACTATCCTTTTTCGCACAGGGATGTCCTGGACACCACTTTTATTTTCAGCATAAGCCTGGAACAGGGCGTTTCAACGCTGTATATCCGCATAAAAACAAGCAGCTCATTGAATTTTGTTCCCACGCTCTGGTCTCCGGTCGGATATGTGAACAGGATGAACAGGGAAATGCCGCTGATATGGATCTATTACGGGCTGCTCATTGTTATGGCGGTATACCACCTGTTCCTTTTTGTTTCCGTCCGGGAATCGAGTTATATTTGCTACTCTCTTTTTATCACGTTCTGGATATTCTTCCAGATGACACTTCTGGGCCATTCGTTTCATTATTTGTGGCCTGAATCGATTTGGTGGGCAAATAACAGCCTTCCTTTTTTAATGTGTGTGACCATGTTCTGGGTCGCATTATACGGAAGAAGTTATATCAATACAAAGGTTAACTTTCCTTTACTCGATAAACTCATCGTGTATTTCGGTATTGCGCCCCTCGTTCTGTGCGCGATATTTTCGTTGATTGCAGATTATTCTTGGACAATTAAAATCGCGACAGGAATAACAATGTATTATTCCGTGGGCTTCTACACGCTTGTTCTTTATATGGCTTACAAGGGAAACCGCCAGGCAATGTTTATCGCCATCGGTTTTGCCTTCCTTGCCCTCGGGCTGGTTCTTTATGTGCTGAAAACATTTGGTGTAATGCCGTCAACTCTGTTCACCCGGCATTTTTTACAGTTCGGAATATCTGCCATGGTCATTCTTCTGTCTCTGGGCATGGCGGACAAGATCAATGTCATGAAAAAGCAGCTTCTTGACCTCAACGTGAACCTTGAAAAAAAAGTTCTGGCGCGCACGGAAGAGCTCAATACCGCGAACGAGGAGCTTGAGTCCATGAACCAAAACCTCATAGCGGTAAACGAAGAGCTCGAGGAAGCCCAGGTGATCATGAACCGCGACATGGCCATGGCCATCAATGTGCAGAGAAAGTTTTTTCCAGAAAGCCCTCCCGAAACCGGCAACTGGCAAGTCGCCTTTTATTTCAGGCCGATGTCCGGTGTGTCCGGCGACCTGTATGATTTTTATGTGTCCGAAAACATCCTGCTGGGGATTTCGCTTTTTGATGTTTCAGGGCACGGTGTCGCTTCAGGGCTTATTACCATGCTGGCCAAATCAATCCTGTTCAGGAACTTCAATGAAGGGACCGGCATCGGCCTGAATGAGGTGCTCAACAAGTCAAACACGGATCTTATCAATGAAATCGGCAGTGTGGGGAACTATCTTACCGGGATAATACTCCGTTTCACCGGTGATGACGTTGAGTATGTGAACGCGGGACATCCCGATCTTCTGATGCGCACATCGGGGGGAACGGTAAGAGAGATAAAGGATGAAAAATACCAATCCAAGGGCCCCTTTCTGGGCGTTGAGGTCATGGAGAAAGGCTACGGCCTCATTTCTTTTCCAGCGAAAAAAGGAGACTCGCTTTTGTTTTATACTGATTGCCTCATGGAGTCGACTGACAGAAAGGGAAATGAATTCGGCATAGACAGGATCATTGCCGCTTTCAGTGATGCACCGGCAGCAAGCGCGGCTGAAGAGCTTGATTTCGTGATGAAACAATTTAATTTATATCACGAAAAAGAGATGATTTCAGATGACCTTACTGTTATACTGGCAAAAAAGATAAGCTGAGGGATTGTTATGCTCATGCGATCATTGCTTGCTCTCGCGCTTTTTCTTTTGCCTGAGCAGCCGGGCCCACAATCGGGATTTTTAACCGGTAATGGGGCCCTCCCTGCTGCCGAACAGGGCTCCTGGCTTGACCTGATCTCCGGGAATGAGATTTCCCGGACCGGTCTTATTGATGATCTTGCCGCCTGTGACGTGATCTATCTCGCAGAAACCCATACCGTTGACCTCCACCATTCAGTGCATGAAAAGATCATTTCAGGGCTCTGTGAAAAAGGGGCGGCCCCGGTCCTTGTCATGGAACAGCTTGAACGGGAAACCCAGGACGCGCTTGATGAATATAATAAGGGGTCGCTGAGCTTTGAGGAATTTGCACTGAAGACGGAATGGAAAGAGACGTGGAGCAATTATTGCGATTACAAAAATATAATGGAAAGTACCAGGACCTGCGGGGGGACGGTGCTGGCTGCCAACGCACCTTCTGCGGTGATCTCAAAAGTTTCACGGTCGGGCCTCGTTTCGCTCGACGCTCATGAGCGCGCGGCGCTTCCGGAAACTGTTGACTTCAACTCCCCGGCTTACGAGAAACTGCTTGAGAAAATATTCATGGTGCACGCATTCATGAAGCCCGAAAGAAAACGCTTCATGTTCGAAGCGCAGGTCTGCAGGGACGAGGCAATCGCAGAGACCGTGTATAAAGGCCTGGGCCGGGCAAGGTCCGCTGAAAAAGCCGGGCCGGTGGTTGTCATTACAGGGGAATACCATGTAAAGTTCGGGCTCGGGGTTCCTGCCAGGGTTGAAAGGAGGGCGGGCCCGGTCAGGAGCAGGATTGTCCTTGTTTCCCGCGGTAATGGCCCGGTGCTGAGCCGGGCTGAAAAAGCGATGTCGCGCCCGGTTACAATCACGCACGACGACCTGAAAAGCGCCGGCCTCCCCCCGGCGGATTACCTTTATTTTGTCAAAATAAAATAAGAGAAGAGAGTAAATGAGAAAGACAAAAATAGTATGCACTCTCGGGCCCGCAACAGACAGTGAAGAGGTTCTTCGCTCGCTCATGCTCGCGGGGATGAACGTGGCGCGCCTGAATTTTTCTCACGGAACCCATGATGAGCATAAAATGAGGGCCGGCATGGTGAAAAAAATCCGGGACGAGCTTGACCTTCCCGTGGCACTTCTCCTTGACACAAAAGGCCCGGAGATCAGGGTCAAAACTTTTGAGCACGGAGCGGCAGAGTTGAAGGCCGGACAGACCTTTGTGCTCACCACTGAAGAGGTAGCCGGCAACACCGAACGGGTATCGGTGACCTACCCGGGCCTTCCTTCAGACCTGGACAAAGGCGACCGCATCCTTCTTGATGACGGCCTTATCGAGATGAAAGTGGTTTCACTCCGGGAGAAAGAAGTGGAATGCCTGGTCGTGAACGGCGGCACCCTGAGCAACCGGAAGAGCATCAACATCCCCGGCGTTACCATCAACCTTCCGTTCGTGAGCGACCGGGACGAGGCCGACCTTCTTTTCGGCATAGAGCAGGAATTTGATTTTATCGCTGCCTCGTTTTCTCGGAGCCCGGCCGATATCATGGAAATCAGGAGCCTTCTGCGCAGGAACGGGGGGGATGACATCCGGATAATCGCCAAAATCGAAAACAGGGACGGCGTGAACAATATTGACGGGATCCTCCGGGTGAGCGACGGGGTCATGGTCGCCAGGGGTGATATGGGCGTGGAAATTCCCTTTGAGGAGATCCCGGCGATACAGAAATCTATTATTTTAAAGGCCAACAGCGCGGGCAAGCCGGTAATCACTGCGACACAGATGCTTGATTCAATGATACGGAACCCCCGTCCCACCAGGGCCGAAATCACCGACATCGCGAACGCGGTGTATGACGGCACCAGCGCGATCATGCTTTCAGGAGAAACATCCATAGGCAAATATCCCGTTGAATCAGTCATGACCATGGAACGCATTGCCGTTGAAACCGAACGCAATATTGATTACGTCCAGCGCTTCGCACGAACCCACGGCTCTGTTTCAAAAAATGTCACTTCGGCCATAAGCCACGCGACCTGTTCGTCGGCCCATGACCTTCAGGCTGCGGCGATTCTCACCGTGACCCAGACAGGCCATACTGCCCGCATGGTCTCGCGGTTTCGTCCTGCCTGTCCCGTTGTCGCAACCACGGTTTCATCCCGTGCGCGGCGTCAGCTTTCCCTGTCGTGGGGAATCACTCCTTTTTGCGTGAAGGACGCAGATTCCACTGACAGGATATTCTCTCAGGCCGTTGACGAGGCCCTGAAAAACGGTATCGTGAAAGAGGGCGACCTTGTTGTTATTACCGGCGGAACGCCGGTCGGCGTAAGCGGAAGCACCAACACGATGAAAATCCAGGTCGTGGGAGATGTCCTTCTCAGGGGCGAGGGCATGCACGGGGGGTTCGCCTCAGGAATCCTGTACGTGGAGCAGCAGGGGGCCGGCACCGAAGAACTCTTCGATGCGGGTAATATCATTGTCATCAAGGAAACAACTGACGAGGTGATCCCCATGCTGCGGCATGCGGCCGCGATAATAACCGAGGAACCGGGAACCCTGTCCAGGGCGGTTACGGTGGCAAAGACACTGGACATCCCCCTGGTAGCCGGTGCCGAGCATGCAACGGACATTTTGAAAAGCGGTATTGCCGCGTCCGTTGATGCGGTAAAAGGTCTTGTTATAAGCGGTATAAGGAATTTTTAAAGAGAAAGGCGCCTCAGCGCCTCCTTCACTGCTTTTTCGAGGGAAACTTCCGGGTCTTCTTTCAATATTTCATCAATAACCGGTGATATTTTATTTTCCTCGAACCCGAGCGAATGAAGCGCTTCAATGACATCCCTCCTGACTGATCTTTCTGCTCTTGAGGTGATATTCAGCTCATCAAGCTTTTTCGTTTTTCTGCTTAATTCGAATACCAGCTTTTCCGCTTTGCTTTTGCCGATGCCGGGGATTTTGACAAGCAGGTGGGTGTTGCCATTTTTGACCGCGTCGATAAGATCAGGGATCGACATCCCGGAAAGTATTGACAGGGCCATGGACGGGCCAATGCCGCTTATGTCGAGGAGAAGAGAAAATATTTTTTTTTCTTCTTCAGAAAAAAATCCGTAAAGTTTGAACTGGTCTTCTTTGTGAAGGGTGTAGATATGAAGGCTTGCCCGCTCACCGCTACAGATTTTTTCATAGGTTGAAAATGGAATCATGACCTGGTAGCCGACGCCCTGAATGTCAAGAATCACTTCTGTTGGTTTTAATTCTGCGATAGTTCCTGTCAGTCGTGCGATCATGATTATTTCCTGTGGATACCCATTCCGCTGATATAATTACACAAGATCCGGCCAGTTGAATCGAGAAAGGATGACGAATTAATCAGCAATAGCATTTATTAAAGAGATGCCTTAATCATCATACTGTCAAGCATATTGTAATGCCTGTTTCACCGGGAGATTGCGCCAATATACCGTTAATTGCATTAGAAAATGAACGAGGTTATAAAATTCAAATTATTCATTATTGCACTTTTGTCGGTAATAAAATTTTTCTCTTGATATTTAAGGGCGTTTAAACTATATTTAAATTTGTAGAGATTCAGTGCTGCTTGCCTCAAACATTCCGGATAATACAGCCTCAGTATCTCTAGGATGGAGAATCATTATTAATATGGATATTCGTATCAGTCTGGATTGATTTCTATGGTAATATTTGAACATGATCTGCAGCTGTACCAGCTTTTAATTCCTTCAATCTGCACAGGCATTCTGGTGACAGGTATTGTTTTGTTCGCGTATCTGTTTCAGCGGACTTCCGAGAAAATTTATTTTTCAATACTTCTGCTGAACTCATTCGCTTTTATTTTTGTTGGATGCGAGATTGTAATTCTGTTTTCCGGGGGATGGCTCCAGAATGCGCCGCTGGGCATGCAGTTCCACCGCATTGAACAGATCTCCGGTGCTTTTTTTATTTTTGGTGTTCCCTATTTTCTGAATTTCCTGCTTGAGCTTAATGAAAAATGGAAAAGGATGAACCGGATCGTATGGATCGCCGGGCTGGCTGTTTCCATTTTTATTCTGGTTGCCGCATATAGTGTTCCTGATCTTTTTGTTTCACAGAAAATCCATCGAAATACCTGGCTGACTTTTTCCTGGGACCATGGCAGGGGACAGGAAGGGCCCCTTTATCTGGTCAGGGATATGTTTCTGCTGATCATGATCGTCTACAGTTTTGCCTGCTTTTTCGCTGAACTTAAATGGCACAAGAGATACCAGTATATATTACTTCCTCTCATCGGGCTTGCGCTGGCTGTTTTGGGTGCTGTCAGCGACAGCGCCTTTGTGCACAACCAGAACAATATCGGCCTCTTTTCAGACGCCTTTTTTTCACGTTTCAGTATCGGTATAACCTGTTTTATCCTTCTGTCAATGGCCGGGATATTCAGGCAGTATCACGACCAGGCTTCGCAGGTTGAAGAGGCCTATAAAAATCTCGGTAGTGCGTATAAAATCCTGAACAACACCGAGGAGCGGTTCAGGCAGGTCGCTGACAACATCCATGAAGTTTTTATCATATATGATTACCGCAATAAGGTTTACCTGTACATAAGCCCCGCTTATGAAGAGATCTTTGACCGTCCCCTCAATGTTCTCTACCAGGTTCCTGAAGCTTTTTTTGACGCCATCCACCAGGATGACCGGGATGCGGTGCAGGAGTTCATGAATACCTGGGTCGTTGACAAGAGAAAAGAACTTGAATACCGGATCATCAGGCCTGACGGGGCCATGAAGTGGGTCAGAAATCATATTTCAGCCATCAGGGACAAAAATGACGAAATATATCGCTTGGCATCAATTATAGAAGATATAACGGACAAGAAAAAGACCCAGGAAGAGCTGACCTATATCGCCTATCATGACCCGCTTACCGGCCTTCCGAACCGGCGGGCATTTTTCGAACGGTTTTATGAACTCATTATTCAGGCAAAGAGGGAAGAGCCCCGAAAAAATAAGGCCCTTCTTTTTCTGGACCTTGACCGGTTTAAAAATCTTAATGACGTCTTTGGTCACAATTTCGGCGACGCGCTTTTAAAGGTGGTTTCAAAAAGACTGAAGGGATGCCTGAGAAAGAGCGATTACCTGTACCGTCTCGGCAGTGATGAGTTTACCATTATATTGAACGGTATTTCCGATGACCTTGACGCCGCGATCGTGGCCGGCAAGCTGATTGAGGTGATTTCCAGCGCGATGAAAATTGACGGAAGGGAAGTATACCTCGGCCTGAGCATCGGCATAAGCATCTCTCCCAGGGATGGTGACGATGCCGATATGCTGGTAAAAAACGCCGACATCGCGCTGAGGGACGCGAAGAGCGAAGGCAATGTTTACCGTTTTTTTGATGCTGACATGACCAGCCAGGCGCAGGAGCGCATTGCCATTGAAAACAGCCTGCGAAACGCGCTCTCCGGTGATCATTTCGAGCTTTTTTATCAGCCCCTTATCACCGCCCCTGACAGCAGAATCACCGGAATGGAGGCGCTTATACGGTGGAAACACCCGGAATTTGGCTATATCCCTCCGGATAAATTCATCCCTATTGCCGAGACCACGGGGATGATTTATGACATCGGAGACTGGACCCTCGACAGGGCGTGCATGCAGGCAGCCCTGTGGCATAAAGTTGGGTATGACGACCTGCGTATCGCGGTCAATCTTTCAGCACAGCAGTTCCGCGATAAAAAGCTTGCCTTTAAAGTTGAACAGACTCTGAAAAAATATGACCTGAGGCCCCAGTACCTTGATCTTGAAATAACCGAGAGCAGCGTTATGGACAACCCTGACAACGCGATCAGCGTCATGGAATCCCTGAACCGGATCGGCGTGAGTTTTTCGATTGATGATTTTGGTATAGGCTATTCTTCTTTGAGCTATCTGAAACGTTTTAAAATACATTATCTGAAAATAGATAAGAGCTTTATCCGCGATTTGATCGTTGACGAGAATAACACTGAAATAACCCGCGCTATTGTAGCCATGGCCCATAACCTGAACCTGAAAGTAATCGCTGAAGGAGTGGAAACGAAGGAGCAACGCGAGTTTCTGAGGGGCCTTCGCTGTGATTTGCTTCAGGGTTTCCTGTTCAGCAAACCTGTCCCGGCAGACGATTTTGAAAAGCTGCTTGAAAGAAGAATCCTGGAATAAACAATGGCCTGATACAGGTAAAGGTATGAGAGGATTGATAACACTATTGATCCTGGCCGGCGTTTTTTTTCCGCAAGAGTGTCTTTGGGCGGGCGGGCAAACGAATGTTCTTGCGGAGGCTGACCGCCTGATCAGGGAGAGAAAATACGCTGCGGCTTTCAGGCTCCTGGACGAAAAAGACAGCGACAATAATGATCTGGCACTTTTCGAGAAAAAAATACATCTGGCCATGAATTATTCAGCTGCCACAGTGATGCACCAGTCGTTTACCTTCATCGATTTAAACAGCGGCCAGACCCTGGATGATTATCTTGTTGATCCCGAAAATTTTACCGTGTATAACGCTTATGACTTTCAGATTAACCGCATTCTGCAGCGCAGGATAGAAAAAACGCCGAGTGACGACCGGCCATACCGGCTTCTCGCAGATTTTTATTTCTCAGTGTACCAGATTTACCGTGATAAATGGTTTATGCAGAGCGCTGAACTGTTTGACCGTATCGACGAGCTGTACCGCAAGGCAGATATAATAAAGCCGCTTGATATCAGCTCTCTGGAAAAGTGCGCAATGGTATTGGTTTTTAAGAAAAAAAATAGAGAGGCCATCAAGCTGTACCGGAGGATCATATCGCAGGCACCTGAATATGGCAACGGGAATTACGGCCTGGCCCAGGCCAGCTACATGACCGGCGACTTCGATGTTTCCCTCGAATACGCGCGCAGGGCCATTGAAACGTTTTCGGTCCCCTACAATAAAAGTGATGCGGCTTTGCTGGCCGGGCTTTCCTGTGAATCCCTTGACAAAAAAAATGAAGCTCTTATGTATTATCGAAAGTCCCGGGATTTCGGGCGGATAGATTTCTTTAATGCCCAGAAGATATTCTCGCTGTCCCTTGTGCTTGAAGACGAGGATGCATGGATGAAGGAGGGGGGAGCTCTCCTTGCCCTTGATGTGTATAACATTGAATACTATTATGAAATGATAAACATCTTCAGAACAGCGGGCAAGTTGTCGCTGTTCGAAAAGTTTTTTGATCATTTCGCCTCAACATATGAAAAGGACATCAGGGTATGCGCCAATGTTTTGCTTTGCCGGGCGGTCTTCTATCAGAATTTCGTTGCAGACAGGGAAAAAAGCAGTGCGTTGTATAAAAAGGCCCTGATCCAGTTTAAACGGATATTTCCCCCTGATCACGAGGTAATACGGATGATTCAACGGGAACTGAAAAGGAATTAAGTCGAATGATGGATAAGAGTGACATCCTTTTTATTAAAAAAATCGTTCATGAAGCCGGTACGCATGCCCACGCGAGCCAGATGTCTGATTTTGGAATGAAGCGAAAGGATGACAGAACGATTGTAACCGAAGTTGATTACCAGGTGCAGGATTATCTTCTGAAGATGCTCCGTGAACGTTTTAAAGATGCCGCCTATATCTATGAAGAGAACTTTGACCGTTCGTCAGTCAGGATGGATGAGCATGCTCTTAATTTCATCATAGACCCCATTGACGGCACGGCAATGTACAGCATGCGCCTTCCCATCTGGTGCGTATCAGTGGGAGTTTTCAAGGGGCACAGCCCCCTGTATGGCTTTGTGTATTCACCCGCTTCAGGATTGTTTTTTTACAACGATGATGAGCAGGCCTACCTGAACGATAAGCCCGTGCATGCAGACCGTGATCTGAAAATTGATTCAGAAACCAATATATTTTATGCCTCTGAAATCCATAAGACCTACCGGGTCAGTTTTCCCGGCAAGGTCAGGAACCTCGGCTCAACTGCCCTGCAGGCCGCGCTCATTGTTGACAGTGGAAGAAACAGGGCCCTTGCTTTTGTGGGCAGGTCTTATCTCTGGGACTGGGCGGGCGCTATCCCTGTTATTTTAAAAGCCGGAGGGCAGTTGACGTATGTTGACGGCTCAGAACTTGATGTCAAGCAGATCGTTTTGAATAATTATTACCTTCCTGATTTTTTAATTGCTTATTCTTCACCTTCCTTTGCCGGTTTGAAAGAGTATTTTATTAAGTTATAAATACTTTACTCTTTAATAATGTTTTTTGGCCGGATTATTAGTGATGATTCAATATTTTTTACAAAAATGAATTAATATTAATGCTCATTAATTAGGTTGACAATATCAATGTTTGATTTGATGTTTGTTCAAGCATGTAATTTTTATATTCATAATTCAACATTATAGTAAGGTAAAGGTTATGCCACGAGCAAAAATCTGGGGTTTTCTTGCTTTGATCTTTTCTCTCAGTTTACTGGGATTTTTCATATATTCTATTTTTTTAATTGATGCTGATTATCCCCTGCCGCTGGATCTGGCTCAACTGAATGCGGTGACCTATTATAGTGTTGCCGTTCCTCTTGCGATGGTTTCCCTTTTTGTAGTCGGCGTCGGATTCTGGATCGGCTGGACAATTATTACAATTAAGGTGGTGCCGCCTATGCCTGAAATAGTTGAAAAGAAAGACTATTCAAAAATTAAAGCAGTTGTTCTCTGCATAATTACCCTGACCGTTGCCCTGCTGATGGTTTATGGCGTTTATCTCAGAGCTTACTGGGCCCTTGCCATTCCGGCCATGGTCATTTCCCTGGTTGTACTTGGAGCCATATTCTGGGTTGGTATTGCCATTGTGACCACCAGGAGCACTCTCCCAAAATAATTTATGAGTCATGATTTTAGATGAAAGTCCTTTTACATGCATACCGGGGAAGCCCGTTTTGCGGCGGACTCGGGGTTTATCTCTTCTATTTGAGCAGAGAACTCGCACGCCTTGGTGTTGAAGTTGATGTTGTTGTAGGCCCTCCCTATCCTGACCCGCTTGACGAATGGGCCACGGTCCACAGGATGGAAAACCTGAACATCTGGATGGTCAGGACCCGTTCAATGAATTATGACACGAAAAAACGGCTCCTCTCGCCCTGGAATTTCGTGGATTACTTTCTCACGCGTTTTCATATCTTTCCGGAGATGGAAACTTTCAGCATGAGGACCTTTTTTTTTCTTAAAGAACTTCTCGGCAAAAAACAATTTGATATAATCCATGACGTTAATACTCTCGGGTGGGGCCTGATACCCATGAAGGGATACGGAATCCCCATTGTTTCCACGATTCATCATCCCCTGAACAGAGACCGCGATGCTGACCTGACCATGGATACCACCTTCTGGGGGAAACTAACCACGCTTTTGTTTTATCCGCTCGGCATGCAGCGCATAGTCAGTAAGCGTATTGACCGGGTGATAACATCCTCCCATGAATGCCTCAGGGAACTGAACCAGGTGTTTAACCTGCCTGAAAAAAAGATCTCGGTTGTTTTTAACGGAATGGATGTTGACCTGTTCAGGAATACCGGCGAGAAGCGGGAGGAAAACGCACTTCTTTTTGTGGGGAATACCGAAGACCATAAAAAGGGGATTCATTTCCTGTTAGAGGCCCTTTCCCTTCTTCCCGAGCATATTAAACTCACCATTGTCGATGAAAAAAAACTGAATGCCGCAACGCTGGTTAAAAAATATCATGTTGAAAACCGCGTTGAATTCACCGGCAAGGTCGACAACCAGACGCTTGTCAGTCTTTACAGCAGGAAAACGATTCTCGTCATGTCGTCGTTATATGAAGGTTTCGGTCTGCCCGCTGCTGAAGCAATGGCATGTGAAACGCCTGTCGTGGCCACTGCCGCCGGGGCGCTTAAGGAAGTTGTAGATGACAAAACCGGGATACTGGTTCCGCCCGGTGACCCACTCGCCCTGAAAAATGCGGTAATGCAGCTTCTCGGTGATAAAAAACGGAGAGACCGCATGGGTAAAGAGGGAAGGATTCGTGCCGAAAACAACTTTGCCTGGCCTGTTGCTGCGAAAAACACGCTGGATGTTTACCGGGATGTGATTGAAAGGTACAGGAGCTGATTATGAAGATATGTCTTTTAAGTTATCGAGGAAATCCGTATTGCGGAGGGCAGGGCATCTACCTGATGTACCTTGCGGAAGAACTGACCAAGCAGGGGCATGATGTGCATGTTATAGTCGGCCCGCCTTATCCCCGCGAAGTTGAGGGAGTGACCATTCACCGATTGAGCAACCATAATTACTTCAACAACCGCAATAATTTTATCAAGCCGCATAAGCCGTTTGCGACATATCAGCCGCTTAACTTTTACGAGTTCCTGTCTTCAAAAATGGGGATTTTTCCTGAGATTGAAACTTTTTCCTTCAGGGTGTTTATGAAGCTCAAGGAGCTCATGAAAACCCATCATTTTGATATTATTCATGACAATCAATGCCTGGGATACGGATTCTTGTTGATAAAACTGCTGGGAGTCCCTTTTGTATCCACAATCCATCATCCGCTTTCGATTGACCGTTCAACCTGGTTTGAATATCCGTCTGATTTCGGAATTAAAATGAAAAGGGTGCTTTATTACCCTCTGTTAATGCAGAAGTTCGTTTCCAACCGTATGGACAGGATTATTACCGTTTCATATGATTCGGCAAAGGAGATAACCAATGCCTTTGGCGTTCCCGATAAAAAAATCAGTGTCGTGTACAATGGAATGGACCCCACGATCTTCTATCCGATAAAAGGGGTGAAGAAGAAAAAAAACAGCCTGATCTTCGTCGGCAATGTCGAAGACCGTAAAAAAGGCATCAGTTATATGCTCAAGGCCCTGACTATGACCAGGAATAAGGTCCATCTCACCATTGTTGACGGAGGGGCCCCGAACAGAAAGTATGTCCCCTCATGGATAAGCCGTTTCGGCCTGAACAGCATGATCACCTTCACGGGGAAAATCCCCCTGGCTGAACTGATACGGCTTTATTCGGAAACTGAGATCGCGCTTTCTCCTTCAATCTATGAAGGCTTTGGATTCCCGGCGGCAGAGGCCATGGCATGCGAGCTGCCGGTCATTACGTCCACCGGCGGGGCGCTCCCCGAGGTTGTTGGCGAGCACATGAAAACGGGCTATTTTGTCCCCACAAGAGACGCCAGGGCAATCGCGGAAGGCATTGACTTCCTTATTGACAATCCTGATGTACGGCGCCGCATAGGAAAAGCGGCCCGGGAACGCGTGCTCAATGTGTTCACCTGGCAGAATGCCGCGCATGAACTGGTTAAAATATATGAAGAGGCAATAAATGCTCACCGTTGATTTTGAGCGGCTCGGGGTGCGGTCAGGGGATGTTGTCCTTGACGCGGGCTGCGGCTTCGGGCGGCATTCGGTTGAATTTATCTCGCGTCAGGCAAAAGTGTTCAGTATGGACATGGACATGGAATGCGCCAGAAAGACGAGATTCGCCCTGGTAGAAATTAACAAGACAGGGGTTTGCCCGGACCACAGCAATTTTTGCGTGCATACGGGTGATGCTTTGCGGCTTCCCTTCAGGGACAATACCTTTGACCGGATAATCTGCTCGGAGGTCATGGAGCATGTCAGGGATGACGCCCTTGCGTGCAGGGAGCTTGCCCGGGTTCTGAAAAAAAACGGCAGCATCGCCATTACCGTCCCCACCAGGTTCAGCGAGGCCGTCTACGATCTTCTCACGTATGAATATTACACTTCCCCGGGCGGCCATATCCGGCGTTATTACCCGCGGGAACTTGCGGAATTGATGCGCCGAAGCGGCCTTGAAATATACGCGGTGGGCCACAAACACGCGTTCCATACCGTGTGGTGGGCGATCAGGAGTGTTGTAGGGCTGCATAACAATGAACATCCCCTAACCAGATCGTATCACCGCTTTTTACACCTCGGTCTGTATTCAAACTTCATGCGGCGCGTCGAGGGTTTCTGTAATTATTTCTTCCCTAAAAGCCTCGTCCTCTACGCCTGGAAGAAGTAATCGTTAAAAGTATTGACATTTCCTCTGCAAACGATATGATAAGAAGAAGCCGACGGGTCTTCCCCTGATCAGGATTTGATTGCATGAAAAGAACGAGAGTCACGGTAATATTACTTCAGCTGGTTTTGCTCTTTGTCCCTTTAAATTATCTCAACGCGAAAAAATCGAACTATTGGGACTACTTCAGGGAGCCGGAACGAAAAAAGACAACATGGTATGATCTTGAATTTTCCCTGACGGCAATGGGTCCTCTTGCCGGGGAAATCACCCGTAAGACCAGTGCCGGCTTCGGATTTACTCTCGGTTTTCATTACCAGAAGAATTTTTTCAGGGCCGGACTGGTCCTTGGTTATTCACTGTTCCCGGGCATGGAAAACGGAAATGAGAACGAGAACATTCAAACCAATTTTTTTATGTCTGTGCCATTGTATGCTGATATCGCCTTCGACATCCGCCTTGCTAAAGTCTGCAGCCTGGTTCCGTTTTTATCATTAGGGTTCAGTATTGACGCACTCAGCATTGAAAGGGTGACGGATTCATATACGGATGAAAAAGAGTCTGAGGACATGATGTCGCTTCACCAGGCGCAGCGTATCGGCCTTGGCCTCTGGTTCCACCTGACAAAAAGTTATTCCCTTCAGATTAATGCCGCGTATGTTCCTCTCATTGAATATGGGGACTCGGTTATGGTTGTGCATCTGGTGCAACTATCGCTTGGATTCGTCAGGAGGTTTTAGTACCTTGTCTGTGTTATATATCGAAAAACGGGGACTGCAATGAATATAAAAAGCGTGATGATGATCTTTTTTCTGTTAATGGCCACGGTATATATAGGCTGTGATGACATGTTCGGCGAATGGCTGGAGAATAAGTCCGAATCAACGGGCCTGAATTTTAAATGGAAATCGCTTGATCCCCTTAACACCTATGATGCCGCTTACCCGGTTTACACGTTAAATGTTAATCCGTATTCCTACGCCTATTCTCCGTGCCTGGGTGTTTATAATAACACGCTTTACGCCGCCTGGATTGAGGATTTGTTCATCAGGGTCATGAGCTATAACGGGAATGACGCTGACCCGCAATGGAACTATGTAGCAGAATACTCCGTTCCGGGTACGGGCTATGACCTCGTGATGTACCCTTCAAGCTTCGGTCTTCTCCTGGGATATACCGACAGCGGTGATGTGAACATCAGGTCTGTTGACGGTGCTGAACTCGGGCTTGGGATCCAGTATTCGGTTGGCGGCAATCCGACAAACATTAACATGGTTGATATGAATGGAGATCTGTACGTGATATGGGAGCAGCAGGGTTACGCGAGGATGAAGTTTTATAATCACCTCACCGCGACCTGGGATGATACAGCCGAGGACAGCTATGGGTACGGCATAAATAACTCGGACCTCTCTGTAATGCGGACGAATGTGACTATTTACAATGGGGTGTTGTATGTCGTGCTTATTCAGGATTATAATCTCAAAGTCAGGCAGTTCGACGGATCATCATGGATGACATACACTGATAACATGAACTATTATAATGCCGGGACGGCCACCGTTCCTGACATGGATGACATCCTGCCGTATAATAATACCATCTATGTAAACTGGATTGAAAATTTTTCGCCGGATGGCGGGACTTATTACAGCAGGCTTAATGTGCGCAGCATAGACGGCTCCTGGATGGATGGCTTTACTGACAGTGATAATGACGGAGTTCCAGAAATCAACGGCGGCCTCAGGAGGGGGACTGACCTCACCTGGTACGCGTATGAAACCGCAATGCTTATGGTAAGGGACCGTCTCTGCGTGGTGTGGAGTGAAGATATTTATGATTCCGCATCAGGAACGTATTATGGTGCGCTTTTTGCCTCAATATTCACCGGGGACAAGATCAATCCATGGACTCCGGTAGATGGTGGCGGACTTAATGGATTTTTTTCGACATACAACAATACGCCCTCCGATATGAAAGCAGTTGAGTATAATGGCGGCATATATACCATTTTTATCGATAATTCAACCGGGTATTCCCTTAGTCATGTGATGGCCGGGCGTTGAAAAATTTCTTCTTCTGATTATACCCTCACCGGCATTAAAAATCGCTTGCCCTTTCAGCTTTTTTTCACTAAATTGCCCGGATTTATGCTATTCCTGAAATAAAAAAAAGTGGCTTATTCCGGAATGTTGGGATTTAAATATCAAAAAACAATGTGAAAAAGATGGCGACGGAGTCACGGAGTACACAGAGAAGGATGCGGGGATTTTTATTACAGACACGTACTGAATTTTTTCGAAGCATAAATACGGATGTAACGGCATGGGGGATAGATGCGTTTGCGGTTTACTCTGTCATTTCGAATCGAGCAGCAATGAGAATTTTAATTTGTAAAATAAATTTCTCCCCTGTTGAAATGACATTGCCATGCCTCTGTTCCCTCTGCGTCTCCGTGGATTTCTTTCCCAAAAATTCGGAAAGAGAGAAAAAAGTTTATGATAAGGTTTAACGTATGAGTAAAAAATTTTTTTTTGCGGCATTATTTATTATTTTTTTCAACGGTTTTGTCTTTGCGGAATCTCACAGCGCCAGGCTTCTCTCCCTGTACGGCGATTCGGCTGCCGCGCTTGGCCGCGGCGGGACCGGAGTGACCGCGCGGGGCGTGGACCTGTTTTATCATAACCCCGCATCTATTGCCGGGATCGAGCGTTTCTCGCTCGGGCTTCAGTACGGGACCCTTGACGGCGCTTATTACAATCCTGACCTTGCCATTGCCATTCCGACAGCATATGGTGTTCTCGGCGGGGCGTTCCGCATGATCATGATCCCCCACGGCAAAGACGCGCGAGACCTTTCCAGCGCGTATCATGTTCTTTTCGGGGGCGCGAAGATGGTGACGCCGCGGCTGGCCATGGGCATGTCGCTCAACTTTTGCTACGGGCAGTCGGGCGGGGATGTCTTTTATCTCGGGGCTGCGCTCGGAGCGTCCTATCGCTTTAACAGCACCAGGGGCAGGTACGGGTTTGGCATTTTTGATCCCTCAATCGGGGGGTCTATCAATTTTGGCGGTCCTTTCGGCTCAACTCCGGCTGACGCGCAGTTTAATTCACTGACCCTGGGATACAGCTTTGTTTTTTTCAGGCACTATCACGCTTCAATAACCTTCAGAAATGAAATTTCATTTATAGACCTTTACCGCAGCTACCCGGTCAAGTTCGGCCTTGAAACTGAAATTTTTAAATATCTGATCATCCGCCTCGGCGCGATCGTTCCGCAGTCTTATGATTACGGCGACTTCACCTGTGGTGCCGGCCTTCGGCTGATCACCGGTGATTTTGAAGGGACGCTGAATTACGCATTCAATTTATACCGGAACAACAGCTATGTGCACTACGCCGGTATTACCATGGAAATCGGCAAGCTTGACACAATGGCGCCGGTTACGACAGTATCGCAGGACCAGGCGTATATTTCGCCCAACCATGACGGCACTCAGGATTTTGTCATGTTCGGGCTGGATGTTGAAGATGAAAGCAGGATCAAGGGATGGCGCTTCCAGATTGTTGACCAGGAAGGCCGGACGATTAAGGATTACCGGATGTCTGAGCGTGATATTATTCAGGGTCTAACTTTTAAAACGTTTTTTAAAAGGCTTTTTCAGAAAAAGGTTTCCATGGTTGTACCTGAGAAGATCATGTGGGACGGCACTGACAACGAGGGGAGCATTGCCGCAGACGGGAAATACTCCTGGTCTTTTTATACATGGGATGAACGTGACAATATCGCTTCAAAAAAGAAAGGCCTGATTATTGTTGACAACAATTCTCCGAAGGTGAGCCTGCTGAATGACGATAATCTTTTTTCTCCAAACGGAGACAACCGCAAAGATAAACTGGTCATCATTCAAAAGGTTAACAGCGAATACGATGACGAATGGCAGGCCGGATTCACCGATTCATCCGGAACCGTGGTAAAACACTATGCCTGGAAGGGGAACGATATCCCTTCGTATGTATCCTGGGACGGGAAAAATGACAATGGAGAGGATTCTCCTGAAGGCCTTTACAACTATTTCGTCAGCACAACTGACCGCGCCGGAAACAGCGCAACTGCCGGCATCAATGAGATCACGCTTACCCGGCAATATGAGATTGCCGACATTAAGGTTTCCCAGGAGCTGTTTTCTTTCAATAAAGACAGGGACCTGAAAATGTTTCTCAAGCTTTCGAAATCTTCGGGCCTGCAATCCTGGAAGATTGAGATTAAGGATGACAAAGACAGGGTTGTTAAATCAATCGGAGGTGAAAAATCGCTTCCGCCCTATATAACCTGGGACTGCAGGGATGATGAGGGGAACCCCTTTCCCGACGGTGAATACCGGGTGGGGTTCAGTACCGTATTCAAAAGCGGCAATACCCCTGCGTCGTATGATAAAAGACTGCTCATTGACAGCACTCCGCCGGTAACATCAGTGAAACACCTTCCGGATTATTTTTCTCCTGATGCGGACGGAGAAAATGATGTGCTTGCGATAATTCCCTCCGCCCGGGATAACTTCAGTATCGCCTCGTGGACCATACGCATCTATTCTCCTTCCGGTTCTGTTTTTAAAATGTTTGCCGGTGAACAGGCTGTCCCGGATCAAATCATGTGGGACGGCCTCGGTGACAATAAAGATATTGTTGAGTCAGCTGCCGATTACTTTATTGAGCTTGAAGCTGTTGACCGGGCAGGCAATGTGTCCCGATCTCAGAAGGACAAGGTGCTGGTAGATATCCTCGTCATCGTTACCGAGCGCGGACTTAAAATGCGCATCAGCAACATTGAGTTCGGCTTCGGCAGCTCGCAGATAACCGGCAGGGGGACTGCTATCCTCGACAGGGTTGTTGTCATCCTTAAAAAGTACGCCAACTACGATGTTGTGATTGAAGGGCATACGGATGATATCGGTGAAGAGGCCTATAATCTCCGCCTTTCCGAGGGAAGGGCAAAGTCAGTGCAGCAGCACCTGATCGATAAGGGGATTGATGATGAACGGCTTCAGTATATCGGCATGGGAGAGACCGTCCCCCTTTATCCGAACACCAGTGATGAAAACAGGCGCAGAAACCGGAGAGTGGAATTTTTACTGATCAAGAAAGGGGAGCAGTGATGCTTATCGTCCTGTCTGATCTTGACGGCACGCTGCTGGATCATGATACATACAGCTATGATGAATCGTTGCCGGGGATCAGCATGCTGCGTGAAAAACGGGTTCCGCTTGTCCTGGTTTCGAGCAAGACCTATGATGAAATGGTTTTGCTTCATCAGGAGCTTGAACTGGAGTGGCCTTTTGTTTTCGAGAACGGCGGAGGGATCGCCTATCCGCGTGAGGGCGGCTCTTGTTCAATAACGGTTTTTGGCCCGGGTTCTGACAGCCTTATCAGGGAGGTTGAATGCCTTTCCAAACTGTTAGGCAGTGAGATTTTTCCCATTGCAAGCA
>DAIUKG010000041.1:0-34309 GCA_036848375.1 Spirochaetota bacterium
GGATGACAACAAAATGTGTTATGAAACGGTTGCCCCTAAAAATAATTTGCTACCCGTAATACCTCGACGCTTGCTGCGGGGATTTTTATTGACAGCTCATCGATAAATACGCTATAGTTATCATCCATACTTCATCCGACTGAGGAATAAAATCATGACTGAAGCGATACATATGCTCTCCGGCATTGTTATTCTCAACAATTCCCTGTATGATTACGCGATATCCCTGGCGATCATCGTAATCGGGCTGCCGGTCATCTCCGGGCTGAAGAAGATCATCCTCGCCTATCTCACTTCTCTCGTAAACAAAACAACAACGTTCATCGACGATGAAGTGGTGGTGCTGCTGAAAAGCGACCTCTCGCCTCTTTTATACGCGATAATCATCTACGCGGCCATAATGAGGCTGACCCTGGTTGGATCCGCGGAAAAAATCATCAATTCATTGATGGTGTTCGTGATTATTATTTTTTCAGTTAAATTCATGCAGTCACTGGCGATCATCATTTTCAACCATTACTGGGAATCAAAGCAGGACGGTGAAGGAAGAAAAAGCATCGGCATCGCCATAAAATCATTTATACGGATTATGCTCTGGATCACGGCGCTGCTGATCTTTCTCGATAACGTCGGCGTGAAAATATCGGGTATCATCGCCGGACTGGGGATCGGCGGTATCGTCATCGCCTTTGCCGCGCAGGCACTGCTGAGCGACTTTTTCAGCTATTTTTCAATATTTCTGGACCGTCCCTTTGAGATCGGCGATTTCATCATGATCGACACCTACCTGGGGACCATAGACCACATCGGCATCAAAACAACCAGGATCCGCAGCCTCAGCGGCGAAGAGCTCATCTTTCCCAACACGGACATGACCAGCTCACGCATCAGGAACTTCAAGAGAATGGAAAAACGCAGGGTTAATTTTACCTTCGGGGTGACCTATGACACGAAGCTGAAGCTCCTGGAAAAGATACCCTCAATGGTAAAAGAGATCCTTGATAGAATTGAAGAGATCGACTTTGACCGCGCTCATTTTACCGATTTCGGGGACTCGAGCCTGCTCTTTGAGGTGGTGTACCACATCTCGGGAAGTGATTACCGTGTGTTCCGGGACATCCAGCAGAAAATCAACCTTGACCTCATGGCGGCCTTTGAGAAGCAGAAAATCGAGTTCGCTTTCCCGACCAGGACCGTGTACGTGAAAAAATAAAATATTACCCGGAATGACAGGATTTATATTTCTGAAAAGCTATGTAATAAAGTTGACAACAGAGGCACCGAGGACACAGAGTTAGAAGCAGGGCTTTTTACCGGCTGGCCCCGGGCACGCTGACTGTACTGAAGCATCTCCATCTTGTACTGCGCCGGCCCCCGGCTCGCTGACGCTCACCACCCCCGGAGGGGGTTATAAATCCCCCGGCCTGAGGCCACCCCCTTTAACAAAGGGGGTTAAGATGGAGCAGCGTCACTGCACCGCAATATTCTTCCCCCCCCCTGTGGGCGACCGGAGGAAGTGCCGTGGCAGGATTTGGGGGTCTCTCCGTCAGGGCGACCGTAGCAGGGTTTGGGGGGCTTCTATAGGAACTGACTGGGTTGGGTGGCAGTAAGGCAGATTACGATGACTCTGTGGCTGTCTTAAAGAAAGATTTTTACGCAGGAACGCAAAGCCACGAAGAGAGAATATGCTGGAAACAGTGAAAAAAATAATTTAAATCTCTGTGTCCTCTGTGACTCTGTGGCTGTCTTATCACAAAATTTCGGAAAGACTATAATTTTTTAACTCAATACAAACGGCATGTTTACCAGAAAAAACATCAACGGCTACACCGATCCCCTTCCGGGAATAAAAATGAAAACCATAGCCTGGGGGGAGAAGACCCTGATGACGGAGTTCCTCCTTTCGAAAGGAAGTGTTCTGCCGCCGCACAGCCATCCCCATGAACAGACCGGGTACCTTGTTTCGGGCCGCATAACCCTGATCATCGGCGACCGGACATTCGACGCCCTGCCCGGGGACTGCTGGTGCATCCTCTCCGGCGTCGAGCACCAGGCGCTCGCGCATGAGGACTCGGTCGCGGTCGAGGTGTTTTCACCGCTCAGAGAGGAATACCTGCCTCCCAAAAACCGCTAAACCCGGCGGCCTTTCCGCGGTTTCCCGAAAAATCCCGGACCGGTTTGGTAGCAGTATAATTTTGAGGGTAACGTAGTTTTGTCATTCCGGTTTTGCATCTTCCGAGTTTGCAAATACCGGAATCTCATGCGATAAATTCATGAATATTTTCTATGAGATCCCGGTATTACCTTCGGTAAACCGGGATGACAACAAAATGTGTTATGAAACGGTTGCCCCTAAAAATAATTTGCTACCACCGGTTTTACCGGAAAAAAATCTTCTTTACTCTTGACAGGCTCATTCCTAAAAACTATGATTACACCCTCGAATCACTGAAGGGGATCAGACCATGAAAATCCAGGAACTGGCACAGGCCGCCAAACAGGCGTCAATCAAACTCGCCGCTTCGGGCGCCGACCTGAAAAACGGCGCGCTGAAAGAAATAGCGCGCGCACTCGAAGCCTCATCGGAAAAAATCACCGCGGCGAACCGGGAAGACCTCAGCCGCAGCGAAAAGGAAAAGCTCGCCGCCCCGCTTCTGAAAAGGCTGAAGTTCGACGAACAGAAGATCAAGGAAACCGTCGAAGGCATCAACAGCCTGATATCGCTTCCCGACCCGGTGGGCAAAACCATGATGGCGACCGAACTCGATTCCGGCCTCGACCTGTACAAGGTCACCTGCCCTATCGGCCTGATCGGCGTCATCTTCGAATCACGGCCTGACGCCCTGGTGCAGATATCGACCCTGTGCCTGAAAAGCGGCAACGCCGTTCTGCTCAAGGGAGGAAGCGAGGCGATTGAAACGAACAGGGCACTGGCGGATGTCATCGTCTCAGCGACCCTGAAAGCGGGGATTCCCGAAGGATGGCTCCAGCTGCTCGAAACACGGGCGGACGTCAAGGAGATGCTCACGCTTGACAGGCACATAGACCTGATCATTCCCCGGGGGTCGAACGAGTTCGTGAAATACATCATGGACAACTCGAACATCCCGGTGCTGGGGCACGCGGACGGGATCTGCCACTGCTACGTCGACGCAGAAGCGGACCTTGACATGGCCGTGAGCATCGTTGTCGATTCCAAGACCCAGTACGTAGCCGTATGCAACGCGGCCGAAACGCTCCTGGTTCACGCTGACGCGGCGGACGCATTTCTCCCGAAAATCAGGGCCGCGCTTGAAGCAAAACACGTGAGCCTGGTGGGATGCGACAGGACCCGGAACATAATCGATGTCCCGCCCGCGACCGAAGAAGACTGGAAGACCGAATACCTCGACTACCGGCTCTCGATAAAGGTCGTTGAGAGCCTTGACCGGGCGATCGAGCACATTAACACCTACGGGTCGGGCCACACCGATTCGATCATTACCGCGAACAGCGCTGCCGCGGGGACCTTCATGGAGCTGGTCGACTCGGGCAATGTTTTCTGGAACTGCTCAACCCGTTTCAGCGACGGGTTCCGGTACGGGTTCGGCGCCGAGGTCGGCATCAGCACCAACAAGATCCACGCGCGCGGCCCCGTGGGCCTGGACGGCCTGCTGATTTACAAGTACAAGCTGGTGGGAAGCGGACAAATCGTGGCCGACTATTCCGCGGGAACGAAAAAATTCACCCACAGAAAACTCGACAGGGACTTCCCGGTCACGTAGTTTCGTTTTTAAATTGGGATTTATATTTCTGAAAAACAGGGTAATAAAGATTGCCACGGAGACGCAGAGCACACAGAGAAAAGAGAATGAAAAGCCTCACACGGTGGCTCGAAGATAAAATGTAAAAATTTTTACTCAGACCTGTACAGAGCCCTATAGAAGCGTGAACACGGATGAGTTACAGATAAAAAAAAATAAATAAACCTCTGTGTCCTCTGTGACTCTGTGGCTGTCTTAAAGAAAGATTTTTACGCAGGAACGCGAAGCCATGAAGTGAGAATATGCTGGGAACAGTGAAAAAATTAACTTAAATCTCTGTGTCCTCTGTGACTCTGTGGCTGTCTTGTCCCAAAATTTCGGAAAGAATGAAAAAGCTTAAAAACGGGGATGACAACCCTGAGCAATACAAGTCTCTTTCGTTGAAAACAGGTTGCTCGACACAAAGGGAAACCGATACAGGAGGGCGGACCATGACAGCAGGTTCATCCGATGACAGGATCATGTCCGGTAAAACGTGGCATGATTTCTGCGACACCATTAAAAAAGCGGGGGACGTTATCATGCGCGAAACATCCCCTGCCGACCCCCTGACCAGGGCCGAAGGGTTCCGGTACCTGAGCAGGATCATGCGGGCAACGGTTGAGGCGTTCATAGAATATTCAGACCCCCTGGCCCCGGTCCTGTTCCGCCCGATCCACGAAACGGCAAAATTGGGGGCCGACAACCCGGACAACTACTACCAGCACGCCACGATCAGCGGGAAGCATGAATACCGCATTTACGGGACGCGGGGCACGGTCCATCACCTCACCTTTGGCTCATACAAGGGCAACTACGGCATGGCCGGTGCTTCGGGAGAGACCGGCTTTCTCGACGGCAAGGACCTGGCGTTCAACAGTGATGGCTCATTTGAGATCATATTGAGCCATGAAAAAAAAGGGACGAACTGGCTGAAAACCGAAGACGAAACATCCTCGGTGATTGTGCGCCAGACCTTCGCAGACCGTGCGTCCGAAACCATCGCGAATATTGTCATCGAACGCATCAACGGCGACGGCAAACCGTCCCCCTTTACCCCTGAAGGTGTCGACCGATCCCTGACCATGGCCTCAAACATCATGCTGGGCGCGGCGACCCTGTTCGCGAACTGGGCCGAAGGATTCAGGCAGCACACCAACGAACTTCCACTCTTTAATCCCGAAACGTCCCTTGCCGCGCACGGCGACCCGACCATAACCTATTATCACAGCTACTGGAAAATCAGCGAAGACGAAGCCCTGGTCATCGACGCGCTTCCTCCTGAATGCGATGCATGGAACTTCCAGCTCAACAACCACTGGATGGAATCGCTCGACTACCGGTATTACCCGGTGTGGGTCAACCAGCACACCGCGCGCTACCGGCCCGACGGCTCGGTGCGCATTATCGTGTCGCACCGCGATCCCGGGACCGACAACTGGGTCGACACCGTGGGGCACGTCCACGGCACCATGCTGTTCAGATGGGTCAAGGCCGATAAACCGGTCCAGCCCGTTACGCGGCTGGTGAAATTCAGCGACATAGGATCGCTTGACTGAGGACCGGCGCCATGAACAACCAATCAATTCCGTCAGATGAACGTGCAACGTCAACCGATTACACCAGGCCCTACCGGCCAAGACTCGTCTCCTGCATAAACAGGGCCGCAGGCTTTGCCGGGCTCAAGGGTTCAACCCTGACATCAGAAAGCCTGATCGAAGACGCGAAAAGAAAAACAGGGCTGGATGATTTCGGCCCCGGCGATTTCATTCACCGGCTCGACCTGCTTCTTGATTCGGTCAACGCCGAGGCCGGCCTGAATTTCACCGGCAGGTTCATGGCCAGGCAGAACTATATCCGGATACTCATAAACCGGCTGAGAATTCAGCGCGACCTGAACCGCGACCCCTCAAAATCTGCAATACCCATGCAGGACCCTGTCTTCGTCGTGGGCCTGCAGCGCACCGGCACCACGGCCATGCAGAGGCTGATATCGGCTGACGCGGCGAAATTCAGGCACCTGGCATCATGGGAGGCGATAAGCCCCGCGCCGTTAAAAAAAGGCGCCGGCCCTGACCGCGCGAAAGACCCCAGGATACAGAAAACCGCCCTTGCCAGAAAGGCGCTGCAGTATCTCGCGCCGGATTTTTTCGCCATACACCCGGTTCAGGAGCTTGACCCTGAAGAGGACTGCCTTCTGTTCGACTACGATTTCTGGAGCACGGTACCCGAGGCCACGATGCGGGTACCCTCTTTTTCGCGATGGCTCGAGGCGCAGGACCACACCGGTGCGTACCGCTACTACCGCACCATGCTCGCCTACCTGTACAGCCAGTACCCGGTCGGCAGATGGGTATTGAAAACGCCCCAGCACATGGAGCACCTGCACGAGCTCTTCACGGTGTTCCCGGACTCGACGGTCATCCAGACACACCGCGACCCGGTCAAGGTCATCGCCTCGTTCTGCAGCATGATATCCCATGCGTACGGCATATTCAGCGACACGGTTGACCCGGTCGAGATCGGAAGCCACTGGAGCGCCAAGGCGGTGCTGATGGTGGAACGGTCGATGACGATCCGCGAAAAGATAAGCGCCGGCCGCTTCATTGACGTCGCGTACCGGGACATCGTTGACCGCCCCATCGATACGATAAAAAAAATCTACTCGTCCCTCGGCATGGATTTTACCGAAGCGAACACGCAGCTGATCGAAGACTGGGTGCTGAACAACCCGCAGCACAAATTCGGGAAGCACCGCTACCGCGCGGAAGATTTCGGCCTGGACGTGCCGGCACTGAGAAAACGATTCGCCCCCTATATCAGAAAATACAACATACCGGAGGAGCGTGATGCCTGAACCATATCCATCACTCGCGGGAAAAAGGGCGCTGATCACCGGCGCGACCAGCGGCCACGGCCAGGCCCTGGCCATGTCACTTGCCCGGCTCGGAGCGGAATGCGTCCTGCTCGGCCGCAACAGGGGCAAATGCGAAAAAACCGCGTCTCAGATCAGTAAGGCGACCGGGCGCTCTCCCGAAATTGTCCTCTGCGACATGTCAAGCATGAATGAGATCCGGAGGGCGGCAGATGAAATCATGCGTGACGAAAAACCGCTCCACATGCTGATAAACAATGCGGGCATCGTGAATCAGCATTACCGCGAAAGCGCAGACGGGATTGAAGAGACCTTCGCGGTAAACTACCTCGCCATGTACCTGTTCACCACGCTTCTGCTCAAGAAGCTGAAAACATCCGCCCCTGCACGAATCGTCAATGTTTCTTCAGACACGCACCGCGTTGCCTCCCTTGACCTCAATGACCCTGAGGGAAAATCGCGCGGTTATTCCTTCATGGGCGCTTACGGAAGGTCAAAGCTCGCCATAGTGTATTTCACCATCGAGCTCGCGACAAAACTCGCGGGAACCGGCGTGACCGTGAACGCCGTTGACCCCGGGCCGATCGCATCCGGCATCGCAGACAAGCCGGGGCTCATTCCCGCTATCGCCAATGCGGTGATCCAGCTCACCTTCCCTTCCCCTGAAAGAGCGTCAAGGACCGCGCTGCACCTGGCCGCGTCACCTGAACTTGAAGGGAAAACCGGCGGCTATTACCGTTTCATGAAAAAGAAAGAACCGAAAACCGACAGAAACGACAGCGCTTTCGGCGAAAAGCTGATGGAAGCCACGGGCAGGATGACGGGCTTCTCCTGGAACGGGATTATATGACCTGGTTTTTTTTATCGCTGACAGCCGCGTTCGCGCTGGCCACCACTGACGCGATGACCAAAAAATTCTTCGGCGACCTTTCCGCCTACGAAATGGGGATATTCCGTCTCGCCTATTCCCTGCCCTTCATCCTTCTGTCACTGCTGGTAATAAACATCCCCGCGCTCGACTCCACCTTCTGGGCCTGCATTGCCGCGGGACTTCCGCTTGAAGCAATCGCCTTCTTACTGTACATGAAAGCGATCCGCACATCCCCGCTGTCGCTGTCCCTTCCCTTTCTCGCGTTCACGCCGCTTTTCATCACCGTGACCGGGTGGCTCGTCCTGGGCGAGACCGTGAACCTGTCAGGGTTCGCCGGAATCGTGCTCATCGTAACCGGATCATATATCATGAACATATCCCACGCAGGAAGGGGGCCCTTCGAACCGTTCGCCGCGATAATCAGGGAACCGGGATCGCGTTATATGCTGCTCACCGCTTTTATATATTCTTTCACCTCGGTGATCGGCAAAAAAGCCATCGCGCATTCCTCACCTGAATTTTTCGCGGTGGCGTACTATTCCCTGTTCACGGTACTGATGATTTCGCTGCTCCCTTTCTTTTCGAAAGCAAACCTGAAAAACCTGCTGTCACGCCCCCTCAAGGGCCTGGCTGTCGGCACCTGCCTGGCTGTCATGGTGTTTACGCACACGGCGGCAATATCAATGGTGCAGGTCGCGTACATGATCTCGATAAAACGGGCAAGCCTGATTTTCGGCGTGATATACGGTGCGGTGATGTTCAGGGAACAGAATATCACGGAACGCCTGGCAGGCGCGCTCATCATGCTTGCCGGCGCGGTGGTGATAACCTTCTCCACATAAAAAAACCGGCATGAGAACATCATGCCGGTAATAATCCGATAGTTGATTTAACAAAATTAACTGACTTTCTCCACAAGCAGCGCTCCCGCGTTACCGAATGCACCACAGAGCGATGCCAGGCCGTATCTGGCGTCTGGAAAATCTGTCTTCAAAATATTGAGCAGGGTCACGAGGATCCTGGCACCGGACTGGCCGAGAGGATGCCCCAGCGCGAGGGCGCCGCCCCACACATTCACCCGGTCGAATGGAGCGTTTTCCTTGTCCAGTTTGAGGTCCCTGATACAGGCGAGCGACTGGCTGGCAAAAGCCTCGTTGAGCTCGATAGGGCCGATGTCCTTGGGGGACAGGCCGGTTTTCTGAAACAGTTTGGTCACTGCCGGGATGGGGCCAATGCCCATGACCGTGGGGTCACAGCCGGCAAGAACTCCAAAGCTGTATTTGTATGAATATTCAAGGCCGAGCTTGTCAGCCTTGTCCCTGCTCATCAACAGCAGAGCGCACGCGCCCTGGGTAAGGGGGGATGAATTCGCGGCAGTAACATTGCCTCCCGCTTTAAAGGTCGACTGCATGGAGGCCATTTTATCCATGTCAACTTTGTCCCTGATCCACTGGTCATGCTCGATAAGTTTCTCGTTGCCGTTATCATCAACTCCCTTGATGGGTATAATTTCATTCTTGAATTTACCCGCGTCCCTGGCTGCCGCTGCCTTTTTATTCGACCACGCGGCCATGTTGTCCATGTCGGTGCGGGCAATATTCCAGTTCGCAGCGACCTTTTCAGCGGTTGCGCCCATAAGCAGGTCAGCACCGTTAAAATACTTCAAAAGCCTGGGAGGGAAATCCATGTTCGCGCCCATGGGGACTTTCTGCATGTCCTCAACACCAGCCGCGATCATGACATCAGTTTCACCGGTCATTATCGCGCGTGCCGCATGCATGGTGCATGACATTCCCGAAGGGCACTGGTTGGTCAGCGTATTTGTCGGTACTGAATCGGGAAGCCCTGACGCGAGCCATCCAAGCCTGCCGATGTCATTCTGCATTCCCGAGGGATTGGCAGTGCCGCACAACACCGCATCCACATCCTCAGGTTTCACCCCGGGATTTCTCTGAAAAAGAGCAGTATAAACTTCGGAAAGCAATTCATCAGGCCTTATATTCCTGAACCAGCCCTTTTCTCTGTGGGCCCTTCCATTGGGCGTTCTGACGCCGTCAATAAAAACACATTCTCTCATACTGAACTCCATATAATAAAAATCATTTTTGTTGCATCATCGTTAAAAAAACGGGTAATCCTTTCATCCAAACATTTGCGATTACCCGCTCCTTGATCACGATGCAGTTTTAATAAAATCTAAAAATGCAGCCGCGCTTATCATGCGGTAGCGTCCTTAAGCTCCCCGTCTTCAAACTGTTCTATCGCCAGTTTTCGTAATTTCTTTTTATCGACTTTCTGAACTTCTGTCAGCGGAATTTCATCAATAATGAATACTTTTTTAGGGATCGCATATTTCGGTACTTTTTCTTTCAGGTAGCTGATTATTTCCGAACTGTCCAGTGATCCCTTAAATTCATTTCTGGGCTGGATGTAAACCACCACGCGCTCGCTTCCTTCCCGTTCGGGATCAGGAATGCCCACGGTCGCGGCAAGGTCCACAGCCTTGTGTTTATATAGGATGTCATCGACCTCACGGGAATACACCTTATAGCCGGAAACGATGATCATGTCCTTGGTCCGGTCAACGATATAAAAATACCCGTTGGAATCGACCTTGACGACATCGCTCGTGTGAATGAATCCTTCTTTGTCAACACCGTCACCCTTTTCGGGCCAGTAGCCGAGCATACGCTGAGGTCCACGAAGAAGCATTTCGCCGACCTTGCCGGATGCGACATCGCTCCATGAGAGCTGTTTTCCGGTACCGACTTCGATAATCCTCACTTCGGTATCGGGAAAGGGGACGCCGATGGTCCCGCGTTTTTCAACGGATGTTTTTTTGGACTTGTCCTTCGGCTTTGCAGCGGTGAGCCTGGTGAGAAGAGAAAAGGCTCTGGTAAGGACGAAGCCGACATTCCTTGTTCCCACAAGACGCAGAGCGCCGTTTAATACGGGTTTCACGCCAGGAAGTTGCATAAAGAGATTTGAAATCGTGACAGGAATCCTGCCGCCCAGGAGCCTCAATAAAAAGGATGTATTCAGGTGAGTTGTGGGTGACATCTCCGAAAGACCATAACCTTCCATTATGCCCCCCCCTGATTTTTTTTCAAACTCCTCCTGGGCACTGGGCGGTAGCGGCGCTGACCCCGAAAGGCCGAGCATCCCAAGTCCCTTGAGCTCGGTTTCACAGAGTTTCATGAACTGGGTCGGCACCCCGATCTGAAGTACCGGCCGGTAATCCTTTATCATCTGCACCATGCCGTCCGTGTCCCTGGGGTCATTGATCAGTATCTGGTTGAAGCCGAACAGGGTCATTGAATGCATGATCAGGTGCCCATACGAATGGAAAAACGGCAATCCCAGCAGGACCGATATCGCCCCCCTCAGAAGAAGGCCTGCCTGGCCCATGACATGCAGGTTCTGGATCGCATTGGCGTAAATATTGCGATGCGTGAGCATACAGCCTTTAGGAAGCCCCGTTGTCCCTCCGGTAAAAAGAAGCGTTTCAAGGTCTTCTTCGACATTATAGATAATTTGAGGTGGATTTGGATCAGTGTTTCTGATCAGATCCATCATCCAGCAGGACCCCTGTATTTTAATATCCTCATATTTTTCAGGTTGACTATTGGAATAATCATTTATTTTTGTAATAATAATATGTGGAATTTTAACCTTAGCTAAAATTTTCCGCGCAACATCAAGGTATTCATCAAGGCAGATAAGCGCCTTCGGGCTTCCTTCCTTGAATTTATGTTCCAGATTATCCGGTGGCTCAAGTGAACTGCTCGGGATCTGGACAAGGCCCGCCCTGGAGATAGCATAGTCTGCAACGAAAAACTGAATTGATGTTGGCAGAAGTGTGGCGACCCGGTCTCCTTTTCTCAGACCAAAACCGGCTAACGCCGTAGCGAGCCTGTCAACATGGTCTTTCAATTCCGGGTAGGTAATCTTATAATTATTCTGTATAAGTCCGTTTTTTTTATATTTTTTCGATACCGTTTCTAAAATGTCATAAACGGGCTTCTCGGGATAGGGCTTAAAAGTTTTAGGAATTCCAAATACACGATATTCGCTTTCCCAGGGTAATCTTTCAATTGTCATAAAAACCTCCCATAGTAAAAAAAGGCCCCTCCCTTTTCAGGGAGGGGTAATAATGATTTATGTAAACAGAGGTTGTGTAGCCATTGCGAAACTCATATCGCCGTCAATCTTCATCGCTCCGGACATAAAAAGATTAACAGGGTTCGTTTCTTTTCTCATAAGGGCCTGGGTATCAGCCGCACTCATTTTAAAAATTGAATGGGGCTGTTCCGCGCCATTGAGGATCGCCTTGATAATGAAAGTTGTTCCATCATCATTCGCGACTTCAGCAGTAAAGCTGCCCTTTAAACTGCTCAATGCATTGTACTTGACCCTGTTGATGTCATTTTGAATCCCGAGAATCATATCAAGATTCTTCGTCTGGATCATCTTTTGGAGATGGTCTTCTGAAATCTGAAGTTTAAGCATGGGATTGCTCAATGCATCATTGCTCGAGGCAACATCTTTTCCGTCTTTAACAATATAAGAATAGTTTTTGCCACTTACATCAACAACCATGGATATCTCTGTTCCACCAAGCTCAGCAGCGGCATTATTGGTAACAAGAGCTTCCTTTGCGAATTCCGGCATTACTTTTCCGAGCAGATCCTCTACGCTGGTATCAGTTGGGATATTGTCTATTGAAGCCATAAACTTCCTCCTCATTTAAAATTTATCGTAAAAAATTATCTTTTTAGACTGACATGTCAGTTCAAACTGACATGTCAGTCTAAAAAGATATTGTGTAATATGTCAAATATTTTTTAAAAAACAGTCCAGCCGGTTAAAAATTCTTTATTTTTGAATGGAAAATCAGGAAATTTTTTTATTTGGTTTCCATATGTATTCACAAGCGTCAAAACTTGTCTACTTTTTTTTAAAAAATATGAACAATATGTTTAAAATATAGGTATTATTGAATATAAATTTCAATAACTCTTCTTTTAGACAAAATATAACGATCAACTCCAATTTAACTTGACAGTAATGAAGTAAATATACGTAAAATACTCTGGTTATTGAGAAAATACAGGAAGAGCATGGAAGCATCACAAAGAAAACAGGATATTCTAAACTATTCCAAAGAGCTTTTTTCCCAAAAAGGCTATTACAATACTCAGATTTCCGACATTATCAAAAATGCGCGCATAGCACGTGGAACGATATATCAGTATTTTAAAAATAAAGATGATATTTTTATCACCTTATTAAAAAACTTTTATGAAGACTGGCTGAAACAGCTGACACTGGACAACAAATCAATAGACCTTAAAACCATTGACCCCAAAGACTATTTCAGGCACAGGGTAAAAACAACCCTGACCTTCCTTGCAAACGATCAGCATTTATGCAATATTGTGCTTCGAATCGGCATCGGCCTGCAGGGAGATCTTGGCGTAGTTATAAACCGGTTTGAGGAAAAAATAAACAATATCGTCGTGAATGACCTCCTTCTGGGAATAAAAGCGGGAAATGTAAAAAAAGATATCGATGTTGAACTTGTCGCAAGCCTGATAAGCGGGTCATTGTTATATACATCTTACCACTATTTTGTTTTTAAAAACGAAAATAAAAAGGAAAACGAAATTATCTCTCTGTCGGAAAAAATACTCTCAACTTACGAAAATATTTTTTATTAATTCACCATTATATATTGCAATTCCCTTTCACGCTTCATTTACTCCCCCCCCTTTTTTGAAATAATATCAGGGTTTGAGTAAAAAAAGATTGACTACCTGGACGCTTTTTATCAAGGTTAGACTGACATGTCAGTCTAACTGCCCTAAATCAAGATACCTCATATCACTTTAGGAGCTTAACCTATGGAAGAAAAAAATTTATGTTTTGCCCTTTCAGAAGAGCAAAGCATCATGAAAGAAACTGCGGCAAAACTGGTTCAGGACACAATAAGCCAGAATTCGCATGAAATTGATGAAAGCAGGGAAATCCCCAGAGAGTATTTACAGAAATTCTGGGAACTTGGATCAATTCTTTCCGCAGTCCCTGAACAATATGGCGGGTATGGGATGGGCTATTCACCCATAATGAATTCTATAATTCTTGAAGAACTGGCATATGGCGATATGTCCTTTGCCATTGCCTGTAACGCGCCGTCTCTGTTTCTGAATCCCCTTCTTGATCTCGGCAGTGATAATCAAAAACAAAAATACGTCCCGCAATATTGCAGTGAAAAATTCAAAACAGGGACCATCGCCCTGTGTGAACCTGATTTCGGCTTCGATCCAGTTTCACTGAAAACAACCGCACAAAAAAAGAACGGATCATATGTTATATCAGGAAAAAAATGTTTTGTCCCCTTTGCCGATGAAGCGGAACATATTCTTGTTGCTGCCGGCTATGAAGGTAAAAACAACCTCTTTATCGTATCAAAAGACAATCCGGGAATCACCATCGGCGAACGTGAAAAAAATCTCGGCCTCTATTCTCTTAAAACCTATACTGTTGAATTAAATGATTGCGAAGTCCCCGGCGAAGACCGGCTCGGCGAAGAAGAAGGATGCACCTTTGAGAGATTCCTTCAAAAATCACGTACGGCCCTTTCCGCTATCTCAACCGGCCTGTGCCGCGCTTCTTTTGAATACGCGCGCAACTATGCCAAAGAACGGGTACAGTTCGGCGAAGCAATAGCAACACGCCAGTCTGTTGCGTTCATGATCGCTGAAATGGCATATGAAGTTGACGCCATGAGACTCATGACCTGGAGAGCAGCATCAGCTCTTGAATCAAAAGGAGAGGCTGCCCGGGAATCATATCTTGCCAAAGTCTTTGCCGGAGATATGGCCATGAAAATCACCGATTATGGAGTCCAGATCCTCGGAGGGCACGGATACGTGAGAGACCATCCTGTCGAACGATACTATCGCAACGGCAGAGGTATCGCCATCCTCGAAGGAATGGCAACCGTTTAATTTTACGTTTGGAGGAAAATAACATGGTTAATCTTGAAACACCCGATTACCTGCAAAATATTAAAAACAGCATCAATGGGATTGCGAAAGGGATACTTCGCCCCGTTGCCCGTAAATACGATGAGAACGAACACGAGTATCCAAAAGAACTCGACATGTTCCGCGGCATGCAGATCATGTCACGGCCCAAAAAGAAAAAGGACGATAAACCCAAAGACGATAAGCCCAAGACCAAGAAGGGGGCGAACCTGTCACAGGTCGTGACCATTGAGGAAATGTGCTGGGGAGACGCCGGCCTTCTCCTGTCACTGCCCAACGCCGGCCTGGGTAATGCGGCGATAGCGGCAGTCGCGACCGATGAGCAGCTCGAAAAGTTCGGCAAGAAATGGGCGGCCATGGCCATAACCGAACCGGGATCAGGTTCAGATTCAGGCTCAATTACGACAACAGCAAAGCTTGAGGGCGACGAATGGGTCCTCAACGGGGAAAAAATCTTCGTAACCTGCGCTGACCGGTGCGACGTCGTGGTTGTATGGGCCACGATCGACAAGAAGGCCGGAAAATCCGGGATAAAATCTTTCATCGTTGAAAAGGGAACCCCGGGATTCAAGCTGGAAAAGCTGGAACACAAGCTCGGCATCCGCGCTTCGGACACAGGAACGTTTGTTCTCGACAACTGCAGAATACCTAAAACCAATCTGCTTGGAAGCGCTGAGGTCAAAACAGAAACAGAAGGATTCAAAGGTGTCATGAAAACCTTTGATAACACCAGGCCTCTTGTCGCGGCAATGGCGACCGGTATCGCGCGCGCGGCCATCGATTTTACCCGGGAAAAAATTGAAGAGAACAATATCAAGATCGATTACACAAAAAATCTGAATAACGTAACTTCACTTGAAAAAGAATTTTACCTGATGGAAGCCCATCTTGAAGCAATGAGGCTCCTGGTCTGGCGCGCGGCCTGGATGGCGGACAACGAACAGTTTAACAACCTGGAAGCGTCAATGTCAAAGGCGAAGGCCGGCAAATACGGGACGATGATCACGCAAAAATGCTGTGAACTCCTCGGGCCTCTGGGTTTTACGAGTGACTACCTGGCTGAAAAATGGATGAGAGACAGCAAGATCATGGACATCTTTGAAGGAACGGGCCAGATACAGCATCTGATCGTTGCGAGAAATGTGCTTGAAATGTCAAGCAAAGAATTGAAATAATGAATATGGTGTAACCCCGGGTCGACTACGCCCGGCACCGGGGTTATTCTCCAAATATTACAAAAAGGAGTTGAGTAATGAATATTAATGACGTAAAAAAAATCGCCGTCATCGGGTCAGGGGCCATGGGTCACGGGATCGCCCAGGTCTGCGCCGTTGCCGGATACGATGTCGTCATGGTAGACATCAAACAGGAATTCCTTGATAACGGCGTTGCTAAAATCAAGGAAAGCCTCGAATTTCTCGTAGGAAAAGGCAAACTGTCACAGGATGTGATGAATGAAGTATTAAATAAACGTCTTACTACATCCTTATCAAACAAAGAAGCAGTCGCATCCGTCCAGGCAGTTATTGAAGCCGTCCCGGAAATTATGGACCTGAAAAAATCGGTGTTCAAGGAAATTTCAGAAGCAGCACCCGCGGACGCGATACTTGCGTCTAACACCTCAACAATGAGCATTTCTGAAATCGCGACCGTGGTAAAGAACCCTGAACGTTTTGTTGGCATGCATTTTTTCAATCCCGTAACCAGGATGAAGCTCGTTGAAGTCATCTATGGAGAAAAATCACAGGACCAGTTCGTTGACCTGCTCTGTGAAATATCCAAAAAAGTCGACAAAATACCGGTAAAAGTACTCAAAGACAGGCCGGGTTTTATCGTCAACAGAATCAGCGCGCCGAACCAGGCACTGATCAGCGCCGTCCTTGACGAAGGGAAAATTCAGCCCAACGAAATTGACGCAGTAATGAAAAAAATGGGCATGAAAATGGCGCCATTCGAAACTGCTGATTTCGTGGGCCTTGATGTTTTCTGCCACACGCTGGAATATTACGAAAAAACACTTTCACCCCAGTACAAGCCGGGCAAATATCTCCTTGATAAAATGGCAAAAAAAGAACTTGGCATGAAAACCGGGCAGGGAATTTATAAATGGGAAAACGGGAAAGCCATTATCGATACGACGAAAGAAACGGCTGAAATCACCCCTATCCATTTTCTCGCGATACAGATCAATGAAGCGGTAAGAGTTTACAAAGAAGGGATCGCCGGTTCGAGAAAAGACATCGATGACGGTGTAAAATACGGGATGAACGCTTTTGCCGGCCCATTTACCATGGCTTCAGGAATGCAGCCCCAGCAGATAGCCGATGCCCTCAATTATCTGCATGACCGCTATAAAATAGACATGTTTAAAGTTGAGCCTGAGATCCTTGACGGCTCATTTAAAACAATGGGAGCATGACATAAAGGAGGTAGTGTATGTCTGATGCTGTATTATTCGAACAAAAAGAGAATGTTGGGATTCTTACAATCAACAAACCCAAAGCGAACCAGTTAAGCCACGAGGTCTTTGAGGGCTTCAGGACATTCCTGGATGCCAACGAAAACAACAAAGAAATCAGGGCCCTTATCGTGACCGGCTCCGGTGAGAAAATATTCTGCTCAGGCGCAGACCTTTCGAGCGGCATGGGCGGCCTTTCACCGGTCGATTTCCTCAAACGCGGACAGGACATCTGGAACAAAATTGAGGACTATCCGAAACCGATAATCGCGGCCATTAACGGCCACGCGCTTGGCGGCGGATGTGAACTTGCCATGGCATGCCACTTCAGAATAATGAAAAAAGGCGCTCGAATAGGCCTTACTGAAACAAACCTCGGGATCATCCCCGGCTACGGCGGGACACTGAGATATCCGCGCCTGCTTGGCAGGGAAAAAGCCCTTGAACTGATGCTTCTCGGGAAACAGCTTGAAGCAGAAGAAGCGCTCCAGTTCGGCCTGGTGGGAAGGCTGAGCGAAGAGGGAAAAATTATTGACGACGCCCTTGAGCTGGGCAATGCCCTTGCGAAGAGGCCTCCTCTTTCAGTGAAAGCCATCCTGAAAATCATATCAATGAGTGCCAGCGTTTCTCCGGAACAGCACCTCAAGGTCGAACGCGAGGAACTGGCCAAACTTTTCGGCACCAAAGACATGCAGGAAGGCATGACCGCCTTTTTTACCAAAAGAGAAGCGGTTTTCAAAGGCGAATAATTTACTTCATATACCAATAAAAAAAAGGCGTCCTGAGGCGCCTTTTTTTTATTGTTTTTTTCAGAAGAGCATACAGACCATTTTCTGACAAAACAGATTATGGTAAGACAAGTCCTGCACAATAGAGTATATCAATCATGTACAAGAAAATCGAGCGAGTTATTATACCATAGTTATAAATCTACGCCAGGAGGACAATTATGAATCACAAAGAAAATACCAAAAAAGCAACCGGTTTCGCTATAAGTGAATATCCCGATGCCAGGGCACTTATGAAGCAGCTCAATGTGCTGATCAACCAGCCCATCCGATCCCTCAAACGGGAAGCAATGGAAAAGTATCTTAAATATTACGAATTAAAATGTAAAAAATCAAAAGAGATGATTGATGTTGCCAAACAATACATCCCGGGCGGGGTCCAGCACAACCTGGCCTTTAACTATCCCTTCCCCCTTGTCTTCACCAAAGCGGAAGGCGCCTTCCTGTATGACCTTGACGGGAACAAATACACCGACTTCCTTCAGGGCGGCGGCCCCACGGTTCTGGGCAGCAATCCCAGGGTCATCAGGGAAAAAGTCATCCACCTTTTGAATACAACCGGCCCGGTAACCGGCCTGTTTCATGAATATGAACTCCGCCTTGCAGAAAAAATTGCCGAACACATGCCCGGCGTGGAAATGTTCAGGATGCTCGGAAGCGGTACTGAAGCATGCATGGCAGCCATCCGCGTGGCGCGGCTCGCGACCGGTAAAAAGAACGTTTTGAAAATGGGCGGCGCATATCACGGATGGAGCGACCAGCTCGCCTACGGGATAAGGATCCCCGGGACAAAACATCTTGAGGCGCACGGCGTCCCGAGAAACTGCTTCAAATATGTTGATGAGTTTTTCCCGAATGACCTCAACTCACTGGAAAGGAAACTCAGAAGAAACAGGTTCCGCGGCGGGACCGCTGCAGTCCTCATGGAGCCGATAGGCCCTGAAAGCGGCACCCGTCCCCTGGATAAAGACTTCAACCGGCAGGTCCGCGAGCTGTGCGATAAATATGATGCAGTCCTCATCTTCGATGAAGTTGTCACTGCTTTCAGGATGGGGATGAGCGGTGCGCAGGGATACTTCGGGGTGACCCCTGACCTGACCGTGTTCGGGAAGGTCGTGGCAGGCGGCTATCCGTCAGCCGGCGGACTCGGAGGCAAACGGGAGTACATGAAATTTCTGGCCGCGGGCCTTGAGGCCGGACAGAAAAAGGCCCTGGTTGGCGGGACCATGTCAGCGAACCCGCTGAGCTCGGCCGCAGGATATTACACCCTCTGTGAAATGGAAAAAACCCGGGCCCCGGAAAAAGCCGGTCACGCCGGAGACAGAATCACCAGGGGCCTTCAGGAACTGATAAAAAAATACCGTCTTCCTTTTGTTGCCTTCAACCAGGGCTCGGTGTGCCATCTTGAAACCGTGGGTACCATGCTCTTCGACATCAACTGGAGCAAGCCATGGCAGATCCCGGGAAAACTTAAAGAAATCGGTGCCCGCAAACACGTCATGGAAGAAATGGGCGCGGCCTACATGGCCGAAGGGATCGTCACGCTGGCCGGAAGCAGAATATACACCAGCGCCGCAGATACGGATGCGATTATCGACAATGCGCTGAAAGCGTTTGACAGAATCTTCCAGAATATAGAAGGTGTATGACCACACCGACGGAGAAAAATAATGAGCATTAATGAAGCCAGGGAAATCGTACAGGAGGCCTGCGTTGAGCTGGTCAAGGCAGGCCTGGTTGCCCGGACATGGGGCAACATCAGCGCCAGGGTTGATGACGAAGTCTTCGTGATAACCCCGAGCGGCAGGCGTTATGAAGACCTCACCGTGACCGATATGGTGCCGGTCAAAATCAGCGACCTGACCCATGAAGGCTCGATTAAACCCTCATCAGAAAAAGGCCTTCACGCTGAAATATACAAACAGAACAAAGGGGTGAACGCAGTAATTCACACTCACCAGACGCACGCATCCACGGTCGCGGCCGCGAGGAAGGACATTACCGGAATCGGGAAAAAACATTCCGCGCTCCTCGGAACAACGGTCAGGGTCGCCGCCTATGGCCTTCCCGGAACGGGGAAACTAGCCCGGGCCACAGCTGAAGCCCTCGGAGCAAGCAACGCGGCCCTCATGGCAAACCACGGGGCAGTGTGCGTGGGCAAAAAGATGAGGGACGCGTTTGCTGTTGCCAGGGCCCTTGAAGAGGCGGCGGAAGAGTTTATTGCGCGCTCCTTTCTCAGCGCATCAGGCCAGAACGGGCCGTTTTCCCTGGCCGCGATGCACACTTTCTACCTGAACATGATGGCTGAGAGGTAAAACATGACTATTGACGAAACACGAGCATATATGGCGGACTGGAGCAAAAAACTCTGCGATGAAGGTTTTCTTGTTGATTACCAGGGAAGCCTGAGCTGCAGAGTCGGAGAAACCATGCTTATCAGTCCCAGAAAAAAGAAACTTTCCGCATTGAAACCGGATGACATCATCCTTGTCGACATCCAGAGCGGCTCAATGACCACCGGGGCCAATCCCCCGGCTGACTTCAGTGTTCACCGAGAGATATACCGAAACCGTAAAGATATTAACGCCCTGGTCCATTCATTTGAACTGAATTTTCTCACCTGCTCAAAATCCGGGAAAACCATTTACCCGCTGCTCGACGACATGGCGCAGATTGTGGGCCCGACCGCGCGCACCGCTGCGTACACCGAGCCGGTTAAAAACAAAGTCAGGTCCGCAGTAGTCAAAAAGCTGAAAAAGAGAAACGCGGTTCTTCTTTCGGATAATGGCGCTCTCTGTGCGGGAAACGATCTTGATGACACTCACGCGGTATGCCAGGTCTTCATGAAAGGATGCAAATGTTTTATTGAAACGGAATTCCTGGGCGGCGGCAAGCGGATCAATCCGCTTGAAACGCGCCTTATGAGGCTGGTTTACCTGATGAAATATTCAAAACAGACCGTCGAAAACAGGTGATCAATCGGTTTCAAGCACCACATCTTTTTCAACCGTCTCTCCGTCGATAATAGTAACAGCCGGGACCGTGGTCTCGGCTTTGCTGTACCAGTACTTTACCGTAAGGCTGAACGTGCCTTCAGGCAGAATAAATTCATGAACTGTCTTTCCCGGACTTGAGCGGAAAATATCCGCTGAACCCTGAGGAACTATGTCAACATTGGTTTTTATCGCGAGACCTTTCGGGTTTTTCGTCCTTACCACAAGGCGGCCTCTTTTGAAAATCGCCTCCTCCGCGATATTCTCCTTGAGCTCAATTCCCTGGATCTGTTCCTTCCGGTTTGTCTCAAGATCCTGGAGCTCGATATCATAGCGTGACACCGGCAATGACACCCGGTGTACCGAATTCTTTTCAAATATTTTAACGATCTTACCGGTCTGGCTGTCATGAATTACCACGAGGGTATCAATCACGTTCCCGGAGGTGTCCCTGCCGGTAATGGTAAGCTCAACATCACCGAAAAAAACTTTTCTTCTTTCAACATGATTATCATCAACAGAAACATCGTTGAGGATGACTTCCTTCCCGCTCAGGGGATCGGTAACCGCAACATCATAGGAGCCGGGCTTAAGATAGAATCCGACGTCATTACCCTCTGAGCGGGTTTTCTCCTGGCCCTGCTGCGACACGATCACACGGATAAAAACGCCTTTGCCGCTTTTATCCGTACCGGTAAGAACCAGATTTTTTCGCAGGGATGTCGCCACGATGCCCTGAAGCGCGGTGTTCAGTTCATCCTTATTGCTGGCACTTAACAGCAGGCCGCCTGAAGGTTTGACCACGCATTTCAGCGTGGAAAGTTCACTCTCCTTCATGCCGAATCCCACCAGGTGGACCCGGGTAACAATGCCTTCGGACTGATGTTTCAGCGCGACAGCGCAGGGGTCGCCGCCGCATGTTTCAATCCCGTCCGTGATGATGATTATTATTTTTTCGCCGGGTTTGTCCTTGAGAAAATCATCCGCCGCCATATAGAGAGAGCTGGAAATCGGGGTCTTCCCTTTCGGTTTGAGAGGCATTATAATGCTTCTCACTTTATCAACATTCACGGGGCCCATGGGAATCTCCAGAACGGTGTTGGAGCACTTCCTGTTCCGGTGGCCGTAAATTCTCAGTGCGATCAGGACCGGCCTGTCAGCCAGGTCTTTCACCAGAGAAAGCAGGGTCTCTTTCGCGGTCGCTATCTTCGTGGTATTCCCGGCTTTACCCCACATGCTTCCTGATGCGTCGAGAATGAGCACGATCTGAGTGGGAGATTCCTGTGCATACACAGGGGCAGAAGTCAGGCCCAGAAAAGCAAGTCCCAGTATTATCCCGCTTATTTTTTTCATAGTCGATCAGCGCTCAACATTAAAAATTCATTCCCGCGATTCCGAAACCCGGGTCATGCATGCCCGTCTATACTAACCGGAAATCTATCCGCTGTCAAGAAGATACTGAAGTGGAGTATAACGCACGAGTTGAATACGGCAAAGGGGAAAAGATGAAATTAAATTCCGGATTACTTTTTCGTTTTTATTCCCTGTTGTTATGCCACTGGGGGCAGATCTGGGACGAACCGGGCTGATAGCGTTCACACACTTCAGGCCTGGTGTCATATATCGTGCATTTGCACAGATCACCGTCAAGCTTCAAGAAGGGGCACCCGTGAAGATACCGTCCGTCTTCCGCTGAGATCAGGTGGTCACCTGCCCAAATGGGATGATAATGCTCAACAACATGCAGGATGTCATCCCTTCCTTCATCTTCCCACCGCTTGAAGTCTTTTTCAGTGGCAAAGGAAAGAACATTGGCGAGGCAGCATTTACCGCACCTGAGACAAATGGCTGGTTTATCGCTCATTTTTTGCCATAATACAAAAAAAAGCCGATAAATGCAATGAAGAAAATTTTATTATAACGAAAAAAAATTATTAAATATACAAATTTGAATTTATACGACCTGCAAAGTCTCGCCTGTTTCATATTTCGCGAGTCTGACCTTCAAATCCCTTAAAAGCTTTTCAACACCGTCCATGGTGGCGTTCAGGGCTTTTTCAGGGCAAAGTCGCACGCACTGGTAGCAATTAATACAGCGGTCTTTAAACTGAATGTCATTGCGAATCTCTATGTTCGCTGTCGGGCATGATGATGCACAGATCATGCATTTGGTGCATAATTCGTTGTTTATACTGATGGGGGGAAGGACTTTCCTGGTTGCAGACATATTGAAAAAAAATGAATCCATGACCCTGAGGCCCAGCGACTTGTCAACAAAATCGCCGACCTTAAACTCCTTGCGGTCCCTGCTGGTCAGGCGCTCCACCAGGGTCCTGCCAAAAGATACAAGCGCTTGATGATCGCCGGAAGCCGGCCTTCCGCTGTTTATGGGATCAGCTGATTGAAACATCAGGCAGTGTTCTGCAGCGACTTTTATCCCACCGAGAAGACGAAAACCCTTAACCGCAAACATTTTCGCCAGTTCCTGTAATGCGACCCCGCTGCTTACTCCGCCATAGTTTACCACGAATGCCACAGCCTGGTCTTTCGTGAGTACCGGAATTTTTTCAAGCATTTTACCGAATACCGGCGGGACATGGTGCGCGTAAACCGGTGAACTGATTACCAGCAGTTTATAATAGGACAGCTGCACGTACAGTTCGGATGTATTGCCGCTTCGGATAAAACGGGCCGCGTCGAAATAATCACCGTGCAAACCCGCTGCGGCGAGCCCTGAAGCGACAGATTCAATAGACTTTTTGCTGGTCCCGTGAGGTGAAAAATAAATCAAAGCAGCTTTTTGTACGCTGAGCCTTTCCATGCGCACATTTCATCCCTTCCTGTACGGTTGACAAGCAATTTTTTATAATGCTGCAAGCGCTTTATCATAATCCGGCTCCTGCGCTATTTCAGAAACGAGCTCAGCATGGATAACCGTACCGTTTTCATCGAGCACCACAACTGCCCGCGCGAGCAGCCCTGCCATGGGCCCGTCAACGATCTCAACTCCATAATCCCTCCCGAAATCGCGGTTTCTCATCTCGGACAGCGCAAAAACATGTTCGATACCCTCTGTCGTACAAAAACGGTTGTGAGCGAAGGGCAGGTCCCGTGATACGGCGAGCACAACAGCATTGGACAGAGACGAGGCCCTGGCGTTGAATGTTCGTACCGAAGTCGCACAAACCGGTGTATCAAGACTCGGAAAAATATTGAGGATGATCCGCTGTCCTGAAAACTCCGCGAGTGAATGGTCCTGCAAGTCCCTGCCGGTAAGCGAGAATGATGGGGCCCTGGTCCCGACCACGGGCAGGTTCCCTGAGGTGTGTATTGTCTTCCCTTTTAAAGTGATCGTTGACATGCTAGCTACCTTCCTTGACTTTGATAATACTTAAAACGACAAAACGCTGTTTATATAACTATTAGTACTAAAAATACCAAAGTATTACAGTTTTTTATAAAATTCTTAATATTTTTATTGACAAAAAAATTTAATATATTTAATTAAATACTAAAATATTTAAATTTTATTATACGATAGATTACACGGGGTATTGGTATGGATATTTCTCGAAGAGAATTTTTTAAAAACACCGCAACCAAAACAGGAGCAGGAATAGCCGCGATGATGGTCCCGGCAGTCCTCAAAGGAGCATCTCAAAATGAACTCGCAACCATGATCGACCTGAGAAAATGCATCGGATGTGAATCATGCGTCTATGCCTGCCAGGAGTCAAATCAGTCAAAGTACCCTCAGCCGCAGAAACCTTTTCCGAAGATGTACCCGGAAAAGGTTAAAGTATCCGACTGGTCAGACAAAAGGGATGTCACTGAAAGGCTGACCCCGTACAACTGGCTGTACATTCAGCGGGCACAGGTTGAACACAACGGGGAAATGACCGAAGTGTCCATCCCCCGCCGGTGCATGCACTGTCAGAACCCGCCCTGCGCCCATCTCTGCCCCTTCGGCGCTGCGCATAAAGAAAACAACGGCATCACGACCATTGACCCTGAACTCTGCTTCGGCGGCGCCAAGTGCAGCGCGGTATGCCCCTGGAACATCCCCCAGCGGCAGACAGGAGTGGGCCCGTACCTGAGTGTCGCGCCTGCACTGGCAGGGAACGGTGTGATGTACAAATGCGACCGCTGTTTTGATAAAATCAGTGAAGGGAGGATGCCTGCCTGCATTGAAGCCTGCCCCGTTGGCGCACAGACAATCGGCCCCAGAGATGAAATTGTGGCCAGGGCAAAAAAAATGGCCGACGAAGAAAATCTTTACCTGTACGGGCTGGATGAAAACGGGGGAACGAACACCATATATGTTTCAGCAGTGCCCTTTGACAAGCTGAACCAGGCGATCGAAAAGGGACCGGGCAAGCCCCATCTGGCGAAGACAGAAGACACCATGGCCAGAACCGATGTCCTTGCCGGCGCGCTGCTCACCGCTCCGTTTGCCGGGGCAGTCGCATCAGTGACAGGGTTCTACAGACAGATCAAAAAATATTTCGGAGAAAAAAAATGAAGAAAACAACAAGTATATATCCAGAACTGCCTCAATGGTACCGGTATGCCTTTATCATTACCACCGCGATGTTACTCTTCAGCGGGCTGGGCCAGATGCCGCTTTATAAACGGTATTTCATTGCCGATGTTCCCGGTTTCTCATGGACTGGGGACTATTTTTTCCTGAACCATCTTCACTATTTCAGCGCGGCCCTGATGGCATTCCTGATTCCGGTGGGATTTTTTAAAAATTATTTCAGAAGCTATATCGAAAACAACGAAAGCCGTCCGGCAGCGTATGCTTTTATCATCATGTTCGCGGCTTTCTTCGCGGCCGACATCGCTAAAATAATTGCTGCTGGTTATGGTGCCGGGTATCCTCGAGAGATGATATTCACCATAAGCCTGATGAACATCCTGCTGACCTTTCTCTTTGTAATCACGGTCCCGCTGCTGTGGGCGTCAAAAAAAATATTAATAACGGTGGAAGCGAAAGAGGGGAACACTGATTCATCGGGCAAATACGGCGCACCGCAGTGACGCAAGTCATTATAACCGAGACCTCCATTTTTTTATGAGCGCCATGGTGCGCTCATTTTTTTTATGAGCGACTTCAGCCGCTTGAAGGCCTTCCCCTCTTCACGCCACGCATAGCAGGTGTCTTTCAATCCTTCAGCGACAGCGTTGATTTTGTCCGGCGTCATGTCTTCACGCTCTCCGGGGGGCTTTTCCGCTGTTACGGCCCACATCCCCTGCATGATCGCCGGCGCCATGGTCAGCAGCAGATGGGTCATATGGGTGCACCCGTTAACCCCGGAAAGCATTGAGCGGACCTTCATGGTAAAGCCCTGTTCGACCCTCATGCCTTTTATCTTTTCAACGCACCCCTCGATTGAAAAGCATTCCTCACGGGGAACGGCCGCCATCTCGGCTTCAATGTCTTCGATCAGCAGTTCAGGAATTTTCAGCAGCATGCGTATGATCAGATCGTGGAGCGGGCCTGAAGGTTTCCGCTCGCCGGTAAAGAGATAGTAGTCTTTCAATCTCAGCTCGCGAAGCCTTCCCTCAACGACAATATGGCCCTCATCCGGCGAATAGGTCGAAATTGAAATGACCCTTTCATGGGCCCTGTCTGTTTCGTTATAAGCGATTCTTTTCATCAGCGTTTTCCTGGATAGTGGTGGGACACGCCATGGTGCCTGACTGTTTTTTACGGTGTTGGCCCCCGAAGCGATGCCGTCACGGATGAAGGATGCCGTTCAGGGGAGCATATTTTTTTTCAGCGAGGTCGAACTGCATACTCTGCCTCTTCCCGTTTTCGTCGATCAGCGTGGCCCTGAATTCATCGGAAACGACGCTCCCCTGCTTCAGTTCAATGATCCCGTAATCGATAAGCTGCTTGAAAAAGGTCCTGATGATCCCGAAAGACATCTTCTGTATTCCCACATCGTCATGGTGTTCATGGTCATAAAGCCCGAGGTTGACATCCGCGATCCTGAAATCGCCCATGCATGAATCGATATTGATGCCTGTTTCCACGCCATAGATCTGCCAGAAATGCACCGCGTTAAAAAATTCCACGGTGCCCGCGACTTCCCCTGACAGCGGATAGGAGAACTCGCGAAGCCCCCTGATGCGGGGATGATCGATGAGCGAAAACAGGGGCTGCGCCACGAATTTTTTAACGCGGCCCATGGCCCGCCAGAACCCGGCTTTCGCGAAATCATAACCGCGCAGGACCGGGCCGGCAAGCCCCGTGACAAAGTGGGGCCCGAAATATTCAGGCACGACGTCCGCATCGAGGAACACGACCACAGCATTGCGGCTTTTCTCATCCGCGCAGTACTGTTCATTTATGAGATAAAGGGTCCTGCGCATGTCACTGCCCTTTCCTTTTTCAGTGCCCATATCAGGCACGGCCAGGGTGTTGCAGATGATTATTTCAGTGTCGCTGTTTGCCTGGAGGGCCTTATTCTCGGTCAGTTCCGGAGAATCAGCGTCAACACGGCGGTGTGACAGAAAAAATTTATCGACCACCCCGCCCAGTTCATCAGTTAGAAGTGATATTTTGTCGTAAATGAGGCCGGCTTCCCGTTCACCGAATGTTGAGAATACAACATAAACCGGGCGCTCGCCTTTTATTTCCATAAGGTCGTTCAGGGAAAAATCGGACGCTTCAAAGTTTGTGACAAACGACACGGCATACTCCTTATATTTATGGGCACCTCTAAAAATCAGGAGTTTCATTATTATCAAATATGACAACTCCTGATTTTATCAGATAATGTGCCCACAAGGGAACATCAAAAATGTAATTTATAGAGGTTCCCTTATATTATTTACGGTAATAATCTCTGAACCAGTCAACGAAATGGCGCACCCCTTCCTCAAAAGGAGTTCCGGGATGATAATCAAATTCACTGGCCAGGTCGCTGACATCCGCGCTTGTTTTATACATATCACCCGGCTGCATGGGCATAAAATTTATTTCAGCTTTCCTGCCCAAGGTGTCTTCAATGATCCTGATAAAATCGAGAAGCTTTACCGGCGAAGCGTTTCCGATATTATACAGACGGTACGGGGCGGATGATCTTCCGGGGTCGGGATCTTCCCCGTTCCAGGAAGGGTCCCCTGCCGGTACCGAATCAAGCACCCGGGTAATTCCCTGAACGATGTCCGCGACAAACGTGAAGTCGCGCCACATGTCCCCGTTATTGAACACATTGATCGGTTTCCCCTGGAGGATCGCCTGCGTAAAGGAAAAATATGCCATGTCCGGCCTGCCCCACGGGCCGTAAACCGTAAAAAAACGGAGCCCGGAAACAGGGATCGCGAAAATATGGCTGTAACAATGGGCCATGAGCTCATTTGATTTTTTCGTTGCGGCGTACAGGCTGACCGGGTGATCGACATTGTCGTGCACGCTGAAAGGATAGGTTTTGTTGAGGCCGTACACCGAAGAGCTGCTTGCGTACACCAGGTGCTCCACCGGATAGTTCCTGCAGCATTCAAGAATATTCATGAACCCGACAATATTTGAATCGATATACTTAAAAGGATGGGTCATTGAATAGCGGACGCCGGCCTGGGCACCGAGATGGCACACCCGGTCAAAACGCTCCTTCTTAAATAACGCCGGAAGGTTCTCCCGGTCCTCAAGGTCAAGTTTAATAAAGCGGTAGTTTTTACTTCCGGAGCTGGCTGCCATCCGGTTGTATTCAATCGCGTCACGGTCTATGCCGCAATCCTCGAGCCGGGCGTATTTCAGCCCGACATCATAATAGTCATTGATATTATCAAGACCAACCACCTCATCCCCCCGTGAGATGAGATGGTTAACCATGTGATACCCGATAAAACCGGCACTCCCGGTCACAAGCACTTTCATAATTCCGTTAAACCTGCACTCCCCTGTTTTTTTGTGTTTTATAGACTAATTTTTCCCGGAATGTCAACCGGAAAATATCAGAGTATATCGATAGGCCCCTGAACATCACCCTCGATAAACTGTCTGGCATAAGGATCTGTTTGGGTGAAAAAATCACTGCCCGCACCTGAGAAGACGATCTTTCCATCGTAAAGCAACGCCATTGAATCAGCTACCTTTTCAGCGACCTTGAGATCATGGGTGACAATGATTGACGTAGTTTTCAGCGAGTCCCTGATTTCGATCATCAGGTCAGCAATTGAGTCTGAAAGCACCGGATCAAGGCCGGCGGTGGGATCGTCAAAAAGGATGATGTCGGGGTCCATGCAAACCGCGCGGGCCAGGCCCACTCTCTTCTGCATCCCCCCTGAAAGCTCTGAAGGAAGCTTTTCCTCGCTGCCGGCCAGGCCCACCCTTTTCAGCGAACCGGCTACTTTCCGCTCGATTTCTTCAGGAGCGATCCCCATCCTGCGAAGCCCGAACGCGACGTTTTCATAAACATTCATTGAATCGAACAGTCCGCCTTTCTGGAACACATAGGCAAGGTGGACATCACCGTCCGCCTTTTTTAACGATATGTCCCGGGACTGGAAGGTGGAACGCACGTCCCTGCCATTGATGGTTATCTCTCCCTCGAATTCGGCTATCAGTCCCGCGATGCATTTCAGGATCACGGATTTTCCCGAGCCGTTCTTGCCAAGAAGCACCAGGGAATCTCCCCGGTTAAGGTGAAGGTCAATTCCCCTGATAACAGGCTTCCGGTCAAATGATACGGACAGGCCGCGGACATCAATCATCTCATCCTTCCCGTTCGTTTTTATTGATATCGGGTATCATAATATTCTTTTATTGAATGAAGAATGTTCAGGTACGAAATATAGCGTTCATGCGAAATTACGCCTGATTCAACAAGCTCCTTGACCCTGCACCCGGGTTCATGGTCATGGGTACAGGGCTGAAAGCGGCACTGGTTGTCCAGGTCGCCGAATTCATGAAAATAGCGCGCCAGGACCGGGGGCTCAATGTCCATAAGGCCGAATTCCCTGACTCCCGGAGTATCGATTATGGCAGTGCCTTTTTCGGGAATGATCATCTCCGCATTGGTTGTCGTGTGCCGCCCCTTGCCGGTGCTTTCAGATACTTCCGAAATCCTCAGCTCCAGGCCTTTGAACAGACTGTTCAGTATGGTTGACTTCCCCACGCCCGAGGTGCCGATAAAAAGAGAGGTCTTTCCCTTAAGAATTTTTTTCAGCTGCACCAGGTTCAGGCGCTTTACCGCGCTGACCACTGAAATTGCAAGAGGCGAACCCGAATAATACTCGTGAAGACGCTTAATGTCATCGTCACCGGCAAGGTCGGCCTTGTTAACGCACAATACGGTCGGTATTGATTCCTTTTCCCCCCTGACCGCAACCCGGTCAACGAACCGCAGGTTCAGCTTCGGTTTCACGAATGACTGGATGATCACCAGCTGGTCAAGGTTCGCGGCGATAATGTCCTCTTTGCTCCTTCCGCGGTCTTTTCTGGTAAAGGCGTTTTTTCGCGGCCGGATCTCGTTTATGACCCCTGTTCCGTCATCCTGCTCGTCAAAGGAAACCGTGTCGCCCACAGCTACCGGTTCGGAATACCGGTCAAGGCTGTCATCCAGCCTGATTTTTCCCCTGAGGACGCAGTTTACCTGGCTGGCGCCGCAGCGGACCGTATAATATCTTCCGAATGTTTTTACCACTGTTCCGGTCATAATGAAAATAAATTTAAAAAAAAATTAAAGTTTTCAGCTCAAAAAGCCGAATATCATAGTACAAGAAATGATATGGTAATTCCCTCCCGATTTTACCATATTGTTGACTTGGCACTGCGTTGTAAGAAGGCAGGATAGCCGCCCAGCTATTCTGCTTTCTTGCTTTCAGACTCAGGGAAAATGCTCCAGAATAACCGGAATAAATTCAACAAGCTCAGCCATGATCATCCCGGAATTGTCCAGCTTTAACACCGTGAACGTCACCCGGTATTCCATCCCCTCATGAATAGTTGCCATATATTTTTTCAGCCTTTTCTTTGTTTCGCGGGATGAAATATCGAAGACGAGGTCGTGATTTTTCCGGTCATAAAAGGCAATTTTTTCAAAAACGGTGTCTCTTGTCTTGAGCCTCAGGGTCATGGTCAGGGTCTTCCCCTGGTAGGAATCGATCGCGGACGCGACCTGCGCGAGCCGGTCCGGCTGAGATGCGTCCTGCGCATAAAGGGGCACGGCCATGACCAGCGCGGCAAGGACCATGGCGAAATATATTTTAAAGGATGTAATTCTGCAGATGTTCACTTGATCTTCCTGACCCCGCGTGCCGCGACATACGGCCGGTCGTTCCCGGTGACGTCCATGATAAGGCCGTCTACCTCAACCATGTCACCGTTTTCAAGCAGGCCCTTTCCCGGAGCGTACACGTCCGCGACACCGGAGAAGACCCCGGCCTTGCGGTAGTCAACCAGCAGGGTAAACGAAACGGAATCACGCATTTTTTTTAAATTGGCGACTTTCCCGGTCCAGCAAACGGAATAGGCGTGATACAGATAGCGTTTCTCCGCTACGGTCGAAAACGCCAGGCGGTCATACGTCCTGTTTTCAGCGTCACGGACAAAATCTATCAGAAAAGCCGCCTTCTCCTTTACCGAGAAACTGGCGTTGCTGTGCCGCATCCGGTTCAGGATCACGACCGCGCTGTTGTATTCTTCCTGCTTGATGTATTTTTTCGCTTTCGAAAAATCGTCGGTAAGTTCACTGACTGAATAATAGAATTCCCTGTTTTTATTGTTATTTATGGTCCTGATCAGGTCGTATTCAGTCGCGCTTATGTTCACGTCATCAAGCTGCGGGAACCTTTTTTCTGGCACAGGCCTGCGGCTGACCAGCCTGACCAGTTCGGGATACAGCAGGTACACGCCGGAGGAGAGCAGAACAAGGGGCACGGTGATCACCGCGACGCGTTTGAGATAGTAACCGGCATGAAGCATCGCGCCTTTGTTCGCGGCAGGGCTTCTTTTTACCGAACCGAGTTTCCCCGGAGGTTTGGGCACGCTGACCAGATCGGTAAGCTTGACTTTTTTCTGGAGCGACGGGAAGTCGGCATCCCCGCCCAGCATTTTTCTTCCCTTTATAAGACAGGGGTCCCAGGGATAACGATCGAGCAGGTCGATATAAACGCTCAGGGCAGAGTCAAGGTTGAGCGCTGATTTCAGGCTTAAAAACGCTTTGAGCTGCACCATGGGAATATAGTCCGGCGACAGGCGCTGAAGCCGGTTTATCACCTGGTCTGCGCGGTCAAACCGGTCAGTGTAGAGATGGCACAGGGCTAGCAGAAAAAGGGGATACGGCTCATGAGGATGCGCGGCGCTGATTTTTTCGCATAAGAGCATGGCCTCTTTATAACGCTTTTTCCTGAAGCTCTGATAAGCGTCTTTAACCAGGTTTACGCTGCTTTTTCTGTACGCCACGGCTTCCGCTTCATTTTCTGGTCTCTGCCAAACGGTATGTCAGTCCCTGTCGCGCCGGAAAAGACGCTTTATCTGTTCAGAAATGGAAATATTGTCATCACGAAGTTTCCCGACGAGGAATCCTATCGCCGCCAGTATCACGATAAAAAACGCCCTGGCAGGACCGAACGCGATAATGAGGATACCCAGGACGAGGCCCGCGATTGAACCGGCTGCCTTGCCCGGATTCTCATTGATCCACTGGGTAATAACCGTTAAAAAATTCATTTATTCACTCTCTCGATATATTCACCGGTCTGAGTATTAATTTTTATGAAATCCCCTTCATTGATAAAGAGCGGCACTTTGATTTCCGCCCCGGTTTCAACTTTCACCGGTTTTAGCACGTTGGTCGCGGTATCACCCTTAAGGCCGGGTTCGGCATAGGTCACTTTCAGGACCACTGACGCAGGAGGTTCTATCGATATCGGGGCCTCCTCATAAAGGGTAATGTCAACAACATCCTCTTCTTTGAGATAGTTTATCGCGTTTCCGATCGCTTCCTTGTCGATACTGATCTGCTCATATGATTCAGTGTCCATGAACACAAGGGTGTCTCCTTCATCATACAGATACTGCATGGGCCTTCTTTCAAGCCTCACGTCTTCGAGTTTTTCACCGCCGCGGAAAGTCCTGTCAACCACGCCGCCCTTGCGCACGTTCCGCAACTTTGTCCTGACAAACGCGGCCCCACGCGCCGGCTTTACATGCTGGTAATCGATGACCGAGAAGAGTTCACCGTCAATCTTGATGACAACTCCCCTTCTGAAATCATTACTGGTAATCATTATCGTGTCCTCACAATACAAGTATATCTTTAGACGATTTCGTCAACACTTCATGTCCCCTGCCCGTGACCAGAACCATGTCCTCGATCCTTACGCCGCCGACTCCGGGAAGATAGATTCCCGGCTCAATGGTAATCACCATGTTTTTTTTCAGCGCCAGATCGCCTGATTTGACCGCCGGCAGCTCATGGATGTCAAGGCCGAGACCGTGACCTAAAGAATGACCAAAATAACGGCCGTAGCCTTCCTGCGCAATTATATTTCGTGCGATAGCGTCAAGTTTTCCCGTAGAAATTCCGGGACGGACTGCGTCAAGGGCCGCCTGTTGCGCCCTTTTTACAACATGATATATCTTCTCAACAGACGGATCAATGCTATTCATGAACAAAGTTCTTGTCAAGTCTGAATTATAGCCCCGGTAATTACAGCCCATGTCGATGAGCAGGACATCCCCTTTTCTTATCTTCTTTTCCATCGACGTTTCATAATGGGGCATGGATGAATTGTGCCCTGACGCGACGATAGTATCAAAGGACGTTCTGCGGCACCCGTTCTTTCGGTAAAAATATTCAACCTCAAGCGCGACGTCCCATTCCCGCATGCCCGGTGTAACGGTCTTGACCAGGTGGTCGACGCACCGGTCCGTAATGGCCGCGGCCTCGCGGATGATCTCTATCTCACTGTCATCCTTGATCATCCGCAGTTCATTCACCACGTCATGCCCGGGAAAAATCTTAATCCCCCTGATTTTTGTCTTCATATCAATAAACGACGACAGGCTCATGGAATGGCTCTCGCAGTAGAGCGTTTTCATCCCCCTTTTTTTAAGCTCATTTTCAAGAAGTGCCAGAAATTCACCCTCCTGTAAAGCAAACCGCACCGGGGAGGGAAGAATCGAGCGCACGTATTCTTCATAACGTGAATCAGAGATGAAAAAAGAGTCATTCTCGCCCACAACCAGCCGCGCGTAAGAGCCGGTAAAGCCCGTGAGGTAGCGGATGTTCGTCAGGTCAGAGACCAAATACGGGAGCTGCCGGTGCGATGCCAGCATTTTCTTCAACTTTAAAATTCGCTTGTTCATGCTGTCTCCAAAAGAACTGTTAATGTATTAATTCTGCATGAGAGGAGGTGTTTTTGTCAAGAATTAACGATTCCGCACGGAATAGCAGGGAGCAGGTAACAAATTATTTTCAGGGGCAACCGTTTCATAACACCTTTTGGTGTCATCCCGGTTTACCGAAGGTAAT
>DAIUKG010000042.1:0-33662 GCA_036848375.1 Spirochaetota bacterium
TTCCTGATGATATAAATACAGATATTCGTATCCAGTAAATACATCAGAAATCTTCTCTTTTTTGGTTTTTGCCCTGATCACGGCCTTCCTGCATAAAATCATCAGTGAAATCATTCAATCCATGAAGAAACACTTCCCAGGATTTATCATGCGGGAGAAGAATTACGGCATCTCCCACTTTCTGGATAAGAACATCATTCCCGGAAAACTGAAATTCCTTGGGCAGGCGGACAGCCTGGCTTCTGCCATTTATAAAAAGTTTTGCGCTTTGCATGATATTTGCCTCCCGCATTTAGTATATATCAAGGTATATATTCTGTCAAGCGTTAAAACGCAATTGCCGAATCGCGTATCCGGCATGGCTGATGTTGCTCTGAGGCGCGACCTTTTGCGCCGCTTTTGGGTCGTTCCAAAAGCGGCCTCACCCTTTCCCGTTTCACGGCCCATCCCTCAGCACGCATTATGGACAGCTTCAATGTTTTTTATAGCATCTATTTCTTTCGACTTAATGCTTATTTCTTCCCGAAGGTCATACTCGATCTGCAGGCCCAGCCAGAAATCCGGTGTCGTACCAAAAAATTTAGCGAAGCGTAACGCGGTATCAGCGGTAATGCTTCGTTTGCCTTTCAGTATCTGAGAGATCCTTGTCGGAGGTATTCTGGTTTCTTTAGCTAATTTATACGCGGAAAGGTTAAAAGGAATCAGGAATTCCTCTTTTAGTATTTCTCCGGGATGTATGTTGGGTATTTTTTTCATCGATAGGACTCCTGACTAATGGTAATCAACAATTTCAACGTCAAAAGCATCCGAGTTTTCCCAGATAAAACAAATCCTGAACTGGTCATTTATCCGGATACTGTACTGGTCCTTGCGATCGCCTTTAAGTTTTTCAAGCCTGTTCGCCGGTGGAATCGTTAAATCCTTTATTTCCCTGGCCCGGTTCATCATGAACAGCTTCCGCAATGCGACTTTTTGGATGGAACCGGGAAATTTTTTGGAAAATATCTGGTTCCAGATTTTTTCAGTTTCATCACATTTAAAGGACCGGATCATGTGTCAATAGTAACGCCACGCGTTAATATCGTCAAGCGTTAAATATTATAATGTCTTTCATGTCCCCTGAGTGATTTGCGCGGCCTGTGGGCCGCGTGCGGTTTCTTCACTGAGCAGTCATTATTTTTTTTAATAAATGAATAAAATATTTGACATTAAGTATAATAAACTATACATTATGTATAAAATATAGTACATTCTTGGAGGAATTATGTGAATGATTCTAAAATAACGTTAACAATAGTCAGCAGAATCCACGTTTTTAGAGCAGAAAAAAGAATCACCCAGCAACAACTGGCAGATGCTGTCGGGGTAACAAGAGGGACTATTATAGCCATTGAGAAAGGAAATTATAATCCGTCTCTTGAGCTGGCATTTCGTTTATCGAAATATTTTAATACTGACATTAATTCACTGTTTAAAGTGGAGGATATTCCAAATGAGTAAATTTAATAATTATGTTTTAAAATACTTATTGTTTTCGTTTCCGGCAATCATGGGTGTAATTATCTGGGGCACTTTTCAGAGCCAGCAGGAAATTCTGAATAGTGATAATGCATTTGTTTATATCATTTCGGAAATATTGTCGCTACATTTGATTTTCTGGTTTGTTATGTTGATCTACATTCTTTTTGTTTTATTATTATCACCGGCATTTCGTAATAAACTTTTATTAAAACTGGCAAGAATCAAGGACAGAGATGAACGGGAGGGTTATATTATCGGTCAATCAAGCAGGTTTACCTTTTTTTCGACATTGGCTGTTTTGGTTTTCTTTTTATTTTTTTCAACAGTAAATATTACAATAAACAAATTACCAGAAGGAAGAGCCGTTGATGGAAAAAAACATGAGTTATCAATCGGATTATCATATCAGGTGTTCGATAATGACAAAATCAAGTTGCCGGAAAATGATATTCTTTTTTCCACGCAATCACTTCCATTCACAAAACAAAATATCCTTATTTTGCTAATTATTTGTCACCTGGGAACATTTTACTATTCATCAAAAAAAATGAAAGTAGAGGAATGATGTATTCGGTTTGTCCGACGTCAAATCCGGCCCGCACTCTTCCCTCTCCAGATAGCGCGGGCACGGATGCCTTTTTCGACTTCCTGTCAGGCAATCTCAACTGCGGTCGTTGAGCGGAGTCGAAACGACCGTCAGGGATGCCCGCGCCGGGCGTGTCAAGCAGGAGGCTTATACACGCCCCGCTCTACAGATTCATGCCGCGGACGTGACGGATGATTCGGGACGCGGGGGATTCAGGTTAACGGTGAGGATTTACTGACGCGGGTTCGGTTTTCAGTTTCCTGAAATGTTTTCGCAGGATATATTTTTTCGTTATTAAAAAATCATCAACTTTCTGTTCACGTAATAGCTTTCCTTTATTATAATCCACAAGTTTTCTCAATGATATTCAGATAATCATATATTCTTGTACTTGGTATGTTTTTCAATTACAATTTTAACGGCCACGGATGGCCGGCACGAAAACACGGAAGAAGGAGGCAACGTTTATCACTTAACGTTTCCGGAATATGCACAAACATTAGTTTGCGAGGAGCGCAGCAGTAAAACTGAGTTGTGCGATGGTTTGCCCCCCTTTTTTTTAATCTTTAATAATTAATCTTCTTAATATATCAGCAATATATTTCTTATTACCTTTACCAGAGGCCAGGTTCATCATCATCTTATATAATTCTTCATGAGGATCATCTATTTTAATGCCATTAAAATCAAGAAAAACCAATCCAGCCACAAGTGCTACTCGTTTATTCCCATCAATAAATGGATGATTTTGACATATATGATAAATATATGCTGATGCCATTTCAATTAGATCATTATGCAGATAGTGGCCATCAAATGTTGCAAGGGGCATTGATAAAGCGGAACTTAATAATGAAATATCTCTTATGCCGTATTCACCGCCATATAATTCGATTTGATTATTATGAATTTCAATTACCTCGGCTAAAGAAAGGAATTCAATTTTTGAATTTTTCATTTTGCCAATTTAGTAAGGGTTGATTTATGTTTTTTATTTATTGCATCAAGAGATTTATTAAGCTTGTTTAATTTATTTTTAGCTTTTACGGGTGAAATAATAATATTTTTACCATCAGTTGCTAATTCTAATAAGGTCCCATTGTCAATATTTAATAATTCCATAATGGGTTTATCAATTATGATTGCTGAACTGTTCCCATGCTGGATTAATTTTTTAATCATATTGCGGCCTCCTTTTACGTATATACAATATATATACATTAAGTTCGTGTCAATAATTAATTTTAATTTTGAATTAAGTTGATTTCACACTCTTGGGGGGCTGACTTTCGCCTAACTAAAATTAATCGAATTTCATTTATTCACCTCACCATACTGCGTTGCTCTATTTAGTCATCAAAAAAAAAGATGCGAGACAGCATTTTCTTCAAGCCCCCCTCTGTGGGCCATGCATTAAGCGAAGTCGAAATGCCGTAAGGAGGGATCTTATAAAGACAGCCACTGAGGCACAGAGGACACAGAGATACAGATGGTCAAAGACCGGCCGCGCACTCTTGTGCCCCGCCCTCTGTGGCGATGCACTGAGCAGTTCGACATTTCGACAGGCTCAATGCGAAGCAGGCTCACTGTACCACGTGTCGAAGTGGTTAGGGGGATAAAACGGCCACGCACGAACCGTTCCCCTGGCGCAGATACAGGCCCGCACTCTTCCCTCTCCGGTTAGCGCGGGCACGGATGCCCGCGCTGGGCGAGTCTGTCAGGATGACAATACGAGCCCCATACAGCAGATTCATGTCGCGGACGTGATGGACGATTCGGGACACGGGGGATTCAGGTTAACGGTGAGGATTTACTGATGCGGGGGATAAGCCCCCGTGGCGAATGAACGGCAGGCCCTCCGCCACCTGAGGAGCGCCTTTTTTTCGCCCCTTTTTTGTGGCGAGACAAAAAAGGGGCATATCCCTTCCCTGCTCCGGGAATAAACTTCTCTCGCCGGTTAAGGCGTGCCAGACGCCAATCGAACGGCAGGAGCGTTATTTATTCCTTTACCCAATTCTCCATTTTGATTCCTTCCACTCTTGCGAATTCTTTTATATTATTAGTAACAAGGATCAATTTCTTTGCCTTCGCCTGTCCAGCGATCAATAAGTCCATTGGACCAATTATCTTACCTTTCTTTTCCAAATCCGTCTTAACCGCTCCGAATTCGACAGCGTCAGCATCATCAAAGGGTAAAATATTAAAGAGGTTCCCTTATTTGAATCAACAGTATTCCTGAGTATATTCCTCATGGTATCGGTCAGTCCCTACGGTGAGCATACGCTTGTCATTAAAACAGACATGAGTTTATGGGCCTGCGGAGCGGGGGCGTGAGGATTCCTATTTCCCTGTTCCGGTGGAGATGAATTAAGTTTTAACTGCTTACCTCATGGTATACAAGCATGAGGAATAGTGCTTTGTTTTCACGAAGATTAAAGCGGTCTATTGCGGATAATATCTGCTGTCTGCATGTCGTGAGCGGTATACTGGATATGCGCTTTTTTATAATTGAAAAAGTGAGGCTGAATATTTGCTTGACGTAAGGCAAACCGGGTGGGGTAATTAGAAAAACAGTTATTTTTATACATGCTTTTATGTAGTTAGTTGACAGCCGAAATACATAAAAATATACCCGTGCATCAAAACCAGGGAACGTGTCGTGAAAGAAGGAAACAATGCGGCAATCTCCAATATCCACCCAGCTATACCAATACCTAATACAATATTTAAATTCTCTCCGATATTTTATTTCCCATATGTGTTTAATTCCTCCGGAGGCGAACGAATTTTTAAACATCACATTAATATTTTAAGGGAACCTCTATAAATTACATTTCGGATGTTCCCTTGTGGGCACAACCATTGGATAAATCAGGTTTTATCATTTTTCAATTAATGAAAAAACCTGATTTTTAGAGGTGCCCTTAATTAAAAATATACCATTCAAAGGAGTGAATCCATGAAAAAGACCACCGTCGTTTTTTCTCTTCTTTTTTTCTGTTTCGTGTCTTTAACAACCGCGGCAGGGGGGAAAAAAGCATCCGATTACCTTGATGAAAGTTTCGGAAACGGAGGGATCGTCCTGATTGAACATGGTATTCGCATTGATGAGATAAACGGCCTTTCGGTTCTACCAGACGGGGGGATAGTTGTGTCTTCTACAATATCAGATAACGGGAAAAAAGTCATCGCCCTGTTCAAATACGCTAAAGACGGATCTATCGATTCATCATTTGGATCAAACGGCGTATCGAAAATCATTGATGAAAAAAATAACACCGCGGCTTTAGCAATCGCAGTTCAGGCTGACGGTAAAATAATCATTGCCGGGAAATCATTCGAATCTTTACGTTCATCCCCGTTTATTAGGGACTCAACCGGAATACTGGCGCGATGCAACAGCGACGGTTCTCTTGATAAAACCTTTGGGGCAAAGGGTGTGGCAAAATCGTTGTTTGAAAAAAGGACTACCATTGCCCCCAATACTGTGATGATTCAACCGGATGGCATGATATTGATCGCGGGCTCAATCTATACGAACAATCAGAACGGAATCCCGGAAGGGAAAACGTCAGGAATAGCGAGGTATAAATACGACGGATCGCTTGATAAAGATTTCGGATCCAATGGCTATGTCCTGGCTGATTTGGAATATGAATACAATCTTTCGGGGAACTCGGGGAAAAACAGGCTGCGGTTCACTCTCCAGTCCGCCGCGCTTCAGCCTGACGGGAAGATCGTTCTCGCCGGAAATACAAATACCCCCTTACATTTAAAATTAATCCCCGTGCTGGCACGGTTTGACAGTTCCGGCAAACCCGATAAAACGTTCGGCAGCGGGGGCGTTTTCGTTTATGATAAACCCCCGATCAAATTCGTCAACTATACACAGGGAGATAAGGATTACTTTCCCTATGACGTAATGATAACAGCCCTGCTTGTCGATAAATCAGGTAAAATTACCGCACCCTGTTATTTTTTGAATAAAGATTACCAGGCTGGCGTTAATTATAAAGAATGTCCTTATCTGGCGAACAGGTCCTGGGCCGGCGCCATGAGGATACAGAGCAATGGCGAGGTTGACACGACTTACGGGAAAAGCGGAATCGTGACTGTCGGCCCGGAATCATTTGAGGCAAAAACCGCCTCTATGCTGGCTGACGGAATGATAATCATCGCCGGGAGGAGCGAAGTCGCGACTAAAGATTTCTCTGGAAATGTTTTTTCGCTGGCTCGATGTTCAGGTAACGGATATCCCGATGCATCATTCGCTCCCGGCGGTTTCATGCAAACCGGGATTTACGCAAAAATAAAAAATTCAACCGGATATGTTACGGGTTATGTCAATCTGATTGCTCAGCAGAAGGACGGTAAAATCCTTGCAGCCGGCCCGATATTCAGCAGCTCTTCGAGCGGTTTCGCTATTGTCAGATACAAGGCGAGATAAACTGATCAAAACAGTTTTATACGTAATTCTTCCTGAGGCGAACGCTATAGAGGCCCTGCCGCACGCTCTTCTCTGCCGCGGCACCGGGACCGCTCATTATTTGTTCAGCAGCCAGCTCATCGCCACAGGGCTCTCCCTGACCGGGACATAGGTGTGCCCGGTGTCGGGCATCACGGTCTGCAGATGTTCACCGGTGCCCGTGAGCCCGTCAAGCGCGGTAATGATATCGGTATTGTATTCTCCGTCGGTTTCGCCATAGAACAGCCATATATCGGTATTGCCCAGGTTGGAGCAGTAATTTGCCGTCCAGTACCGGGCACCTTCGATCAGCACGGCCCGGATGTCATACTTGTCGCTCTGGTCATCATTGGCGATGAGTATCGCTGCGTTGGCTCCCGCGCTGTACCCGAAAAGATAGATCCGGTCAAGGTCGATGTTGTTCGAGCTGTCTTCGATAAAGTCCTTTATCGTGGTTTTGATAGTGTTTATTTCCGTGTTATCGGTAGTGGCGCCTGAATACACATTGATGGTAAACACGACACAGGGAAAATCAGGGTCTGTAAGGCCGTAGACCTTCATGGCCACGAGGAACGGCCACTTCGCGCCGGTTGTACTGTAGTCCGCCGGGAAGGTTATGGTGTAATCATAGGTGCCCTCGCTTCCGGTAATGGTCCCGGTGATCGCGGCCTTTCCCGCGGTTGAGTCGGGACAGGTCGTTTGGGTTAACGCCTCGACCCTTCCGTTATGGTTCACGTACACGTGGTACTCGGTATTGCTTGAAAGGGACGATATCGGAATATAATCGTCATACAGGAGGCCGTCCGTGGTTACGGTCACCGTGGTTTTTGTCTCTTCACTGGCGTCAAACCCGGACACAGTGGACAGGTTCAGGTCCGTGTCGCTGACGATATACGTGATGTCACCGGAAATGTCATCCCCGTAAACAATATCAAGCACGCTCGATGAACCGGTCGGTGAATTGACCAGTGAAAAAGTCCCGGACGCGCCTGACCCCGGATCATCCGAGCCAGCGCATGAGATAACCAGGACGCAGAGCGCTGAGACGATAAGGAGAATACAATTCTTCACGGACATCTCTTATTTTTTTATTTCAAACTGTTCTTCGTAAAAGAAGCGCATGATGGTGTTGCCCGCGACGATCCGGTCGCCGTACGTCAAAACGGCCGGTTTTTTAAGCACTTTGTTGTTGAGATACGTGGAGTTGGTAGACTCAAGGTCGTCGAGCTGGAAACGCCCGTCTTCGGTATAGATGATGCGGCAGTGCCTGTTGCTTATAAGCGGGTCAGAGATGCGGATGTCGCAATCGTTTCTGCGGCCGATAATATTCACGGACTTGTTCAGTATGAACGATTTGCCGAAATGTTTTTTCGACAGTATTACCAGCACGGCCCGGTTTATGAGTTTTCCCGATGACTGCAGTTTTCGCTTTTCAATTTTTACGGTGTCTTTATTCGTCATGCGCATCCTTCCGATCAAAATTTTGTTTAATAATTCTGATGCGTTTTTTTATTAAGGATGTTTTATTCTGTCAATAATTATTCCGGGCTGTGAAACCCGCGCCCGCATCGGGAGATGCGGGCATTCTTTCGTGAAAGAACGGTTCAGGCGTCCGGGGCGGACGATGATCTTCTGAACAACTGCACCGCGATCAGTGCCGGAACGTACATCGCGATACCATACACGCCGTTGACCATGAAGAGCGAACTGTAGAAATCGCCGATCTGGTCCTGGATAAGGATCGCGATGGTGAGGGCCAGCGCTGAGTTGCGCATGCCGGTCTCGAAAGAAAGTGACCGGACCTGTTTTACTGACAGGCGGAAGATCCGGGCCACGGCAAACCCGAGGATGATGCCAATCGCGGCAAGGATCATGGGTGCGAGGTAAAAACGCAGATTGTATCGTTCGGTATCGGCAAGCACATTGATATTGGCGATCACTCCGGTAACTATGATGAAAATAACCGTAATGAGCCCCATAGCTGAAAAGACGGGGGACGCTTTGACCGCGACCTTTTCAAATCGTGCGCGTATGGTCATCCCGACCGCGAGCGGTACGATCACCAGCACAATGATGGTTTGCGCGATGAGCATCGCGGGAACAGTGGCGCCTGAAGCGGTTTTCCCATAAAGAGAAAGAAGGAGCGGCATGCTGAACAGGGCCAGGATTGTCGAGATCGATGTCAATGAAATTGAAAGGGCAAGGTCTCCTTTCGAGAAATGCGTCAGCAGGTTCGAGGTAACCGCTGCCGGTGTCGCTGCGGCCAGAATGAGCCCCAGGTAAATATAGGGATAGGCGTGATAGTAGCCGAAAAGATGGCTCAGCCCGAGCGCGGCGAGCGGCATAATGCCATAGAGAAGAACGATCCCGAGAATTATGGCGAGCGGCCTGCTGAACACCAGGGTGAAATCGCTGATTTTCAGGGTCAGCCCCATGCCCACCATGACGAAGAAGAGCATGAGCACAATCAATACCTTGAACATCCGGTCAAGGAGAATGCCTTTCGGCTCACCCGCGATCCGGGCGAACGTATAGGCCCTGCCTTCATGCTCGCCGTTCACGGTTTCGAGTGTGAAGATCATCCTGTTTTTTGACATGCTTTCATATTCGTCCCTGGTGGGCCCGCCGGTTTCCGGGCGGGACACGATGTACATGTCGCCCGAGCCGCCGCGTATAAAAAAAAGGGCGCCGGAATCATCCGCATCTCTGACAGCCAGAATGCGGAGGTTCCCGGTCAGTTCGATTTTTTTCGCGGACGGCCAGTCGCTATCACGTGATTTGACCGCAAGGTTTTCGATAAAGGCCGAATCCCGGTCAGCCATGATCTTTTTCGACAGAAACCGGTACAGGTCTTCTCCCGGTGAAACGCCGGCTCGCGCGATTCCGGCACAGGCAAATAAAGCGATAACGATGATTGAAATGCTACTGACGATTCGTTTGCTCATAATTATATCTATCCTCTACTTGTAGTGTATAATTATTTTCTCCTGGAGCCGGTCAGTTCCCGGGAACACGCATTATACGGCATCAACACCATTGATCGTGACGTTCTGTAAAAGCATACGTTGAGGCAACGCATTGCCGCACAAACGCACCTTCCTCTCTGATAATGCCGTATTTTTCACGATCTCAAGCCTGAGACCGATGTTCCTGGTTTGCGGCCGATAAAGGGCAGAAGTCCTTTGCCCTGAACAGAATTAACGGCCGGCGATTTGTTATGTATATATAAATCGAATTAACATTACGCACTATGGTTTTTATTGCAACAAAAATATATATTTTCAGGCATCGAACAGCGCGATCATGGTGTCAAGCATGCGCACCGCGTAAGCCCACTCATTGTCAAACCAGGCAAAGAGCTTTAACATCCGCCCTGCTGTCACCTGCGTCCGGTGCGCGGCAATGACGCATGAGCGCGGGTCATGGTTGAAATCAAGCGATACCAGTGGTTCGCGTTCAACGCCCATTATTCCCGTGAAATCGGTGTTCGTCGCTTTTATCAGAGCGTCATTGACGGTTTTTTCGTCCGCATCAGCCACAAGGAAAAGGGTGAAATCCATTGCCGAAACATTCAGGGTCGGGACCCGCACCGCAGAAGCGGTAATGCGGTCCTTCATATGCGGCATCACGCGCGCGATTCCCGCGGCGAGCCTAGTATCGACCGGGACCAGGGAATGGATTCCGGCACGGGCCTTCTGTGGATCGGCGCTGTGGTACGAGTCTGAAATCGGCTGGTCGTTTAAAAGCGAATGGACCACGGTAATGCTCCCCGTGTCGATGCCGAAGGCCCGGTCGATCACCCCGAGGACGGGCACCGCGCAGTTCGAGGTGCACGAGGCGTTGGAAACGATACGGTGATCCGCGGTCAGGGAACGGTGGTTATACCCGTATACTGTGGTCAGGTCAACGTCAGCTGGCCCGGGATACGAAAGGAGCACTCTGCCCGCGCCTGCCTCAATATGGCGCTCGGCGTCTGCCCTGCGGTGCACAAGGCCGGTACAGTCAAAAACGATATCCACCCCGATCGATTTCCACGGGAGCTTCCCGCAATCAGGTTCGGCAAGAAGCGAGATCGTGTCAGTGCCGACGATCATGGCATCGCCGCTTCGTTGAACCGGGAGATGAAACCGTCCGTGGCTCGAATCATGCCGTGTCAGGTGTACGCGCAGGTCATGGTCCGCGATATCATTCACGGCAACGACTGCGGCCCGGTCGCGGTATCCCTGTTCGTAAAGGGCGCGCAGCACGCACCTGCCGATTCTTCCATATCCATTGATCCCGATCCGTATCATCCCTGTGTCTCCGGTAGAACAGCGTATCTGTTTCAATCAGCAGCATTCCATCCGCAATCAGGCATGGGTATCGTTGTAATGACCCTGAAGACGGACCTTCCATGATCATGGTTTAATCCATCAATGAACGAGTTCAGCCGGGTTGCAGAGGGTTGCAGAATGAAATACACTAAATACTTTTAGATCGCGAATTGTAAAGAAAAATTCGAGCTCCCGCTCTGAAACCGGGAGCGTTGCCATGCGGTGTTCACGACGCGCGGTTTGCCTGGCGGGCCTTCTTGAATTTGTCAGCGCCTATATGGCAATACCCGAAGGGGTTTTTATCGAGATATTTCTGGTGATACTCTTCTGCGCGCCAGTAATTTTTCAATTCCATCACTTCAACGGCAATGGGCCTGTCGTATTTTTTGCGGAGGTCGTTAATTGATTCCAGGACCGGCTCCCGGTCGCCGGGGTCGCTGTAATAGATCCCGGTGCGGTACTGGGGGCCGTAATCGTTTCCCTGGCGGTTTACCGCCACCGGGTCAATGGCGTCGTAGTACAGTTTAAGCAGCGCCTCAAGGCTGATCAGGCCAGGATCATAGACCACTTTTACGGTTTCGGCGTGGCCGGTATTGTCACGGCAGACCTGCTCATAGGTGGGACGTTCCGTGGCGCCGTTCGCGTATCCGGCTTCTGTTTCTATAACCCCCCTCACGAGCGAAAGATATTTTTCAAGGCCCCAGAAACATCCGCCCGCAAGGTAAATTTCTCTGTTTTTATCTGATACTGACATGCGCGCGCCTCTCTTCCAGCTGATTTGTTTCAGGGCGCGATACCAGGGGCATCAACGCCTTTGTCAGTATATGAAACCGTTTCGTCCTTTTCGTTTCATCTGGTACAGGTTTATATCGGCCCGTTTAAGGGGCGCTTCCATGGTCGCGTCACCGTCCTTGATTTCCGTGAGCCCCATGCTGCCGCTGAGGCCGATGTCTTCAGCGTCGGCATGAATAACCGTGGCGTTGAGGACCGATTTTATGCGCTCGGCAAGGATTATCGCGTCTTTGATAGCCGAGTTGGGGAGCACGATCAGAAATTCATCCCCCCCGACCCTGCCGATATGGTCGGTTATTCTGAGCTCCTTTTTAAGAATGGATGATATTTTCGCAATCATGAGATCGCCGGTGTCGTGCCCGTGGGTGTCATTCACGCGCTTCAGATAATCAATGTCAAAAATGATCAGTGAAACCGGCATGCCGTACCGCTTCTTTCTTTCGATTTCTTTTTCAAGCGTGTCATAAATTTTTCTTCTGTTAAAAATCCCGGTCAGGGGGTCCGTGTTGGCCAGGGCCAGAAGCTCGGTACTCAGTTCTTTCTCGTGAATTTTGTTTTTTAAAATACGCAGTCGGTATTTTTTTATCTGGATGGAAAAGATTATTCCCATGATAAAAATGATGACAATGTTAATGATAAAGGAGAAATAGGTCTGGGTCGCGTATACCTCTTTTATGTAATAAAGCTGGAAGAGAATATAAAAAGACGCGAGAGCCGCGATGATTATCTGCAGCAGCAGCCTGAGCCTTACCACGATAAAAAAGGACATCATGAGCAGCATATTCGTGCTGATACCGGTGATATAGGTTTTGGGGCGGGTGCTGTCAATAAAGAAGATGAAAGTCAGGGTTATAACGCACCAGAGAAAATAGGTCAGTGAGTAGTAAAAATATGTTTTTATTCGGTAGAGGATGAATATTATCACTGCTGAAAACAGGATGTATGCCAGACGGATCGCGGCCAGAAGGTACAGCTTGAAGCTGATGCCGAAAAATTTGTAATCGGAAAAAAAATGCAGCAGGAACAGCGCGGACAGAAATATGATCGCTATGAGGTTCAGCGTCCTGTCCTGCTTGAAGAACTCCGGGACTTCGTCATTGTAGTAATCCGGATTCCGGAACAGATTGAGTGCTGGCAGCATGAAGACCTTTATTCCCACTGAATCGCTTTCTTTTAAAAATACCTGAACAAGGAATATTTTCAACTTAAATAATTCCAGTCCATACTATTAATTTTATTTTCGGTCAGTTGCCTATCATCTCCGGGTGTTGCTCTTTACTGACGCAACCGGTAACGATTTGTTTGTTGGCGTGATATTATTTTTATGAACTTAAAAGAAAGTGCTTGTCACGCACACACTTCTATCGGCCAGATTAAACAAGCGGTTTAATCGGGGAGAACGGTATGAAAGTCCTTTTTATAAACGGAAGCGGGAACGCTTCAGAACTGGATGCCTATATGGCCACCGTCATGGGCCTGGTTTCAAAGGCCGGGCATGAGGCGAAGGAGCTCGTCCTGCGCGACATGAACTATTCCCCGTGCAGGGGCTGTTTCAACTGCTGGGTCAAAACGCCCGGCCTGTGCGTGTTCAAGGACGACGGCGACATTCTCTGCAGGGAGTTCCTGTCATGCGACCTGGCGGTGATCACCTCACCGGTGATCATGGGCTATCCCGCGGCCCTGGTGAAGAACGCCCTTGACCGGATCATCCCCCTCATTCACCCCCACCTCGAAGACGTGGGCGGCGAGGTGCACCACGTGAAGCGGTATAAGAAATACCCGGCCATCGCGCTCATGCTCGAGAAAGCGGGCGACACGGATGACGAAGACATCGAAATCATCAGCGAGATTTTTCAGAGGGCCGCGATCAATCTTCAGAGCTGGCTCAAGTTCGTCATGCTCACCGGCTCACCAGCGGAGGAGGCGTCACATGCGATTGTCAATAATTAATGGCTCGCCCCGGGCCACGACCGGGAACACTGAAAAGCTGCTCGGTCATTTTATCAAGGGGTTTCTAGAAAAGGACGGCAACAGCGTTGAGGTGCTGCATTCAATAAAGCACCGTCCCGATTTCATAAAAGAAAAAGAAATGTTTCGTGATGCGGAACGGCTGCTCATCGCCTTCCCCCTGTACATTGACGCCATGCCGGGTTCGGTCAAGGAGCTGTTCGAATCATTTGAACCGCTGAAAGGGGAAAATACCGGGCTCAAACTGATGTTCATGGTCCAGTGCGGGTTTCCCGAGACGCATCACACGCGGTTTGTCGCGCGCTACTGCGAAAAGCTCGCCCGCCGTCTCGAATGCGAATTCTGCGGCTCGATCTGCAAGGGGGGATGTGAGGGGCTCACCGTGCAGCCGCCCGCGCTTGTTGACAAGGTGTTCAGCAGGTTCCATGATCTCGGCGCCGTTTACGGGGAAACCGGTGAACTCGACCCGGTGATACTCGGGAAGCTCGCGCACCCGGAACACCTCACTGCCGACAACCTGAAACAGGTCATACCCATGGTGAACGCTTTTCTCTGGGACGGATGGATGAAGAAAAACAACGTGCTTGAGAAAAGCTTTGACAAGCCGTATGGAGATTGACCCTCATGGGCCATTCCCGTAATAACGGTTCCATTAATAACGCATGATTATCTATTTCGGGAATACCGGTATACATCCCGCGGTTCATCGGAAACATTCGGGTGCACGATGTGTTTTTTCAGTATGCTGTCCCGGCACAGCCCCGCCTTCTCCATTACCCGCGCCGAGGCGGGGTTCCCGGTATCACAGATCCCCCATATGCGCTGTATCGATCTCAGCGAAAATCCGTATTCGATGACCGCTTTCAATGCTTCAGTGGCGTATCCCTTTCCCCATGCATCCTTCAGCAATACATAGCCGAAATTCGCGTCATTCTCCTTTATTACCAGATGCACCATGCCCAGCAGTTTATTGTCCGCCCTTCTGATGATGCACCAGGCGAGAAAGCTGTCTTTATTGAAATTCCTGATGCAGAATTCAATAAAGCCTTTTGTTTCATCGATGGTTTTATGCGGCCTCCAGGTCAGATACCGGCTCACGTCAGGGTCCCGGGCATAGCTGGTAAAGACGGCTCCTGAATCCGAGATCAGCGGTTTCCGCAACAGCAATCTTTCGGTTCCAATTAACAAAGCGTTCATGATCAAACCTTCATCAAGGATTTAATCTATATAATAACGGCAGTCAAGAACAACAGGAAACGCTCATAAACTTTTTTTTATTGTTTATTGCTCTTTAATGTTGTACTATGGCAATAAATAAAAAACTGCTTGTCTGGAGGACGATATGAAAAAGACAATTTTCATTATACCATGTTTTGTCCTTCTCCTTTCTTTATCATGCGATGAGGAATCTGACAGAATCGTTTACGGGCCCCATGAATGTTATATTGCCATTGAATCAATAGAACCACCGCAAGGAAGTGTTCTCACCGATGGTACGGTTATTGAAGCGAAAATAATATACAATTTACGCGGGGAAGATTTAACAAGCGAGTTCAGGATCGGAATGTCATTTAAAACAAATGAGGGTTATATCAGCGCTTACAATGATGACCCTGTTGTTTTACCTTCTGATGATTCGTATGATACGATCACCCATTCCTGTGAAATAACAGATTTCGATCTTGAAAATGTTGAAGCGGTCAAACCGTATATAATACGATATTTTCTCGAGAAAAAACTTGACGAGAGTATGTGGAAAATAAAAGCCGAGACAAAAGAAATATCATACAGTGAATAAGGTCCGCATCAGGACCCTTCTGCTCATTCTTTCCCGTCCCAGCAATAGGTACAGATTTTTTCGCGCGGAAGGCCGATTGCCTCGATCAGGTCGTCAAGCTTCTGGTACTGGAGGGATGTCAGGCCCAGGCGCACCCGGATCTTTTCGATCATGGCGCAGTACCGCTCGCCGCAGCCTGAAGCGTACTCGCCGAGATGCCCGTCGTCGCACCCTTCGAGCTCATTGATCGCGGTGCGGCCCGCCAGGTCTATTGCCGCGCGCGAACGCGAAAAATTCAGGAACTTGCACCCGTAAACCAGGGGCGGCGACGCCGGGCGCATGTGAACTTCGCTCGCGCCGTAATCGTAGAGCCGCCGCACCGTGTCCTTGAGCTGCGTGCCGCGCACGATCGAATCATCACAGAACAGGAGCCGTTTGCCCTTGATCATTTCACTGACCGGGATCAGTTTCATGCGCGCGACCATGTCGCGGATGGACTGGTCCTGCGGCATGAAGCTCCGGGGCCAGGTCGGCGTGTACTTCACAAAAGGGCGCTGGTAGGGTATTTTCGATTCATTGGCGTAACCGATGGCATGCGCCACGCCCGAATCCGGGATCCCCGCGACAAGGTCTATTCCGGTGGATTCGTTCCGCGCCAGAGCGGCCCCGCACCGGTATCTGGCCGCTTCGACATTGATGTTCTCATAGCTTGACGGCGGGTAGCCGTAATACACCCAGAGAAACGCGCATATCTGCATGCGGTTGCCGGGTTTCTGCAGGGTCTCATACCCGTCTTCGGTCAGGTGCACGATTTCGCCCGGACCCAGATATTTTTCAATTTTATAGTCCAGGTTCGGAAACGCGCAGGTCTCGAACGCGGCCGCGTATGAGCCCGGCTTGCTGCCGATCACCACCGGGGTCCGTCCCAGACGGTCGCGGGCTGCATATATTCCTTTTTCGGTCAGTACCAGGATTGAACACGACCCTTCAATTGAGTCCTGTGCTCGGTAAATACCGTCAAGAAAGGTCTTTTCCTGGTTGATCAGCGTGGCGACCAGCTCCGTGGGATTGATCTCCCCCCCGCTCATCTCAGAGAAATGCGTGTTGCGCTTGCCAAAGGTCATTTTTGCCAGTGCGTCGAGGTTCTTTATCACGCCGACCGTAACGATCGAATACAGGCCGAGGTGTGAACCGATGATCAGCGGCTGATCTTCATAGTCGCTGATTACGCCGATTCCGGTACGTCCTTTGAATTTAAGCAGGTCACTGTCGAATTTAGAGCGGAACTGCGTGTTGGAAATGTCATGAATGATGCGGGTAATGCCCCCGTCACCCAAAACCGCCATCCCGCCCCGCCTGGTGCCGAGATGAGAATGATAATCTGTTCCAAAATAGAGGTCGCTTACGCAATCATCTTTGGATACTACGCCGAAAAAACCGCCCATGACAAGCCCCTTTATGGTAAAATGATATTTATGTCGCCTTTAGGCCATTTATTCAGAATAATATTATTTACGCTATAAAATTATTTTAGTACCGCTAAAAAACAGGGCATAATTTTTTTTGGCCGCGAAAAAATCTCAATCCCCGGTCTTTGAGCGCATGATGAATAAATAAGAATAGTAAGGGGGGGACGTTAAAACAGGCTATACCGGGTCCTGCCGGTTTCTGCAGGATATCTCACGTATGGGGGATTGAGGGAAAATTAAAGGGCCCTGTTTCCTGAACCAGTACCGGCAGGCCCTACCCCATTTTGGTCATGAGGTCCCAGAATCTTCCGATGATATGATCGAACGCAGGGTCGTCCTCAGTCTTGATCGCCTCAATGACCGGGGAGCCCCATGTCTTCCGGTCGTCCATGATGCTCCGGTAAACCGCGTCGTCCGCCGAAATCTCCCGCGCGCGGGCAAGGGCCGCATCCATCACCGCTTCCCTTGAGCCGCAGGCCTGGTCAATGATCTTTTTGTCAACGAGTTCCGGTGCGGCGAATTTTTTTGCCGTGGGGATCATCACTTCCCTGATGAAGGGATCGTACCGCACGTCCATCAGCCTGTACATACTGGGAGTGAACGCGTCCTCAAGGCCCATGCCCGCTTCAGGCAGGCAGAAGTACCCGCGGTCTGAACGCATGATGCGGGTGTCGCACAGTAACGCGATGATCACGCCGTTGCCGTAGGTGTGCCCGGTAATGGCCGCGATCGTGACCACGGGAATTTCAAGCAGGCGGAGGAACACGGACTTGGCTCCTTCCATAAAGAAGCGTTTTACGGCATCCCGGTCACCGGCCTTGTACTGCGCCATTATCCAGGGGATGTCAAGGCCCGTACACCAGTTCTTGTCATGGCGCGACGCGAGCACGACAGACCTGATGTTCCCGTCAGAGACTATTTCGTCAATGGCGCCCGTAATCGTTTTTACCGTGTCAGGATTGTGGACGTGGTCCATGTAGAGAACGGCAGTCCTGCTGTCGTCAGGTGCTTTTTCCCAGATCATGCGAATGACTCCTTACAAAGATATAATTTGAAACGTGTATATGCAGTCTCACGTTAGAGCGGGTATTCAATGACGGGGATGTTTGTCTGACTGGTGCCTTCATGCGGAACGAGGCCGCCTCCTGTCGGTTCAATCTAATTAAAGAATAGTTATTTTTTTTTGCAAGGACATTTCGTGTTGCAGAAGAAATGTATAAAGGAAGGTACGGATGTTATATACAAAATGCTTTTATTGTTGACTTTGTGATTATATCGGCCTGTAATAATGATTTTTCGTGAGGTCTTATTCAGTGAAGCTAAAAAATATTTTTCAGTTCCCCGCATTCTTTTCCTTTTCCCTGGGGAAATATCGTTTTGAAATCATTCATGAACCGGGAAATTTTTTAAATGACCTGGATCTCGCGAAGCTCCAGAAACGCCTTGTCGCCGTTGCCATGGCCCGTCTTGGCAAAAGACCTGACTTCAGTTTTTTCGGCAACATCGAGATGCTGAAAAAAAAGACCATAACCATCTGCTCCGAAAAATATTCGAAAAAAGACCTCTGTTTCTGCGCCATGAGCGTTCTCGGAAGATACCGGGGTAAAACGGTTTTTCACGCGGGAGTTACCATTTCCCTGAAAGGCAACGGGGGCCTGATGCAGCTGGTAAACTTTTTCAGCACCCTTTACCTCATAGCCCGAAACGGGATTTTTCGCACCATGTATGTTACCAGCCTCACTCATACTCCGAAGATATTCGGCGCCATGGTACGCGCGGCGTTTGACATATACCCGAATGCCGATACTGACTCACGCCCGAAAGACTACCACCTCGGTGTCAGAGAATTGTTTTTCGAAACCTATCTGAAAGAGTGGGCGCTGGTCAACAAACCCGAAATAGACGACAATTTTGTCATCAGGGGGTTCAGGCTGCAGCATGACGGAACGGTTTTATATCCCTATACCCGGGAGACTGTTCCCCTGTACCGTGATGAAAAGTACAACCGGAGACTGAAAGACCTGCTGGATCTCGAGCGGGGTGACGATATCCTGCAGGTCGGTGTGATTCCCGGCATCAGGGTGTTCTTTAAAAATTTTTACCTTTTCAGAAAGACGTGAGATATGAATTTTAACTCCTATTGATACTCGTTGCCCCGATCTATTCTATTTTTTTATGCGCGGGTATTTGTATTGACAGTCGGGATTTTTCGAGAAAATAATATCAATACAATTATACGTTTTACTCCATAAATCATGATCATCGCAATCGGTATAGAAATTACCATTTTTGGTTTTGGCCTGTGCCTCCTGCAGGCTGTTGAGCGCATTATTGAATCGCGCCGGTTTTTTTCACCGCGCGTATTTTTCTATATATTCAACAGCATCATAATCCTTGATACCGGCCTTGTGGTCAGAGGTGTCCCGACCGAACATCCCCTGTCAATCTTCCTTTTCGCGTCGTCAATAGTCATTATCGGTCCGATGAATCTCTTTTACTATCACACGCTGCTGTATCCCGGCAAACCACTGCCGTACCGCACGTGGCTGCACCTCTTCCCTTTTTTCTGCTGCCTTGCTGCCGAAATAATTTTCCAATTCCAGCCTGCGGATTTCAAGCAGTCCTGCCTGTCGGCATTTCTCGGAGACCCCCCGGGCCATGTCTTCTTTTTCCTGCTTATCTTTGCATCAGCCCACGTGCTCGCGTATATGCTGTATATAGCCCGTGTTTCCCTCTTCGGCCTGGGCTTCAACAAATCAGAGAGAGAGTTCCGTTTCATCGGGTCAATCGCGCTCTGGGTTCTTCTGATTATCGTGATGCTGTTCTGGGGATTCACGCTCAGAAACGACCTGCTCTTCATTTGCGGCGGGGTCCTCAATGTGTTTATACATATCTATATCTATCTCGGTGTGCGGCTGTTCCCCCAGTTTTTTACCGCGCTCAAGGTCTCTTTTGAGAAAAAAGCGTATGAGAAATCAATGCTTCAAAAGATTGACAAGGAAACGTGTCGCATAAAACTCGATAATATCATGCGGGATGAGGAGCTTTATCTTGACGGAGAGATATCGCTCTCTGTGGTAGCGCAACGGCTTTCACTGTCGTCCCACCAGCTTTCAGAGCTCCTGAATGAATACATGGGAACGGGCTTCCATGACTACGTCAACACGTACCGGGTCCGCGAGGCACAGAAAATTCTCCTGAACGATGCGGACGCTAACATAACATCAGTTTGTTACCGTGTCGGTTTCAATTCGAAGTCATCTTTTAACGCTGCTTTCAAGAAAATCACGGGTATGACACCACGCGAATTTCGCCACCGGTAAGCGGCATCGCTGTTTTTCGTACGAATTTATAAGATCGGTCGACAGGCATTTCCCCGTATGCTATCATTTAGAAAAGTTCACGGAAAGGAGACTGCCAATGGTGTTCAACGATATTTCCGGGATGCAGGCGCACGTGCCTGACGAATTAAATCTTCCCCGCGTATCCCAGATCGGGCTTACCGTGCCGGACATCGACCGGGGCATACGCTATTACCGGAACCTGCTCAATGTAAAAAAATGGTACCGCACGAAGATCCTCGGCGCTGAGTATTTTTACCGCGGCAAACCGGTTGACCTTGTCCTCAATATCGCGGTCGGCTATACCGGCGGTATGCAGGTTGAACTGATTGAGCACCGCAGTGATGAAGAAAATATTTACACCCGCTATGCCTCCCCCGGCGGTTTCGGCTACCATCACCTCGGTGTCGCGGTCAGTGACCTTGACCGCAAAGTGGCCCTGCTCGGCGACATGGGGATCATCCCCCTGCAGACCGGGACCATCCGTTTCGGCCGCGGGGGCGTGACCAGGTTCGCCTATCTTGATACGGTTGAGCGCGCCGGGTTCATCCTTGAACTTATTGAAACAAGGGCGTTCGGCTTATACCTCGGCATGCCCGAATGGGTCGTTAACCTGGGCCGCCTGACCGGCGACACTCAAATAATCCCTGCTGAGCGGAAGGGAAGCGCATGAAAACACTGGTAACCGGGGCCACGGGCTTTATCGGGTCTGTCCTTGTCCGGCAGCTCGTCCAGCGTGGTGACACTGTCCGGGCACTTGCCCTTCCGGGTGAAGAAACATCCGCGCTTTCATCAATGGGCGTTGAGATCGCCATAGGCGACCTGAACACCCCGGAAACCCTGCGTGGGATCTGCAATGGCATAGACACGGTCTACCACCTTGCTGGAAGGGTCACGGACTGGGGAACGAAACGTCAGTTTTACACCGCAATCTATAATGCCACGGAAAATCTTCTGAAAGAAGCTGCCGGCAACGCGTCGCGTTTCGTGTATGTTAGCTCGATAGCGGCAATGGGGCTCGGCCGCCACCTGAAAGGCGCAAGAGAGACCGACCAGACCAGAACGTCCGGTGTCCCTTACAATGACGCAAAGGCTGACACTGAAGCGCTCGTGCTTTCCTATCATCAGAACAGGATCATTGACTGCGTTATCGTGCGTCCGGCGAACGTCACGGGCCCGGGGAGCGTGTGGGTACGGGACATTGTTGAGCGCATGATGGTCATGCCGGTGCCGCTTATTGACCGCGGCAGGTACAGCACCAGTTTCGTGTCTGTTGAAAGCCTTGCAGACGGGATAATACGGGCTGGCACGAACAGAAACGCCCCGGGCAGGGCCTACCACTTCCGCGACGACTGGGACGTCACCTGGAAGGAATATATCACTGATCTCGGATCATTCATCGGCAGGCGTCCGGGCGCAAGCATTCCCTTCAGGGCCGCGTGGCTGGTGGGATCGATCTGCGAATTTCTTGCCGCGCCGTTCAACATCCGCCCCCCGGTGACCCGTCTTGCGGTCTCGGTCATGGGGAGGGACAATGATGTTGATACGTTCCTCGCGCGCAATGAACTGGGATGGAAGAGCCTGGTCTCTTATCGTGAGGCCATAAATAATATCGGTGCATGGGTCAAGGAAACATACGCGCCGGTTACCCGTGCCGGAGATACTGGCGATAAGCATGGCGTATAATCATACTTGAAGGAGACGACTATGAGATTCTCGATGCTGCTTTATATCCTCTACCGGGTCCTTAAATGGGCAACGAAACACAACGAAGCGTACCGGAACTATATCGGTTCCATTCACGAAGTAAAAATCATGATAAAGACAGCTGACGGAAAAAGAGGACGCCTTTTCATATTTGACGGCGGCGCGCTCCGCTCGCGTGCAGGGGCAAAGCAGTCGTATGACGCCGCGATCGTCTGGTCTGACGCGAAAACGGGGTTCCGGGTCATGGCCTCGCAGAGCGATTCGGAACAGTTCAACGCAGCGGCGGCAGGCCGGATGAAACTCGACGGCATGGCGTTCTTCGCCCAGTGGTTCAATGACGGGGTGAAGCTGGTCATGTAGAGTGATATTATCGAAGTGCCACAGAGGCACAGAGATACAGAGAAGATTATAAGATTAATACAAAATCAAATGAATATTGGAATAAAGAAAAGATCGTGAGATGATTGAATATCAGGATTTTTTTTATAAACAATCTATGAAAAATATCACATTAACATATGGAGGCATGTTATGGCTATGATAAACGGCGGGCATCTTGTCGGCAAATACCTGAAAGAAATAGAAAACGTTGAGGTCGTATTCGGCATTTCCGGCGGGCACCTGGAGTCCATCCTCGACGGGTTTACCGAATATAAAATACGCACAATCGACGTGCGGCATGAACAGGCCGCAGCTATGATGGCGCATGCGTGGTCTGTTTACACGGGCAGGCCCGGGGTATGCTTCCTCACCGCGGGCCCGGGGTTCACCAACGGCATAACGGGCATCGCCAATGCCTATCTTGACAACGCGCCCCTGGTGGTGCTCTGCGGGCGGGCCCCGCTCCGGGACGACCTTAAAGGCGCGCTCCAGGAAATGAACCAGATCGAAGTGGTGAGGCCCATGACCAAATGGGCCGCGACCTGTTACGATATTAAGCGCATTCCCGAGTATCTGTCGATCGCGTTCAGAAACGCCACGGGGGGAAGGCCCGGCCCGGTCATGCTCGAGCTTCCGCCCGATATTCTTAACATCACGGTTGAAGAGTCGCTCGTTCCCATGCCGTCCCGGTCGAACCCGAAATACAGCGTGCATCCCTGCGACGCTGACCTGAAAGCGGCTGCGGAGTTAATCGATAATGCGAAAAAGCCGCTCTTCATCGGCGGTTCCGGTGTCGGCTTCAGCGGCTGTTCTGAACAGCTCAAAGCGTTCGTTGAAAAAAGCGGTGTCCCGTTCATGCTACTGAACTACGGCAGGGGCGAGCTCCCGGACAGCCATCCCCTCTCGGTCATGGACATGGGCCAGCTCGGCCTTTTTTTCAGCATCGGGCAGAACGACGTCATAATCGCCGCGGGACTGCGCTTCAACTGGCTCCTGCAGTTTGGCCAGATCATCCCCCCGAATGTCACAATAATCAGGATCGATATTGACCCGCTTGAAATTAACCGGAATGTCGAGGCGGATGTCGGCCTTGTGGGCGACATCGGGTCCGTGCTTGAACAGCTCACTCCCCTGGTCAGTGAAAACAGTCATGAAGAATGGATGAACACGCTGAAGTCGGCCGGACGTTCGCTGCTCGACTATGAGATCAGGATGCGTGAAACCGCGTCAGACCCCATCCATCCGGTGCGCCTTGTGGCGCAGGTACAGCGTTTCTTCGGGGACGATACGGTCTATATCGCGGACGGCGGCGACACCCAGTATTTCGGCCTCGCCTTTTCGTCACGGGAAAAGGCCGGGGTCGTCGCCTCTGCCGCGGGACTCCTCGGCTGCCTCGGCACCGGCATCCCCTTCGGCATGGCAGCGAAAATTGCCAGGCCGGGCAAAAAAGTCGTTGTGCTGTGCGGGGACGGCTCGTTCGGCTTCAATTCAATGGAATTCGATACCATGGTGCGGCACAACATCCCCGTGATATGCGTTATTCTGAACGACTGCGCCTGGGGGATGATCAAGCACAGCCAGGAGCTTTCCATCGGCAAAGACCGGCTCCAGTGCTCAGAGCTCGGCACGCGGCACTACGAGAAAATGGTCGAGGGCCTTGGCGGCCACGCCGAGTTCGTGACAAGGGACGAGGAGATAATCCCGGCGCTGGAGCGGGCCCTTGATTCGGGCAGGCCCGCGTGCGTTAACGTGATGACCGATCCCACGGTCACGAGCCCGGCCACGCCCCTGTTCTACCAGTCTTTGAAAATGTCCTAGGAGCGAGCCATGAAAGCTATGGTACTCAATGCCGGGCCGGCAAGGTACGCGGCCCTTCAGGCACTCAGGCCGCTGAGCAGGCGTTTCTGCTATACCGGCCCGTTCTCCTCGGTGTCACTTGAAGAGGTCCCTGAACCGGCGCTCCCCTCGCCGGAGTGGGTAAAGATAAGGACCGTGCTGTGCGGCTTCTGCGGCAGCGACCTGAACCTCATCCTCATGAAGGACTCGCCCACCGCGATGCCGTTCACCTCGTTCCCCTGTGTTCCCGGCCATGAAATCTGCGGTGAGATCATCGAGGCCGGAGCCGACGCGCGCGGCTGGAAACCCGGAGACATGGTGTGCGTGTGCCCGGCCCTCAACTGTGAGGCGCGCGGCATATCTCCCCCGTGCGCGAGCTGCGCCAGGGGCCTGATAATGAATTGCGAGAACTTCGCCGAGGGCCTGCTGGCTCCGGGCATGTTCACCGGAATCTGCAGCGACGTCAACGGCGGGTTCGCGCCGTATCTTGTCGCGCACCGGAGCCAGCTCTTCCGCGTGCCTGACGGCCTGTCCCTGCGGTCGGCCGTCCTCACCGAGCCCCTGGCCGTTTCGCTCCAGGCCGTGCTCGACAACATGCCCGCGGCTGACGATTCGGTACTGGTCATCGGCGGCGGCGTGATCGGCGTGTTCGTGGTCAAGGCGATCAGGGCCCTGGGCACCAGGTGCTCGATCACGGTAGCGGAGCCCTCCCCGTTCGCCGCCGAATATTCACGGAACAGCGGCGCTGACGCAGTCATAAGCGGCGACCTGATCAGCGCCGCGGTGTCCATTACCGGCGGGCGGGCGTACAAACCGGTTATCGGTGACCCGGTCGTTATGGGCGGGTTTACCCGTATCTATGACACGGTCGCATCAAGTGCGACGCTGCGGGCCTCAATGAGGATTCTGGCCGCGGGCGGGACACTTTCCGTTTTGGGGATCGGGAACAGCGTGAAACTGGACATGACCCCGCTCTGGCTCAAGCGGCAGACCATCCGGGGGTGCTACGGGTACGGCACCGTTCGCTCAGGCAAAAAGGCCCGGCCGGTTTTCGGCATGGCCCTTGACCTGCTCGCTACGGGGAAAGTCCGCGCTGAAGATATGCTCACGCATGAGTTCGACCTTTCCGATTACCGCAGGATGATCGACGTGAACCTTGCCAAAACAAGACACCGCGCCATGAAGACCGCGGTGTGTTTTGAATAGAGGACAAAAAAATACCATGCCATTCATTAACGAGAACCCGGATTGTTCCGATAAATTCGCTATCTGCCACTTTCCTGATAATGGGATATTATGGGCAGGTTTATGCAGTAAACGAATATGATTTTTTGAATAATTCACCGGAATAGGTGTTAAAAATGGTAGCCCCCTTATAGATTGAAACCAGCTCATCACTTAGAACTTCAATGTCCTGAAACGATTTGTCTGACAGATTGCTTATTAAGACACCACAGCCTAAAACACCGGGATTCACTTCGACTTTGTCTTTTTGAATGATTTTTAAGGTTATTTCAACAGACCTTGCCTTTGTTAATGTTTTGCTTTTTTCTTTAATAAAATTTAGGATACGGGCATGTTCATCGGCAGTCGTATAACCATACCACAGCATACATTTAATACCCCTTGCTGACGCTGCGAGAAACGCATCATAGATGTTTTTCCCGGAATTGTTATTTCCAAAAATATAATAAGGATCAAAATGAATGAAGTCATTTTCATTGAGAGTATCGATAATTGGATACATGCCATCCCGCGAATCCTGATTCAAGAGAGTTACACTTGCTTGAATGGCGCGGGTTTTAACATATTCGTTAATGTTGTCCAACGCGTCAGAATCGATATCAAAGAAAATAAACTCGTCTGTATGACCCGAGAGAAGTGTCAGTGCCAGCGCCGGTGATCCTAAATAGTCATGCAGACCTTTTTTATTATGGGTTAAACTGTTGAGTATTTGATAATAGGGAGAATTAATTAATATGTCCGATTTGCGGGATGCATTGAAAAAAAAATAGACTCCGTAGATTTGTTGTGGTGTTTTTGTTAAGGTGTAATACGCTTTCGCAGAATTGGATTCTATATACCTGTGTGGTTTCTCATTGTCGAGAAAAGAACACAGCGGTAAATGTTTCCATATATCACCTATTTGTCCATAGTAAGGATATGACATCTATCAGTCCATGATAAGCTGTAATTGGAGATATCTTTCACGTAAACGACCGGCATAACTGTTTTTCTATAATAATAATTTTTCCGCGGCCCAGTACAACAGTTTCTGTCCATCGCCGACGTCAATTTTCCGGTCTTCTCCTATCGTGTATCCCCGTGCTTCATAAAACCGTTTCGATGTCAGAGACACGCTCAATTCAATTTTATGATGTTTATTCTCACGCGCAATTTTTTCCAGTGAATTCATGATGCGGCTCCCATGACCCGCTTTCTGATGCGCGGGATGGACGAAAACTCCGTAGATCTCATTGTCGACGAGAGCGCCGGTGGCTATAATGTGCTCATTATTTTTAATGACGAGCACCTTTCCCGAATTCACGCGCTCAGCTATTTTCTCTTTTGAATGAAATTCCAGAAAGAATTTTACTGCCAGCGGTGGATAAATCCCCTCATAGCAGGTAATAATCGTGTGACGAATCAGATCAGTCAGGCCGTCAATATCATCTATTTGAAATTCAGAGACAATCTTATTGTTATCACTGTTCATACACGTCAATCACTCAATTCTTTGAGTGCCCGTCTGTTCCTGACGATGATAATTCCATACAGTAGCGTGATAAGAAGGCAGACTGCCCAGACAATCAGTTCATCAGAGGTAAAACCGAAAAAGGCCATGCCGGTGAAAATACGGATCAGGTAAAAACCCATGACGCACGCGAAAATACTGGCCCCGTTGAAATCAAGCTCGCCGGATCTGGATATCAGAAATGACATGAGGGCAAAGTAAAGCAGGATAAAGATAATAATAATATTGGCGATCTGCAAAATGCCGCTGTTAACTTCTGCGAGTTTTGGAAGCTCCTCTGACCAGTTAAAAAGCTTCCAGAAGAACATGTGGAACACGGCCATTGCCAGGTTAATCAGAGAACCTGCGAGAAGAAGTATCTTTGTCATGCCAGTACCCCTTAAAAAAAGTTTAGACATTATTCTTCAACCATGATAAAGCCGTTTCATAATCATCAAAGACTCTTCCGATTATACCACGGTTTACCGCTACATCTTCAGCAAAAATTTGTATTTCATTCATGTTTTTCCTGTTGTGCAGATATACGATTTTAGGATAAAGAGAACGTTTTTTCAGTTCTTTTTCGACAAAGGTAACATATTTATATATAGTAATGGTATCATGACTGAGATTTATTATTGATCTGCAATCAATGAGTATTTTTTTCCCTTTAATTTCATCAAGATGACCGAGCGTTTCGAGAAAGGTCGTTTGAGCAGATTCAAGTGAAAATTCTCCCTCAACAGTTATAAAAAGAATTTCATCTGAGTAATTGTATTTGATAGCAAGAGTCATTTCATTGAAATTCCTGCGATTTAATTCAAACAGGCAAGAACGTATAATGGATTTAGCAACATATTGTTAAGTATTTAAAAACAATTAACTTATTATTTCAATAACAATTTAAGTCTGGCAAATTTTTTAAGGTGATGAAAACCAATGCGTAAAAAAAGTTTGACGATGCGTCTTAAAGTATAATCCTGTGAAAAACTATAAATGATTAAAAAACCTCCAGGGGCTCAAAGGGAGAGGATGCCGGACAAAGTCAAATGGGGCATTATCGGATGCGGGGATGTGACCGAGGTCAAGAGCGGGCCGGCGTTTGCCAAATGCCGGGGTTCAGAGCTGGTGGCGGTCATGCGCCGTGACGAAAACAAAGTCAGGGATTACGCCCGCAGGCACAGCGTGCCGCACTGGTTCACTGACGCTGATGCGTTGATTCATCATCCTGACGTAAACGCCGTATATGTGGCGACCCCGCCTTACGCGCATGCCGATTATGCCATAAAAGCCCTCAATGCTGGAAAGCCGGTCTATGTTGAAAAACCCATGGCCCTGAATTTTACGGAATGCGAACAAATGATCGAGGCCGCTGAACAGGCCGGGACGCCCCTCTTTGTCGCTTATTATCGAAGGGCCCTGCCCGGTTTTTTGAAGATAAAAGAGCTCATCGATTCCGGAGCCATCGGGCAGGTGCGGTTGATCGATATTCAGCTCTACAAATCATCCCCCCGTGACGCATTTAGCGGGGACCTGCCCTGGAGGGTCAAACCTGAAATATCTGGCGGCGGCCTTTTCTTTGACCTGGCGTCCCACCAGCTCGATTACCTCGATCATGTGTTCGGCCCTGTTCAAGACATCCGGTCCCTGGCTATAAACCAGGCGGGGTGGTACCTCGCTGAAGATTTTGTGCAGGCGACATTACGGTTCAAACATAATGTCGTATGCAGCGGCACCTGGTGTTTCACCGCCTCCCCCGCGGCGAACAGGGATGTGATGACCATTATCGGCGACGAAGGGATGATCGAATTTTCCTGTTTCGGCTTTGTGCCGGTCAGGCTCACGACCGGCAGCGGTACGCAAGAATTCGATTATCCCAAACCCGAACATGTCCAGCAGTATCTGATACAGCAGATTGTTGATGAGCTTTCAGGGAACGGAAAATGCGTCAGCACGGGAACGTCCGGTGCCCGCACCAGCCTGGTAATGGATAATATCGTCGCAGAGTATTACCGGAAATAAGTGTATCGTGGAATACTATTATAAATTCAGTTAAATTAACTGCTGCTTATCTCACTGAAAAAATAATCATCCGTACGCAATACAATGACCAAATAATTCTTGATAAAAAAGCGAATGGAAGCTAGTAGTTACATCTCCTCTGAAGACATCGAATTGAGTCGTATTATTGTTTACGAAGAAAATACTATTTTCTGAAAAATTTCATGATTGATAATTAACATAACAGGAAAGGAGCAATGGACGAACTATTACAGAAGATACAGGCTGACCCCTACGCTAATCTGTTAGCTATAACCATAGAAAAGCTCGATAAAGGCTATGCCCTTTGTTCGGTCACCATAACCGAAGACATGCTCAACTTCGTCGGGCTGGTGCATGGGGGCCTTGTTTTCAGCCTGGCTGATGTGTCCTTTTCGGCGGCATCCAACAGTGACTATCATCCGTCATACGCCCTTGACGTCAGCGGCTCGTTCCTGAGGTCGGCCAGTGTCGGGGACCGCCTGACTTCTGAAGCGTCACTGGTCCATACCACCAGGCGCACCGGCGTTTACCGGATGGACGTCAAAAAGAACGGCGAGCTCATCGCCACCTTTAACGGCACCGTGTTCAGGAAAATGTAAGATTAAGGATTTCTGGTCACTTCAAAAGCAATATGCCGCAAATGTCGTAATGACCAATGTGAGTGACAGGGTTGTACCATGTATTACGATGGGGAGCCAATTATATATCACATTGCTAAACTATTAATAATTACCGCAAAGACTAAATATAAAAATGCTGCTAAACCGGTTGATAAAATAGAATATATGATTTTCATTATTACTGGTTTATTATTTCGAAAAATATTTATATTAATAAAAAAAGCCATCAATCCCAGTAACGCACCGATAAAACCTCCAATAAATATCAATAAGAGGGGAAGCGCAGAAAAAATGATTTCCCATAATAATAATTTTCTATCAATTAATACTTCATTCCCATCTATTAATATTATTGGTTCAAGATAAAAGAAAAAATTATTTCTAATGGAAATCTTTTTTTGTGAACCGTCATGAGCGGTTATTTTCCAAGGCTTCCCTTTTTCTTTGGCTTTTTTCTGTTTGTTGTTATTGATAAATAAATTAATATTTCCTGAGAGTACGCTTGATTTAAATATGAGTTCTGGTCCGTTTTCTAGTTTGTATGTTATCTCCATATATCCTCCTGATAAGAATTCTATGTTTATTCTCCCATATAGTGCTTCAGTACGAGAGACACAATAGTGCTCCTATAATGTATACAACAAAAATAGAGTTTATATTACAACAACTATTTTGTGGAACCGGATATTAGACTTCTTGTTTTATCCCGAATACTAAAGTTAACGCAGCAGCTGAAATCTATTCAGTGAAACCACTACTCTCATTGAGAAAAAGGCATTTACAAAATTTTTGATGAATTTAAATATTATATTAATGCGGTTCTGAGTTATGGGCACTTCTAAAAATCAGGTTTTTTCATCAACTGAAAAATGATAAAACCTGATTTATCCAATGGTTGTGCCCACAAGGGAACATCCAAAATGTAATTTATAGAGGTTCCCTTATTATAATCGGGATGGCATATTCTGGTCATTACTGTTACAGCACGGGACTTATGGAAACCATCATTACCGTCCTTTACCTGGTGACAACCGTTATTGCCGTAACGTTTTCACTCCTTCAGCTTGTTTTAAAGGATAAAAAAGCGGTAAATTATTTCCTTGCCTTCCTCTATTTCATCATAGCCTGGATTTTTTCCTATTACCTGGCTTTCAGGTCGGGAATCCTGGCGTCCTGCCCTTTCCTGATCTATACCGATATCGCGGCATGTTTTCTTTTCGGACCCGCCATGTACCTGTATTATAAAAGCCTGTTCAGACGGCCCGTGCGTCTGTCGGTCAGTACAGTTTTTCATTTCTTTCCTTTTTGCGTGACGATACTCTTTCTTGTCGTCTTCAACCCGGCCGAATCATATCTCGCATATTATCTGTCTGCAAGGCCGGCGTTCCCCCATTACAGCGGCTGCATGCCTGCATATGTGCTGGGCCTTGCGGCTGATATGTCACTGTTTGTATACACGGCGCTTTCATTTTTAATTATGTTGCGCTTCTCTCGCACAAAAGGGCTCGGGTCCCTGAAAAATTTACGCCTCATCACGTACGGGATGGTAATTGTTGTTTTCCTGGCCGTGCTGTCACTAATAGCGGACTTTCAGGAACAGGATCGTTTTCTTTCAATCATTACGGGCGTCATCGGCCTGCTCCTGACATTCTATTTTTTCTACAGCTACCGGCATCCCGAGGTCACCCAGGCCCTCATTCTGGCGGAGCGCCCGGGCCGGGACGCTGAGTCAATCCTGGCAAGCACTGACGTTGAGGGCATCATCGCGCGGGTAATGGAATCGGTTGACAAAGAGATGGTTTATAGGGACAGGGATCTATCGCTTCAATCATTCAGCCACGGCCTTGGCGTTAACGCGTATATACTCTCCACGATACTGAATGAACGGCTTGGAAAAAACTTCAGAGGATTCATCAATGCTTCCCGTGTCAGGGAAGCGAAAGCCCTGCTCGAGTCAAGGCCGGACATGTCCGTTCTCGAGATTGCCTACGAGGTGGGCTTTAATTCCAAGTCCTCATTTTATACAGCCTTTTCCTCTGAAACCGGATGTTCTCCCGCTGAGTACCGAAAAAACCGGAATAAACAATAACATCCCCTGAAATTTTCGTTCGCAATTCCGAATTCCGGACGACGAAGCTTCCGTAATTGAATAGCCTTTAATAAAGAACAAAAGGTATCACGATTCAGCCCGATGGATGTATCATTTTTTTCATTCATTGGAAACCACCCGGAGGATTAAGGATTATATGAAGCATTTACAATTCATCGTAATGATCTTACTCGCGTCATTGCTGTCCTTCTGTGCCTGTGACGATGGCTCTGACGAAAAATCGGAAAACTACTACGTGAAGGTGACCATGGACGGAACGGAATATACCTTCACCAGGGGATTATCGGACGCGGGAGATGAAAATGTAGCATTTGGCAACAGCTATAACAGTGGCGCCTCAACGGTGATTATCGGCACCGAGGACGGGCCCGCACAGGAGGACATAGAAGTCGGAGATTACCTGTATATGAGGGTAGACGGCGCAACGGCAGCAATTTTCACTGAGCCGTATATATCACTGTACATTGATTCAGAAAGCTGGAAGGACAGCGGCACGTCGGGGTCTTACGTCACCTTTACGGAATACGGTGAAGTCGGCGGCGTGATCTCAGGCACGTTCAATGGAACGGTTACCCATGATTCTGACACGCAATCGGTATCCGGCTCTTTCAGGTTGAAGCGGATTGAGGATGATACGGTTGCTCCGAAGTGATCGATCCGGCATTGTCCCGAGGTTTATACGGGGGATGTAGACCGGGCCCACTGAGCCCGTTTCAACGCATCAAGCATAATAAGAACCGGGTGGCGGCAACAAAACAGTTCGCGCCACCCGTAACATCCTGCCCTGCTCCTTTTCTCCGTGCTTAAGGTAATCGTGCTGAGGGAAGTTTTACCTCTCTCATTTCTGCAGGTCTTTCAACTCGTGGCTCTCCATGGCACATGAAATGACATCCAGGATATTGTTTAATTTCTTGCTTTTACTGGCAATCAGGTCATGCTCCATTTTGTCGAAATTATCCAGCATCTCTTTCATCCTGGCATCTTCATCGTCAATGTGTTTCAGAAACTGATTTCTCTTTATGTCGACATCACCCATGGCAACGATCCGTTCATGTATTCTGTGAACCTCGGCGGCATAGTGGTCATGAAGCGAAGTCAATTCAGAATCAACAGATCTCATAATATACCTCCCCTTCATTTTTAATGATGCAACATAAAAAAATTCCTTATGGTCGCAGATCCCCTGTTTTATGTGAGGACGCGTAAAAAACACTGTTACAATAATTTTTAAGATGCGGGAAAACAGAGGTGCCCTTTCCTCATGATTTTATTGTAAGAGGTAAGTATCGTACTAAAGTGGGAATAGCGGCCGGCATTTTCAGTATAAATTAAATAATCACATGATCGCCGCATGTTCAGTGTCAGGCGCAGCAGTGTGATCCTGTTATAAATAATCAATTATTTTGGAAAGTATATCTGTCACAACGGAATCCGAGACTGTTTCTGAAACTGAATGTTCTGCTTTTACTTTACCAAATATCCCCAGAAACAGGCAAACGAAGGAAAGAACAATACTGGCTGTCATGAAAATTTCATTATAAAAAAACGATAGTGATACTATCATTAATAAGAACAGCAGTAACCCGACTGAGATCAGGATAATTCGGGTGCGGTTTTTTAATTTCCGGTATTCTTCGGGTTTTTTCTTCTTTTTCATGGAAGCCACTTTTTAAATTATTGCTGGCAATGGCACACCACGTTATTAATTCACGAATTTCAATCATCCGGCCAATCAGGTTCAGTATTACCGCTTCCCCAGTCTGTGCTGAAATCCGTATGACCAGTTACCTGGTCAACGTCCCAGCCGCTTAAATCATGTTCTGTGAATGAATATGCGTCGTAAAACATATAATTCATAGTAGTAACACTGCTTACATCCCAGTTGCTGACATCTCCATTAAATACATTAGCACCGTAGAACATTGCTCCCATGTCTGCAACGCTGCTTACATCCCAGGTGCTCACATCTCCATTAAAAGAAGTGGCATTGTTAAACATA
>DAIUKG010000043.1:0-31271 GCA_036848375.1 Spirochaetota bacterium
AGATGCAAAACCGGAATGACAAAACTACGTTACCCTCAAAATTATACTGCTACCAGCAGTTTCACGATATAAAAGGTTAAAGTGAACATAATGCAGAAAAACATGCCGCTATCCCCCCCGGGGGGGATAGCGGCCGGGCTGTCACTTTTTTAATACAACATTTCGCCACAGGCCCCCGTCATTCATTCCTATTCTCCAGAAAGCCACTGACCGGATAGCCTTCATGTAGAGAGACAATTTTTCCATGGTTGACCTGGTGTTTTCGTAATAAACCTTCACCTGGACCTTTTTTTCGTATGAAATAAAAGGACCTGATTCGCTGTTATATTCCGGCTGCACCTTTTCATTCACCGCTATCTCTCCAATACTGTTTCCGAAAAGAGCCCGGTTATAGCTCCTGTCCTGCCAGGAACGGCCGTACAGAGGCAGCCCCATAACCAGCTTTTCCACCGGGACCGCGCTTAGAGCGTAAGCAAGGACCTCCCTGCACCAGGGCAGAGAAGCCACCGGGCCCGGACTGCTGCCGCTCCAGTGCTGGTCATAGGCCATAATGATCACCCGGTCCGCGATGGCAGCAATCCCTTCGTAATTATAGGCGTCGGCGACCTTTTTCCTGCGTGCCGGAACAGCAACAGTCAGCAGTTTCTCCTCTGGAAGCTTCTGCCTCAAAGCGCTCAAAAAATCCCTGAAAGCGCATGCATCATCACCGGCAACCGATTCAAAATCTATCTGTATCCCGGAAAAATCCCGCGAGGCGGCCGCTATTTCATCGATCAGCCGGTCCCTTACCCCGTATTCCCGGTTGAGACAGAAATGCATGAGCGAGGCGTTTGAAAGGTCGGTAACCACCAGGTGTACGCGCGGTTTTATCGTTGATTTGATTTCCGGGGGCCTGACCGGTGAAGTCAGCATCCCCCTGTAGCTGACCCCGATACTGAAGTAGCAGATATCGGTAAAAGGCTCATCCCCCCTGAGCCTGCCTTCTTCACCGCGCATGAGATATCCCCATACCTCGTCGAATTGCGCGCTCTCCCCGGCCAGGGCAATGGTGCTGTCCACGCGTCCCGCGGCAAAAAAATACAACAGCACACAGCTTGCAATAATAATTATTCGTATATACGGATTCATAAAACGGCTCTCCATCAATAAGCATCCCGCTAATATCAATCGGCAAAGATCGCGATCGGGATGAGAAATTCCCCGTCCCGGAGAAGTTTCATTGACAAGTTCCCTGCCCTTGCACAACCATGTCTGTGTAACACTATACGAGTTTCCCGGAGGCACATCATTAAAGCGGTACTCTTTGACATAGACGGAACCATCATGAACTGCTCCGGCGCGGGCAGGAACGCGCTGATACAGGCGAGCATGGACACCTTTGGCACCATTGGAGAAATGCGCAGGGTCGATTTCCAGGGGAAAACAGACCCGCTCATCCTCCGCGAATCGCTGGGCATATGGGGCATCGGGAGCAGCAAGGATGAAAAAAATATCACCATGCTTAAAACCAATTATTTCCGGTATCTCAGCGAATACATCAACACGCACGACGCGATAGTCCTTCCCGGCATAGTGGAACTCCTGGAAGCCCTGAGTGACAATGACCGGATTATACTCGGCCTTCTGACCGGGAACTTCACGGAAAGCGCCCGCATTAAACTCGGCAGGTTTGACCTGAACAGGTTTTTCAGGTTCGGCGTTTACGGGGATGACGCTCCCTTCAGAGACGACCTTCCTCCGGTTGCGAAAAAAATACTCACTGAAGAGTTCGGCCTTGATATACCGTACAGCGACATGGTGATAATCGGGGATACAATTTACGATATCAGGTGCGCCAGGGCGGTCGGAGCGGTAGCCATCGCTGTCGGGACCGGCTGGGCCCCGAAGGATGCGCTTCTTTCCGAGAAGCCGGATCACTTCTTCGACGACTTCTCGGACATTATGCCGGTTTTAACGGCGATCATGGCCCCTCCTCTCCGTTAAGCCGAGCGCAGGGGACCATAAACCAGTTATCTGGCGTTGTCAGTCAGAAGAATCCTGTCAACATCAAGGATAATGATCAGTTGATCATCAAGCCTGCCTACTCCCTTGATAAAATCGTCCCGGATGTTTGTCTTAAAATGACGGTTGTCATGTATGCCGGCAAGTGCTATTTCGACGACATCCGAAACAGAATCAACGATCATACCGATGAGCTTGCTCTTGACTTCAACCACAATAATAACAGTGAAACTGTTATATTCCTGCTCCGGCATATTAAACTTCAGCCGCATATCGGCTACTGGTATGATCGCGCCCCTCAGATTTATCACTCCTTTGAAAAAATGGGGGCTCCGTGGAACGGTCGTGATCTCAGTCATATCGATGATGTCACGAACTTTGAGGATATCCACACCAAAGCGCTCTTCACCGATCACGAAGGTAACGAACTGTTCGGTTTCTTCTTCAACCATGTCTGACGAAATATTTTTCAACAGATTTTTGTCTTTTTCCATAGACCCGCCTTTTGCTCCCCATACTGAAATATGGTAAAATTAACACTGATCACCTTTTTTAATTATACCATAGAGAAAATTCACGTCAATACACAAAATTTTACCCGCGCCTGATTATTTTTTTGATCCTCTGGTACACATACATGAATTCATCGACGCGTAAAATCCGACAGGCGAGCGAAAAGACGGCTATTCCGGAAAAAATGACAAGCAGGAGCGCGGCCAGGCGGACGCCCAGGGCCGATTCGGTCCAGTTAAAGAACGAAGAAACGAACAATACGGTTCCACACATTATTGCTGAAGCAGTGATGCATTTAAGCAGTGGCAGCAGTATCATCCTCCTGTCTATGGTGCCGATTTTTTTCTGGAGCCACACTTCAAGAATGACCATCTGCACGGTTACGGAAATCGTATTCGCCAGGGCGAGCCCCCCGTGTTTCAGCGGGGTCTGCATCAGCACATATCCGGCCGAGATGTTGATCACAAAAGATATGGTCGCGGCTATTACCGGCTTTCTCGTATCTTTAAGGGAGTAGAACGTCGGCGTGGTTATTCTGAGGATCGAAATTGATGCTATTCCAATGCTTGAATAAAAAAGGGCCTTGTAGGTCAGCGCCGCGTCCTGGGGAGTAAAACTTCCCCTCATAAACATGACCGATACTATCGGAAAGCCGACCGTCATCAGGGCCATGCTCGCCGGTATCGCGAGAAAAAGTGAAGACTTGACCGCGGAAAGATAAAGATTTTTGAGCTTTTCAAAATCGTCCGTCGCGCTCATTCGCGACATCTCGGGAAGGATGACGTTCCCGATTGACACGATAAACACCCCGAGCACCAGTTCCGTGAGCCGGTCTGAATAGTAGAGGTAGGTTATGCTTCCCGACGGGAGCTGTGAAGCGAGAATGGTGCTCATGAGTATGTTGATCTGGTAGACCGCGATGCCGAAAAGCGCCGGCGCAATCATTGAAAATATTTTACGTATACCCGGGTGATTGAGGTCGAATGAAATCTTCATCCTGAAGCCGGAACGCACGAGGTAGGGGATCTGCAATAGTATCTGCATTAAACCGCCGCCGAGCACTCCAATCGACACACAGTACAGCGGCTCGGAAAAAAATTTACCGGAAAAAAGAATGCCGCTTATAATTCCCACGTTAAGCAGTACCGGGGCAAAGGCCGGAGCGAAAAAGAACCCATGGCTGTTGAGCACTCCCATGGTAAAAGCGACAAAACTCGCGGCGAAAAGAAAGGGAAACATTATTCTGTTGAGCGTGGTCGCAAGCGAGAGAATCACCGGGTCATCAATACCATAGGCGAAAAGGCGGATTATTTGAGGTGAAAAAATGATGCCCAGGGAAACGAGGACGGTGATAATCACTATAAGGATGGTCAGAGTTTTCTGAGCGACCTTGAGCGCTTCATCATCCCCCCTTTTAACGCGGTATTCAGTGTAAACCGGGATAAAAGATATGGTGAGCGCGCCTTCGGCAACAAGCCTGCGAAGGAGGTTAGGGATGCGAAAGGCGATGTAAAAAGCGTCGGTTGACGCTGAAGCGCCGAAAAATCCCGCAAAGAGTACGTCCCTGATAAAGCCCAGTATGCGGCTGGTCAGGGTTGAAACTGCCACAATTCCTGTTGACCTGATTAATGAAGCCATATACAACTCCGATCCGGCATCACCGGAAAAATAAAACACCAGGGCACTGATCCCCGGAAATAGTACAAACAATGGCAGGTATAAGCATTTTGGCGCGGCAGTCAAACAATAAATATTTCATTTTATCTTGACAAAAACCCGCTCGGGGTCTCTAACATATAAAAACCACTCACATAATAACTATGAATAAATCAAAGATCCTGCTGATATGTTTTTTACTCATCCTCGCTGTTCAATCGCCGGGAAAGGCCGGTTATTTCGAGGAAGGCAAAAAATACTATATTTATAAACAGTACGACAAGGCCAGAGAAATGTTCCTCAAGCGCATCGAAGTCGGTGAGCATGGAGATTCATATTATTTTCTCGGTGAAATTGAAAAGATACAGGGAAATTTCACTGACGCAGAAGAGCACTACCGAAAAGCTGCGATGATCCCGGGAACCACAAAAAAATACAGAAAAAACGCTTTCTGGAACATCATTATTCTCACTGAACAGAGAGGTGATTACCAGGAAGTCATTCGCGTTTGCAAAGAGATGTGGGATTCCATAAGGGACGACAGCGCTAAAACCAAAATTGAAAGCATAATCAATAAATATCTCTGGACCGCTGATGAGGAAGCGATTCAGAGTTACAAACAGGGCATGCAGTACAAGGAAAAAGGCGATAAAGAAAAAGCGCTTTCCCTGTTCCGGGAAGCAACGAGCCATGACTGGTCATTCCTCGCGCCGAAATTCGAGATCGGCATGTACTACTACAAACAGGGAGACACAGACAACGCATCCTATTATTTCAGCGATATCGCGTCCCGTATCCCCTTTTATTCTGAAGTCCAGCTTCTTATGGGAAATATTCATTTCGATCGAAAATATTTTTCTTCGGCTTTAAGCTACTTCAACAAGGCCCTTGAATTTGGCCTCAATGACAGCAAGACTGAATACCACATCCTCATCAAAAAATCAAACTGCAACTACAACCTGGGAAATTACGACGAGGCCCTGGCTGACGCAGAAGAAGCGCGCCGGATGAGGCCATCTTCGCTTGACCCTCTGCTGATTCAGGCCGCGGTCATGATAAAACAGGAAAAATACGATGAGGCCCTTAACACGCTTCAGAAAGCGGAATCACTGAAACCGGACAACCCTGCAATTCTCTTCCAGATCGGCAGCATCTATTACAGTAAAAACGACTGGCGCTATCTGTCTTATTTCGACCGGGTACACGGCCTTACCAAAAAAAGCGGGGAAGAATCAAAATACATACGTATTCTTCCCCTGCTTGTTAAAGGTCATTACGAAAAAAATGATTATTCAAAAACCGTACAGCTCATCGGAGAACTCCCTGAAAACATGATCAATTATGAGATCAGGCTGATCGCGGCTCACTCCAATTACCTCATGGGAAATTTCGACACTTCAATTGAACACTTCGAAAAAATTTCCCTCAACTCCCGCGACCAGGCAATGCTCTGCAAAGCCTATGCTCACAGCGGAAGAGAGGACAGGGCAGCGGAAATGCTTGAGCGGTATTCATACAACGATGAATTCATGAAAGAGGCCCGTTCCGATTCACTGCTTTCCCGGTTGCTTCTTAAACTTGAAAAAGAACGCAGGCAAAAAGAAGAAGAAGCCCGAAAACAGGAAGAACTTCTGAGGCAGCAACAGCTGAGAGAGCAGGAAAGAATTGAAGAGGAAAAACGAAAAGCCGCCGAACAGGAGCGCCTTCTCCAGGAAAAAAGCGGCGGCAAAGTCGAGGAACCGGTGCAGGAAAACATGGCACCAGTTGACCCTGGACCTTCACCGGAGCTGAAAAACGTTGACTGACATTCAGCAGAACACAGACCCGAGAAACCTTTTCTTAGCGCTTTCACTGGTGATAATTACCGGTGGAGGATCACTTTTTCTGGGGATGAAACTTCTCGCTCTGCTGTTGACCGTAATCGGCGCGTTATTTTATTATCTCTATGTCTCCCTAAACTTCTGCGATCCGTACACCCATTCCGACTGTGTGCAAAACGGAAACACCGCAGCGGCTTTCTTTGTTCTTTACCTGATGAACGTTGCGGGAATAAATAACTTCGCTCTAAACACAGCGGCAATATTTTTGGTACTGGCCGCACTTGAGTCGCTCAATATGTTCATAACAGGGGCCACACGAAGGGAATTCCCGGTTATGGGCCTTTTTATCTCGGTGATCGCTTGCGTTGCGACCCTGACCGTTATATACTCATCCAGAATATCGGGCGCGCCGTCAGCGGTTCCGGCACTTACCGGGGCAGCCTCACGCGAAGGCACGGTAATCACTGCAGCAGTTCTTTCACCGGTGCTTGCCTCTACAGCCCTGATTTTTTTCATGGCTAGGCCCCTTTTGATGCTGCACTCGCATGGCCCGGCCTATAATTCTTATGAAACAACAAAAAACCTCGCAGTAAAAACCGGGCTCATCGCGGGCAAGGCCCTGACACTTTCCATAGCATTTATGCTGATCGGCCTTTTCGCCGGCGTTGCCTATTACCTGTTGCTTATTTCAAAAAGCAGATATGCGATTCCCGAGACCCTGATACTCGCATTGCTTTACCCGCTTATTTTCACAGCGGTCTCGCCCTTTGCGAACGCATGGATACTCATAACAATAACTCTTGTCATTTCACAGGCACTGTACTGTTATCAAAAAATTTATTTACGCTACCGATGAGCTGTCAAAGGTTGAATAAAATTATTTACACACAGGATACAACATGATTGAAATATCCGGCCTTAACTATTCACTGCATGGAAAACCGGTTCTCAGGAATATATCCCTTACCGGCAACGAAGGTGAAATACTCGGTATTATCGGGCCTTCGGGATCGGGCAAAAGCGCCCTTTTGAAAATAGCCGGCGGTGTTGAAAAAAGTTATGATGGGACAATATTAGCCCGGGAAAGGGACATTAAAAAAATGTCTGCAAGGGAAAAAAACGAAGCGCTGTGCCTCTTCACCGGGGAAAAACCTCAAAACAGGGATGATTCGGTGGAAAATTTTATTCTCCTCTCCAGGGTCCCGCTGAAGCGCTCCCTGTCGCCGATTACGGATAAAGACCGCAGCATAGCTGAAAAATACATCAGCAGTCTCGAACTTGAACACTGCCGCTATGACCGGATCGGGGAACTGTGCCAAAGCGTACAGACACTTGCACTCCTGGCGCATGCCTTCACACGGGAAGCGGGAATCACGCTCCTGGACGAACCGACACAGTTTCTTGACCTTAAATCCCTTGCGCTCCTACACCGGACACTGGCCAAGAAGTCATCAGAGGGAGGGGGGACGATATTCATCTGCTCAAATGATATCAATTTCATCTTACAGTGCGCTGACAGAATTATTATTCTTTATCAGGGAGCGGTAGCAGAGGAAGGGAATGTATCAATTGTCACCGACGACCTGATACAGAAGTATTTCGGAATACGGGTAATTCTTTCAAAAAACATCTATAACGGCAAACCGGTGGTGCACTACTTCCCGGAAAATTAAGTGAAGTATTTAATCTTGGTCTGGCCCTCTTCCACGCTTCCCGCGAACAGGAGAAAGCTGTAAACATCCATCATCTCTGCAAGTCTCAGGAATTCCTCATTAGGTTGAAGGAATATTACTCTTGTTTCATGATCCTTGGCGTAAAATGACACGTCGACCAGGGTTGATAGTCCCGAGGAGCTGACCATGCTCACATTTTCAAGATTTATCAGGATGCTTTCTTTTTCAACCAGACGGAAGACAAGGGCCTTGAGAATTTCAGTAGACTGGGCGGTAAGACTTCCCGACAGATCGATTATTTTTACACCGTTGTTATCACGAAGAGAATAATTCAGCATTGTTTAATCTTCCGGATAATCAGCCCAGCATTTCCTCGAGAACCTGGTAAAGCATCTTCTCCTCTATCTGCTGGTTAAACAGAGGGTTGCCGATCCCCTTCAGGAGAATAAAATTGAACTTGCCGCCGGTGTTTTTTTTATCGTACTGGATGTGTTCAATGATCTCCTCAGGATTAAAAAGTATGTCTTTTCTGATCAGATCATAATTTTTAAAAATCGTATCCACCCGTTTGACATCAACATCCGTAAGCCAGCCCATCTTTCTGGAAACCGCAAGTTTAACCTTCATTCCCAGCGCAACGGCCTCGCCATGGGAAACATCTTTATAACCGAGAAGCGACTCAATGGCATGGCCGATTGTGTGGCCGTAATTCAATATCGCCCGTGCTCCGGTTTCTTTTTCATCCTGCTCGACAATCGAAGCCTTAAAAGACGCCGACTGGGTGATTAGCCTTAAAATAGTCGCGTCGTTTCTGATACTGTCAAAATCGTTTTCTTCAAAAATTCTCACTGTTGCCCTGTCGCCGATCAGCCCGTGCTTTAACGCTTCGACAAGGCCATTTTTAAACTCCGCATCATCAAGAGTATGAAGAAATGAGGTATCAGTAATAACCATCGACGGCTGATGAAAAGACCCCACAATGTTTTTTCCTGTTGAGAGGTTTACCGCGACCTTCCCCCCGATACTTGAATCAACCATGGCGAGCAATGTCGTGGGAACATGAATAACACGTATTCCGCGCATATATATTGAAGCGAGAAAACCTGCGAAATCTCCAACAACTCCGCCCCCGATACCTATCACGATGGACTTTCGTGTAAGCCCCTTTGCGAGAAAGTCCTCAAGAAACATCTCGGCATACCGGTAATTTTTATTTTCCTCACCATCAGCCATAAGGAATATTTCCGCCTCAGGAAGAGACTTCAATGCCGACTGAATGTACCGCTCGTGTATTTCAAAGACCGATGAACTGATTACCAGAGCAATTTTGTCGGCGTCCTGAATCTCTTCCTTTTCAAGAAACGATTCAAAAATTCTGTTTCCAAGATAAATCCAGTATACGGACTTTCCTGTTTTAACTGATATTTTGTCTATTTGTCCAGCCATATACTACCCAGATAAATATTATTAATATTTTTTTTCATGATAGATTTAAGTGAATCATTAATTGGCGGATACATGGAAATTTTTGAAAGCTCCTCAATTGAAAAAAAAGAATAATCATGGAGCCTCTCATCCTTACCCAGCCGATAAGCCCCTGAATTGAATGCACAGTGAAAACAAATATTGATAACATGCCGTTCACCCGACGGATCAATTGAATCAAACACGAGTAAAATCTCATGGTTCTCAACTGAAATATTCAGTTCCTCTAAAAATTCCCTTTTAAGGGCATCCGATAACGATTCTCCATAGTTGACACCGCCGCCCGGCAAAAGCCAGTATATATTATTTTCCTTTTTATGAGCGATAAGCAGCAGTTTATCATTTTCAATCAATATTCCAGCAACTCGAACTCTAACATCCTTGGATAGAGACATTAAATCGAAAGATCTCCTATTTCTATTTTTCTTAAAGTTTCCATGGCAGCATTCATTTCAGCTTTTCTTTTACTGCTTCCTTCTCCTCTATGAACTTCTTCACCATTTATAATCAGCCTTACGATAAATTCCTTGTTATGGTCGGGGCCCCGCTCCTCGACAATCTCATACACAGGCCTTTCTTTGTATTTTTTCTGGACATACTCCTGAAGGGTGGTTTTAGGGTCCCGGAGATAAGTGAGGCTGTCAATTCTTTCTATGTCCTTTTTCAAAAGGGCAAGAATGAATTTCCTGCACTCTTTCATTCCTAAATCAAGATAAATGGAACCGATAATCGCTTCAAGGGTGTTGGCCAGTATTGACGCACGGTCCCTTCCTCCGCACTGTTCCTCACCCCTGCCCATCTGAATGAAACGGCCAAGATCCAGACGTTTCGAAACTTTTGCAAGAGTGACTTCTGATACTACTGCGGATTTTATTTTTGCGAGGTTCCCTTCTTTGTAATCCTCAAATCGTTTATACAAATACTCATTTACCACAAGAGCCAGGACTGAATCGCCAAGATATTCGAGGCGCTCGTTGTCCTTGGCGTGAAACCCTGATTCATTAACATACGAACGATGAGTAAGAGCCCTGTTTAAAAGACTTTTATTCTTGAATTTAACACCTATCAGAGACATTAATTTCTCGAGCTCGCGATACCTGTGTCTCTTTGCCTTTTTATTGTCGTCACTAGTGGTTTTACTGTTTGCAGATACCATAATCTCTAGAGTTTTAAACGTATATAGCTGACCACGTCATTAACCGTGATCAGTCTTTCCGCGTCTTCCTCCGGGATGTCTATTCCGAATTCACTTTCAAGGGCCATGACCAGTTCAATAGTGTCAATTGAGCCTGCGCCCAGGTCATCAATAATCGATGCATCGGCAGTTACCTGTGATTCGTCTACATCAAGCTGTTCACAGATAATTCTTCTCACTTTTTCAAATTCAATATCCATCAATTTCCTCCGGAAATTAAAACCATGAACCGAATGTAAATAACATACGTTTATGGAGCGAGACCCTAATCATTATCGAGTGATAATGGATACTTGTCAAGATATAAACAAAAAGGGCTGCCAGCAGGCAACCCTTTTTAGAAAACATAATAACTGAATAACTAAATTTATTCTTTGATTTTTACCTTCTTTTCAATAACCAACTCGCCCTTGTAAAAACCGCATTCGGGGCAGACCCTGTGGGGCATTGTATAGGCGCCGCATTTGGGACACGGTCTCAGGTTCGGAACACCAATGGCATCATGGGATCTTCTCATTCGAGATTTCGATTTTGATTTGCGTCTCTTTGGTACAGCCACAGCTAATCTCCATTACTAAAGTGATAATAAAAAAGTATGGTGGATTTTGATTATCAGATATTTTATGTCAACATTTTTATTTAAATTTTTTCAACTCCACCAGACGGTAGCAAATTATTTTTAGGGCCAACCGTTTCATAACACATTTTGTTGTCATCCCGGTTTACCGAAGGTAATACCGGGATCTCATAGAAAATATTCATGAATTTATCGCATGAGATTCCGGTATTTGCAAGCATCGGAAGATGCAAAACCGGAATGACAAAACTACGTTACCCTCAAAATTATACTGCTACCCCACCAGACTATTCAGCACTGCCCAGAAGAAGGAGGCTTTTTTTAGCCATTCGGGCAAAACTTGATTGAGGATAACCTGAAATCAACCTGTTATAATAATCCCTGGCTCCGGCAACATCTTTTTTCTTATAATAAAGGGCTCCCATATTGTATAAAACCTGCTCAGTCAGGATACTTTCACTATTGTCTTGGGTAAAATCAGTATAAATCTTCAGAGCCTCATCCAGCTCGCCGATTTCTTCTGCTGCAACTGCAGCCTTGACATAAGCGAGTTGAACGAACAGGCCAGAAGAAGATTTATCAACAAACGTCAGCAGGTTTTTCTTCGCTTTTTTATACTGGCCGTCGTCAAAATAAATATTACCCATCAGATAATACGTTGTATTGTGGTGGAAACCGATTCTGCTTGTGGCTGCCAGGTCATCCAGCTCCTTGACTATATCCCGTATGGCTTCCTTATCTCCCGAATCTGCCGCCTTGCGGTACTTGGTGAATATTTTCTCAAACCTGACCTGGTTATCAGTCAGGGCCGAATCAATATAAACCGACAGGGCTATAGCGAAGACAATAAGTGCCAGGAATCCCAGCATTGCCCGTAAAAAAACTTTCCGATGTTCACGGGCCACGTCCCTCGCTTTCATGAGGGTATTTTCTATAAGATTTCTTTCGATGACAATCTCAGGTCGCCTTGTTCTTTTTGCCATGTTATTCCTCAAGTTTCAAATCAACAAAATCACCCAGAGTGACTCTGCCCGGACTGGACTGCTTCATTATCTTTTCCAGTTCTTCTTTTTCGGAAATGATCTCGTAATTCTTTATGCTCAACGACAGTCTTCGCTTTTCAACATCAACCCCGAGAACAGTAGCACCGATGGGATCGCCTATTTTAAAGTGATCCTCAAGATTTTCAACTCTTCTTCGGGATACTTCAGAAATATGAACAAGCCCTTCAACATCATCCTCAAGCTTGATAAACAAACCAAAGGGAGTGATCCCGGAAATGACTCCATCTACTTTTTTCCTGGGGGGATATTTCTCACTGATCAGTTCCCACGGAGATTTGGTAAGCTGCTTGACGCCACAGGAAATTTTCATTTCTTTCTTTTTGATATCAAGAATTTTGAATTCAATTTCATCGCCGATCTTATAAAGATGATGAAGGTCTTTATTGTCATCATCCCATGAGACATCCGAAATATGGATCAGTCCATCTATATCATCCTCAAGTTCGACAAAAATCCCGAACTTGACGATTTTTTTGATTTTCTTTCTATAAACCGATTCAACAGGAAAACGCTCATCAATGGAATCCCAGGGGTTGGGCTGTGTCTGTTTGAGTCCGAGAGTAAGCTTTTTTTCAACGGGATTTATATCAAGAACCATGACTTCAAGTATCTGGCCCTTTTCAAGGTAATCCTTGACATTGACATTATTTTTTGTCCATGATATATCACTGTTGCTCAGGTATCCTTCAATCCCGTCTTCAATTTCAATAAAAGCGCCATAGGTCGTTACAGTAACGACGGTGCCGTTGACTATATCTCCTGAAGAATATTTCCCCTCCACGAGTTTCCACGGATCTTCGCTGAGCTGCTTTAGTCCAAGAGAAATTTTACCTTCTTCCCTGTTTATATCGAGGATGATAAATTCTGTTTCTTCACCGAGTTTTAAAAGTTTTCTCTGTTTGAAAACTTTTTTCCAGGTCATATCATTCCGGTGAAGCAGGGCATCAATACCCTCCACTTCGATGAAAGCGCCGAACTCGACGAATTTTACCACCTTCCCCGTTATTTTATCACCGATTTTATATTGTGAAGAAAAATGCTCCCACTTCTTACTGTTTTCCTGATCAAGATAATCTTTTCGTGAAACAATTATTGTTCTTTTTTTGTCATCAACGCTCTTTATGAAAAAATCATATAAATCTTCTGTTGTTGTTTTCCCTTTAAGGTCGGCAGTAAGAGAAAATGGCAGAAAAGCAGACACTCCCTCGCAATCGACAAGTTTGCCCTTGTTTATTGAATTGACCACCCTGCCCTTAACCGTTAAATTCCCTTCACTGTATGATTTGATGAACTCCTGCCAGCGTTTCTCAAATTCAGCAGCCTTATGTGAGAACTGGTACATGCCGTCTTTCATCCTTTTATGCTTCAACATTACATTGACGACTTCGCCCACTTCAGGCTTTTTATCGAATTCCTCAAGAGGAATCCTTCCGTCAGACTTGGTTCCTACATTGACATAAACAAACTCTGAATCTATGGTAACAATTTCACCGGGAACGATCTGCCCTGTCACAATTTCTTCCAATGCTGAATCAGCAACATGTTCCATATCAATGGTTTCATTAAATTCCTGTGGCATCTGGTCCATGGATACAACCCTCAAATATATTTAAAGCCAACCCCTATTGTTCATCATCATTAGTCAAGATTTTGAAGCAATATTCTCCTTAATGAAAATAGTAATGTTTTCATTATTTTTCTGGCATGAAGCAAAATTGCTGAAAAACGGTTTAATCATCTCAGTGATCCCCAAGAAGAGGTTTTACCAGGGTCTTTACCTTTTCTATTACTTCAGATTTAGTCATCCCGCTTGTATCAACATAAAGGGCGTCATCCGCCTGCCTGAGAGCACCAAAAGGTCTTCTTCTATCCTGCTCATCCCGAAGTATAATCTGTTTTTTGATTAGATTTTCGTCAACATTTTTTCCCATTTCTTTATATTCATTGACCCTCCTGGAGGCCCTGATATCTACCGAAGCGTCGAGATAAATCTTTAAATCAGCATCCGGGAAAACCACGGTGCCGATGTCCCTTCCATCCATTATTACCGAACCTTCACGCGAAAAGCTTCGTAAAAGGGTATTGACAAAATTTCTTACGTCAGGGCTGTCGGAAACACGTCCAATATGCCGGGTAATTTCCTCGCTTCGAATCAGGCTTGAAACGTCCTTACCGTTTACAACAGTCGCGCATGATCCGTCATCATGAAAAGTCTGACTGATTGAACAGTCTTCAAGCCCGCCCTTAAAATCGGCATCCATGCCAGCTTCGCTGGTAAGAAAAAACCACGTCACCGAGCGATACAATGCTCCCGAATCAATATACTGGAGCCCCAGGTCGGATGCTACTTTTTTCGCTACACTGCTCTTGCCCGATCCCGCAGGGCCGTCTACGGCAACCTTTATTCTTTTCATCAGGTCATTTCCTCTTTAATCGATTTAACCGTTACAAAAAAATCGTACAGGGCGGACAAATCATCCCCACTTTGAAGATACCTTTGTTTAAAGGTTTCCAGTTCATCAATAAACGAGTCAAGCGCTTTCAGAATATTGCCGCGGTTCATGGACACAATATCACGCCACATATCGGGAGACCCCGAAGCTATCCGTGTCATGTCTTTTAAACCGCTCCCGATAAAGGGAGAAATGGCTGAAACCTTTTTTCCGCTGTCGTAATCACTGAGCAGTTTCACCATAAGGCATGCGGTAATATGAGGGAAGTGACTGGTATGGGCGACCTTTTCATCATGGCTTTCAGCATCGGTCCTGATGATCTTTGAACCGAGCACCTTCCAGAACTTTTCCACCCGGTCGATCATCGCCCGGTCATTTTTTTCAGTAGGTGTTATAATTACCCATGCATCACGGTAAAGATCGGCATCACTGTAAGCATAACCCGCTTTTTCAGATCCGGCCATCGGATGGCAGGCAATGAACTGGCCGACACGGGCGACATCGTCCGTCTGCCTGATTATTTCATTTTTCACGCTGCCGACATCAATTACAGCGGCACCGGTGTCCAGGTCAGGCCGCTGAAGCAGGTCCCGTAATATCTCAACCGATTTGACAACAGGAGTGCAGACAACAACAAGGTCCCTGTCTTCAAGGGATATTGAATCAAGAGCGCCGATCTCATCAACCGCGCCATCATTAAGGGCCGGAGCGAGCTTCGCCATATCCCTTCCGTATGCGCTCACCCTGGCATCAGGAATATATTTTTTAATACTTTTACACAACGATCCGCCCAGCAGACCGAGCCCGATAACCGCGATGTTTTTAAACATGATTATACTGCCGTGATGAAGAATATAACAACGGCGCGCATGTCCGTGTTGTAAAAATTATTGGAAAGATTAAGCACCCGCCCCTGAATGTTACCTGGCATTAATTACCGACCGGGTATGAACCGAGAACTTTAAGATAAATTGAATCGTTCCTGATTTTTGCGAGCACATCATCGACCTCCCTATCATCTCTGTGTCCGAGGAAGTCAATGAAAAAATTATACTCCCACATCTTTTTCTTGTCGGGCCTTGACTCGATCTTGGTCATATTGATCCCGCTCTTGTTGAAATGGTCCAGTATTCCCAGCAGCGCGCCAGGCCTGTCCTTAATTGAAAAAACAATGGAAGTTTTATCCTTTCCCGTTGGCCGGGACTGCTCCCTTCCGATGATAAAAAACCTGGTATAGTTCTGGCGCGAATCCTCCACATGTTCAGCGAGGATGTTGAGATTATACAGTTCAGCCGCGAGCGAGGACGCCAGCGCCGCAGAGCCCGGCTCGTGCGATGCCATGTCCGCCGCGCGCGTCGTTGAATCAACGATACAAATTTCAGCCTCGGGCAGATTTTTACGCAGCCACACCCTGCACTGGCCGAGAGGCTGCGGATGAGTGTAAATTTTCTGCACTCGGTTCAGGTCGCTTTCCTTTGAAAGAAGGCTGCATGAGATGCGGATGAATTTTTCCGCGATGATCTGCAGTTCGGTCTCAATCAGCTCGTCAAGCGTGTAAGTGACCGCGCCCTCCGTGCTGTTTTCTATGGGAACAATGCCGAAATCAGCCTTGGAAAGCTCTACATCATGGAACACATCCGATATTGTTTTCACCGAGATACTGTCTATGGCCGGGCCGAAAAAATCCATCATTGCCTGATTTGAATACGTCCCTTCAGGGCCCATGTACGCGACCTTAACGGGCCTGACCAGTGAAAAAACACCGGAAAGAATATCACCGTAGATCCTTTTTATAATATCTGCCGAAAGGGCGCCCCGGTAACTGGAATCGATGTAATCAGAAATTTCACGCTTTAACGAGACGAAATGCCCTCCGATAGAATCCTTCCTGGCTTCAAATGTCTTACGATACATATCGGCCCGCTCGTTCAGCAGGGCGCAGAGATTCTCATCAATACCGCGATCGTTTTTCATCAAGCCTGTTCCTCGCTATCAAGAGAAAATTCTTTTATTTCGGAAAGCCTTGGCAGGTCAGAGAGCTTGTTAAGACCGAAATATCTGAGGAACTCGTCGGTCGTTCCGTAGGCGAGCGGCCTGCCGGGAAGCTCTTTGCGGCCCACGGGTTTCACCAGATTTTTTTTCATTAAATTGGCGACCATCATGCGGGATGAAACGCCCCTGAGCTCGTCGATATCGGCAAGAACGATAGGCTGGTTGTAGGCGACTATTGACAGGGTTTCAAGCATCCCCTTTGACAGGGTCTCTTTTTTTCTGAGGCCCATGGCCCGACGTATCTGGTCTGCGAATTTCGCGTTTGATACAAACTGGAAACCGTTTGATATCTCAGCAAGGCGTATTCCTCCGTCGCGTTCTTCATATTCATCGATCAGAGAATCGAGTATTATCTTCGCATGGTCGGCATCTACGGAAAAATTTTTTACAAAAAATGAAAGAGGAAGAGGCTCATTGCCGAGGAAGAGCACGGCCTCGAAAAGGCCCCTGATGTAATCATCTTCGTTTATGCTGTCGTCGGACTCGTCTGCTTCACTCTCGCCCGCGCTTTCCCCTTCGGAGGCTTCAGTGGCATCCGGCACAACGCCCGAAGCCCGGTCGCGCTCTTCATCAGCGGTTTCGCTGTTTTCATCTTCACGGATATCGTTTTCTTTATCCATTATTCCTCTGATTTTATTTCATCAAGAATAAAATTTCTCAGCACGCGAATATCACCGAAAATCCTGTGCTGAAGGATTTTTACTATTCCTGTTTTTGTCATCTCAAGAATCGCCAGAAATGTGGCGACTATTTCGGCCCTGGAAGGACGCAATGAGAAAATTTCATGAAAGACAACCACGTCCCTCTCTTTAAGCAGCGAGGTGATGTGTTCGATCCGGTCGCTGACCAGTATCTCGTCAAAAATAATTTCTTCCTGCTCAATCACCGACTGGGACTCTATGACATCCGCGAACGCTTTAAGCAGGTCGAAGAGGGAAACTTCAATATATTCATCGGTACCGATGAGTTCTTCTACATCATTATCCCGTGTATAAATATCAGCCCTTGTTTCGTAAAGCTCCCTGAGCTGGACTGAGGCCTTTTGAAATTTTTTATATTCGAGAAGTTTAGCGATAAGTTCCGGAGGAAGGGGCGGGACAAAATATTCATCCTCCATGTCTCCGGAGGGAAGAAGCGCCTTGCTTTTATAATATAAAAGTTCCGATGCCATCCAGATAAACTCGGTGGCTACTTTCACGTTAATGCTTTCCATGACTTTAAGGTAACTTATATACTGCTCGGTTATCTGTGAAAGCGATACCTCGGTTATATCAATTTTTGCCTTTTTGATCAGGTCCCAGAGCAGGTCAAGCGGACCCTCAAAATTATCAATATGAAGGATATACCGGTCATCAGATTCGGGAGTTGTGGCGGTGTTTATATCTTCCTGCATGACAGTCCGCTTCACTATATGATGATATTCCTGATTTGTAGGTTTATTGCGCCAGAAAAAACCCCTATGCTGTTAAGGGCGTCTGCTCTTTAGACTGGCAACCGTAAAAAAAATCAATAAAAAAACCCCGCATTCAGAAAAAAGAATGAAACGGGGTCCTTTCTGCGTATTGATAACGGGTGATCAACCCAGCGCTTTCTCGGCGGCTTTCTGAAGCCTTTCAGGAGGAAATGGTTTTACCACAAAGTCCTTAACTCCAAGCTTAATTGCCTTTGTTAAAAGGTTTTCCTGGCCCAGGGCCGTAACCATGATTATCTTGGCAGAAGGATCAATGGTCAATATTTCTTCAGCCGCTTCGATCCCATCCTTCTCTCTCATTGTTATGTCCATGGTTACCAGTTCCGGTTTGAGTCTTTTATATAATTCAACAGCCTCATTTCCATTTTCAGCTTCGCCGACAATCTCATGTCCGGCAGGAACAAGAGCGTCTTTTACCAGTGTTCTCATGAATTTCGCATCATCAACGATTAAAATGGTAGCCATTGTCAATCTCCCCGTATTATTTTAACACATTCTGTCATATATTCATAGTTATAAGTCTGATCAATATTACCAAATGGAACTTTAAAAAGCAATTAAAATAATAATCTTATTATAGTCTTTACTTAAATATGTTCAACAATTTTTTTTGTTATTTCATGCAAGGGCACTATTTCATGTACTGCCCCTAATTGGACAGCGACCCGGTTCATGCCGAACACAACTGATGTTTTTTCATCCTGTGCTATCGTGTAGCCGCCTTTCTCGTGTATTTTCAGCATTCCTTCCGCGCCGTCCCTGCCCATACCGGTCATGATTACTGAAACACACTCTTTCCCGGCACTTGCCGCCATTGAATTAAAAAGGACATCGATGGAAGGACGATGTCCTGACACCTTGTCGCTCTGGTATACCCGCAAGTACCGATTCCCCTCTTTCCCTTCAACCGCGATATGAGAATGCCCGGGCGCGACAAAACCATGCCCGGGGAGCAGTTTATCGCCGTCTTCGGCTTCCTTAACCTTAAGTGTCGAGTTGTTGTTCAGCCTCTCAGAAAAAGCCCTGGTGAAGCCTTCAGGCATATGCTGTACAACAACGACCGGTGAGGGGAAATTCTCCGGGAAATCCTGAAAAACCCTGAGAAGGGCCGAGGGCCCTCCGGTTGATGTTCCGATACCCACGATCCGGGAACTGGTGCTTCCCTTTTCAAATATTTTTCCGGCTGAGGGTTTATCCGATTTTTTTAGTTTCTCTGCAGATTCAGGCTGAACATTTTCACTTCCGACCCGGACCCTGGACCCTGCCACATTTTTAACTTTTGATATGAGCAGGTCGCCGAGTTCTTCATTCGATAATGTCAACACGGATGAAGGTTTGGGAACAAAATCAACGGCCCCCATATCAAGGGCCTTAAACGTCGCTTCGGCGCCGTACTGGGTGAGCACGCTCATCATGATAACCGGTTTCGGCTTGATCGAAACGATTTCTTTCAGCGCGGCAAGCCCGTCCATGATGGGCATTTCAATGTCCATGGTAATGACATCCGGATCAAGCTGCTGGGCTTTAATTACGGCTGATTTTCCGTTATTAGCGGTACCGACGACTTCGATCAGGGGGTCGCTCTGGAGGATATCGCTTATAACTTTTCTGAACAGTGCCGAGTCATCAACAATCAAAACTTTAATTTTATCAGCCATTTGACCTCAAACGCGACACCAGTGTTTTAAGCGAATCGGCTTCGGGGAGAAGGAGCAGGTTCCCGATTATATTATCATCCTCAAAATAAAATGCCGTATCCATGATGATCGCATAATCATTGCTCATATTGTGCATGACAAGGATCGAATCGATCACCGATTGCATATAATCATGGACTATCGTCGGCACGCTCGGTTTTATCACCAGGCCTGATTTTTCAGCAAAAACATTGATGACTGATGAACCGATTATATTGGTCAGCTCTTTCAGGGCTGACTCGCCGTCTTCATCCATCTCTCTTGTTTCGCTGGTGCTTGTCCCGTAAAGCATGTCTATCAGTGAAAAGCCGACATCTTCATTCAAAATAAAAAGCAGGGTCCCTTTTGCGTCACCCAGGATGGGCAGCATGACGCCGATATAAGCGCTGTCGATATCGCCAAGGTAATCCGGAATATTCTCGATTGGTTTAACCGCGACTTCAGGGATTGAAAGGTCGACCCTTTTATTCAAAATTTTTGACAGTGATTCAGCAGAATTGGTCGCGCCGACATTCGCAATGAGCTGAAACTCATTAATGTCTTCCTTCGAAACTTCGAGAGCGTTTCTCATATGATCAGTTGGAGAGCCGCCCTGCATGGTCGAAACTTTATCTTTCAATTCTTTTCTGAAATCACTGAGCACATTTTGGACCTGCTCTTTTATCTCATCGTCACTTTTAACGGCTGACGGTGATTCCTCTTCGACAGGCTGAAACTCGTCTGCAGAAAGTTCCTGATCAGCGGCGACTTCTGCATCCTTTGGCCCTGGAACTTCATCTTCGCTTACTGATTCCGGCATCGTCTCCTTCTCAGCGGTAGAATCATCTGCAGGTTTTTTTGCCTCAATAGAGGCAGCATCTTTCTTTTCAAGTTTGCTTCTATCATATAAAGACTCTTCTTTCCTTGCGGTAAGAATGTCTTTATCAAACTCGGCTTCCGCAGGCTGCTTTACTTTTTCCGGTTCGGGTTTTGGTTCAGTGTCAAAAACAAAATAGCGCTGGTCTTTTATTACCTTTTCCGGCTCTTTAACTTTAGCGGCCGGTTTTTCTTCTTTCTTTTCATCCCTCTGCTTAACCTCTTTTTCCATTACTTCAGGGGACACCACTTCAACAGAAGCTGACTCTATTGAATAGGATTCTTTATTGAAATGCTTCAATTTTTCCTGGTCCGCTATCACCTTGTTGATCATCGATGAAATATCAAGAATCAGGCATATACTTCCATCACCAAGGATCGATGCGCCCGCAAGGCCGTCAACGGTCATATAATTCTGCTCAAGAGATTTGATAACAATCTCCTGTTTGCCTTCAAGGTAATCAACAATCAAACCAATTTTTCTGTTGCCGAAACCGACAACGACAACCGGCATCTTCTGTTCTTTATAGAGGGCGCTGGGAATGCCGACAAACTCATTTAACCTCAACAGGGACAAAATTTCACCACGCAGGTTAATGACTTCATGCCCCTCTATGGTCGTAATATCTGATTCAGATATTTTTATAGTTTCAATAACATCGGAAAGAGGGATTGCATACATCTCTTTCTGTACTTTGACCATAATTGCCGGAATAATGGCAAGGGTCAATGGAAACGCCAGAACAAAACGGGTCCCCATGCCAAACTCAGTTTCAATGGAAACACTGCCGTTTAACTCATTGACGATTTCCTTCACGACATTCATTCCCACTCCCCTGCCGGAGACATCGGTAATTTTAGTTGCAGTTGAAAAACCGGGAGTAAAAATTATGTTATAGATGTCACTATTATCCATATTAGCGAGCATTTCAGGCGTGACAAAGCCCTTCTCAACGGCCTTGCGCTTGATAACATCAGGATTAAGGCCCTTGCCGTCATCGCTCACTTCCACGAAAATCTGGTTCCCGCCCTGATACGCGTTGAGGGTGATATAAGCAACTTCACTTTTCCCGAGCTTTTTTCTATCTTCCTGAGTTTCAATGCCGTGATCAACAGAATTCCTGATCAGATGCATCAGCGGCTCACCGATAGCGTCAATGACCTTTTTATCAAGCTCGGTATCTTCTCCTTTGGTAATGAGTTCAATGTTTTTGCCGAATTCTTTGGTAAGGTCCCTTACCAGCCGGTTAAACCGGGAAAAGACCTGCCCGATCGGGACCATCCTTGTTTTCATGATCCCGGTTTGCAGATCCTTGGCGATCCGGGACATTTGCTCCATTCGGTTTTTAAACTCGTTGATTATTGTTTTCTCTTCACCGAATTTACGTATTTCTTCATAGAGTTTATAAAAACCCGAATTGGCGATAACAAGCTCTCCGACATTATTTAACAGCTGATCAAGTTTATCAACACTCACCTTCACGGTTCTGAGAGGCGGAACCTTGCGCTTATCATGGTCAGCTGTTCTGGCCTCATGAATTTCTTCCACTTCATGGTCTTCATCTTCATCAGGTTCAAAATCAGTGTCCGTGTAGGCAGCCTGTTCCTCTTCTGAAGATACGGGTCCGGGTTTAAAAGGTTTCTCCTGCACCTCACCGACGAGAAACGTCTCACCGCCGCTGAACTTGAGAACAGACTTATTGTCCTTCTGGGTCAAACTGACATTCTTTATATCAATACGATAAACGAGGTCAATGTCACAGGCGTTCTTGATATCCTGAAGAGTTTTCGATGAAAGAAGCACGACCTTGAAAACATTGCTCATATCATCATCACTGAGATCCTGAGCAGGAGGCGTGGTCTTTATCAGGGTACCGATGCGTCCGAGGTTGCCCAGGACGAGCTGGGCCTTGACCCATTTCATCTGCGCGGTCTTGTCAATAAAAACGGTAATTTCACTGCAACTCTGGCCTTCCGACAGGCCCTGCTTTATCGCAGACATTTCAGACGCACCAATTACTGTTTTGGGAATTTCCTCCGTTTCTTCGGTTTCACCAGCTGAAACAGCTTCTTTCTTCTGAGTCTGGCCTTCCTTGGTTTTCTCACTCACTGCTTTTATCCTGTCAATAATCCAGGTGAGGTCCTGTGTTGGCTCTTCACCGGCGGCAACTGAATCAATAACCGAATTTATTTCATCAAAACACTTGAATATGACATCAACTATTTCAGGCGACACGCTCATGGTCTTGTCCCGAATTCCCTGCAGCAGGTTTTCCATCTTGTGAGCCAGATCGCTCAAATCGTTCAAACCTACAAATGCCGCAGAACTCTTCAGTGAATGAGCAGCCCTGAAAATATTGTTGATGATATCTATGTTATCAGGATTTTTTTCGAGCTCAAGAAGGTTCTGATTCAGCTCCTGAAGCTGTTCATCCGCTTCCTCAAGAAATATGTCTTGATATTCTCCCAGGGAAAATGCCATACGATATGTGCTCCTGAATAAAATTAAAGAGGTGTTTGATCCCCTTATTTAACTTCGTCTTCTTTTTTCTCTATAAAAAGCATATTGCCGAGATTAAGAATTACAATCAGGCGGTCTTTCAGCCTGCCGATCCCTTTAATAAACTCTTCAGAAACGCCCTCAATAAGTTCAGAAGGCTCATCAACATGACTTTCCGGCAAACGAACAACCTGATACACATTATCGACAAGAAGGCCAACCTCCTTATCTTCACTTTCAATAACAATAATGCGGGTTAAGTCAGTAATTTCACCAACCTGCAGACCAAAGCGTACTCGAACATCAACAACGGGGATGACGTTTCCGCGCAGATTGATCACCCCCCTGATAAAATCGGGTGTATTGGGAAGACGCGTAATATCAGGATATCTTAAAATCTCATGTACCGCAAGGATATCAACACCATATTCAACATCATCGAGGAGGAAACTGACAATTTGAAGGATCTCCCCTTCTCCGATAAAATCCTCTTCCTCCTGTCCGGTTTCGACCTCTATCAGGTCATTATCTCCACCCCTCTGTTTGCTCAACAGCTCATTAATGTTCATAATTCACCCGCAAAAATTATAGATGTAAATGACACATCAGGAAAAAATTTCTCTAAAAATAAGAATAAAAGAAAAGCCAGAGTTTTCAAGCACTTTTTACTCAGGAGATAAAATAATAGTTCCGCAGCAGTGGCCGGCATAAAAAAAAAGCCGCCCTGCAGGCGGCATTACTCTATTGAAAGAATATCAAATCTTATTTAGCACGATAAGCCCTTTTTTCGAAGATACAAGGTACATTTTATTTTCTGAAACAGCAATTTTTTCAGTCAATATTGATGGCACGGCAAGAGACCAGAGCACTTCACCTGAATCCCTTGCTACGACGAAAATAGTATTATCGCTGGTGAAATAAAAATTCCTGCTGTCTTCAGCATACCGCGGCGCCACAGAAGTTCCCAGTTCGCGCTCCCACATCGGCCTTCCGGACAGGTTCAATCTGGCAAAATAACCGTTACTGTACAGAACATAAACAGATTTTTCGTCTACCGACAAACTGGACCTGCCGGCTTTTTTACTCGCATAGGTCCACTCAATTGTATCTCCGCTGTAATTATAGTTATATATATTACCCGATTTTGACGCCAGGTAAACGGCATCATTGCTGACTGTCATGGCACTTATTTCATCGTTAAACAGTACTTTTCTCTTTTCTGCTCCGGTTTCGCTGTTCAGCCCTATAAGCCATCCCTTTTCAAGTGCCAGGAAAAGTGTTGTGCCCCGCACAAAAGGAGGGACAGCGATTGAAAGCGGAAGGTTTTTTTCCCAGACTTTATTACCCATGAGATCTATTTTATATACAGTTGCCTTATCCGTTACGACAAAAAGATTTCTTCCGAAATTGGCCATGCTCATGCTACCTTTAACCGGGCCGTCAAGATGACGTTCCCATACGATCCGGCCACGGTTACAATCACAGGCGGCGATCATGCCGTCAGCGGTAGTCACATAAAGGATGTTGTCAGAATAATACGGCATGCCGGAAAGCTTCTTATTGAAATCAATTGACCACTTTATTTCCTTCAAATCAGTTGCGGCGATCAGGCACTGGTCGTCAACCGTTACCAGCTGTCCACGGGTAGGATTATAAAAAATATATTCGGACTGAAGATGCGACACCCAGGTATAATACGGGTTTTTTTTCGCATCAAGCTTTATGGCAACTTTCTGCAACTGGTCCATGATATCTACATCAAAGCTTTTATTTTTATAACCGTCTGCGCTAATATCAAAATGATGTTTTCCTTTTGTAATATAGACAGAACCGTGTTTCTTTTCCTGCCCGTCTACGATAATTGAAGCATTCGCGGGCGTTACCTGAACCATTACCGGGACAAGATTGAAAGTCCCGTCCTGAGCCCCGATGCCAATAACAAAATCCATTACGCCGGATGACGCAGCTTTTTTATCAGCTGCAATAACACCTTTAACAAGTCCCGGAAGTTTCTGTCGGCCCGAAAAATCCGTCCCCCTTACCAGGCAGGATGTTCCCTCTTCAAGGATAAGGGACTGCTTCCTGCTGTCATCTCGATAAACGATTGCTTTATCATCACCTTTTACCGCATCATTGATAAGCCGCTTAACTTTAACCTTCCCTTCAAAAACATCATAGCGGGCCTGATTGCCGGAATATTCTACCGTAAAAACAGTTCCCCTCACCTCACATGATGAAACCGGAGTGCCCACTGCCACCGAATCATTCTGGTTAAGTTTCATAACATGGAAATATGCCACTCCCTTTGCCAGGGTCATGGCAATTGATCTGCTGGTGTCTAACGCAACTGTATCAAGAATGATTTCAGAATTTTTATTAATCCTGAACCGGACAAAATCATTGATCGTTACATCGGCACTGGAGTCGTTCTCAGCGAAGAGAACATCACCCTGTACGACCGGTGTTCCATTAGTGAGATACAGGGTTCGGTTCCCGCGGATAATTTTTACATTTCCGGTAACCGCATAGGCTGCGCCCTGTTCAGCCGGTGGAGTAAAAATAGAATATTTCAAGGCAAAAGCAAAAACTATGACCAGAACCGCGGCTATGCCGGCGAAAACAGGCCTGCTTAAAAAATCGGTAAGATTAATATTCCGGCGAGTCTTTTCAGTGAATTTTTTTTTGAAAGAATACTCCGAAAGGGAAAACTCGCGGTCCCCGTCTTTCTCGGGATAAGACAACGCGGCATTCTCAAAAAAGCCCATCAGCTTATCAATATTAATTGAAGCATCTTTCTTTTTCGAAGCATACGCCTCAAGAATATTTTTTATTTCTTTTGCAGTCTCTTTCATCAATATCGCACTCCCTAAATAACATCCTTCTCCTTCAAATAATGAGCTATCTTCTCAACCGCTTTTTTCATCCTCCACTTCGCTGTCCTCTCTGAACAGTGCAATATCTCGGATATCTTCGAATAACGAACTCCCTGATCAAAACGTAAAATAAAAACATCCCTGAATTTATCGTCAAGATGATCAACAGCACGGTTAAACTCCTTCATATCGCTTTCATTAATGAATGTCTCCTCCGGAGAAGGACTTTTTTCCTCTGAATCAAGCAATCTGAATTTCTCCCTTTCAATCAGCGTTTCACTCTTTTTATTTCTTTTTATATAGTTCTTACTGCAATTTATTGCTATCTGGTAAACCCATGATGAAAATGCCATCTTTATATTAAAACTTTCAATATGGCGGATGACTCTCAGGGTAACATCATGAAAAACATCCTCTACTTCTTCATAATCATTGATATAATAATAAATAACCCTTTTTAATTTCGGTGCATACCTCGAGTAAAGCACTTCAAAAGCCTTCTCGTTCCCCTTTTTAAATAACCGTACAAGATCTTCGTCGGTGAACAGGGTAATATCTTGCATTTTTATATCGTATACCACTTAAAATTTTTAAAAGTGTAATAATATCAAAAAAAATCCGACTTTCATCATATAATAAACGTCATTAATGCAATGGTATATTTTTAAATGATTATTACAAGAGAAAATCATCGCAGAACAACACCGGAGAGTAAAAAAATATTCCCATAAGCACGCAGTTATTATAAAAAAACGCCCCACGGGGCGCATCAGGCATATAGTATATTCTTCTCAATTCGAATCATCTTATATGTGAAAACACATCCCCGATAAGCCCCTCGTCAAGCATTGAAATAAGGGCCTCGGTTTTCTCCTGCAGGGACTCAATCGAGGCACCTTTTATTTCTTTGAGCTGAAAAAACTCATCGGCAATGTTCAGCGCAACCAGAATGGCGATCTGGGCCATGTTTGAACCTGCTTTATGTGCAGCAACCTCCTGCATCTTGCCGTTAACGTAATCAGCCAGTTTTTCGATATACGGAGCGGGAGCATCACCCTTTATGGTGTATGGCTGCCCGCAAATCTGAACTTTTACGCTGTTTACCGTTACGTCATTCATCAGTGGGTTCCCCTGACTTATTTTTCATCCTCATCTTCAATTATCAGGAAATCATCGTCATCTTCAACTTTCTTTTTCGATGAAGCCTTGACTTCACTCTCATCAACGATGACCGTGTCATCATCGACGTCATCGATTATTATTTCATCTTCATCGTCGTCGAGAAGGATTATTTCATCGTCTTCGCCCTCTCCGCCTTCGACCTTTTCCATGACGATATCATCACCCTCAATATCGGTTTCATCATCGATTATTATTACATCCTCATCCTCATCAACTGACTTCGGCGCAGACGTATCGACCTTCTCGACGCTGATCTCATCTTCCAGCGGCTCGTCCACAATCGCGGGAGCCTCCTGCGCCGGTCTGCGGGACGCGACATCCCCCGGAGGGATCGTTCCACCGGGCTGTATAACATCGAGTTTTCCAAGCAGACTTATAATTTTCTTTTCAAGTATTTCTTCTTTGTCTTTCAGTTCCTGAAGCTCTTTTGTGGTCTCATCCAGTTCTCTGCGGATTCTTGCAACTTCCTGTTCCTTTTCTTCAAGGGTTAACTTCAGGTCTTCATTCTCGCCTTTAAGTGTCTCGTTATCATTTTCAAGCCTGGCATTATCGGTTCTTAAGTCACTTATCAATTGCAGAGCTTTTATAACTCTACTTTCCAGTTCTTCAAGTTGCTGCATTGATAACATTAGGTACCTCCATCATCCTTCTCGTTAATTCTTCCTCTCAGGCCCGCCGAACTTCTGCGTACAGTAGAGCTTTATCATTATTTTCGGCCGCCTGATTGTCTGGCATTAACAATTTTATAAAAATTTAAATATCATTCACCTTAATATTTACGTGGCCATCATGGTATATAACGCATCATTCTGAAACCCGTATCTTGATAATACTCCCAACAGAACAGTAAGTCAAGAGATTTAAATTCATGAAAAGAAAATACAGCGCAAGGAGTTAAAACTGATAACTTACATCAACACCGATACTGTTTTTAAGATACCCTTCCTGAATGTCCATGAGGGGATTGACCACGGCGTATATTCCAAGATAAACGGACCGCATAAAAAAATACCTGACACCGGCACTGATTAAAAACGAATCAATGCCAGCTCCTTCTATGGGAACATTCTCCATTTCAATTTTTCCCCTGAAAACCCTGAAAGACGTTGATAATTCGATATAGGGGATGAAAGGATAGACAAGATTGGTGTTTACCGCAACAGACAGGGTAAAGTAATCATTTTTCAAGCGGTCCCAGCTCAAAAAGGCGTCTTCGCTGAAAGGATTCAGCCCGAATAAATTCACATAGGTTTCTTCATTGACCGGATTGATATAAAAACCGCCGTAAAAATCTTCATTTTTATCCTGACGAAAGGTATAAAAAACATTGGCATGAAAAAAAATGATCTTTTTCAGATCAAAGCGCGCTGCCGGCCCGAGCGTAATCTCATGATTGCCGAGGCAAAGATTACGCCACTCTTTTGAAGAATAGGCGTTCTTGCCCGTGGGAAACCTGAACTCCACCATAAAACCAAGATGCATTATCTCGTTAAAATAATCGCCGATGTAGTACCAGAATTTAAAAAAAAGATCCCCGACTTCACCCTGCTCCATTTCAAAAGCGCCGCCGTGAAAATAATCAAATTTAAACCATATCGACAGGTCAGTCAGTATGCCGAAACCGAGCTCGACATGTTCTTTGCGGTAAAAATGGCGGACATTGATGTATTCCTCATGAAACGCGAACTCAACACCTCCTTCGGGAAGCGTGTAAGTGGTCTCAGTCAGGGGAAGAGAGTAGAGCTTTTCTCTGCAGAGCACAAATAAAAAGAGCGCCACTATGATGGCACTCTTTAACTGCTCTTTTTTTTTCATAAAAAAATGACGTTTCAGGCAGCCTGGGCTTTTGCCTTTTCCACGATTTTTTTAAAGGTTTCCATGTCTTTAACAGCGATTTCAGCCAGCATTTTTCTGTTCAGGGCAATGCTGTTCGCTTTCAACCCTGAAATCAGCTTATTGTAGGATGTACCGCAGAGTTTGGCCGCGGCGCTGATCCGGACTATCCACAGAACGCGGAACTCTCTTTTCTTCATTCTTCTGTTTTTATAGGAATTCTGCAGGGCCCTGCGCCGGGCGTCCTTTGCTGTCCTGAACAGGGAACTCCGGGCGCCGTAATATCCCTTGGTGTCCTTGAGAATTTTTCTTTTTCTCTTTTGATGTACTTTTCCTGTTGTTGCTCTTGCCATGATTTTATCCTTAATTTATAAACTCAATCCAATACATTTTGTTCTGATTTCATCAAGCATACGGAAGCATCTTTTTGATTCTTGAAGCTTCAACTTCGCTTGTCACATGCACGCCCCTGAGATTTCTTTTTCTCTTGGAGGACTTGCTTTCAAGAAGATGACTTTTAAAGCCTTTAGACCTTTTAATCTTCCCGTTCTTGGTGATCTTGAATCTCTTTTTTGCTCCACTGTTCGATTTCAATTTTGGCATATTCTTACCTTCCCTAGACTCTTTGATTAGATTATGGGCACCTCTAAAAATCAGGAGTTTCATTATTATCAAATATGATAACTCCTGATTTTATCAGATAATGTGCCCACAAGGGAACATCAAAAATGTAATTTATAGAGGTTCCCTTATTTCTTTCCGGATGATTTTAGGTTCATAAACATGGTAATGTTTCTTCCTTCCTGCATGGGCTGTTTTTCCGCGACAGCAATATCATCCAGATTTTCCTGAATTTTTTTCATAACCTCGAAGCCCAGATCAGCATGAACCATTTCCCTTCCCCTGAACATCAGGGTGAATTTTACCTTGTCCCCTTTTTCAAGGAAATCCCTTGCATGTTTCACCTTATGCTCGAAATCATGGGAATCGATGCTGGGCCTCATTTTTATTTCTTTTACATGTATGACTTTTTGTTTTTTCTTTGCTTCCTTTGCCTTTTTAATCTGCTCAAATTTAAATTTACTGTAATCAACAATTCTAACAACAGGCGGATCCTGGTTCGGGGATATTTCAACAAGGTCAAGATCACGCGCTTTTGCTATGTCAAGGGCCTCACTTGTCTTTATAATTCTTGGTTCTTCTCCGTCACCAACAAGTCTGACCGATTCAGATTTAATTTCTTCATTAATGGCATAATTGTCAAACTTATCCATGTTAGAACTTTTCCCTCTTTTAAGCAATAATTAAACCTCCCCCACTATTTTATGTGGAATAGTGCCAGAAATAACCAATATGGTTATTTATAGCAAGAATTTTTTCATTTAACTAACACCGGAAGGAACAATTCTCAACGATATGATGCCCGGTTAAAAAACGGTCTTCCGTTGTACTTCATTATTAATGGTACTGAAAAATTCATCGATTTTCAGAGACTGCGGCTTGCTTTCACCCCTTTTACGAAGTGAAATCGTCCCCTCTTCTATCTCCTTTTTCCCGATTACGGCAACATAGGGGACTTTTTTCGTAATGGCATCACGGACTTTGTAGCCGATTGATTCAGCCCTGAGGTCGCTTTCGGCCCTGATTTCCCTGGCCAGCATCTGTGACTTCAGAGATTCGACATACGAGGCTTCCTCTTCAGATACCGATACGAGCACAACCTGTACCGGCGCAAGCCACAGCGGGAACCGTCCGCTGTAATGTTCGATCAGGATCCCGATAAAACGCTCGAGAGATCCGAGCAGGGCCCGGTGTATCATTATAGGCCTGTGGCGCTGGCCGTCACTTCCGATATAGGCGACATCAAAACGTTCGGGAAGGTTAAAGTCGACCTGTATGGTGCTGCACTGCCATTCGCGGCCTATGGCGTCTTTTATCTTGATATCGATTTTCGGTCCGTAGAAAACACCCTCCCCGGGGTCAACCTCATAATCGATAGCGTTCTTCTCAAGCGCGCTTTTCAGCGCCGAAGTCGCCAGCTCCCAGTTTTCATCCGTGCCGACCGACTTGTCAGGCCGTGTTGAAAGGTAAATTTTCTTTTCGGTAAAACCGAATGTCTCAAGCATGTACAGGGTAAAATCCAGGACTTCCTTGATCTCGTCCACGATCTGGTCATCCCTGCAGAAAATATGAGCGTCATCCTGGGTAAAGCCGCGCACCCTGGTCAGGCCGTGGAGCACGCCGGAGCGCTCATAACGGTACACGGTGCCCATTTCGAAGGCGCGGTACGGAAGGTCGCGGTAGCTCTTCATCGAGCTGTTGAATATCTGTATCTGCGAAGGGCAGTTCATCGGTTTCAGGTAATAGTCCT
>DAIUKG010000044.1:0-30770 GCA_036848375.1 Spirochaetota bacterium
CGCCGAGATACTGAGGATCCCGGGACTGTTCGAGAAGATCCAGAACACGTACAAGGTGACGATCACCGGGCCCACGACCATATCGGCCCTGCTCAACAGCCTGCAGATGGGATTCAGGACCCTGGCCATCGAAAAGCGGTCGGTCGAGGTGTGGCAGGTGCTGAGCGCGGTGAAGACCGAGTTCGGAAAGTTCGGCGCGGTCATCGAGCAGGCGAAGAAGAAGCTCGACGCCGCCCGGGACGAGCTCGAAAAGACCGACACGCGCACCAGGAAGATCAATTCGAAGCTCAAGAACGTCGAGAGCCTGCCCGGGGACGAGGCGGCGAAAATGATCGGCGCAGAGAACGGAACAGAAGATGAGGGGGAATAGGAGGATACCATGGAATCGATACTGACAACAATCGGCAGGATATTGATCGAAAGCGAGACCGGGGAAGAGGCGCTTGAAAGGATCAAAAATGAGATCAGGGGCGATTCTCCCCTTGTCGATGTGTCGCTGATCCAGCTCGGGATCGTCCTGACTGAGAAGTTCCACGAGCAGCTGATCCATGGGCTTAAACATGGCGATCCCGTACATGGCTGCGGGACTGCCAGCATCCAGTAGGGGAGGTATGACCTTGAAAGACACTGACACCAGGGAATTTCAAACGGAGATGGAAGACGCCAGGACAATCATAGCGCGCATCCTTGCCGAAAGCGGATCAGGCAACGAGGCGCTGGAGAGGATCGAGAATGAGATTGAAGCCGATCAGCCGGTATTGGACCTGTTCATGCTGCAGCTCGGTATCGCCCTGACAAGGAAATTCAGGGCGCAGATCATGAATCAAATCACGCAAAGAGGCATGTCATGAAAGCGTTATTCAGCGTTGCGCTCGTGTTCGCGCTGGTCATTCCGGGTTTCTCGTTCGGGAAATACCTGCAGTGGCACATGGAAACATGGAGCAATCAGGACCAGTTCTATTATATCTTGTACCCAGAGGGTATGGCCGACTATGTCATGTATCATGGCGAGACAATCTGGAACCTGTGCTGACGGATGGGTATTGCCTGCCGGCGGGACGGGATTTTGAGGAGAGCGCGGCAGTTCCCTGGTTATGCTGTTATATATGTTGCCCAACATTCTTGCTTTTTTTCATTTTTGTTGGGCAAAATCGGTCTTGACAGGTTGCCCAACAAATGATAATTATAATCACATTGTTGGGCAACTGGAGGATATGCCGTGAGTACAATCAAGGCCGTTCTAAGGGATGAGCTTGCAAGGTTAAAAAAACTGAAAGCGCGCTATAAAAATGAAATAGCCGCGCTGCCAACCGGCTCAATATCAATTAAAAATAGAAAGGGGAAAAAATATGCGTATGCCGCGTACCGTGAAAACGGGAAAGTGAAGACTGACTATGTCGGTCCGGCTGAGTCAGAAGAAGTCGCCATAATTCAGAAACAGATCTCGCAGAGAAAAAAAATTGAATCCTTGTTGAAAACAGTCAATCAACAGATTTCAGAGCTGGAGAAGTCACTCCATGGAAAAAAAATATAAGCTTTTCAATAAAACAATCCAGAAGCTCAGTGAAGCAGGTGTATTGTCGGACTTGATTCTCATCGGAAGCTGGTGCCTGCATTTCTATAGAATCCTGTTCGAAGATGCCGATACAATACCCGCGATCAGGACCGTTGATATTGATTTTCTCGTTCCTAATCCTCCCAGGATCAAGCATAAGGCCGATGTTCCCAGGCTTCTTGAAGAGTTGGGTTTCATGGAGGAATTTTCACATATAACCGGAAATTCAAAATATATTCATCCGGACCTGGAAGTAGAATTCATCATTCCTGAAAAAGGCAGGGGGAAAGATGGTCCATACCGGATTAAAGAAATCAATATCAGTGCACAGGGCCTTCGATATGTCAGCCTGCTACAGGATCATGTAATTCGAGTGGCATACGAGGGTATCATGATCAACATTCCCGAGCCTGCAGCGTTTACGTTACATAAATTGCAGATAAGTAAATCAAGAAATAAAAAAGATAAAAAAATAAAGGATCTTGAAACGGCAATCAGCCTTGGTGAATACCTTGTCACGAGAAAGGACCAGGTCAATAAAATGAAAAAGATATTCAAAATGCTGCCTGTAAAATGGAAAAAAGACATTCTGGGAATAGTCAGGGAAAAATCAGGCGTTTTGTATGAAATCCTGATAGCGGATTGATTAATTATTCCGGTTGAGTGTCAATTGATCTGATAAGTAAATTTAATGAATGACAATGCTAAGTAATAGAATCAAACATACCCTGAGCAAATCGACGTTCCTGCGCGGGCTGCAGTGCAGCAAGTCGCTCTACCTGAACAGGTATCATCCTGAACTGCGGGATGATTTGAGTGCGGCCCAGGAGGCGGTGTTCCAGCGCGGTCACGACGTTGGTATGCTTGCCCGCGATCTCTTTCCCGGCGGGGTAGATTCATCCCCCAGTGACAGGGATTACGCAGCAGCAGTAAGGCAAACCCGCGAGCTTGTTGACAGCGGGGTGAAGGTCATCTACGAGGCCGCCTTTCTCTTTAACGGCATCCTGTGCCTTGCCGACATTTTGGTCAGGAAGGGCCGCAAATGGAAGATCTACGAGGTGAAGAGTTCCACCGGTCTCAAGGATGTGTATCTCCCTGACGCGGCAGTGCAGTACCATGTGATCACCGGCGCCGGCCTTGCCGTGTCGGATGTTTCGATCGTGTATCTCAACAACAAGTATGTGCGGCAGGGCGGGCTCGATCTGGCGCAGCTGTTTACGATCGAGAGCGTGAAAAAACAGGTTATCGGCTTGCAGGGATTCGTGGCCGAACAGGCCGCGGCCATGAAGAAGGTCCTGGCGGGTAAAAAAGTCCCGGTCATGGATATCGGCCCGCAGTGCTCTGATCCCTATGGCTGCGACTTCACAGGCCACTGCTGGAAGCATGTGCCAGAGGTGTCGGTCTTCAGCCTGGCGCGTCTCAACGGGACCAGGAAGTTCGACCTGTATAATTCAGGCGTGCTGAAACTCGAAGATATACCCGAAGAGTACGATCTCACCGCGCGCCAGGAAATACAGGTCAAGGCCCATGTATCCGGCCGCAGGCATATCGATAAAAATGAAATACGACGATTTCTTGAATCGATCACCTATCCCCATTATTACATGGACTTCGAGACCTTCATGCCGGCAGTGCCGCTGTTCGACAACGCGCGGCCGTACCAGCAGGTGCCGTTTCAGTTCTGCGTCTACTACCGCAAGAGCAAGCGGACCAGGCCCGAACTGCGCGAGTTCCTGGCACAGGCAGGATCTGATCCTCGCGAGGCATTTATTCGCGCCCTGATCACGGCAACGCCCGCGCCCGGACCGATCGTGGTGTACAACAAGTCATTCGAGGCAACGCGCCTGAAAGAGCTGGCCAGCGACTTCCCAGCATATGCGGATGAGCTTAACGAGCGCCGGGACCGGCTGCTGGACCTGCTTGAACCGTTCCAGAAGGGATATTATTACGCGCCGTCGATGAACGGGAGCGCTTCGATAAAGGCCGTGCTCCCGGCCCTGGTCAAGGATTTATCGTATAGGGGACTCGCGGTGAGCGATGGTAGCATGGCCATGCAGGCATTCGAGCACCTGTGGACCGAGAACGATCCTGTGCGCATTGAGGAGATCAGGGTGCAACTCCTGGAATACTGCAAGATGGACACGTACGGGATGGTAAGGATCGTGGAGGAGCTGGGGAATCCTTAACCACTGTGAGGGCGGGACCCCCCATCCCCCAGAGGGGCCACAAGAGCGCTTATCCAGGGAAGGAGAATGCTCACGCAGAGGCGCGGAGCGCGCGGAGGTTGGTCCAAGAAGGGGGGAGAACGTGTTTCCTTTTTGTTTCATGCATGCCAGAAGGGATTCGAACCAGTGGTTCCGGGGAGAAAGAACCCCTAATCATTTCGTCAAGCTCAGTGTATCGCCCTGGGAGGGGGCATAAGAACGATTATCCAGGGAAGGAGAATTCTCACGCGGTGGCGCGGAGCGCGCGGAGGAAGGGCCAAGGAGGGGGCGAAAGAACGATTATCCAGGGAAGGAGAATGCTCACGCAGAGGCGCGGAGCGCGCGGAGGTTGGTCCAAGAAGGGGGGAGAACGTGTTTCCTTTTTGTTTGATGCATGCCAGAAGGGATTCGAACCAGTGGTTCCGGGGACAAAGAACCCCTAACCACTTCGACGAGACTCAGTGCATCGCCCTGGGAGGGGTGTTCGGTACGGCCATAGGAGGGATATAGACTGTGAGACGGAGCGGTATAGAACCAATAACGGACCGGTGGGATAGGGATCATAAGAAAATATGGGCTTTTTAGGCGAATAAGTATCGATTATCCAAATGCTTGACCATCAGGGAACAGGCCCGGGGCACGTTACGTGGGACTTTGGGCATGTTCGGCAAGAGGTTTTTAAGCAAAAATAGAAAAGTGTCGGAAATAGTGGTGGTATAAAAATTTGTATTAAAATTTAAGCTGACACTTGATTCCAGCTTGACGGTGAGATAGAGCAGGGTATGATGTGGGATTGGTGTGAAGAATAACGCGGGATTTGGCGGTGAAGGCTTCGGCTTCGTTGAGCAACGATCATTTCGACACCGCTCAACGATCGGAAAAGCTTAGTGACTGGAGAGTACAATGAGCTGGCGACTTCGAATAGGTCCATTTACCTTCGGACGCTCTGGGACTCGTTTGAGTTTATGGAGCCACGGAACAGGAGTTTCAATACCATTGACCGGTAAGGGGCGCACATTCGGGAAAATAAAATTAGGCCCATTTAGTTATTTTTTTAATAAACGTAATAAGAAAAGTAATAAACGCAGTAAGGGAATTGGTGAAGATAGCAGGAAAAATAAGGTATTAGACAAGCCGCAAGAATGCGTATTCTTTGAAACGGCAGCTATTGATTCATTGAGGTCCAATACTGAGCTCATCCATAAGATACGGCAGAACGGGATACCCTGGCGTGGGGTACAAGAGCGCCTTAAAATAGAAGTACCGGAAGATATTTCCAACAGAGATGATGTTGCCTACGGTCTTGTGCCGAAAGCAATGAATGCCATATTCGGTCGACAAGAAACAGGGTGGAAAACAGAAAAGCGACCGTCAAAAAGCGGTGATGGATACACAACATGGATCGTTATAATTGAAGATGGTGTTTAATAATGATTTAAGGTGTGAAATAGATGATTCGACGACTATACAATTAATGAGTATTTATGTAAATACAATATCGGTTCGGTCGAGATTGTCGTGTGCGAGGGAGACTGCGGCGACTTTGAGTGGTATCTTGAAAGACCGGTGAGGCTACGAGAATATATAAAGCCTGATAATCAGCCGCAGTCGGAGTTCTTTTTTACGTTTAAGGGGAATAAATTGTAGGTATTTCAATGAATGAGCGAAAAATTATTCACATTAGATGGGAAGGTCCATTTGACTTTAAAGATATCAAATGTGCATGCGAGAGGTATGATGACAAATATAACCGTGGTCTATATCAGATTTATGGCCCGCATAGAGTTTATGGTCATCAGAGTCTGCTGTATATTGGCAAGACTGAAAAAGATACTTTTATCAATCGTTTAGATAAGGAAGAATATAAATATGTTGATAATAATAATTTGATGCGATATTTTTTAGGTCGTTTGGCAGGTGAGCACAAAAAAAAAGAGATCCAAGCTTTAATTGATATCGCAGAAACAATGCTTATTGTTGCACACCAGCCTAGTAATAATGCCTCAAAAATTAAAGTGAGCCTTGATCATTATTGCAATTACATTATCTATAATTGGGATAATTATAATCTTCTTTTGCCTGAGGTTTCCGGTGATCGATATCATTCCAAATATTGGGATAAAGAAAAATATCCATTTAATTATATAGGTTAGAAATTTAATAAGCGGAGTTATTTATGCCAAAACCAAAACCAATTGCCACAGTTCTTGGAAATGGCCGAGGTTCATTTCGTAAAGCGCTTTTATCTGTCTTCATGGAAGATTTATTTGAAGAAAACGCTCTTGATATTGCAATCGAAGTTTTTGGTGAAAAATGTATCTATTGCGGGCGGTCAGTGGAAAAAAACAGGTTGCAAGCCGATTTCTTGTGGCCCCAGTCAAAGGGAGGGCTCCATGTCAAGGGTAATGTTGTCCCTGCATGTCCGACATGCAACAGTGATCGCGGTTCCAAACCATGGCAGGAGTTTTTAAATAAGAAATTCGATGAAAAAATAAGTAAGTCCCAGAAAGATGAAATGATAAAGAAGATTAATGAATTTATCGCAAATAGTGAAAAAGGCGGTGATAAAGATATTGAAGATGTACTCACCGAAGAGAATATAAAATTAAGAAACGATGTTGATACGCTGCTCAATGCTCTTTCTGAAGGTATTCGAATAAAAATTAATAAACCCCAAATAAAGGATGTAAAGTTTGACAATGCAGGTCAAATGTTTGATGAACTTGTTAGTATATGTAAAAAATATTCTAAATCTAAATGTGAAAATAATATTATGTGAGGTTTCTATGCCAAACGGTGGTCATATTTGTTGTGAGTATTGTACTTATAATCGTTTAAATTCTGGTACTTGTGATATTTGGGGTATAAGAACAAGTCCATTTATATTATGTCGAGCTTTCAGGGTACCAAAGCAATCACATACTGAAGCAAGAAAAAAATGGCAAATATTAAATGAATTAAAATCAGGATTTGTTTATGGTATTGATAATAGTTCAATTAATGCAGGAAATCCTATTGAAATATATAGAGTCATCGAGATGAATATTAAGTAATTAGGTGAATATTATATTCAATTTTAAAATTGTGTTTTTAGGTATACTAAATGGATATTTTTAAAATTCATGAAGACATCATCACTGATTATAAAGAATACATCAAGAGTTTCATATCCATAAAAGACGAGACTATCCGTCACGTTGTTGATGAAAAGATCAAGTCCGGTGAATTATGGCCGGACCCTCTTATTCAGTTCAATCCTGCCTTTGAGTATGGAGATTCGGTACATAGTCTTGTGAATCAGGGTTTTCTGCATCATGAGATGAATGATGTCTTTAAAGATTACAGACTCTTCAGGCATCAGGTGGAAGCCATAAAACTGGGGATCGGCGGTTCAGATTTCATTGTAACCTCAGGTACCGGTTCGGGAAAGTCACTTACTTATATCGGCACCATCTTTAATCACTTACTTGCTAATCCAGCAAAGAAAAAGGGGATAAAGGCCATCATTGTTTATCCAATGAATGCTTTGATCAATTCTCAGAATGAAGAAATAAAAAAATATAAGGAAAATTATGAGTCATCCGGCAAAACCTTCCCCATTTCCTTTGCACAATATACTGGACAGGAAGATGAAACAATACGTGAACGAATACGCAACGAGCTTCCAGATATCATCCTAACCAACTACATGATGCTGGAGTTGATTCTAACCAGAAATATTGAAAGAGATATTCGAAATTCCATATATAATGACCTCCTGTTTCTTGTCTTTGATGAACTTCATACATATCGCGGGCGACAGGGTGCCGATGTCGGAATGCTGATTCGCAGAATAAAGGCGAAAGCTGACCATAATATTGTCTGTATTGGGACATCCGCTACAATGATAACAGGAGGAACCCTGGAGGATCAGAGGCAAAAGGTGGCAGAAGTAGCGTCCACCCTCTTCGGTGCGCATTTTTCACCGGAAGCAATTATAAATGAATATCTGGTCAAGTCTCTCAAAATGGAGAATGGTCAATACACAAATCAGGATGTGAGAAGCGCAGTAGAAAAGGGTATAGATGTTTCTGGCAGCGAAGAAAATCTGCTAATTAATCCTCTGGCCAACTGGGTTGAAAATGAAATAGCGCTGACCAAAAAAGAAGACATTCTCGTCAGACAAACACCTCTCACGATCAATTACATGGCTGATCTTCTTTATAAATACTGTGGGTGTTCCGTTGATAAAGGCAAGGAAGAACTCATAAAGATGTTCCTGTGGATAAGCAGGATAAACGAAGCCAAAGAAAATCAGCGTGAGTCATACCTTCCATATAAAATTCACCAGTTTATTTCACAGACCAGCACCGTATATGTGACACTCGAACAGGGAGAAAAAAGACAGGTTGTTCTGGATAAAGGAGCATATTTGGGAAGTGATGATAATAAACTGCCACTTTTTCCTGTTGTTTTCAGCCGTGTCTCGGGACATGAATTTATCTGTGTCACCAAAGATTATTCTGACAACAAACTGCACAAGAGAGAGTTTCAGGAAGCTACCGAGGAAGATAATGAAGATAAGGAATATATTGATGGATATATTCTTGTAGGAGAAAACGTCTGGGATCCGGAATTGGATATAATGAATCTCCCCCAGGCCTGGTGGAAAGAGGATCAGCAGGGTAATGTGAAAGTTATTAAGGAGTATCAGCATCGATTCCCCACAGAGATATATTTTAATGAGCAGGGATATTTTTCCGAGAAATTTGAAGATAGAGGCGCCTATCCTTATAAAGGCTGGTATATGCCGGTACCGCTCCTCTTCGATCCCACGTCGGGTATGATCTTCAGAGGAAAAACAAATGAAAACACCAAGCTTACCAAGCTGGGCAGTGAGGGACGCAGCACATCGACGACCATACTGACCTATCTTATTTTGAAATATTTAAAGGCAAACGATTTTAGCTTCAGTGACCAGAAGCTCCTGAGTTTTACCGATAACCGGCAGGACGCGGCTTTGCAGTCGGGCCACTTCAATGATTTTATTGATGTAATCAAACTGCGTTCAGCTATTTGTTCTGCCTTAGTCAATGAGCCCGGGAATAAACTTGATTATACCACTATTGCTCATGCTGTTTTTTCTTCTCTGAATCTTGAGCAGGAAGATTATGCGGCACGGCCATCAGACTTCCCCGGGCAGCAAAAAGACAACGAAAAAGCCTTTAAAGACCTGCTGATGTATCGCATACTTTATGATCTTAAACGAAGCTGGCGTGTCATACTGCCCAACCTGGAGCAGTGCGCCCTGCTGAAGATCGGCTATAAGTACCTCTCCGAGACATGTGCCGTAGAGAGCGTGTGGTCCTCGGTCCCTGTATTCCGTGACATGGATGTCCCGAGAAGGGAAAAGGAAGTCTATAATATACTCGACTATATACGGAAACATTACGCCATATACAGTAATGAATATTTGAAAGACCAGAATGTTATAGATGCAAAAGAAAAACAGATCAAGGAGTTCATTAAAGAGCCCTGGGGTTTGGGCAGGGAAGAACATATTGATTATCCCAATGTAGTTGCTCTGAAACCCCTGAAAAGGCAGAGAGGTATTTTTTCACAGAGTATTGGAAGCAGGAGCGCCCTTGGTCAGCACCTGAAACAGCTTGCCAGGGAATCTGGCTATGAACTGAAGGATGATAATTATCAGGATTTTATCGAAGTGCTATTCGGTGTTTTTGAAAATGCCCGCTGGCTCAGGTCTGAAAAGGCCAGAAGTGCCGATGATGATGAAACGACGGTCTATCAGCTCTGCATCGATATAATAGAATGGGAGCCGGGTGATAAAAAAACAGTTGAAGCCGACTACATCAAGAATCGGAGCTATAAAGAACTTGCTCTTGCCCCGAACCTGTTCTTTCAAAAACTCTACTCCGCAGAAATCGACAGTTTGAAATATCTTCGGGCTGAGGACCATACAGGGCAGCTCAACAGCAATGACCGTAAGGACAGGGAGCTTAAATTCGGTGATGGAGAAATAAAAGCATTGTATTGTTCGCCCACCATGGAGCTGGGTATCGATATAAAAAATCTCTCTGTCGTTCACATGAGAAATGTACCGCCGAACCCGGCAAATTATGTACAGAGAAGCGGCAGGGCGGGCCGGAACGGACAGCCTGCTCTCATCTTTACATTCTGTTCGAGTTTCGCACCTCATGACCGGCATTACTTTGCCAATTCCAGCAATATGGTTGCCGGGGCAGTAGTACCGCCACGAATAGACCTGGGTAACGAGGAACTGCTTAAGTCGCATCTGCATTCGGTGTACCTCGCTGAGAAGGGGATCGATAAAATAAGGTCATCCATAACCGAGCTGCTTGAACCTGACAAGCTGAGTACGCTTCCCCTGAATGCCGAGACTGCGAGGGAATTAGAATTAACTGATGGTGATCGGCAATCAATTGCATTCGTATTCAGCAAAGTCATTGATGATTTCAGGTGGAAAAGTCTTATCAGCAAACCATGGTTCACTGATAACTGGATTGAAAAAACAATAACAAGGGCACCTGTCGAGTTCGACACGGCGCTCAATCGCTGGCGATTGCTGTATCGACAGGCCCATGAACTTTTCGATAATGCGGTGGCAGTCAAAAAAAGCGGCCTTTACAAAGCGGGAAGCCCTGAGAAAAAAAAGGCCGACCGTGATGAACGCCAGGCGGAACGCCAGATGGACCTGCTGCGGAACACCGGTTCCCATACAAGCTTTTCTGAATTTTATCCTTTCAGGTATCTTGCGTCGGAAGGTTTTCTTCCAGGATATAATTTTTACCGGCTCCCATTGAGAACATATATCCCCTCGGGACTTTCCGGCGCTTACATTTCGCGACCCCGTTTTATTGCCCTGCAGGAGTTCGGTCCCCATAACGTGATTTATTACAATGGAGCAAAATACAGGATTGAGCAGATGCTAATCCAGGACATAAATAATTCACTGCGCAGGGCTAAGACATGTACCAATTCAGGGTATTTTCTTGAAGACAGTGAATTTAATTATGAATGCTGCCCCTTTACCGGAGAGAGCCTGTCCGGAGGCAACCATCATGTCTTTGAGCCTATAATTGAAATGTCCGAGACAAGGACTGAACAGCGAGACAGAATTACCTGCGAAGAAGAAGAAAGGCTCCGGCAGGGATATACCATCGAAACATATTTTTCCGTTCCCGGTGGTATCGAGTCTATCAGAAGGGCTGTGGTCAAAAACGATAATGATAATTTTCTCAACATAAGTTACATTCCCGCCGCACGGCTTGTACAGGTGAATAAAAAGTGGAAGAACCGTCGTGAGGAAGGGTTCTCCATGGGTATAAATTCCGGTCAGTGGAAAACCGGGGGGACAGAGCCTGATGCTTCAATCAATCCAGGCGCGGAAGAACGGATCACTATCAAACTCTATACAACCGATACCGCAGACGCGCTGTATATTGAGCCTATAAAAGCCCTGGCTCTTTCCTATGATGGCAGAATAACTTTACAGTATGCACTGAAGCGAGCCATCGAGAATATATACCAGGTTGAGTCAGCCGAGATAGCTGTCACGCCTATGGGTGATGAGGATAACCCTAATATCTTTTTGTACGAGTCAGCTGAGGGAAGCCTGGGGATTTTATCCCAGCTTGTGGAGGATAAGAATGCCTTTGTCGAGATAGTACAGGAAGCCTACAGGCTGTGCCGGTTCGATGATGAAGAGTATCTTGATCCTGCCAGCTATGACGACCTGCTGAGTTACTACAACCAGAGAGACCATGAATCAATTAACCGTTTTGCCATCAAGAATGCGCTTGAAACCCTCATGGGATGTTCGCTCTATATCCCTCCTCAGCAAAGCAACCGGAGCTATGATGAGCAGTATAGTTATTTGATCGGTAAATATGATGACAGATCCTCAACTGAACTGCATTTTCTTGAGTATTTATATAAGCATAATCTCAGGCTGCCCGATGACGCGCAGCGTGTGTTCGATGGCATTTATGTAAAACCGGACTTTTTCTATGAGCCGGGCATTCATGTATTCTGTGATGGTACTCCCCATGATGATCCTGCTGTTAAAGAAAAAGACAGGAAACAGCGTGAGGCTATTATGAACAGGGGAGAAGAGGTCCTGGTCTACTATTACCGGGACAGCATGGAAGAATTTGTTAAGCGAAGACCTGATATTTTCAAGAAGGTACAATAGATGGAACAGGTAACATATCAGCCCGGTTCGCTTGTGAGGGCCAGAAACAGGGAGTGGGTAGTCATGCCATCCCCCGATAAGGACCTGGTGCTGCTCAAGCCCCTGGGCGGATCGGAGAATGAAATAACGGGCATATATCTTCCCCTGGGATTCAGGGAAGACCGCATTGAAACGGCCGAGTTTCCCTTACCCGATCAAGATGATATGGGCGATATCACGGGAGCGCAACTTCTCTTTAACGCGGCGCGACTTTCTTTCAGAAACGGGGCAGGGCCTTTTCGTTCCCTGGCTCGTCTTTCCTTCAGGCCCCGGTCGTACCAGATGGTGCCGCTTATAATGGCTTTGAAACAGGACCCTGTACGCCTACTCATTGCCGATGACGTAGGTGTGGGGAAAACCATCGAGGCGTTGCTTATTGTCAAAGAGCTTTTAGAACGAAGAGAGGTGAAGCGCTTTGCCGTGTTGTGTCTGCCACACCTTTGTGATCAGTGGCGCGATGAACTGAAGGACAAATTCAACATCGATGCGGTTATAATACGATCCAATACGCAGGCCCGCCTTGATAGAGACATCCACGGGGATACCAGTGTCTATGACTTCTATCCCTTCCAGGTCATCTCGATTGACTATATCAAATCGGACCTGCGGCGGCAGGTTTTCATCGAGCAGTCCCCGGAACTTATTATAGTCGATGAGGCCCATACCTGTGCCCGCCCATCCGGTGCTTCGAAGGGACAGCAGCAGCGGTACAGTCTCATTCATGATCTGTCTCGAAAACAGGCGCAGCACCTCATCATGCTCACGGCAACTCCCCATAGCGGGAAAACCGAAGAGTTTCACTCCCTGCTGGGACTGCTGAAGCCAGCATTCGAGACAATCGATCTTCCCAAGGCTTCACCGGACGAACGAAAGGAACTGGCCGGACATTTTATCCAGCGCAGGCGCGCCGATGTGCAGGAATGGCTCAATGAAAAGACCCTGTTCCCTTACCGGGACACCGGTGAATTTGACTATGTGCTTTCAAAGGAGTACCTGGCTTTTTTCAATGATATGCTTATCTTTACGCAGGGGCTCCTATCCGGTGATGGCCGGGGGGCGGTGCAAAAGAGAATGATGTACTGGAGCGCCCTGGCCCTCCTCAGAGGTGTCATGTCCAGCCCGGCTGCGGGAGTGGAGATGCTGCGCAACAGAATTTCAAAAAACAGCGGCGATGAAGAGAATGATATCGATGAGAACCCCGTGCTGGACCGGGACTATGGTTTTGACGGGGATTACACACCTATCAATGTCGTTGAAAAGACCCCCTGGAGCGATTCCCAGGGAAAGAAGCTGAAGGAGATGGCTGCCGTTCTGGAAAAATTGAGCGGGATCGACAAGGACCGTAAGGCAGAAACGGCGCTGAATGTCATTGTAAAATGGGTGGAGGACGGATATCATCCCGTTATCTTCTGCCGGTACATTGCCACGGCCAATTACCTTGGAGAGGTTTTAGCTCCTGTCCTCAGGAAAAAACACAGGGACATTTGTGTTGAAGTCATCACCAGCGAGGACCCCGACGATGTACGCAAGGAGCGCATCGAGGGGATGGAACAATATCAACGAAGACTTCTTATTGCAACGGACTGTCTCAGTGAAGGCATAAACCTGCAGGAAGGCTTTACCGCCGTTCTGCATTATGATCTGCCCTGGAACCCAAATCGGCTGGAACAGCGCGAGGGAAGGGTGGACCGTTTCGGGCAGCAGTCCCCGGAGGTCAAGGCATACCTGCTTTACAGTAAAGAAAATCCCATTGACGGGGTTGTGCTCAGGGTACTCCTGCGAAAAGTCCGTGAAATTAGAAAATCAATAGGCATTTCCATACCATTTCCCGAAGACAGTGTGTCCGTCATGGACGCGGTCATGAATGCCGTGCTTATCAATCCGCAGAAGGTGCAGGACAGTCTCCAGCTTCACCTTGATTTCGGCGAGACCGACCCGGTGCGTATTGGCGAGGTGAAGGCCTCGAAGGCCTATGATGAGGCGGCGGAAAGAGAAAAGATGTCCCGCTCTATTTTTGCACAACATGCAATAAAAGCGGAGGAAATTGAAGAGGATCTGCGTATCACTGATGATTCGATCGGTGATCCCGTGGCTGTGCGCGACTTTGTTCTGGGGGCCTGCAACAATCTTCTCGGCGCGCAGGTAAGCCCTGATAAAAAGGGATATGTGCTTTTTACGGCAAACCTGCCCCCGGTATTGAAGTCATGCCTTCCTGAGAAAAGCGAGGTTCCCGTTAGTTTTGATTCTCCCACGCCCGAAGGATACCTGTACCTGGGACGAAACCACATTTTCGTGGAACAGCTCTGTCAGTTGCTTCTTGCCCTGTCCTTTGACCGGGAAGGGCGTACTCGTCCTGCCAGGGCTGCCGTGATACGCTGCCGCGATGTGCAGGTAAAGACCACGGTACTTCTCTTCAGGGTGCGCAATGTGATAGAGAACCTGAAGGGCACAAACCAGATCGTGGCCGAGGAAATGATCGTAACGGGATACCAGGGGTCACCGGAGGATGAAAAATTTCTCGAAGGTAACGAGGCAAAGGGATTGCTTTTCGCAGCGCTGCCATCGGCGAACATGACGCCGGAATCGCAGCAGAACTTTCTCGACAACGAACTGAAAGTTATAGAGACCCTGCGGGCCAGGGACGGACGCTTCGACCGTGTGTCCTGTGAGCGTGCCGCTGTACTGGTCCAGGCCCATGAGCGATACCGGAAACTCCTGGGCGGCGACCATTACCAGGTGGTAAAGCCAGTGCTGCCCATGGACATCATGGGACTCTACATACTGCTGCCGGACGGGAAATAGACCATGAAATATACAACCATAAAAATAGAGGGGGCCATACTCTCGGCCGACATACTGGATAAGATCGAAAAGGGCGATACGGGCGGCCAGAACGCCGCTGATTTTGGCCTTACCGGAACCAACACTGTGAAGGATGAAATCCTTCGCGCCTGGGCCGACGCCCAGAACCTCTGGCGTACATTCAAGAGCAGGATGGAAAGAGTAAAGGAAGGAGAAACGGGAACCTCGGAAACCCGGCGCATCTTCATGATTCCCTTTCTCTATCTCCTGGGATACGAGGTCGAAACCTCGCGTGCCGAGGAGATTAACGGCCGCTCCTATGCCATCAGCCACCGGGCCCTGAACCGTGACGGCTTTCCCCTGCACATCATGGGCTTCCGTGACAGCCTCGACCGCCGCCGCGAAACGGGCGGGCCCCGCATGTCACCCCATGCCCTGGTGCAGGAATACCTGAACGTCCATGAGCACCTCTACGCCCTGGTGACCAACGGCCTGCAGCTTCGCCTGCTGCGCGATTCGAGCCGCCTGGTGAAGCTCTCCTACCTGGAGTTTGACCTGGAGCGCATGTTCGAGGAAGAGCACTATGCCGATTTCGCCCTCATGTTTCGGCTTATTCACATCAGCAGAATGCCTGTGAAACAGGACACCGGGGCAGAATGCCTCTTTGAAAAATATCACCAGGACGCCATTGAATCGGGAGCGCGTATACGCGAGGGCCTGAGTTCGGCGGTGGAGACATCCATTATTCAGCTTGCCACGGGGTTTATCAATAATCCTTTGAATGAAGAACTGCGAAAGGATATTTCTGAAAAACGAATTACCGATTACCAGTTTTACCAGAATCTTTTACGGCTCATATATCGCCTTCTTTTTTTAATGGTCACGGAAGAGCGCAATCTCCTATTCCCGGAAGGAGCGGACAGAAGAAAACGGGATATCTATTATAACCACTATAGCGTAACCCGTCTTCGGGCACTGTGCGAAGGACGCTACCAGGGAGAAAGCCGGAATACCGACCTGTGGCGCTCACTGAAAAGCGCCTTTCGGCTCTTCGAAGAAGACGGGCAGGGGAAAGAACTTAATATTGCTCCTCTGGGCGGGGCCCTTTTTCACTGGAACGCACTGGGGCAACTGAATCACTGCGAACTTGACAACGGAACGTTGCTCCAGTGTTTCAGGAACCTCACCCTGTTTTGGGATTCATCTTCTGGCCAGTATATACGGGTCAACTATGCCTCCCTTAGTGTTGAGGAGTTCGGGTCAGTGTACGAGGGACTTCTCGATTACCATCCCATGATAGAGCGGACAGGAGAATCATGGCGTTTTCTTCTTGTCTCGGGCATGGAGCGCAAGACCACGGGCTCTTACTACACGCCCGAAGACCTGGTTGCCGAGTGCATCAAGTCCTCTCTGGTCCCGGTCATTGAAGAACGCCTCAGGGAAGCGACAGGAAAGAAGAACATTACGGAACTGGACGACGCGCAGCGGAAAAAGGCCGAAGCGGCCCTGCTGAACATGAAGGTCTGCGACCCCGCCTGCGGCAGCGGGCATTTCCTTTTGGGTGCGGCACGTCACCTGGGCCGGGCACTGGCAGCGGTGCGGAGCCGTGGAGACGAGCCCTCGGCCCTGGACATAAAAGAGGCGCAGCGTGAGGTCATTTCTCACTGTATTTACGGTGTCGATAAAAACCCGGCAGCTGTAGAGCTGTGCCGTGTGGCTCTGTGGATCGAGGGACATGCGCCGGGAAGGCCGCTGAGCTTTCTTGATCACCACATCAAGTGCGGCGATTCCCTGGTGGGAGTTTTGGATATTCGAGAGATATGCGAGAAGGGGATTCCCGATGATGCCTTCAAGCCTGTCACGGGCGATGATAAAAAGCTGGCTTCAGAACTTAAAAAATACAACAAGAAGTTTTACCCTGAAGTGCAGACCCTTTTCGGCGGGGATAGCCACGATATTACAGCACTTTCCCGCGAATACGGAGCGCTTGAGACCCTTGGTGATGATACAATCGAGAGCGTGCGTAAAAAAGAGGACCTATATAAAAAAATTACCGGCTCCGACGGCATCTGGTCACGCGAACATACCCTCTGCTCTCTCTGGACATCTGCTTTCTTTATGCCCATGACTGAAAAAAATAAAACGAATAAAAACCTCATCTCCAACGATGAGTTTTTCCGTTACCTGAATCACGGGGATTTGCATCCAGCGGTACTGGCCGCTGCCCGGGCCATGGCCCTGGATATGAAGTTTTTTCACTGGCCTGTTGAATTTCCCGATGTATTTGCCGTTGAGGGTTTTGACTGTGTGTTGGGGAATCCGCCTTGGGAAACTATGCAATTGTCAGAAAAGGAATTTTTTGCGACTAAAAGCACTGAAATCGCATCCCTTGACGGAGCGAAGCGAAAGCAGGCTATTGCTAAACTGGTGAAAGATAACCCTGTGTTGTTCAAAGAATTTGAAACAGCGAAATATAACTCAGAGGCGCAAAATCGATTTATCCGATTTTCAGATAGGTATAAATTAACTAACACAGGCAAATTGAATACCTATGCAGTCTTTGCCGAAACCATGCGAAGCCTTATGTCAAAACAGGGGCGCTTGAGCGTTATTGTGCCCACGGGTATTGCCACCGATGACACCTGTAAGGACTTTTTCGGTGATATTGTGAACAGGAAGGCCCTGGTGTCCCTGGTGGATTTTGAAAACAGGCGGGCAATTTTCCCATCGGTTCATAGAAGTTATAAATTCTCTCTCTTTACTCTCAGCGGCAGCCCCATCGATAAGGCGCGTTTCTCTTTCTTTCTTACCGATACGGGCCAGATGCATGATCCGGAACGGCGTTTTACCCTGACTCCTGAAGAGATTGCCCTGCTTAATCCCAATACGCTTACCTGTCCCGTGTTCCGCACCCGCACCGACGCGGAACTGACTAAAAAGATTTACCGTAATGTGCCCGTCCTGGTGAACGAAAAGACCGGGGACAATCCATGGGATGTCACATTCAAACAGGGCTTGTTCAACATGACGAGTGACAGTCATCTGTTTAAAAATGAATCCGGGTCGGGGCTGGTGCCGTTGTATGAAGCAAAGATGTTTCATCAGTACGACCATCGCTGGGCCACCTATGAGGATGGAGCCGATGGTGTGGAAACCAGGGATGTGACCCCGGAAGAGAAGGCTGATCCGGAGTTTGTAGTACGCCCGAGGTACTGGGTGGAAGAACAAGATATCAATACTCGAATGGAAGACAAGTGGAACCGGCAATGGTTCATGTGTTTCAGGGATATTACGAATGCTACAAATGAAAGGACATTTATTTTGAGTGTGGTTCCGAAATCAGGAATTGGGCATACAGCTCCCATTATAATTACAAAGTTAAATTCATTACTGAATAATTGCATTATCGCAAATACAAATTCTTTAATTTTAGATTACTTTACAAGATTAAATGTTGGTGGGACACATCTTACTTATTTCATAATTAAACAACTTCCGATTTTACTCCCTGCACAATATAATGACAACAACATACAATTCATAACTACTCGTATTCTGGAGCTGGTGTACACCGCTTATGACTTAAAACCTTTTGCCGACGATCTGTGGAAAGACGCCGGTGAAGACCTGCGGAAAGAAATTATGAGGCGAAGAGACCTCACCCCGGCTCCGCCGCGCCCTCTCCCCGACGGAGAGGGCTCCGATGCAGAAACTATAGGTGTTTTAAAGAATCCCCCCCTCGCCGCTGCGGAGAGGGGGCCGGGGGGTGAGGTCTTCCCCTTCGGACCCTATCCCTGGGACGAAGATCGGCGTGCCCTGTTGCGTGCTGAACTGGACGCCTATTACGCGATGCTCTACGGCCTCACCAGGGATGAGCTGCGTTACATCCTCGATCCGGCTGATGTGTATGGCGAAGACTTTCCCGGCGAGACATTCCGTGTTCTGAAAAACAATGAGATCAGGAAGTACGGCGAGTACCGCACGCAGCGTCTGGTGCTGGAGGCCTGGGACCGGCTGTTTGGGTGAACGTGCCATGAATATAACAAATAACAACTTTTTTATGACCCGGTTGATTTTTTCTATTGACAAACGTCAACAGACTAACGATATTAATTACAGCAAACCTGCCGCGCCTCTGCTTTGCATGCGAAATTCGGTGGGTTTTTTATTTTAGGGGGCAATGATGGAATATACAAAGCCCCCTCTCACCTTTGAACAGCAGGCAGATAAACTCATCAATCGTGGCCTCATCGCAGAAAAAAATGAACTGATTATTCGTCTTCAAAATGTAAATTATTACCGATTAAGTGCCTACCTGTATCCCTTTCGTATTCCTGATAGTGATAATTATTATCCAGGCACAACTCTCGAAAAAATATGGAAGCATTATACCTTCGATCGCCAATTGCGGCTCATTGTTATGGATGCCATTGAGCGCGTTGAAGTAGCGGTCCGGACTCAGCTTGTATATCACTTCGCTCATCAATATGGACCTTTCGAATATATCGATAATACGAATTTACCCCGTCTGACGAGTGAAAGATTTGCAGCATGGCTTAAAGATATTAATGAGGAATGTCAGAGAAGCAGAGAGACTTTTATTGATCACTTCAACAGAAAATATGGCGACAGGCATTTCCGACTTCCCCTGTGGATGGCCGCTGAAGTCATGAGCTTTGGGAGGACCCTCACTCTATTTAATGGTGTTGATGATGAGTTGAGAAGAAAAATTGCTCGTTTATATGGTCTTGAAGACCGTGTACTGCAGTCCTGGCTGGGGGCACTTAACGTGATCAGAAATATTTGCGCACATCATGGCAGGCTCTGGAACAGGGAACTGGGTTATAAGCCTGTCATTCCGAAACAGCGTAAATATCCTGAATGGCATGAACCATTTTCAATTCCGAATAACAGGATCTTCTCAATACTGACAATTTTACGCTTCATGCTTCGGCATGTCGCGCCTACCAGCAACTGGCATAACAGGCTTAATGAGTTGTTTCAGAAATATCCAGAGGTGCCATTGAAGGCAATGGGATTTCCGGAAGACTGGGAGAAGAGTAAGTTGTGGAGATAAACTACTATGGCAGATTTTACTGTTGAAAATCTATTAGTTCGAAAAAGGGAAAATCCTGGCAGGCAGGGCATAACTACCGGCAAATTCAGGAAGCAGGGAACGACTATATATACACAGGTAAAATATGGGCCGGGTGATATGGAATACATTCCGGCCGATATACTTGAACTGATTGAAGCGGAAGAAGATACATCCGAATTGTTGAGAAAGGGAAAATACGCTGCGCCGATTGAGTTGAGACGCAACCTCATTTATGAGAAGATCAAGGGTGAGCTGACCAACATATTTTATTCCATGGAATCGAGCAATACGGAATTTTTGCCTCACCAGTTCAAACCGGTCCTTCAGTTTATTGAATCTCCTCATGGCAGTCTGCTCATTGCCGATGAAGTAGGTCTCGGAAAAACTATTGAAGCTGTTTACATCTGGAAGGAGCTTCAGGTTCGTGAGCAGGCCAGGCGTCTTCTCATTGTGTGCCCTGCAATGTTGCGGGAAAAATGGCGAAGGGACCTCATTAATCTTTTTGACATTGAAGCGGAAATCCTGTCGGCTGAGCAAATCCAAGACAAGGTCAATAAATACATACACAACAATATAAACAGGAATTTTGTCTACATTGCCAGCATTGAAGGACTAAGGCCGCCTAAGGAATACAGCGATGAGAAAAAGAAAAGTTATCCTGCGAGGTTTGCTCGTTTACTTGATGAATACACCGACATGGATAACCCTCTTTTCGATCTTGTTATAATTGACGAGGCCCATTATCTACGGAATCCCGAAACATCGAACAACCGTCTTGCCCGTGTCTTGCGCGATGCGTCGAGAAGTTTTATTCTGCTGACGGCAACACCGGTTCAGATTAACAGTGAGAATTTATATAACATATTGAAGCTGGTCAATCCCGAGCAGTTTGACAATCTCTATGTATTTTCCAGAATGCTTCAATCCAACAGGCCTGTAGTAAATGCCATACGGCATCTCTGGAGAATACCTGCAGATATAGATGGTGTAATAAAATATCTTGCTGAGGCGCTTGAGAACGAATATTTTAAAAATGACATGGTGATGCTTCAGGTGATGAAATCCTTGAAGCGGGACAGAAACCTTGACCATGAAAAACGTGTGGAATATAGAAGGCTCATCGAATCAAGGCCATTGATAAACCAGTACATGACCCGCAGTAGGAAAAGGGATGTTCTTCTGAACAGGGTAAAGCGTTCAGCTCAGACCATCAATGTTTCCTACAGCCAGTATGAAAAGGATGTGTATGAGATGATAAGCAGATTCATAAGAACGCAATCTCTCATTCAAGGCACCGTGGGCAGTTTTTCCCTCATACTGCGGCAGAGGCAGATGGCAAGCTGTATGTTCGCTGCCATAAAGAGCTGGCAGAACAATGATCCCTTTGATGAGTTACTATGGGAAGATTTTGGTATTCTCCAGGGAGATGAGTCATTTACAGGTCAATTTGACAGTTCATTTTTAAAGACGATTGACCGTAAAAAGCTGCGGCTTGCCGACAGTAAGTATCATGAATTGATAAAACTGGTTAAAAACAAACTGGATGAAAACCGTAAAACAAAAATTGTGCTCTTCGCATTTTTCAAGGATACTCTTTATTATTTGCAAGATCGCCTGGAAAAGGACGGTATACGCACCTGCCTTATTGTGGGTGGCCGTGATGATAAGAACGATGTGATTGATGCTTTCAGGGATGAAAATGGGCCCAATATTCTTATTTCTTCCGAGGTGGGCAGTGAAGGTATTGACCTGCAGTTTTCCAGTACCCTGGTGAATTATGACCTGCCCTGGAATCCCATGAAAGTTGAACAGCGTATTGGTCGTCTGGACAGGATTGGTCAGAAGGCGGAACGGATTTCGATAATCAATTTTGCCGTAGATGACACGATCGAAGACAGGGTTATCATGAAGCTGTACAACAGGATCAATCTATTCGAGGAAACAATTGGTGACCTGGAAGAAATTCTCGGTGATTTGACTGATCAACTCAGGGAAGACCTGTTAAATCCCAAACTGACAGAACAGGAAAGGGAAGAAAGAACTGAACAGAATACTTTATCGATCGTGAATAAAAGAGAAATCCAGAATAAACTCGAAGAGGAAGCAGTAAATCTTTGCGCCTTTAATGATTTTATCATACAGACAATACAGGACAGTAAAGCCCTTGGAAGATGGCTCAGCGGCAGTGATCTTATTCTTTTTGTGGAGGATTTCTTTAAGGGAAATTATCCGGGTACAATAATCCAGAATAGGGACAATGAACCGCTCGTGAGATTTATTACGCTTTCAAAGCAGGCGAAAAGCGACCTCCAGGATTTTATTAAAAGGGAAAAATTGTTCAACCATACAAATCTGCTGAACAATAAGCAGGATGTTGCATGTGTCTTTGATTTCAGGTATCCTATTAAAAACAGGGCAGCCATGGAACACGTTAATGTGCGGCATCCACTTATTCAATGGATAAAGCATGAGTTTGAAAATAAGGAAATAAAGTCTTACCCGGTCTCGGCAGTTAAAATACATCGATCAATGCTTAATGACCTCGACATGAAGGATCTGATAAAAACGGGTATCTACTGCTTTGTGGTTCAAAAATGGGAGTTCCAGGGGATAAAGAAAAGCAAGAAATTGATATTCGGCTGTAAACCCCTCGAGCATGACTCGATTATGGATAAGGATCTAAGTGAAAAGTTTATAACCATTGCAGGTAGTATAGGGGAAGAAGTTGAGCGTCTTGCCGATTACAAAGATTATCTTGTGCAAATTGATAATCAGATAAAAAATATTCAAAATATACTGTTTGAAGATTATATGAAACGTCGCGAGGAATTTGAATGCGAGAATGAAAGCTTTTGTGAACAGCAGGAAGTCAATGCCAGTAACTACTTCGAAAGGAAAACTGAGAGGTTTAGGGAGCTGATTATAAAGCTGCAGGAGGAACAAAGAGACAAAGAAATACCCAAGTTTAGGGGACTTATTGAAAAAGAGAGAGGCCTCCTGGAATCGAAGATGAGGGAAATACAGGAAAAGAAAAAATATTCTGATAACTTCGCAGATGTAGCATGCGGTATCGTTATTGTCGAGGAGGATTGAAATGGAGATTGTCAGATTTAATCTTGGTATTGATTTCGGTACGACATTTACCAAAATTGCCTATTATGACCCGGCAAAAGAGAAAGCGAAATTCATACTCTTCAACAACACCAATGATAACGGGGTGAGTCCCTTTATATCCTCTAATGTTTGGTTCGATAAAAATAGTGGTAGAATGCATGTTGATATCGAAGAGCCTCGAGAACGGGAAAAGCCCGAGTTCTTGGAAAGGGTTTTAAGTTTATTCAAGAAAACTGAACCCAGGGCGGAGGCCCCTTTTTTTTAATAAAGCAGAAGCTGCAACCCTGGATTTTATAAAGATGCGTATCAGCGGCCGCATGGAATCAAAAAACGATGAGCTCGATTATGAAGTTATGGCCTTTTACTATCTGGCGAAAGTTCTTCAGTACACAAAACACTTTATTGAAAAAAATGAGGCGAAACGGATACGAAATCAGGAAGTGAAGTGGAGTGGGAATATATGTATACCTGTTGAGATGACCGGCACTGAAGTGGAGAGACTGTTTACTAAAATATTTTCCCTCGCATGGAATTATGCACAGGACAACGTGAGCTCGGATTATAATATTGTTAAGGAAATATATTATTCACACTCAAAAGGTTTTAATGAAGAAGTAAGTGATTTTACCGCCTATCCTGAAATTGCCGCTGCAATCCAGTCTTTTGCGACTTCAAGGAAAATAAGAGATGGTATTTATATATGCTTTGATATAGGTGGCGGTACTGTTGATGGTGTTTCATTCAAGTTCCGCAATGATGATGGTGACAGGCAGATAAGTCTTTACCAGGGAAAAGTCGAAAATCTTGGCGTCGATGTTACGGCAGAAAAAATCGCCGGTACCAGGGCGGAACTGCAAAAAGATTATATAAAATATGCCTTGCAGTACAATAGACTTGAGGGTATATGCTGTGACAGCCAGGAAAAAGAAGTGCAAACCCATGTAGCGACTGTTGTGTATGAAACCAAAAAGAGGGACGGCGGCGATATGATAAAAAAATCCCCTGAATTGAAGATAATGCTCAGTGGGGGTGGTGCCAGTTACGAGTGGTATAGAAAAGTGATCGTTGACACCCATGGGAAACGCTCTCATCAGTATTATGGGATTCCTCAATACTGTTTGAATACTATTAATATTCCTGAAGAAATGGATGATGATATTAAATCTCACTATTCACGACTTGCAATTGCCTATGGGCTTTCTATTACTAACAAGGTGGAGATTAATGGGTTTCCAAGGGATTATCATCCTATACAGCGAAATATCCATACACCGGAAGATAATTGGGAGCGAATGTTAAATATTCAGAAGGAAAAATATGGGGGTAAAGTAGTTTAAAATTAGCAAGGAATATGATCTAATGGCAATAGCATATCCCCCATCCCTCGACCATCTCGACGAACGCTACCGGGCGGAGAAAGAAGTCTTCTCCCGCATGAAGGCGCTCGATGACTCGTACCACGTGTTCCACTCCGTGACCTGGAGAGATTCGCGTGACGGGGAGTGCGACCTCATCATCTTCCACGAGCTCAAGGGTTTCATCGCGCTCGAAGTCAAGGGCGGGGGGATAAAGCACGACGGTGCGCAGTGGACCTCGACCGGCAATAAAGGAGTCTTCGTCATCCATGACCCTGCAAGGCAGGCGCGCGACGCCATGTACGCGGTCAAACGCACATGGGAAAGTAAGTACGGAACACCAATGCCCGGCGTGTTCTCATGGGCGGTGTGCTTTCCCGACTGTGTATGGCAGAGCTCGTCCCGAACGCTGGAGCTCGACGAAACATGCGTGCTCGACGCGAACGGCATCGACAATGCCGCGGAATGGGTAGAGTCCCGGTTCGCCGAACTCGGCACGCGCCACGGCGCGAAGATCCTCACGAAGAGCGAGGCAAAGCAGTTCATCGATCTTTTCGACAGGGCCATGTCCATCCCGCTGTCAATGAACCGCGCGATCGTGCGGCAGGAGGAGGAGCTTCGCATGACCGACCGCATGCAGGAGTACCTCCTCGACATATTCGACGACAAGCCGCGCATCGGGTTCCAGGGAGCGGCAGGCACGGGCAAGACCTGGATCGCGATGAAGAAGGCGCGCAGGCTGGCTGCCGGGGGCAGCTCGGTGCTTTTCCTGAGCTTCAACAGGCAGGTGAACGATTTCGTCGCAGACACGCTCGGCGGCGTTGAACCGGTGACGGTGAAAACATTCCACGCATTCGCACAGGGGATCATCCGCGAATACCTCGGGGAGCACCTGGTCGACCAGGCCTGCGTGAACTGCTTTTTCTCGTGCATCGACGACATCGCGCGGCAGGCAAAAAATTTCGAAAACAGGGGGGATGAGGATGTGCAACTCCCCGCGGCCGATGATCCCTCGCTTGACAACAGGCTTAACAGCGCCCTGCATTTTTTAGGCACGCTCCCTGCGGGGATGTCATGCAGCGCGATCATGAAACAGCACAGCCCGGGCATGCCCGGGGCAGTGCGCGGCGTGATGAACTACCTGCTTCCCGACGGCAGCAGCGGCTTCTACCAGGACCGTCTGCCCCTCGCGGTGATGTCGGTACTGGATGCTGAGCCCGCGATGCGCGAGCGACATCACTTCGACGCGATCGTGATCGACGAGGCCCAGGACTTCCACAAGAACTGGTGCGACTGCCTGCAGTACCTGTTTCTAAAATATGACGACCGTACCTGCTACATATTCTACGACGACAACCAGACCATATTCACCAGCGACCGTGAGCTCCCGGTGGTGGGCCTCATCGGTTCAGCAGGTCTCGAGGACCATATATTCCGCCTCAAGGACAATCTCAGGAACACTGCCGCGATCCATGATTACGCGGTAAGCAAGACCGGCAAGGGCACCACGTCACGGCCGTTCGAGATCCCGGGAATAACGCCGATCGAGACAGCGGTGAAAAGCGACGCCGCTGCACGAGCACGGGTGGGCCAGATACTGGATAACCTCGTGGGAACGCACCGGGTAGACCGCGACCGCATCGTGGTGCTGTCGAACCGCAGCATGGACAAGTCGGTGTTTGCCGGTTCCCCTGCAGCAGGCACGTTCAGGGTAACCGAGGGTGCAGGCGCCCGCGACGGGTGGGTGAGGTTCCGCACCATACAGAAGTTCAAGGGCCTTGAATCAGACGTGGTCATTCTCGTGGTGCATCGCCGCCAGCAGGAGAACGAGGCGCGCTTCCTGGCCGATGAGCTCCTGTACGTTGGCTATACCAGGGCGAAGCACTTGCTGTACGTGGTGAACGTGGAGGGGTGAGGTCATCACCGTATAATCCTTGACAGCCGACATGCCCGGCATACAAGAAATCATGAATCTTTCCAATAAAAACGATTCTTCCTTATCCCGTTTCTTCTCGGGAGGAGGCGCAGCACTCGGTACCATCAGGGCTTCGATCGGGGAAGCCTCTGTTGTGCGTATCGCAACTGCCTATTTCGAGCCCGCTGGTTATGAATGCCTCAGGGATGTATTGCGCGGGAAGGAAGTACGGCTTTTACTGGGGCGTCCGGATACAGGCGCTGACAAGATAAGCGAGGTCATTGCGGAATTTTTTGAATCGCTCGCCACGGTGCCATTCGACGACAGGACGCGGGCAATGGAGGAGCTTCGCGATGCTGTCAGGAGCGGCAGGTTCCTGGTCAGTGTTTCAGCCGATGACGGCCCCACATCCATCGACCCGCGCTATATATACCACCATGCAAAGCTGTATATCGCCGATGAACGTTCTGTCGTGGTCACCTCCGCCAATTTTACCCGGCACGGGCTTGTTACAAGCCGTGAAGCGGGAATTGCCGTTATCGACTCCGATGATGTCGCGTTTTTCGTGGAAAGGTTCGACTACTATTATAATAAGGCGATATGTATTGCCGAAGAGCTCCTTGAACGTCTTGACCAGTGGCTCAGGATTTACCGGCCTTTCGACATCTACATTCGTTCGCTCATTGAACTGTATGGCCTTCCCGACGACGAAGATCCGGGGACGCTGCCGCAGCTTGCCGGGTATCAGCGTCCGGTGGTATCTCGTCTTCTTCGCAACATCGAAGAGTTCGGCGGCGCGATGCTTGTAGCTTCAACCGGGCTGGGAAAGACCATCATGGCTGCCCATGCCGTTGCATATTTACGAATGAAAAACCGGATAGATGCAGCCATTGTTCTCTGCCCTGCCGGACTGAAAAAAATGTGGCAGCGCACAATGCGCGCGGCCCGTCTGTCAAGCATCGAGTTCTCCTATTATATTCTCTCGGTCGAAGACTGGAGGCAGTACCGTGATATTGCCGAGCTCGAGGGAGAGCTCCGAAGGGCGAACAGTAAAACGATCATCATCCTTGACGAGAGCCATCACCTGAGGAACTCCCAGGAAGGGGCCGAAATACGGCTGCGCAATAAAAGAATAATCGATGCAGTGAGCAAGGAGGCCAAAATACTGCTCATGACTGCCACGCCCTACAGCAGGGGTATCGATGACATCAATAATCAGCTTGCATTGCTTCCTCCAAAGGGAACCGAAAAGACCCTCATGGATGAAAGCATTGGGATCCCGTGGCGCGTTGGCGGCGCAGGCGAGCTTTCCGAAATATCCCCCGGGGTTGTGCTGACCTCACCCACGGTGGTGACCCATTTCAGCTACAGGGATACGTCGAATGAACGCTTTGTTCTTTTCTCAGGCGATCAGAAGAGGTATTTCCCGCGGGTCATACACATGAAAAATATGGAATATAACAACCCCTGTGATGGGATGATGATCGACCTGCTGAAAAGCGGGCTCCTTAACCGCAGATCGTCAACCGGAGAAAACCTGTCCCTTTTCGGCGACTACCTTTCGGGTGACCGGGACCCGCTATTCGAAGCGAGGGTCGTTCATCAGTTCTGCTCTTCAATGAAACAGGCCGATGAGCTTCTGGCGAAGATGGAACTGGAGGACGGGTTTAAAAAGATGCGTTTCGAAAACCAGGATAAATTGACACGGGCCACATCCGACATGCGCAGGGAGATCGCTCCCTATATCGATACCGATACCGCAGTCATTGAAGACAAGATCGCGAAGTTGATCGATATAATCAAAAGCCATGGGGATGAGAAGATCGTCGTGTTCTGTTTTTACATCGAGACCGCGCGCTACATTACCGAAACCATCGGCAGGCTCATCCCCGAAAGGGTCGCGGCGCACACCGTTGACAAGAGCGATGACATCGAGGAGCTCATCAGGAAATTCGCCCCGGTGGCAAACAGCATAGATATACAGGGTGATGACGACACGGAAGGGGAGCCCGACGGAAAAGAGATCGATATACTGGTGGCGACCACGGCCATGTCCGAAGGGTTCAATTTCCAGGATGCCTCAGTGATGATAAATTTCGACCTGCCGTGGACCGTGCTGGTCCTGGCTCAGCGTATGGGCAGAATACTGCGTCCCTGGAAAGTGCCAAGGGAGATATACGTGTATAATCTCATTCCTTCGACGATGAGCAATCGCCATATCCATCATGCCCTCAACTGGCAGAACCGACTTGTGGCAAAAAACAGGGAAATGAGGTCTTTTGCCGACATACCCGTGATGGTTGAAAAGAAGGGTGAGGCGTTCGAGATGACCGAGCTTGCGCGCTGCATGCAGAGTTTCGGCGATGCAGACCTGGAGTTGGATGAGGTCATGCAGTTCATAGAAAACAGCGATCATCTGAGTACCAGCAATTTCATAGATGACCTGGCGAGCATTCAGGACCATGAGTTGAAAAAATATCTCAGGTTGCCGGACGGAATCAGGAGTTACAAGAAGGCGGCGGTAAAAGAACCGAATCTCTATATTCTGTTTTCAAGCAAAACGAGACTCTATCCCGCCATTTTCAACAGGCACGGCAGGATCGTTCTGAACAGCAATCATGTCGATGAAATCATGCAAGTCATCAGGTCGTTGCCGGATGAAGAGACCTGCCACAATCTAGTGGACCCGTTTGAGCTCGACAGCTGGGTAGAGAAATCGCGTAACGAATGGGCGGCACGAAACAATTATATCCCCGAACTGTTGACAATAAAATGCCTGATGGTGCTTTTCCCCTAAAAATGTTAGCTTTACCTAAATTTGCGACAGATTTGCGACACGGGTTCTGACGCAGGGCACTTTATCTTGCAATAATAAAATAGTTATTGCAAGATAAAGCGTTATCTTGCAATAATAAACAGTCTTATTGCAATACTTGTACTAAGTGGTAATATATGAAAAGACAAAACAATGGAATCTGGCTTCCTTTAAATGGCGGAGAGCCATATAAAGCTTTTATCCCAAACCCTCTTCCCCCAGATCCGCCAATTACACTTTATCCCGGTCTTCAAGAGATCATGGATCAGGCACTTCTCGCCCTTGGACGTCTCGATAGCGTAACTATCCTGCTTCCTGATACGTCGATATTCCTGTATTCGTATATTCGAAAAGAGGCCGTGCTCTCTGCACAGATTGAGGGTACCCAATCATCCCTTTCAGATCTTTTATTATTTGAAATGGAAGGGATCCCTGGCGTGCCGATCGATGATGTAAAAGAGGCATCGAACTATGTGGGAGCCATGGAGCATGGTCTGAAAAGACTCAGGGAAGATTTTCCTCTTTCACTCAGGCTTATCAGGGAAATACATGAAATCCTTCTCTCTGGAGGGAGGGGTGCGACACGGCAACCCGGGGAGTTCAGATCATCCCAGAACTGGTTGGGAGGCAGTCGTCCTGGCAATGCGAAATATGTACCTGCACCCCCTGACCGGTTGATTGAATGTCTTGGTGATTTTGAAAAATTCCTCAATGACATCCCTGTGCGGATGCCGGTATTAATAAAAGCAGCTCTCGCCCATTCCCAGTTCGAAACGATCCACCCTTTCCTGGACGGCAATGGACGGCTTGGGCGCCTTCTGATCACGCTTATTCTATGCAATGAAAAGGTAATACGCCAGCCGATGTTGTATCTGAGCCTGTACTTTAAAACACATCGCGAACAATATTATGAATTGCTGCAGCAAACCCGCATTGACGGTGATTTTGAATTATGGATAGAGTTCTTCTTAACAGCGATAAAAGAAACTGCAGACCAGGCAGTGAATACCGCGCACAAACTGTTATTAATGACCGATGAGGATCGAAAACAGGTGCAATCCCTCGGGAGAGCTGCCGGATCAGCGCTCCGTGTGCATCATGCCCTTCTTCAGCGTCCGCTACTTTCAGTTTCGAAGTTGCAGGATATGACAGGCCTCCAGCCGAATACTGTCTTGAGTTCATTACAACACCTGATTAAACTCGGATTGGTAAGGGAAATAACCGGAAGGAAGCGGGATCGTGTTTTTGGATACAGTAATTATATTAAGACCCTCAACGAGGGTACGTGAAAAGACTATAGCTGTGTTTGCCGCCTAACTTGATTGATAATCACAACTTGAAAAATGTACTACCTGAGCGACCCCTAAAAGTTATACCAGTGATTGCAGGAAAATCCCTTGATTAACCCACAAAATGTTAGATTCGCCTAAATTTGCGACAGATTTGCGACACGGGTTCTGACGCAGGGCAATACATGCCAACAAATCGCAATAGGGTATCGGCTGCTGGTACCCTCAAAATGTGCATATTTAGTGTAAAATTGGGGGTTTTTGTTGCGATTCGGGGCAATTTTAAGCAACATATCGCAACAAATCGGGGGGTAATGTGGGCGCTACAGGGATCGAACCTGTGACCCTCTGCTTGTAAGGCAGATGCTCTCC
>DAIUKG010000045.1:0-29208 GCA_036848375.1 Spirochaetota bacterium
TACCGGAATCTCATGCGATAAATTCATGAATATTTTCTATGAGATCCCGGTATTGACATCCCTTCGGCACCGCTCAGGGATAGCGTCAAACCGGGATGACAGAGACATTTTCAATAATACCCCTAAAATTCTACTGCTACCACCGGACCCGCCAGACTATAAAAGGATTTTGCCTGTTGACAAAGAAATCACACAATGATATTCATGGATACACAAACCGTATAAAATTGAAACAGAAATGGCAGAGATACCCGGAATGCACCGAATTTTAATCGTCGATTTTTCATCTTATAAAGAAACAGTTGCCTCGATACTGAGGGAAAAGGGCTACCGCGTTGATCTGTGCGATTCCGCTTTCGAAGCCATGAAAAAACTTAACACTGATGATTATGATCTGATCATATCCGAAGTGGAACTCCCCGGGGACAACGCATTTGATCTTTATTACTATATCAACAAAAATTATCCCTATATCCCCATGATCATGACCACGGACAAAAATATCGACACGCTTTTCAACCGTATCTTTGAACAGGGCATCGGAAACGTATTGTGCAAACCCCTCAAAAAAGGTGAATTTATCAACCTGACCGAAAAACTGATCCATAAAAAAAACATATTCGGCCTTGAAAACTACCTGAAAAACATAATAACCCAGAAAAAAATCCGCATTACCGGGTCACTGCAGATTCAGAAAGCGGTGGCGATGATCATCGGTGAAATCATTTCATGGGGCATTGAAATAAAAAATAAAACGCTGCTCAACCTTGTCCTCAATGAAATGGCCATTAACGCGGTATACCACTCACATGGGCTGACCAGGGAGAAAGAAGCCCGTATACCGGTAAAACTCGGAGAAAACAAATACGTTGATATCTTTTTCGCGCACTCACGAGATAAATACGGCATTTCGATTGTTGATTACAACGGAATCCTCACAAAAATGAAAATCCTTGAAAGCATCAACAGGGTCATTGAACAGTCCATCCTGATCGAGCGGGCCTACGAAACAGGCGAAGACATATCAGACCTGATCTCGGAGACCGGAAGAGGGTTTGACCTGGTCCGCAAACTTTCCGGGGAATATTATTTCATCATCAAAGAAGAAGAACGGACCGAAGTGATCCTGCTTTTCGACAGCACCGACAAAAACGTTGATGAAAACAGATCATCGCTGAAAATTATCGATGTTTCGCGGTAGGCGCATCAGGAAGACAGAACACGGTTGATCACTACAGCTGAAAAAACGGTCACGGAAAATCCGACAGGGACATACCACGGCCAGAAAAGCGAACAGCAAAAGGTGAGGATGAGCACCACGCCCATGCTTAACCCGACCCCGGCAAGTGCCGCCCGCTCATTGAACTTCTCGTAAACAGCGCCCAGAAGAAAAATCCCCAGCATGCCGCCGTACGTCACTGACGCGATAGAGAGCCCGAGTTCGACAAGAGGCCCGGCAGTCGATCTGAGCGCGGACGCTATTGCGATGATCACCACGGTCCACACCAGTGAAATGATCCTGGAAATGGAGACCTTTTTCCCGGGTGAATATTCCCTGCCCTGAATCCCCAGAATGTCCATTGCCGTTGACCCGGAAAGGGAATTGATCGAGGAACTCAGCGTTGACATTGCCGCGGCGAAAATTCCCGCGAGCATAAGGCCCTTGACCCCCGGTGGAAGGTAATTCAGTATGAAAAAAGACATGACTTCGTCAGGACGGTTAAAGGCCCTGCCGCCGAGCAGAACGTTGATAAACAGGCCGAGCGCCAGGAACAAAAAAAACTGTATAAAGACCACGAGGCCGCTCACCACCATCGCCTTCTGGGCGTCTGCCCGGTTTTTACATGAGAGCGCGCGCTGTACCAGCAGATGGTCAGTGCCGTGAGAAGCGAACGACAGGAACGCGCCCCCGATAAGGCCTGAAAAAATATTGTATCCGCTCCACAGGCCCTTCCCCTCGCCCAGGCCGCTGTGGAACCACTGTTTCGCGTTTGCAGGGATCATCGCCGTCACGGAAAAAACATCCGCCTTCAATAAATCAGCAATGAGAAACAGGCCCAGTACCGCGCAGAAAAGATACAGCACCAGCTGCACCGAATCCACGATCACCACGGAGCGTATGCCGCCGTACAGCGTGTACAGAAAAGTCGCGATGCCGATCAGCAGTATCGCCGGGAAATACGTTCCTTCCATGCCCAGAAGCATGGCAAGCGGTATTGCCGTGGCAAAAAGACGGATGCTGTCAGCGAGCAGGCGCGTGATATGAAAGATGACTGCCATAAAACGCCTGGCCACAGGCGAAAACCTGGTCTGAAGATAATGGTACGTGCTCTCGACATTGCCGCTGAAGTAACGGGGGATGAGCACCAGGGCGACCAGCACCCTGCCCAGAATGTATCCCAGTGCCACCTGCAGAAATCCCAGGTCGCTGATATAGGCAAGGCCCGGTATCGAAATAAACGTCAGGGTGCTGGTTTCGGTCGCGACAATGGAAAAACACGCGGCGATCCAGGGCACCGACCCCCTTCCCTGAAAGTAATCCTCAATGGTCGCGGCCTTTGACGAGGCGAAACCGATGACGTTGATAATTAAAATATAAGCCGCGATAACCGCGTAATCGATCATACAATACTCCGGGAGAACATCTGCCCGGCCTGGTCAGAGACTGACACCCGATGCCGGACAGTGAAAACATCCTTTACCCATTATGATGATGGTGTCGAGAAATTTTTACTGGCGCGGAACTTGCCGGTTCATTTGCTTCACCATCATCCGACCTAAAAATAAACCGAAAAGCCGACAGAAAGCCCCGTGGACAGGCTGTCATATCCATCGGGATCGTCCCAGGTGTGGTAACTGAACCGCTCATAAAGGCCCACATTGACCAGGGCATGGCCGACCGCGATCTTTAACTTTACGTCAACCTGGAAGGTTATATACTTGTCATCATCATAATAGGAAGCGGACCGGTCGCCCGAATCGGTATAAGTCAGGTAGTGAAACCCGAAAGCAGGAGAAACATCAAGAAAAAGCATATCAGTCAATTTGAAACAGTACCCCGGAGACAAAACCGGGCCGATGCTGATCTGATTAATTGAACCGTCATCATAAATTGATGAGAGCACTTCAAAATCCGGTGCCAGGCCTATATGAAAACCATGGATGATGAAATAATCAACGGAAGGTTTAAGATAAAAATTAATCCGCGAAAAATCATCATTGTTCGAGTCACCGGCAAAAATCCGCGATCCGGAAAAGCCGGCAGAGCCGCTGAGTTCAACCACACCGGTAGTCGCATATCCCTTACTGCCTCCTTTCCTGGCGAAAGAATATGAACTGCACAGCATAACAATGAGAATACCGAAAAAAAACTTCTTCATCACATACCTCTTTAATTAAAAAATTTTATGCCACTATGACCTTTTGATACCTACATAAATTAATCCTGCTGTCAAGAAGAAGTCTAAAGAGCTTGACATCCAACCCGGCTCCTGCATAGTTTATACATTCTGGCATTTTGTCCACATTTCCCCTGACATTACATATCTTGGAGAGCGGCCATGAAACGATTTTACCTGTCCCTAATATCCTGCGCTGTTTTTCTTTTTTTAACCGCCGGGACGGCTTTTGCCGGGCGCGCGGCGGTCATTTTCATTGAAATGGAACATGAAGATTCAGACACGCAGGCGCTTGAGGAAATAACCATGGTGTACATAACCACGGCGCGCCTTAAAAAATGTTATGACCGGATGTACTGGCTGGTAAACACGTCCGCGACAAAAGACGGATTGATTGAGACCATGCAGACAGCCCTGAACAGCCATGACAACATCGACGCCTATATCATAGGACACGGCGGCATGCAGTTTTTCTGGTGCCATTTTGACGACCGTTTTTACGTGGATGACATCATCGGCCTGCACAGTCTCGACAACAGCGAACACCTGCGCTTCGTCTACATCGGCTCATGCCACAGCTGGGACGTCACTGATGAATTCATCGAGGCCGGCGCGGTCTCGGCAATCGGGAGCAACATCAAGATGAGCAACTTCCCCTTTTACCCCAATTTTCTGTATTACTTCGGGACCGCAGGCTACTCCCTTGCCGTTTCCCTGAACCTGTCCCAGATTCCCCTGGTTGACGACTTCAGGATACGCGGCAGTAAAAAACTGCGAATGAAGACAGAGCAGTAAACAGGCGGGCTGTGCCGGATGAAAAGCAGTACCATAACAGCTGTTATCGCATTAGTCGTTCTCCTGGCCACCGTTGCGCTGTACCGCCAGTTCATATCCGGAAACCAGGATGGCATTGAGCCCGGGCAGGAAAGCCAGTACATGTTTGTTTCCGCAGGGAACGAAAAAATGACCGATGATGAAACAGTTTCAGGTTCAGAAGCCGACAGCAGCAGCGCGACCGGCAACACTGAAAGGGCTCAGGCAACAGCACGCGCGATGAAAGAACTCAAAGAAAAAATGGCGGATGACGGCGTCGACTTTGCCGCGGCCATGAATACTATCGAACAAAAACTCGGCAACTCACCTGACGGAAAACTTTCCGAAGAGGAGATCATCAGTGTATTGCCCCCGGAGCATGCCGGAGAATTACTGAAAATAATCAACCAGATGTATTATCCGGGAACGATCAACACCGAGGAGGACCAGCGATGAAAAAAATGCATCTTGCGGCAAACCCTATGAGCCTCGTAATACTGGCAGGCATGATACTGACGCTGCCACTCTGCGGCTGCGACCGGATATCAGCCCCGGACAGCACGGGCGCCGGCCTGACGGCAACCGAAGAAACAACGGTCGACGACACCGTGAAAGAACTTTCCGCGGACTATGAACAGACCGCTGTCGAACTTACCGGGACACCAACCTGCAACATCCTGTGGTCGTCAGCATACGGCGGTGACGCCGCTGACAGCGCCAGGTCAATAGTGTCAACCGCGGACGGCGGGCTCGCACTTGCCGGATACACCAAATCGTCCGGCGCGGGATCGAACGACTTTCTGGCCATCAAACTCGACGCGGCAGGCGCGGTGCAGTGGAGCAAGACATTCGGCTCTTTCGACAACGAGCTCGCGTATTCAATCGCGGCAACCGACGACGGCGGCGTCATCATGGCCGGCGAAAAACGAATATATTCGATACTCGACGAATTCAACCTCACGCCGAGTTACCGCTATGACTTCTGGGTGGTCAAACTCGATTCTGAAGGCAACAGAACCTGGTCTGAAACATACGGGGGGGATGATTATGACGCCGCGAAATCGATCATCTCGTGCGCGGGCGGAGGATACGTCATGGCTGGGTACACCCAGTCATACGGGGCGGAATACGATCCCGGGCCTCACGCGAAAAAGGACCTGTGGGTGATCAAAATCGACAGCGAGGGGAACCGGGTGTGGGAAACGCTGTTCGGCTCCGAGAATAAAAGCGACTGCGCGGAGTCGATCCGCGAGTGCGCGGACGGAGGGTATATCCTCTGCGGGTTCAGCGGCGCCGCAGGGGACAGCGGGTATGACTGCCTGCTGGTACGCCTTAACGGTGACGGTGATGTTCTGTGGTCACGGACAACCGGAGGCGCCCGGTCCGACAAGGCCATGGACGTTATTGAAACTGCGGACGGAAGTTTTATCTCCGTGGGCGAGACCATGTCATTCGGCGCGGGAAACAGCGACTATTATGTTCTGTGCCACAGCAGCAACGGCGCGCTGCAGTGGTCAAAAACATTCGGCGGCACCTCATTCGAGCGCGCCCGTTCAATCGCAGCAGCACCGGACGGCTCCTGTATCATTGCCGGGTACACCTCGTCTTCCGGCGCGGGGAGCCGTGATTTCTGGCTGGTAACGATCAACAGCAGCGGAGAAAAAATCACTGAGCAGACCCTGGGAGGTGAAAGCTGTGATGAGGCCTTTTCAATCACCGCTACCACTGACGGAAACTTCGCAGTCGCGGGAAACACGTCATCATACGGGCTGGGAGAGCTGGACTGCTGGGTGGTGAAGTTCGGGATTGCGAAATAACATCCCTGATAAAATTAAAAATTCCACACTGTCTATCCGGCTAATTGTAAATGTAATTGACAATTAGCCGCTGTAACTATATCCTGAACCATGATTTCAAGAGAAACCGAAAAAATACTGATTAAACTGGCAAAAGGATATCCCGTTATAACAATTACCGGTCCCCGCCAATCAGGAAAAACAACTCTGGCAAAATATATCTTCCATGCAAAGCCCTATGTCTCACTGGAAAATCCAGACACCCGTGAAATTGCAGAAAATGACCCGCGTGGGTTTCTCCATCAATACCAAAATGGTGCGATCCTGGATGAAGTGCAGCGGACCCCTCACCTTCTTTCATATCTTCAACAGATAGTCGATGAAAAAAAAACACCCGGGCATTATATTCTGACCGGGTCTCAACAATTCGGTCTGCTCTCAGGAATCACCCAATCTCTTGCAGGTCGAACAGCGCAAGTGACACTGCTTCCGTTCAGCTTGAATGAATGCTATGGCGATAGTATAACAAATCTATCCCTTGACAGGGTGATGTTCACCGGGCTGTATCCGCCGGTGCATGACAGAAAACTGGATCCGGGCATCTGGTATGCAAATTATGTTCAAACCTATATTGAACGAGATATAAGGCAGTTGATCAATGTGCGTGATTTAAGCACTTTCCAACGTTTTATCCGGCTCTGCGCTGCACGGACTGGAATGCTTTTGAATCTGACCGGCCTCGCTTCAGACTGCGGTATTACCCACAATACCGCGAAAGCATGGATATCCATGCTTGAAGCAAGTTTTATTGTTTATCTCTTGCAGCCCCACTTCAGTAATTTCAATAAAAGGCTTATAAAAACGCCAAAACTTTATTTTTACGATACCGGACTGGCATGCTGGCTTCTTGGAATACAAAACGCGGAACAGCTTTCCACACACTCCATGCGCGGGCCTTTTTTTGAATCCTTTATCATCAGCGAATTTATTAAGTCACGATATAACAGGTCTCTCACCAGCAATTGTTATTTCTGGAGAGACCGCAGGGGACTTGAAATAGATTTATTACTCGAAAAAGGTGAACAACTCCTTCCCGTTGAATTAAAGTCGGGCATGACGCTTAATGATGATTACTTTTCAGGTCTCAACTCCTGGTTAAATCTGGCAGGGAATGCTGCCGGAAAGGCTTCTCTCATCTACGGGGGCAGTAAATCTCTCGCAATCCGGGGTGTCTCAGTGTACACATGGAAAGATAAAAACTTTACTAAAGTTGGTATCTGAAATCAATATAAATAACTGGTCAGACTCGCCTTCCTGAACCTGTCTTCATCATCCTTCCATGATGAAGCGATCGCATCAAGGCTTTTACCGGCCCGGATCATCTCCCTGATCAGGGAACTTCCCGCGAGCAGGTCAAATGCCGGGTAAAGATCGTTGAATTCATACACCCCGTGCAGGAATGAACATTCCTCATACAGGTCACTCAGGACTTTCACCACCGCAACACCGGTAAGGAACGGCAGCAGCGCATGGGCGTCGGTCACGTGCAGGCGCAGGCCGCCGCACACCTCCCCCGCGTACTTGTTGAACTGCGGCCTGAAGTAGTGCGGCACGAAAACGATTCCCGGCAGGGACAGGCTGTTGAGCGCGGCCGATGTTTTCACCGGGTCGATCCAGGGAGCGCCGATGAGCCTGAACGGGGCCGTGGTCCCCCTTCCCTCTGACACGTTCATGCCTTCGATAAGGCACATCCCCGGATACAGCAGCGCTGTTTCATAATCAGGCATGTTGGGCGAAGGGGGCGTCCACGCGAGGCCTGTTTCGGGGAAGTGCATTTCCCTGCTCCATCCCTTCATGCTCTTCACCGTAAGGTCAAGGTCGAGGTTAAAATGCGCGACAGCGAACCGGGCAAGCTCGCCAGCGGTCATCCCGTGGCGCACCGCGGCCGGCATGACGCCCACGAACGATTCATAGCCCGGCTCAAGCAGCGGCCCTTCAACCGCCCCCCCCAGGGGATTGGGCCTGTCCAGCACCATGAACGATATGCCGCTTCCGGAAATCTCCCGCATCACGTAAATCATGGTATTGACGAACGTATAGTAGCGCGCGCCGATATCCTGGATGTCGAAGACGATACAGTCAAGGTCATGAAGGTCTTCTTCAGCGGGGCGCAGGGATGAGGCGTCCGCCCCGTACAGGCTCTTAACCGGGACCGGGAGTTCCGGCTCACGGCCGACCGATACCTGGTCCTGCTCGGTGCCAAAGATCCCGTGCTCCGGAGAAAAAATCCTGACCAGGTCAAGGCCGGCGCGCAGAAACTCGTCCCATATGAAGGTGAAGCGCGAGGTCAGTGCAGTGTAACTGGTTATGAGGGCGACCCTTTTATTGTTCAGTTCGCCGGGTCCGCTGAGAAGTATATCAAGGCCGGTGTGAACCATGAGGCTGACGCTCTTGTCCTTTGAGTAACCGGGCCGCGGCTCAGAACCAGGCCGTGATCCCAAGGGCCGGCACGAACAGGTTCGAGAACCCGCTTACCTGCTGCCCGCCATTGTCAAAAACGATCATGAGGCCCACGTTAAGGATAACGCCGCTGGTGAGGATAAATTTTACCCCGAGCTCATTGGCGTAGCGCCATCCGATGTCGGTGCTCTTGGCTGAATCCATGCTCATGCCGACATACATTGACGCGTAAAAGCAGATCGAATCGTCCTTGTTCAGCCCGAAAACGAACGAAGGGCCGACATTGATGTTGAATATCTGGGTATTGGTGGTAAGGTTGAAATTCATCTCTGACTTGAGGCTTATGGCAATATTGGAGTGGACGAAATAATTAAAAAGTGGAAAAAGCTGAAAAATATAATTGATGTCCCGTTCGTCGCTTTCAAGGCCCCTGGTCTGGAACGCGATAAAGCCCCCTACCTCGATGGTCCCGAACGCGAGATACCGTTTTTCCTTGATCTTGATCGCGTCCTCGATCTCTTCGCGCACGATCTTTTTCACGTCAACGATAAGCTTGTCCCGGTTTATCTTCTTTTTGCTCGCCTTGCGCTCCTTGCTGATCGATTCGTCTATCTCGTCGCGCACGGCCCCGCGCAGCTCGTCAAGAAGGTCTTCCCTCTCGCCGGTCCTGAGCTCTGACAGGGGCTTGTCCCTTTTCTCGACCTCGGCGCTCTCCTCGTAGCGGTAATCCCTTCGGTTGTAGCGGTCCCGAACGTCCCGGTAGTCTTCATAGCTCTCCCTGGAATTTAAAACAGCAAAAAATGAAAATGTAAAAACAACCACGAGGACCAGTGCGATCCCTGCCCGGACACCACGCATAAAACAAACCTCCTTATTGCCCTTCTAAAACTATCGGCACTGTTAAAAGCAAACTGAACCAGATTTTACCGGCCCGAATAAATACATCTCTCATCCTAATTTATACTCATGATACCAGAAAACCCGTTACAATGAAAGTATATAAAAACAGTTCTGGACTAATGGAGTGAAATGGACGATAATAATTAAAACCCTTTAAATCACCGGTGGCTGAAACAGTGGACAAAAAATATTACCTGATACTTCTCATCCTTTCTGCGGGGATACTCTACTTTTCCACGGGCGGATCGGGAAGTTCCGCCATTCCAAAAAATATGGGTTACCCCATCAACACCAGGGGGGACGATTTCTGCCCTTCCCTGAACGGCGAGGGCACCATGCTGGTCTTCAGCTCCCGCGAAAAGGGGGAAGGCGACCACAATATCTTCATGTGCGTCAGGGACGGCGCCACCTGGTCACGGCCCCTGGAGATAAAAGAGATCAATACCGAATTCAACGAAGAGACACCCTTCATATCAGCGGACGCAAGCGTGATCCTGTTCGCCTCTGACCGGCCGGGAAGCATGAGGCCCTCGATCACGGCGAACCGGGTTGAGCGCGTAACCTACGATATCTACTATGTAAAGAAAACCGAAACCGGCTGGAGCACGCCCGAACCGGTTCCCGGTGACGTGAACACCGCGAAAAACGAGCGCGCGCCCGCGCTCTCGGCCGACAAGATGACCCTTTATTTCACCCGCTGGCCGTTCAAGGATCTGCAGAGGTCACGCCTCATGCGCGCCTTCCTCAAGGGAGAAGTGTTCATCAATTCCGAAGAGCTGCCCCACCCGGTGAACAGCGGCAACTACGAGATCGGGCTGCGCGAGGCCCCCGGCGGCACGGGGTTCTATTTTTCATCGATGCGGCCCGGGGGCTACGGCGGCTGGGACATCTACTACGTGTCATACACCAGGGGGACGTACGGCAGGATACAGAACCTCGGCCCTGAAATCAACAGCCAAGATAATGACCTTTTTTTCACGGCCACCCCCTACGGCAGGTATCTCTGCTCGAACAGGCCGGGCAGCCTGGGGAGGTATGACCTCTTCGCCGCCGAAACCGGCGAAGTACCCGTAAAAAAAGAACTCTTCCCCGGGACCGCAAACATGCCAGAAAAAAAGTCCCTGGAAACACTGCAGGTTCCCCTGCCAGAAGAAAAAGCGCCGGCAGGAGTCACCGGCAAGACCAGGATCACGTTTACCATAATAGATGAAAAAACGGGCATGCCCCTTTCCATGAAGTTCAGGGTCTACCTGAAGAACAGCCCTGACCCCGCGGTGCCGGCGCTGCGCTCAGTGATCCGGCAGAGCGATTCGCGGGGACGGTTTACGGTGGTCCCCAAAAGCGACGTGACCCACCTGATGGTCGTTCCTGAAACGCGTGAGTCAATAGCCATGCAGTCGGTCAAGGTCGATCCCTACCGGGAAAAAAGCGTTTCCATTGTTATCAGCAGCCCTGACAGCGGGAAAAAAATCGATGAGCTTCCTCCGGTCACGTCGCTGCCCGGTGAGTTGCCCGAACACAGGGAAAAGAGCGACCGGTATCGCGAAGCACCAATTGAGGAACCCCGGGGAGCGGTTTCCCTGCAGAACATCCTGTTTGACACGAACTCGGTGAACATCCGCCTTGAATATTACCCGTATATCCACAACCTGATCGATCATCTGCGCAAGAATCCCGGCGCACGCCTGCTGATTACCGGGCATGCTGACCGGCGCGGAAGCGAACAGGCGAACGAGGCCCTGAGCCTGAACCGCGCCATGGCGGTGCGTGATTATCTGGTGCGCATGGGAATTGACGAAACGAGGATCAAGACCAGGGGGCTGGGCGACCGCATGCCCCTGGTCAAAGACAGGCTGTTAAGCCAGGCAAACCGCAGAGTTGAATTTAAATTATACTAAAAAGGAAAGTCATACCCCTTCAGGCCGAGCTCTTCCCTCATGGCGATAATGTCCTTTCTCAGGCTCTCATCTATGGGCACGCCCCGGTCTTCCCGGTACAGCCAGGCGTCGTACTCTTTTTCTCCGGCGGTGTAGATCCTGCTCTGGCCCGGCATTTTTTTTGAAGCGCGCAATGCCCTGAGAATATCACCCGTGGTCTTTTTAAACGAGGCGATGTCGATGAATGACTCGACATTGATCGCCATGAAAAAATGCCCCAGCCGGTAAGGGACTTTTTTCCCGTTGTCAAATCCCGACAGCGCCTTGAGAAAATTCCCCGCCTGGAGAGCGGCGCACAGGATCTCAACCACGGTCGCGTACCCGTATCCCTTGTAGCCGCCGCCGTCCTCGCCGATGCCGCCGAGGGGGGTCAGGGCCGCGGTGCCGTCAATAAGCGCCCTGAGCGCGTGTTCCGGGTCACTGGTGGTGCCCCCCTGCTGGTCAATCACCCAGCCGTCGGGCATGGTCTTGCCCTGGCGGGCGTAGACCTCGATCTTGCCCCTCTGGGTCGTTGACGTGGCGCAGTCTATGACAAAAGGGAACTCCTCGTCAGTGGGCATGCCGAATACGAGGGGGTTGGTGCCGAGCATGTTTTCAATGCCGAAGGTGGGCGCTATTGACGGGCGCGCGTTGGAGCCGGTCATGCAGATCATCCCCCTTTCAGCCGCCATGAGCGCGTAATACCCGGCTATGCCGTAATGGGTTGAATTGCGCACCGCGACCATGCCCATGCCGTACTTCTCCGCCTTGTCAAGGGCCATTTCCATGGCGCGCCTGCCCACGACCATGCCCATGCCGTTCCCGCCGTCAGCGACAGCGGTTGCCGGGCCTTCTTTCACGATGGTAAAGTCCGTCACGGGAAGCTGTATGCCCTCGCGGATCCGGTCATAATATATGGGTTTCAGCCGGTTTATGCCGTGCGAATCGATGCCGCGTTTATCAGCGGTGATCAGCACGTCTGCGCAGATTTCTGCATCTCCAGCCGGAACGCCCAGGCCGGTAAAAACGTCGGTCATGAAACGTTCCATGGTTTTAAAATCAATCCAGTCGATATGTTCCATATATCATTCCTCAGCGAATTTCATGTAATAGAGAAAACAGCATGGTAGTAACCCGGGCGATTTAGGCAAGAATTTTTCACTCTTTCCGAAATTTTAAGAAAAGACGGCCACTGAGTCACCGAGAGCACAGAGATTTACAAAATATTTCTTTTTAATTCTTTCCAGCATCCTCTCCCTTCGCAGCAGCCGGCACTTCGATACGATTGCCGCTCACCTGAACACACTCCTCGGTTGCCTCGATACAACGGCTGCGCCGTCACATTTCGACAAGCTCAATGCGACGCTCGGCAACCGGCCGATACAGCAGCGGTCATCGAGCAACACGTTGAACTTTTCGAAATCTATTTCCGCAATAGCGTTTTATCACGGTTTGGGCGGCTGAGTGCATCGCGAAGCGAAGTGTATCGAAGCCACCGATGAAAAATATAAACCCCAACGATCAGGAAGCCTTTATGCCCCTGAAAGAACTTTCCTGGCCCCCTCAACAATAGAAGGACAATCACCAAGCCTTTCCTCTGCAAGCCGGTATGAATCGATTGAGCCGATGTCCTGCCAGAAACCCCGGTGCTCGTAAAAATCAAGGCGATGGCCCGCGATCAGGCCGGTGTAGCCGGTATAGACGATGCTGGAATATTCGGGAATGAGATACTTGAAGACAAGCGGCCCGAGCACCGCGGCACCCAGGTAATCATGGGTCGGCCTGATCCCGGTGAGCAGAAAATTCCTGAAATCAGCGACCCGTCCGCGCGAGAGCGAAACCGTCCCCCCTGCCCCTTCTGACGGATAGATCGCCACCGTTCCGGGAGAGCCGTTTGCCCGGTGCGTGTCGATCATTGCCGTTACATCAAGGTCGGTGATGATGTCACTGTTGATCAGCACCATGTCGCCGCTGAAAAGGGGCTGGCACTTTTTCACTCCACCCCCGGTGCCCAGTATCTGTTCCTCAAATGAAAACTCGATGTTAAAACCGAAATTGCCGTGTTCACGGAAAAACACGACAATATCATCAGCCCGGTAATGAAGATTGCATACCGCGTCTTTTATGCCCGCTTTTTTAAGCAGCGCAAGGGAATAGCATATTGCCGGCACGCCCCGCACAGGAACCAGTGGCTTGGGCATGGTGTCGGTCAACGGCTTCAGCCGTTCGCCGTAACCGGCAGCGAGAATAAACGCTTTCATCGGGAATCAATAAAAAGAAACCGTTCCCAGAATCCCCGCGGTAATGTCATATCCTTCCTTGTCCCCGGAGAAATCTTCCATGTAATCCCTCATGCAGAAAGACGGCGTCAGCGCGATAAGTCCCGCGATGTTTATCTTCACATTGAAGTAGTATTCCATCGCGAGGTCAAGCTTGGCCCCCGGAACGGGATAATCAGTAGCGCAGATGCCGTATCCCAGATATATCGATACCATTTTATGGGCCTTGAATCCCATTTCAAAATACCCCTGCGTGTTCCAGGTATCTTTTATTTCATATTTTCCGGTGGCTACATTATGTATTGCAAGGGCCGCACCTGCCGGATAAGCGTCATTCCCTGTTGTCTCGACGTCTATGCCAAAATTCGCGGGGTTGACACTGAAGCCGGCATTCAGGTGTAACTCCATTATCCAGAAACGGACTTCCGTATTGAGGTAGACTAGATACGATATTATCCAGTCCTTGTTGTATTTGCGTGATGATTTGTTATCAACATAATAAAAGTTTCCCGCGACGCCGACCCCGATGCTCGCTATTTCGTGTTCATACTGGTACCCTATGGCGATTTTCGGGATAAAGGCCTGGATCTGGTCAAGGGGAAGGCCCGTGGTCGCCTCGTAGTCCTTGTTGCGCAATTCATAACGGGCCTGCAAATCTATAGCCGGGTCTGTTTTATCGTCAAGAAATGTGAACTGGTCGCTCGCTATATTGGGACGGATAAGGTCAATATAGAAGCCAAAAATCGTGTACTTGAACTGGATACAGGGTTCTTCGCTGAGCGCCCCCAACCCCTTTGACCTGGAGTAGTCAGCGAAATCATGGGACCACTGAACATAGGGGTTCCAGTCCTGCCCGATCATGAGTTTCCCGTAGTCGAAGGTATATACGCCGTAGGCCTTTCTGATTTTAACAATACGGCCGTCCTTGAAATCGCTGAACCCGAGTTCAAAGACGCCGCTGTATTTCTCGTACTCAAATCTCATGCCAAGATTGCTGTTGTCGTTTATGTTGTAAACGAGGTCATTATCCGCATGCTCATTGTCGGCTGCGTCATAAGTAGCGCTACGCTTATAGCCGAGAAACATGTACAGGTTCCCGTAAGGTTTGATGTAGTTCGACAATGTCTCTTCAGCAGCCGAGAGAGCGCGGGGCGCAATCATCATTGCGGCACAGAAAAAAAATAAAAACAGGGGCATTGCGCGTTTCATGAAAGATCTCCTTGTATCAGAAAATAATATTTTACACTCTTTCCAAAATTTTGGGAAAATATAGCCACAGAGTCACAGAGACACGGAGCAAAATTTTATTCATTTTATACAACACCGACACCTCTTTTAACTCTGAAATAATTAATAAAAAAATATTTTGAATATTTATATTCTTTCACGGTTTAATATTTTATTCTGCCCAATTTATCAAAGCGATTACAATTACGGGACATGGAACATCATATTGACAATAATCAAATCTCGCTTTACAACTTATAAACTCTCTGTGTACTCGGTGCCTCTGCGGCAATCTTTATTAAATTGCTTTTCAGAAAAACAAACCCCATCATTCCTTAATGAACCATATTTTATATTCTCCCTCTACACGGGAAACCGGCAAAGGCGATTACGTTATATTCCTATCTTCCTCCAGTGGCGTGGAGGGCCTTGTTTATGAGAAGCCTGTTTTTTAATGAATCCTCGCTCTTAAGCATTTCCCTCAGCTTCTCCTTTACGCCGCGCTGGTCCCTGTTTTTCAGCATGTACCGGTACATCAACTCCCTCACGTTTTCATCATTTTCACGGGGAAGCAGGCTCATCATTTCCCTGGTTACGTTCTCATTTGACTTTCTGGCTGCGACGGTTTTGACAATGGACTCACGGACAGTCGAGACCGCTTCCTTTTTAAGACTGTTCATGAGTATAGTGTCTGCCTCATCGCCTTCAATATTGCGCAGTGAAGAAGCCGCGGCTGAACGCACAATGGGCTGTGCTGATTCAACCCGGTCTTCTATTGCGTCAAGGACCTCTGTGTCCCCGGTGTTTCCCGCTGCCGCGAGAAGAGCGGTCGTGGTGGTGACATCGCCGGAGTTCTCAAGCTCTCGAAGAATGGCGTCACGCACCGTTTCAGCCTTATCATGGTCCTCCTCATTGTTTGACGCTGAAAGCTTGTTTGAGAGCGCGCCCAGGGAAAGGACCGCGCTGTTCGACACCCGCATGGCCAGCTCATCGCCGTTTTCCCTTCCGAAGTATGCCTGCCAGAGCTGCTCAACCGTTTTTTCCTCCGGTTTTTCAATGGCCCCCAGCGCCATGGCAGCCTGTATGCGGCTGAAATCCTCAAAATTTTCGTCTGTCATTACCCTGCAAAGGGCTTTCTGGGCTTCAGCGTGCTGCGCGCGTTCAAGGGCGTGCACCAGCATTGTCTTCTGCATCTTGTTGAAGTTTTTCTTCAGCAGCAGATCAGGAACAATTTCAGCCTGTTCAGGATAAAGCTTCAGAAGGGTCATAAGTTCATTGACCGCATTGTAATCAAATTCAGCATATTGAGCAAAGAGGTTCCCTGCCATGTTCGTGAGAGATACCCCCCCGTGTTTTTTCTTTATCGCGTCAATTTCAAGAGAATCCGCAAATGAAATGCTGTTTTTTGGTATGGATTTCCATGTTTCTATAATATCAGCGGAATCCCTGCTGGTTTTCCATATCTCAAGGTTCTTGTCCGGTTCGAACTCTATTTTTGTCAGTATCACTGAAGTGTTCGACGTGGCAAAGGATTCTTCTTCAGAAAAAAGGCTCACTTTTTCCTTTCCACTCGCGCCGGTGATCCATGAATCGGGCCGTCCGTAGTTCACTTCCAGAAGCGATTCCCTGACCTTCGCCGTTATTCCTTTACGGGGGAAACCCCATTCGTCCAGAACTTCCACATAGTCCGCTTTTCTTTTTGTCAGCCTGTTATCTTCAAAAGAATACCTCGCCTTATACCTCCCCGTGCTGTCTTCCTCAGTGGTGTTCCACGATGACGTTATGCTTTTTCTTATAACAAACTGGAGCTGCCTGATAATTGAAGCCACCTCCCGTTCATCGTCCTGTGCGATGGTATTATCGAAATGCAACGACTCAATGGTCCCCCCGGGATTGAAGTCCACCAGAAAAAGAGAAGAGTATATTTCCTTTAATCGGGGATATTCGGTTCCGTTATAAGCGACCTTTACCGGGGAAATCTGGACCGCCGTTTTAATGGTTTCACCGGTCTCAAGTATCCTGAAATTCAGCACTCCTGTCAGCCTGAAGGTCCGTGGTATCTTGCGTCCTTTTTTTACGCGAAAAGCCGTTATATCGCTGAAGGTGATGCGGTACATCTGCCCCGCTTCCCGGTCCCAGAAAATGTCAGGCGCCGATTTTTTCAATGCGACATACAGGAGCAGGACCGCCATGCCCGCAATCGTCAGCAGAAGTATAACTATTTTTTTCTTTCCAGGAACCTTCATGTGATTAAAAAGAATATCGTTATTTGCCTATGGCGTCCCAGTCGATCCCGTCCCAGACGGAATTCTTTTCGTTCGGTGAAAAGTCCTGGAAATTGGTCCAGTAACCGCTGCCGGTAGTATCCATTTCCCAGAGAGGCAGGCCGTGAAAGGTGTGGAAACTGAACATTGTCCATTTGTATTTCTTAATTATGATCTTTACCCAGATCTGTATCCATCCTTCAGGTCCGTTCAGGTACACTCCCAGGGATTTATAGAGCGCGCCCGCTATTTCTTCTCCTACAGGATTGCCGCTGCTATCAAGAAGTTCGGCCCCGGTATCAGGGTCGCGGCGGTTCCGTATTTCTGTTTCAGTGTATATCTGCTGAAGCAGTTCGACACCGATCATTTTCAGGTACCCGTTAATACCGCAACTGGCGACCGTCACACTGAATTCAGCGCTTGCGGTTCCATAGACCTGTAACTCTAATGATTTTTCAAAACGCAGGCTCCCGTCATAATTGGTCCAGAGCCGTAATGACGGGACGAGGGTAACCCCCACTCCAATTTTCGTGGTGAGCTTCATGCCCCATTTTTTATATATTTTTTGTTTCGTGTAACCCCAAATCGGGATAGGGAAACTCCATATTTTTTTAAGGTGCCCGAGGCTCCCTTCCTGGTAAACCGTACGGCCCGCGGCCTCAACATAAAAATTATATCCCGACGCGTCGGGGTTTTTAGGAAATGAAAAGGCGTCAAAGTTCACATCTACCAGCCGCAGGTAGTATCCAAAAAGGCGGGCGTCAAGCTCGACACCGGTCTGATAGGCGCTGTATTTATAGAAGTACGCCCTTTCGTAGGCCCAAACACCGCCCCCAAGATTGCTGCTGCCCACGTCCTTGGCGAACTCATCGTGAAAGATCACCAGGACTTTTTTCTTGGATGACGAGTAGCCGGCCTCCCATGGCTCAAGGGGATGTACGGGACCGTAGTTATCCGGGTCGTCAACGTCTTCGGGAACGTAGCGGCGTATGCCCGCGTTTTTTTCCACGTCAAAGACATCGAAGTTGATGATAAGGTCGCAGGTGCCGGTATTGTTGGCGTGCGCCGAAGTGATGTCGTTCGAGCCCGTGGTGTAGCGTTTTTCAGGCACGGGATAGGTGGCGTTTGTGAGATAGTTGACATAGGCTGTCACGGTCCAGGTGGTGGACACGCTGGGCTCTCCACCCGCGTTTTCCTGGTCCTCCGATTTCTGGGTGAGAAAATCCATTATGTGGCCGGCGTCTGTCTCGTCAATCTGCAGGGCCACGGTCACGTCCTCATCAGTATTCGGGAGGAGCTCATCTATGTAGTAATCCTCTACCCATCCGTCGATATCGCTGTCGTAGACCAGGGGCCTTATGGCCCCATAGGTCCAGGACGGGTCATCAATGTTTATCTCGAAACGTACCGGAACGTTTATGGTTGAAATCCCTCCCGGGCGCAATTTTGATGACTTTATCGTCGCGTTACCGGTAAAACGCCTCTCCCGTTCCGACGGGGCAACGTCAATATTAAAGCCGTTAGGGTCCGGGACCCGCACCCGTATATAGGTCATGATATTTTTGGGGTCCTCACGATCGCCCGCGAAGTCAACGTCCTCGACAGAGAGATCCGGGTCTTCGTCGTCGTCTGTGGGTATCACGATTTCCTCGGCAATCGAGGGGTTTTTTCTGTAGAGCTCATACGCGTCAATCTCGGCTGAATCGTCCTTGTCGACCGCCGCGATCACGTAATAGGTTCCCGTCTTTTTATCGCCGGTCAGCTCGTCCTCTGCCTGGTCTGACGGTATGTTGAACACGAAGGTGTCGATGTCCGCGTTATCGTCCGAGTATTCGTGCTCCCCTTCCAGGACGCCGGGAAGAACCACCTGATCAGGGCGGTATATCCGGATGTCCGTCCTGTCTCCGAGCCCGTTTTCGACTTCTTCCACGTCATCTTTGTTTAAAAGATAGAACTGCACCGGGATCTCGCCATTTTCCGTATACTCAACATCCATGGTGAGCTTTGTCCTGACATCATGGCCGATGTGGCCCACCACTGTTCCGGAGCAGGTCTCCGTGTTCAGGGCCTCGATGCTTTTGATCCTGTAGGTGTTGTGTTCCACATCGCTCTGGTCAATGCAGGCGCTGAACGCGAAGAGGGTTATGGCGAATAATGATAAAAGTGCTGTATTCAGGCGGTTCATCAGGTCCTCCCGGAAATGTTCTAATCAAAAAGTGAAAGATAGTATTTGACCGCGATGTCGCTCCATCCGAATGGCGAGCGCGCGAAGTAGTCCTTCCCTTCCTGCTTGGTCACAATACTCCATTCGTCATTGTCCTCCTGAAGGTAGTTGGCCTTCCGGTAAACCGATTTTATGAAGGTTGCCATGTTGCCGTTATGAAAGACCGGCGACTGCACAATGACCGCCCTGAGCGCGAGGGTCGACAGGTTTCCTATGTTCGGGTAATCGGTCCGTGAATCATAGTCAACGGTTTTGGATTCATAGAGTATCGGCGTGTCGCCGTTAAACGCGATACTGACAAGATGGGCGTCAGCCGTATCAACATATTTAAATTCAGGATAAGGGAACCCGGTAAGCACAAAGGTCGCGTCGTATTCCCCGCTTTCAACTTTCGGTATTGCGATGTCAGGCGGGTCAAACTGATATACTATATTGTCATTTTCATTATAATTGTAAGATTTAATGACCCGCATGGCGGCAAGAAAGGTGCCTGACGTCTTTTCGCAGAGATTAATGGTCATACCGGGAAAATCTCCAATGCCGGTGATGCCGCTGCCGTTGTTGACAAGAAGGTGAAGGTACTGGTCGTGAAGGGGCATCACCTTTTTAAGGGACGCGGCCTTCAGGCTCTCATAGGCCGACCCCTTTGAAGCGAGGTTGTAGTAGATGTCGTCGTCCACGATGGCCATGGTGGCGCTCCCGTCAAGTATGCGTATGGCGTTCTCGCCTGAACCGGTGCTGTACCGCTCCTTCAGGTCAACATCGATGTTATGGGAAAGCAGCCAGATCAGTTCAACCGCGGTGTCGTGTTCGAAGCTCTCCGGAAGGCCCGCGTAGAAGTAGTAGTCCGTCTCATCAATTCCCGTAAAACCCATGATGTGACACATGGCCCTGTAGTTTCCAAGCTGAGGATTCTCAATGAAATAGTCCTCGCTGTCAAACCGGTTCAGAAACTTCCAGTTGCTGTTTTTGACGCTGTACTCGTCGGCGCTTAAATAGAGATTTTCAATAAACTTGTCCACCTGTTCATCCAGGAAATCATCCCCTGCCACCAGAAGCGTTTTAACGGTAATGTTTTCTATTATATTCCCCTCGTCAGCCTGGAAGGGGTACTCCGAAGCCTGAATCACCCCTTTTTCACTGTATTTCTTGTTCCCCTGGGGCATCTGTACCTGAATAAGCTTGACCGGGGCGCTGGAGGCTATCTCCAAAAAAACCTGGCTCGGCGAGGCAGTGACAAAAAATGCGGCGTCGTACTCACCGCTTATGACTTTCTCTATGCCCTCCTTGACATCGTCATTGTGTTCAGTGTAGGTAGTACCGTGTGCGGAGAGTATGGTTTTTGCGGTAATAAAGGTCCCTGATTCAACAGGGCCGACATTGATGTCCGCGCCGACCAGATCGTCCATGTCATTAATGGCTGAACCGGTGTTTACCAGGAGGTGCACGTCTTCCTCATACATGGCCATGATTACCCTGAGCCTGGCCGCTATTTTCAGGTAGTTCAGGTCTTCATTGCCGGACCCGTAATCGGCATAAAATTCCTGGTGCACGTAATCAAATATGTCCTCCTGCACCAGCCCCATGTATGACTTTCCATTGATGATCCTGCGGGCATTTTCAAGGGAGCCCTGGGTCGCATGGTTTTCCATGAACACCCCCAGTGTTTCCTCCGCTGAATCGATGACTCCTTCAGCATAGGGGTAGTAATTCCCGTATTGAGGGCCGCTGCTGAACCGCGGAACATCAAAGGAGTCGTCAAATATGGTGTCGCATGATGAAAGGATGAAAAGCAATAGAACAGACAGAAAGGATGGGAATAATTTTCTGTGTATCATAACAACGCTCATGTATTGATTGAATTTTTATTGTTTTGCATTAGTAAACTCTTAACGTTAGTGAAATTTGTTTCTTTATTAATTAAATGATGCAAAAATTATTGTCTAGTAAAAAAAGAATAAACTTCTTTTTTTTCTCTTCTCGCTGGACCCTGAAAAAAACATTTGCAAAGTTACGGTTACCTTGGCAATTATGCATGGTAAGAGAGCCGCATGCGGTTACCGCGCGCTGTTTATATATAATTTTTCCGAAGAAGGTTGACTTATGCACCGTTTTATATTTTATGCTCTTATTTTTTTGTGTTCATGCCTTTCTATTCCCGCTGTTCACCATGAAAACACGAGCATAATGGCCATTACCGTCAAAATAACCGACGAGCCGGATATGAAAAACCAGCAGCCCCGGAAAGTCTACCTGGCAAAGCTCAACCGGTTTGATGAATCTCTTCAGAGCGAAACCATAATAGAGTCATCGAGCCATTACGGCAGCACCCTCTATTTTTTTAACATGGAACCGGGCCTCTACGCCGCTGTGGCAATGAGCTATGACGCTCAACATGAAAACGGGACCCAGGCCTGCACACTTTTTTTTAACCAGGATACAGTGACAAAATCGATGGTGTACGCTGAACCGGAGACATTCACATATTTGGGAGAGTTCACCGCTGAAAACTGCTTTACCATGAAAAAGGCCGATCCTGTCCAGGAGTATTATTATTCACAAATCGCGCCGGCCCACACGAAAAAGAACCTGGTACACAAGGCGGTTCTGTCTGATAAATTCTACATTTCTGTCCTAAAGGCAAGCAACACTTCTCTGGAACATGAAAAGGGCTTTCTTCTCGAAAACATGGCCAGGTTTCAAAAAACCGGGTGGCTCAAGATGCTGGAAAAAAGAATCCGTGACATTGACGAGGGAAAATCGCTGCGGGATTTTAAAAAAAGGACCGCCCCCCGGGAGCTGTGGAGCATTTAACGGCCCGCAATGCCATAATATCAATTCAATACTGACAGCATAATATAAATTCATGACCGGTATTCATACCCGCCTCCCATAATGCCATGAAGGTTTTTTCAAAACCAAATGCTGAATTCTTAGCAGAATACCGGACTCAGTCAGGAAACGCATAACATATTACAGTACCCGATTAAAATCCAATGAAAGCGGTTGACAAGAGGAAACTAAATATTGTATATTGCAACAGATAAGTTTAAATAAAAATATATATGCGATTACATCGAATACTTTCAATCATAGCCCTGTTTTTTTCTCTTGCCCTGAATAACGGATGCGATGAGGTCGACCTGTATACATTCGCCAGCGAAGGCGCCATCGGCCCTGACGAAAAGACCTTCTCATCCTTTTACCTTTCAGGTACCAGGGGAAGCATTGATAACAGCAGTTTTACCATTAGCCTCTCCTTTCCTGAGGGAACTGATGTGACCGCGCTCATACCCTCTTTTACTATTCGCGGAGACCATGTTGAGGTTACTGCCGGAACCGTGCTGACAAGCGGCAGCATGAGTTTTGACTTTTCTTCAACTGTCACATTCACCGTCTATGCCAAAAACGGGACCTCCCAGGACTATACCGTGTCCGTCACCCTGGTAACGACAACAGTGGCGGTAACCGGCGTTGTCCTAAATAACACAAGTATTACCATAGACCATTACACATCCTCAATCCTTATCGCGACCGTTAATCCGACCGATGCCTCTGACCAGGGCGTGAGCTGGACAAGCAGCGATACAGGAGTGGTGACGGTCTCAGACGGCACCATCAACGGTGAATACCCGGGGACCGCAACCGTTACCGTTACCACTAACGACGGCGGGTTCGAAGACTACTGCTCTGTCGTGGTTGCACCGGTGCTGCAATCCATCTACGCCACGCCGGCGAATACGTCACTTACCGTGGGAGGAACTTCAACAGCTATAACGATTGCAGGGAACTATAGCGACTCCACTATCGCACCGGTCACTACGGACCTGAGCTCTGTTATTGATCCGGGCGGGGTGACTGATATAACCGTTGTTATTTCAGGCTCCACGGTCACTATCACACCGGGGTCAACCAATGGTGACGCAATAGTCTATATCACCTACACCGGATCAGGCCTTACCCTGCAGTGCACCATTTATGCAGAAATTTTATAAAGCCCGTGAGCCATACTATAACGTAACAGTCATAACGGCATTACACACCCGTTATCCGGGCCCTATATTCTTTTATTCTGAAAGAAATCAAGTTCCCACTCATCGTTGCGGTCATTATATTTCAGTATATATATATTCCCGTCATCAGCCCTTACCTTAAAATATGTGTGATCAGCACCATACCACCGATCGACCAGTTCTTCAACGTTAAAAGATTTCTCCCCCATACTGAAACTTACCGGCCTCTCGTTGGCTTTATATCCCGAATAACATCTTACCTTGATTTTGATCATGAAAAATCCCTTCTCCCGGACCAGAATGAATTACAGTTAACAGAAAAAATCCCGCGCGCAAGGCTTTTTTGAATAGTTACTTGATATTTAAACGCATCTTTATTTATATTACCCACCGGCCGATAACGACAGCCGGAAAATTTAATGGTAAAAAGGAATACAATGAAAACAAAACTTCTTCCCCTGCTCCTCGGAGCTGTTCTTGTCCTGAACATTATGGCATGCAAAAAAGCGAACCTGACAACCGATAAGGGAAAATACAGCTATGCTATCGGCTTTAACATCGGTTCCAGCATTAAAAACGACCAGATCGATCTTGATGTGGATTCATTCATGGTAGCCGTTGAAGACGCCCTTAAAGGAAAGGAGAGCAGCCTTACTCCCCAGGAAACACAGCAGGCGATGATGAACCTCAGAATGAGCATGCAGACCAAAATGATGAAGAACGCCGAAGAGAGCAAAGGCAAGGGTGAAGCTTTCCTTGCCGCCAATAAAGCCAGGGAAGGAGTCAAGACAACCGCAAGCGGGCTCCAGTATAAAGTGATCAAAGAAGGGTCAGGCGCAAAGCCGAAAGCGGCGAGCATGGTTACGGTCCACTACTCGGGAAAACTTATCGACGGAACGGAATTTGACAGCTCATACAAAAGAAACCAGCCTGCCCAGTTCAGGCTTAATCAGGTTATCAGGGGATGGACTGAAGGGCTTCAGCTGATGACGCCTGGCTCAAAATATGAGCTTGTTATACCCTCGGAGTTGGGATACGGCCCTGAGGGAAACCAGAGCATACCGGGCAATTCCGTGCTGGTGTTCGAGGTTGAACTTATCAGTGTTGATAAATAAAACGGACCGCTCTGTTACTCTGAGATAATCACCCCGTACCCGGCATCGGCCAGGCCAGGGATTTCGGGGTTCGCGAAGAATGAAATGACCTGGTCTTTATCGGTCTTGAAAACGAAGGTCCCTGCTGAGAGGTAAAACGGCACACGGATAACCCTGCCGGTACCGTTGAAAAAATCAACCGGGACCTTTCTTTCATTAGAGGTCAGCTTGCGCTTCAGCACCACCTGCATTTCAATGGTGACATGGGGGTTTTTGCCTGAATTCCATACCGCTTGCTTTATAACAGAATTTTTCACCGCAAACACGTCCGTGTATGAATCCTGCCGGATATCAACGGCAATCCCCTGCCCGATCGTGCCCTGGAGCGCGGCAAGGGTTTCATCGTGCAGTGTTTTCTTCTCGGTTTTTATTTTTTCACTCTTTTCGGCAAGGCGCGCGAACAGGGCGCTGTTATTGGCGCTCACGGCATTGTACGCCTGCTTTTCCAGCATCTTGTCTTCAGCGTCAAGCTGCTTCATCCTTTCCATCGCATTTTTGACCGTCTTATGCATGGCTACGGGAATAATCTGTCCCTGCGCGGCAATAACGGCAACAGACAGAGCCAGCAGTATGAGCAGTACGAAAAAAGGCCTTGCTTTCATGATAACCTCCATACAGGCAGCGAATTATATAATTCGCGGGTGATACCTTCAATGCTACCGGTATATCCTGCTTTTCTTCTCTTTCATGGCCTCAACGCTGATCTTCTCCATCTGAAGTTTGAACGACCAGCTGCTTGACATGTCATTTATGTGTAACGCGTCTTCGGGGCAGACGGCGACACAGGCAAGACAGGCAATGCATTTCGCGCTGTCGGCGTTGCCTGATACGGCGTTCATGGCACCGGTTGGGCACACGCTCTCGCAGAACATGCACATGCCGCATTCGCTGCCGCCCCTGGTCGGAAGCTGGGTAAGCACTTTAAACCTGAACGATTCTATGGCATCGAGCTGTTCTTCAGTATGCTCGGTCTTTTCCAGTTCACCCAGGAGCGCGGTGTCTTCGCCGGTAAAACGCTTACAGGTCACGCGCGCGAATTCTTTTGCCACCTCAAAATCGGACCCGTCAGGCCGTCCTTCCATTGCCTTCCACCCGCCGAGGTTGAACGTATGAAAACCCAGAAACTCAGCGGATGAGACAACGATAAAATTCCGGCTTTCCAGTATCTGCCTGGTCGAATAATGGGTCGGGTGAACGCCAAACCCTCCGTAGGTGAAAAACATGGCGCACTTTCTGCCCCGGCCGTCAAGGGTTTTCATCCATTCCCTCACGACCCTCGGTGCGCGCCATGAATGGATCGGCGCCCCGAACAAAAACGCGTCATAGGGCGCCAGATCAATCGTCTTCTGTCTTTCAGCGCAGGCGGTAATGTCAGCCATGGCAACGTCGCATCGCGTCCGCCCCAGCTCCTCTGCGATAACATCCGCGATTTTTTTCGTGTTTCCCGTTGCCGAGAAATACAGTATCAGCACGTTCATATAATTAATCCCCTTTCAAATTTCCATTATTCGCCTGTACCGCTCACCGGTATCGAAGAAACAGAAAAGCCCCGATGAATGTTATTGTTCCAAGAACGGCCAGGGCCCTGGCCAGGCCCTTCATCGCCTCTGAAAAGCGGTGCCGGCCCGTTTCAGCAACCTCAGCTTCAAATATCCGCCGCAGCGGCGGTATCGTATAGGCCAGTAAATTCAGGGTCACAAGCCCCAGGGTCTTGCCGAACAGCAGGCCCGGAAGAAATACCGCGAGCGGCCACAGGGTCTCTGTCTGAAGAAGGGCCGTGATGCTCGAGCCACTGATTTTCGACAGGATCAGCAACAGGCAGTATACGGTCACAACAGCTATGATCCATGATACGGGCATCAGGGTAAGCCGTGTTCTTTTTCCTTTTGTGGTTGATGGCTGCATACTAATATTTATTGGTTTTTCATTATCGGTTTCTGATAAAATTTAATCGAAAGTAATGGTGTACAACATTTTACTTAACAGACTATATTTAGCTTCATTAAAATATTCAACAGGAGTAGATATATTTTGCAACTATTTTCCGGAATTAAAGAGTGAAAATACAGTGAAGCCCGGGCATCGGGCACACCCTCGTTTACCAGGAGCTGAGCGGGTACGCAATCTCGCTCCCTTCGACTCCGCTCAGGGAGCGTACTCTCCCCGGTTGTTAAGCGGCAACTTTCGGGCTGTTGAGTTGCAACTTTCCGGTCGTTGAGCGGAGTCGAAACGACCAACTAACCACGACGGCCTTATACATTTCGATAATGAGTCTCATTCATACATTCAGCTAAATTATGCAGTTTATTATTTTCTCCCTCTATCAACGCCTTCTTTTTTGCGTGGCTCCATCCCTGCACCTTTTTCTCTCGATAAAAGGCATCATTGACAATTCGATTAAATTCCTCAAAATACACCAGTTTAACCTGCAGCCTTTTTGCGGTATAATGCGCCCCCGATTCAAGTTCATGTTCCCTGATCCGTTTGTCCAGGTCTCTGGTAGTTCCGGTATAATACATGCCATCAACACATTCCAGTATGTACATGTAGCCTTTCATTATCATCAAATTTAAATGCAATCCACTTTCCACAAATACACTACCGTGCTCCACTAAATCGTCAAGAACAATACCGCAATAAGAGATCATCCTAATGCATCTGGCCGATGGAGGTGATTGTGTATTAACTGCAAATCATGTTTATCATGCAGAGGAAACAGGAAAGCCCATAAAAAAAATTCTTGATGTAAAACTCTTTAACTGTCAGATTATTTTAAAAAAAGATTACAGCCCGAAATACAAACTTTCATTATAAACTTCTGTACGCGTACCATGTCCCATAATAATCGCAACCATAGTATGTACCGCTCATATAATCAAAATCTTCATTTATTGTACCTGTATGTGTGCAACATCCCGTCCCGTATTGACTCTGCCATTGTATTGAATCACCAGATAAAGTCCATGCCCATGTCCTGTTAGTAGTTGAATCATAAGCCAGCCTGTAATTTTCATAAAAATATAACCAGAATCCTTCCACTCTTGGACAATCATCACAGTCAATATCAATTCCAGCTTCTGTGGTTCTTACCAGTCTCCATCTGGGGCCAGCAACCGGATGATAAGGTTTCGCTGTTTGTTCCGATGAATAATCACTTTCTATATTAAGATAAACTGATTTAACTGATACATAATAAGTTGTTCCATTTGTTAAATCCGTTAATTCAGTATTATTCAAGGGACTGGCAACATAGATAAAATCTTCATAAGGAGCTCCCGAAGATGTTCCATAAAATACATAGTACCCTTCAACACCGGATATAGAATCCCATGATACATATATAGTTTTGTCACCTATCTTTAATGAAATTTCAGGCGTAACGATAATTGACGGAATACCATATTTCTGAGAAGAAAAAATACTTTCAACGGAATTACTCGCTGATTTAACCGCTATGTAATAGGTTGTGTAATTTTGTAGATTTTCAATAGTATATGTTGTAGTTGTAATACCAGACTCATATGAGGGATAAGTTCCATCACTGGACTGGCTCCAGTAAACATTATAACTTTCAGCTCCACTCACCGCCTCCCATGAAACAAGCAACTGCTGGTTCCCTGTTGTAATAGAAATATTTGGAGGTAAAAGAGATAGTGTATCATCACCCGAATCATCAGTATTGTTCCCTGATGTATCCACGTTAGATATTGATGAACTGTCTTTATTTCCAGAAGGATCCTCTGAACAGTTTTGAAGCATAACTGCTAAAAAAGAAAATAATATTACAAAGGCAAATGATATAATTGGATTTTTTTGACTCATTGATAAATCCCTTATTGGAGTAAAATATCTTTTTTCGCTATAATGTAGCATGAACATAATAAAATCAACAAAATTATTAATATTTACACTATCCCCTGAGACCAATGTCATTTTAAGTAGAAAAGTGAACATAATGCATTATTATAGTCTTTAACGCAATTCAATAGCGCGAGCAAGGAAGATCGCGCTGGGAAACAACAGGATGTTGCGCATGGATACGCATGCGAGCCCCACACCGCAGATTCATGCAACAGACCTGATGAAAGATACAGGATACACTCATCTCTGAATCCTGTCCGCCGGTAGGCGGACACCGATCGGGCGTCTGTTTGAGCCGAAAGGAGCTTAGCGACGTCGGCGAGTTTCGCCCGGAGCCTCCGCCGGCATTTGAGGCGGCGCCCTCTCTTTCGCCCTTTCTCTGGGCGAGCAGAGAAAGGACATATCCCCTCACTGCTCAGTGAAAAAGACCCTCGGCCACCAGGCCGCACAAAGCATGCCAACACGGAAATGTGCAAAGGGGGCCGGGGGGATTTCTTCCCCCCCCTTACCTCTCCAGCAGGATAACGCTGCCCCCGCCCCTGATGGCCTCATAGACCTTCTTCTCGCCGAACTTCAGGGTCTCCTCCATCGCCTTCCGGGACGCGGCCGCATCATGGCGGCCCAGCGCCCTGAGCAGCTTCATGTTCAGCTTCAGCGACGCCTCGGGCACGCCCCTGATGGAGTAAAAAAAGTCCGTGAAAAAACCGTATACCGGCCTGAACGACTGGAACACGAGGCGGCTTATGGTGTTCCCCGAAATGCCGATGATCGTGTAATGAAAATCGAAGTCGCTTTCGCTGAGCGCGGCGATGTCCCCGGGGTGTGATTTTTTATGTTCAAGGTTTTTTTTCAGGTATTCCAGTTCATCACCGGTGATGCGCAGGGCCGCCTCTGCCGCGGCCG